>JAPLOU010000008.1 GCA_026400535.1 Hyphomicrobiales bacterium
ACCTTTCTCACGGTCGTCGTCCCGATGAGCGTGCCGGCGATCTTCGCGGGGCTGGCTCTGGTCTTCGCCGTTTCCTACACGAACTTCATCGTGCCGCAGTTGCTCGGCGGCGGCAGCTATTCGACTCTCGCGGTGCAGGTCTACGAACAGACCGTGGTCGTGCTCGACTGGACGCGCGGGGCGGTTCTGGCCACGATCCTGCTTTCGAGTTGTTTTGTCTTCGTCTACCTCATCGTCGCGGGCGGCAGCCGGTTGAGCCGCTGGTCGGAGATCAGCACATGACCACCGGATCAGGCCCCGGACCGGCGCCATCCACGCGCTGGGTGGATGCGGTTGGCGCGGCGGTGTTCGCGCTGGTTGCGGGCTTCGCGCTGCTGCTGCTGGTGGCGCCGAGCCTGATCGTGATCGCCGTCTCCTTCGAGCCGCGCGCCTACATCTCGTTCCCGCCCTCGGGTTTCAGCCTCAAATGGTATTGGGCGGTCTTCGAAAACCGGCAGCTGACCGACAGCGTGCAGGTGAGCCTGATGGTCGCGCTCTGGGTCAGCCTGTTCTGCATGGCCCTCGGTGTGCCGGCGGCGTTTGCCTCGGTCCGGGGAACCTTTCCCGCCAAGGCCGGGCTGAACGCCTTTCTGCTGGCGCCGCAGATGATGCCGGGCATGGTGATCGGCATCGCCACCCTGTTCTTCGGGGCCTACATCGCCTTTCGGGCCTCCAACACCATGCTGGTCCTGGCCCTTTCGGTCTTCTGCCTGCCTTTCGTGATCCGCATCACCATGGCACGCTTGGCCGATCTTGATCCTCGTCTTGACGAGGCCAGCGCCAATCTTGGCGCGGGCAAGCTCGAAACCTTCGTGCGCGTCACGCTGCCGCAACTCGGCCCGGCGCTGCTGGCGGCGGGAGCCTTCACCTTCATCGAGGCCTTTGACAACGTCACGGTTGCGCTGTTCACCTCGGATGTGCGCGGCCGTCCGCTGCCGGTAGAGTTGTACTACCTTGTGCAGAACGACTCGACGCCGGCCATTGCCGCCGTCTCGGCGATCGAGATCGGCCTGTCATGTCTGGTGATGCTGGTTCTTGGCAGGACAGTCGGTCTCGAACGCCTAGGCAACCCAACGACAAAGACCTGAGATGAAGACCCTTGAGCCCATGACGGACTATGCAGCGCGGCTCGCGGCCCTGCGCGCCGAGCCATCCACCGACGCGCCGCGCGACGCCGCGCGCCTGGCGAGGGTCGAGCGAACCCGCGGCGAGATTATGGCGCAGGGCGAGGCCATTGCCGCCACCCTGCAAGCCGAGCGGGATGCTGTCGCAGCCATCGCAGGACGGCTTGCGGGCCGGGACATCACGCATGTCGTCATCGCCGGATGCGGCGATTCCTGGTTTGTCGGCATGGCTGTGAAGCATCTCTTCGAGACGTTGCTGGGTGTGCCCTGTCTGGCGGCGCAGGCCTTCGACTACGCGCTCTACGACCATGTCGCGGCTGGTCCCGGCACGCTGGCCATCGGGCTGAGCGCCGGTGGAAACACGCCGGCCGTGATGAGCGCACTCAGGCGTGCAAGGGAGCGGGGCGCCTTCACCGTGGGCGTGTCCAACACCGCGCCAAGCCCGATCATGGCCGATTTCGATGCCGCCTTGCAGGTTCATGCGCTGCGGCGTGGCTGGCCGACCCAGTCATCGACGGCGGCGATCGCCATTCTTGCCCAGTTGGCCCTGAGCCTTGCGCCACGCGTCTCCGCAAACGCGGCGGCACGCGAAAGCCTGACGCAGGACCTTTCAGCTTTGCCGGCTCGTGTCACAAAGGCCGTGGCGTCGCACGACGCGCCTGCGCGGGCCATGGCGGCCACATTCGCATCGGCTGGCAGCGTGCTGTTCACGGGCGCGGGCCCATTCTTCGCGGCGGCCTGTTTTGGAGCCGCCAAAATCCGTGAACTGTGCCCGGTCCATGCCTTCGCCCTGCCGCTCGAGGAGATGCACCACTATCGGCTGCCGAAACAGGGCGATCACCTCGTGATCGTATCGCCTGATGCTGTCAGCCGCGAACGCGCCTTCGACACGGTTCTGGTCGGCGAGGCAGTGGACGCTACCGTGGCTGCGCTGCTCGGGTCGCCGGATGCCGAGATTGCCGAGCGGGTCCGGCACGTCTTCCAGCTGCCGCACGCGACCGCCCCGCTCGGCGCGATCTTCGCCGCGTTGCCGCTGCACCTGCTGGCCTATCATCTGGCGACGATCCGCGCCGGGTCGTCCGGGGACAGCGCCGGCGCATGAGCATCGCGGTCTTCGCCTGTGGTGGCGTCATCATCGACAATGTGGTGGCGGCGGATGGCGCATTGGCGCGCGACCTTGTCGGCGGCAATGCTGTCTATGCCGCCATGGGCGCGAGCCATTGGCTCGATCAGGTCGGCATCGTTGCGCGCGTGCCGCGGAACTATCCGGCAGACGCCTTCACGGCCTTGCACGGTAGCGGTCTTGATCTGGGCGGACTTGTCGTCGAGCCGGTTGATGTGACACGGTCGGAATGGTTCTTTCATCGCGCCGACGGCTCACGCGTGGACCATCTCCATGCCACTGCGGAACAGGCCGATGCCTTCGGCATGACAGGCGAGCGTGTGCCGATTGAACAGGCGCAGCGCTTTCAGACCCGCCTCGAGCAGGCGACAGAGGCCGGCGGCGACTACAAGACCTTCAGGGCGGCCCATCCCGTAACGGCAGATCAGGTCCCCACCGGCTACTGGCGGGCGCGGGGCGTGCATCTCGCCCCGAACGCCCCCGCAGCGCAGTTGACGCTGGCGCGACAGGCGCGGCGGCAAGGCCTCACGGTCACATGCGATCCGGGCTTTCACGCCGGCTCGATGCGCGCTGATGATCTCGATGAACTGCTTGCTCTCGTCGATGCATTCCTCCCGAGCGAAAGGGAGCTGACGGCGCTGTGCCCCGGCCGGGATGCCGCCGCGGCCCTGTCGCACCTGTCAGGGCGCGCGCGGGCGCTGGTTGGTGTCAAGCTGGGGAGCAAGGGCGCCCTTGTCCTGCTGAAGGGTGAGACTGCAGCCTGCCATGTGCCGGCCGTTGCGGCCAGGCCACTCGACCCGACTGGCGCCGGCGACGCCTTCTGTGGCGGCTTCCTCGCCGGTCTGGTGCGCGGCGAGGATGCATTCGCGGCTGGTCTGCGCGGGGCCGTCTCGGCGGCGCTGGCGATCGAAGGCATGGGCGCCCTGCAGCTGCGGGATCGGCGCGCCGAGGCCCGGTTGCGCCTTCGGCAGGCCGCAGCCTCGTCCGGTGACCTGCCGAAGGCTCATAACCAGCACCATCCTCCACATCACTCCTGATCCGGAAGCACACCATGCCATCAGCCCAGTCTGCGCCCCCCCGCGTGATCGCAGCGCTCCATCTGCCCGACCCGGTCCGGCAACCGGGGCTCTCGATGGCCTATCTCGAGGACTATGTCCTCACCAACGCGGCTGTCTTCGTGCGCGCCGGCGTTCCGGCGATCAAGCTGCAGGACCAGACGCGTTGCAACGGCCCCGCAAGTGCGGCAACCATCGCGACCATGGCCGCGCTCGGGCGCCTGTTGAGGATCGAACACCCTGAGATCATCCTCGGCATCATCCTTCAGGCCCATGATGGAGAAGGCCCGCTCGTCGTCGCCAGGGCCAGCGGCGCCAGTTTTGTCCGCCTGAAGGTTTATGTCGGCTCGGTGAGTGGCGCCGAGGGCCCGAAGCATGGACTGGGCGTTGCCGCGCGGGACTGCCGCGTGCGGATCGGGGCAGACGGCGTGGCCATTCACGCCGACGTGCATGACCGGACGACCATCCCGATCGATGGCGCCTCGCTGGAGCAGAGCGCACAATGGGCCGTCAGCATGGGGGCCGACAGCCTGGTCCTCACCGGATCATCCTTTGCCGACAGCCTTGACCGCATCCGGCGTGTCCGAGCCGCGGGCGTTGCCGCCCCGGTCCTGCTCGGGGGGGGCGTCACCGCCGCGAACGTGGCCGAGGCCCTCGCCAGCGCCGACGGCGTGGTGGTGAGCACGGCGTTGATGCTGAAGGATGGCGCCCGGCGCGGCCCGCTGCTGTGGGACTTCGAGCAGTGCCAGCGCTTCATGGATGCCGCCGGGCGCTGAACCGATCGGGCCGGGGAGGATCGACGGATGGCACAGGAAAAATCGAAGCTGTCAGAATGTCGCAGGTAACGCCGAGTAGGCGTCGCCGCGTCCACAATGGACATCAGAAAAAACCTTCCACAAGTTTTATGCATCAATCATCTGCGGATGAAATTCTGCACCTTTAGGAAGCAAGACCATGTGTGGACTGTGCCTCGGCTTCGGGACCACATCGGAGATTGGCCTGAAAACACGGTCTTGGTCAGCCGAGGAGGTCGAGCCCGGTGACGGCACCGGTGCTCCGGGCCTGAACGGCGCAGGAGCAGCCGGCGCGCCGCTGGAGGCCTTGCCGAGCCGCCGTCTCTATGCGGTACAGCGGTCGCGTCGAGCGCGATGAATCGGCTCGTGCCAAGCAGCAACCTCGGCGCCGCGCGCAATGTCGCCTATCAGTTCGAAGTCGCCAGCCCTGCCGTCATGCCGGCTGTCTACAGCGGCTAAACGCGCACCATACACCGATCAGCAGAAGACGAACGTCCGCTCCATCTTCGTCGACATCCGGTCTCCGACCAATCTGAGCTGCACGCAGACTGTCGCATCCGCAGATGCCGACATCAGTCTCGTGCGTGGCAATCTCGAGAAAAGCTCTGGCGGCCGCGGCCGTTTCGTCTGCTCTCGCGGCATGATCAGCGGCCAGCAGGTCGCCACCAGATACGACGGCCTTGTGGTCTTCAATGAGACGCAGCCACTGACGACGGCCAAGGACCTAACACTGCCGATTTACGAGATTGGGCATGCGCTGACCATTGGGCACCCCGGCAACGTCGACATCAATCCGGCCAATGCGCCGCCGCCGCCCTATCTCCTCGCAGCCGAGGACAGTTACAAGTTCACGGTCATGTCCTACAATATCTTGCCCGAGTACAGCGCGCGGCCCGACACCTACATGCTCTACGACGTGGCCGCGTTGCAGTATCGCTTCGGCGCCAACATGGCGACCCGATCGGGCGATACCAGCTAGTCAACGGTCTCAGGCCCGCCTGACGTGATCTGGGACGGCGGGGGGCAATGATACGATCGATGGCAGCGCCTATGCCTTCGCGCAATACCTCGATCGTCGTCCGAGCGCCTTCTCGACACTCTGTTCGGCAACGCTCGCCGACACGATGGCGATCGCGTTCGGGGCGATCATCGAGAACGCCTTCGGCGGCCTGGGCAATGACACGCTGGTCGGCAGCGGCGGAGCCAACAGGCTGGTCGGCAATGCCGGCAATGACACGCTCGACGGCGGGCTCGGCAACGACACCATCATCGGCACGAACGGCCAGGACCAGATGTGGGGCGGCACCGGTGCCATCGACACCGGCGCTGATGTCTTCCAGTTCGGCGCAGGCAACGGCTACGACATCATCTTCGACTTCCAGGCCGGTGCCGGCGTCGTCGACCAGATCAGTCTGATTGGCTTCGACCTGAGCAACTCCGGGCAGATGCTGTCGGCAAACCTGATCAGCCAGGCTGGCGCGAACACGCAGATCAACCTGCCGGGATCAGGCAACGTCATCTTCCTGATCAACACCACCGCCACTACCCTCGTCGCGGACGACGTCCCGTTAGGGTGAGGCATGGGCGTGCCCCCGTGCCCTTCAGCCATGCTCCTTGCGCGGCGCCGGCGGCGTGCCGTGGGAGTGGAAGGTGTCGATGGTCTTGAGTCCCCAGGCCTGACCCTTCTTCCGCTCGGTCTCGGTCCAGACCACGGGCTCCCAATCGGGTGCGAGGATCAGCCGCGCGCCGCTGTTGGCGAGCTCGACCCGGTTGCCCGCCGGCTCCCAGACATAGAGGAAGAACGTGCCCTGGATGGCGTGTTTGTGCGGCCCTGTTTCGATATGCACGCCGTTCTCGAGAAAGATGTCAGCGGCGCGCAGGATGTCCTCGCGGGTGTCGGTGGCGTAGGTGACATGGTGCAGCCGCGCCACGCCCCCGCTGTGATCCTCCGTGCAGGCGAGATCATAGGTCTTGTTGTTGATGGTGAACCAGCAACCGCCGATGCGGCCGTTGTCGAGCTGGATCATCTCGGTCACGCGTGAGCCGAGGCAGGTCTGCATGAAGCGGCGGAACTCCGCGACATCGCCGGCCAGCAGGTTGAGATGGTCGAGACGGCGCGGCGCTGCGCCCCGGCCATGATAGCGCTGGGCGATGTTCTTGAGCTTCGGCGTCTCGCCCTCCGGCGCGGCATAGCGCAAGGTGTCCCAGTAGATCTCGAAGACATGGCCGAACGGGTCCTCGAAGCGGAAGGACCGGCCATGGCCGCGATCGCCCTCCGTCCAGCCATGCACCGTGTAACCGCTCGCCTCGATCGCCGCCACCCGCCGCGCAAGCGCCGCCGGCGAAGCGGCCCGGTAGGCGATGTGGCCGACGCCGGTGGTGTGGTGGCGGGTCAGCTTCAGCGAATGAAACTCGTAGTCGTCATAGGCACGCAGATAGGCCGAGGTCTCATCCTCGGCCGTCAGTGTCAGCCCGTAGATCCGCGTAAAGAAGTCGAGGCTGTCGGCATAGCGGTCGGTGTAGACCTCGACATGGGCGAGATGGGCGATGTCGAAACACGGTTCGGTGCTCATGTGCCTGCCCCCCCTCACAGCCGCTCGATGCCGGCGCGGCTGACGACCTCTGTCCAGCGGGTGATGTCGGCGCCAAGCCGCTCGCCGATCTCCCGCGGCGAACTGGCACGGGCGGTGATGCCGAGGTCGAGCAGACGGCTGGCCACGGCGGCGTCCGCGATCGTGGTCCGAAGCACGGCATTCAGCGCTTCGATCACGGCCGGTGGCGTACCCGCAGGCGCGAACAGCGCATTCCACGATGTCACGTCGAATTCGGAAACGCCTGCCTCGATCACGGTCGGCACATCGCGCAGCACGCTGCTGCGCTGGGCGCCTGTGGTGGCGAGCGCCCGAAGCTGCCCGTCGCGGATCATCGCGCCGGTGGCGGAGAATCCGTCGATGACAAAATCGACGTCCTTTCTGAGAAGCGCCGTAATCGCATCCGGCGTGGTCCGGAACGGCACAATGATCATGTCGGCGCGTGCCAGTGTGCGCAACAGCACTGCAGACAGATGTTGCGTCGATCCTGGCTGGATGGTGCCGATGTTGAGCTTGCCGGGATTGGCGCGCCCGGCAGCCATCAGGTCGGCGAAGCTGCCGTAGGGGTGCTCCCGGCTTGTCGCCACCACGAACTCGAAGAAGCCGAGCGACGAAACCGGCACGAAATCCGCAAGCGGGCTGAATCCGAGGCTGCGCATCGTCGCCGCGCTCACGGCGGTGCCGTTGGTCAGCAGCGCCAGCGTATAGCCATCAGCCGGCGCGGACGTCACCGCCCGCGCTGCGATCGAACCAGCACCGCCGGGCTGGTTGACCACCACGATCTGCTGGCCAAGCTGCTGGCCGAGCTTCTCACCGATCACGCGCATCGTGACATCGGCCAGTCCGCCCGGCCCGAACGGCACGATGACGCGGATGGGCCTGTCCGGATAGGGCGCCTGGGCGCGGGCGGCGAGCGGCCCGAACATCAGACTGGCGGCGACGATTCGGCGGGTGAGGCGCATGGGTCAGGTCTCACATTGGGGAAAATCGTAGAGCCGGGCCGGATTGTGGACGAGCAGGCGCCGAAGCGCTGCAACATCACCATAGCCGGCCAGAAGATCGACCAGATCCGCCTCATCGATCGCATGCTTGAGGTTGGGATGCGGGAAGTCCGTTCCCCACATCACGCGGTCAGGTGCGGCCGCCATCAGCGCCTGTGCGAAGGGCAGGGCGGTTGTGAACGGCGGCTCGGCGATGCGCTCGGCCCCGGATACCTTGATCCAGACGTGGGACAGGCGCGCCAGCTCCAGCAAGGCGCGGAATGGCGGCTGCTCGACGCCGAGCGCTGCAGGGCAGCGCCCCATGTGGTCGATCACGGCGGTCAGCCTGAGGTCTGCGATCATTGGGGCAAGGGCGGCAATGTCGGGCGCGTCGAGATGCAGCACGACGTGCCAACCCAGCGGCGTGATCCGGTCAAGAACAGTCCCGAACACCGCCATGTCCGGCGCCCCGCCGAGATGACGCACAAAGTTGAAGCGCACCCCGCGCACCCCCGCCGCATGCATGTTTGCAACCTCGGCCTCGGTGATCATGTCATCGACGATGGCGACCCCGCGGAACCGCGCCGGATCATGCCGCAGGCAATCAAGCATGGCGCGGTTGTCCGTGCCGTGGCAGCTTGCCTGCACGATCACGGCGCGCTGAAGCCCCAGCCTGTCATGCAGTCCCATCAAGGCGTCCTTGGGCGCGTCTTCGGGCGTGTAGCGGCGATCCTGCGCATAGGGGAAGAGGGAGGCTGGCCCGAAGACGTGGCAATGCGCGTCGCAGGCCGCCGGAGGCAGCGTGAGGTTCGGTCGCCGACCGCCGGCCGCCCCCGTCATCCCCAGACCTCCTTGGCGACTTCCACGATGCGCGCCAGCTTGGCCCACTGCTCGTCCTCGGCCAGCACGTTGCCTTCCTCGGTGGAGGCGAAGCCGCACTGCGGCGACAGGCAAAGCTGGTCCAGCGGGGCGAACCTCGCCGCCTCTTCGATCCGGCGCTTGAGGTTGTCCTTGCTCTCGACTGTGCCGAACTTGGAGGTCACCAGCCCGAGCACGACATGCTTGCCCTTGGGCAGGAACCGCAGCGGCTCGAAGCCGCCGGAGCGGTCATCGTCCCACTCCATGAAGTAGCCGTCGACGTTGATCTGGTTGAAAACCATGTCGGCCACGGGCTCATAGCCGCCAGACGCGATGAAGGTCGATTTGAAGTTGCCCCGGCAGGTGTGGGTGGTGATCACCATGTCCGCCGGCTTGGCTGCGGTCGCGGTGTTGAGGATGTCGCGGTAGACGTGGATCAGCTGGTCTGGATCATCGCCACGATCACTGAGCATCTTGCGTTGTTCCGGATCGCAGAAATACGACAGCGAGGTGTCATCGAGCTGCAGATAGCGGCAACCGGCGTCGTAGAACGCCTTCACGGCCCTGGCGTAGGCCGCGCCAAGATCGGCATAGTAGCTGTCCATGTCGCGATAGGCGGTGAATTCGACCGCCTTGCGCCCGCCCCGGTAGTGCAGCATCGACGGCGAGGGAATCGTCATCTTGGCGACGCGGGTCGTCATGCCCTTCAGCGCGCGGAAATGCGCGAGGTGCGGATGGCTGTCCGAAAAGCCGATCTTGCCCTTGACGCGCACGCCATGGCCCTTGGTCTGGACGCCCTTGAACGCAATGCCTTCGGTTTCGACGCCGACAACGCCGTCCAGGTTCTCGAGGAAGTCGAAATGCCAGAAGGCGCGGCGGAACTCGCCATCGGTCACGGCCTGAAGGCCGACGGCCTCCTGCTTTTTGACGAGCGCCGCGATCTCGCGGTCCTCGATGGCGGCAAGCTCGGCTGCGCTGATGCTTCCGGCCGCGAACTTCTCCCGGGCCTCATGCACAGGCTTGGTGCGCAGAAGGCTGCCGACCATGTCGGCGCGGAAGGGCGGTCTGGTCATGGGGCTCATGGAGCTGGTCCTTCTTCTGGAGTTGTCAGGCGGTGACGAGGCCAAGATGGCGTTCGAGGCGTTCGGGATGGGCCAGCAGCGAAGGGCTGCCAGACCTGAGCACGATGCGGCCGCGTTCCAGCACGATGGCTTCGTCGGTCAGGCCAAGGATCTGCTTCGCATGCTGTTCGATCACGATGGCGGCCAGCCCCTCCTCGCGGAACAGCCGCTTCAGCGCGCGCAGCAATTCCTCGATGATGATCGGCGCCAGCCCCTCGGTCGGCTCATCGAGCAGGAGCAGCTTTGGATTGAGCGCCAGGGCCCGCCCGATGGCGAGCATCTGCTGCTCGCCGCCTGAAAGCTGGCTGCCGAGATTGCCCTTGCGCTCTGCAAGACGGGGAAACATCTCGAAGACGCGTTTGGGTGTCCACGCACCTGGGCGCGCCACGGCGGTCAGGTTCTCGGTCACGGTCAGCGATTTGAAGATGTTGCGCTCCTGCGGCACCCAGCCGATGCCGGCATGGGCGCGCCCTTCCGGCGACAGGGCAGTGATGTCGCGGCCCGAAAGCATGATCCGGCCCGCGCGGCGGCGCGTGACGCCAATGATGCTGTTGACCAGCGTCGTCTTGCCGACGCCGTTGCGCCCGAGCAGCGCCAGCGACTGCCCTTCGCCCACCTCCAGCGTGATGTCCGACAGCACCACCGCCTCGCCATAGCCGGCGCTGAGGCCCTCGATGCGCAGCAGTTCAGCCATGGGCAGCCTCACCGAGATAGGCCGTCCGCACGGCCGGATCGCGCGCGATCGCGTCGGGCGCACCATCGGCCAGGACCTGCCCGTTGACCAGCACCGTGATGCGGGTGGCGAAGCGGAAGACGATGTCCATGTCGTGTTCGATCAGCAGCACCGAGACATCGGCGGGCAGGGCCGCCACAGTGTCGAGCAGTTCTCGCCGCTCGACCTCGGGCACGCCTGCCGCTGGCTCGTCGAGCAGCAGCACGGAAGGCTTGGCTGCAAAGGCGGCGGCGATCTCGATCTGGCGCTGTTTGCCATAGGGCAGGGTGGCGATGGTCTCGTCCATGATGTCGTCGAGTCGGAATCGCGCGAGGATGTCCGCGGTCTCAGTCACGAGCTCCGCGCTGGCGTCCAGCCGGCTGAAGCCGCGGCTCCCGAGGCCGAGCCGCTCGGAGGTGACGGCGGCGATCATTTCGAGCGGCGTCAATGTGGCGAAGAGTTGGTTGATCTGGAAGGTACGCACGAGGCCGAGGCGGACGCGCGCTTCCCGGCTCAACTTGGTGATGTCTGCGCCGCCATGCATCACAGTGCCCGATGTCGGCCGCAGCACGCCAGTCAGCAGATTGACGAAAGTTGTCTTGCCGGCGCCGTTGGGGCCGATCAGTGCATGGCGGGCGCCTCGCTCGAGCGAAAAGCTGATCCTGTCGGTCGCGGTGATGCCACCGAACTGCTTGACCAGAGCTCTGGTTTCCAGGACCACGCTCATGGCCGCTTGCCCGGCTTCGGGACGCGCAGGCGCGTGAGAACGGCCTTGATGCCGCCATGGATCATTTCGCGTCCGCCCAGCACGAACAGCACGAGGAACAGGCCGATCCAGAACTGCCAGTACTGCGGCGTGAAGCCGGAGATGAAGTCCTGCAGGAACTTGAAGGCGATCGAGCCGATCAGGCCGCCATAGAGATAGCCGGCGCCGCCGATGATCAGC
>JAPLOU010000030.1 GCA_026400535.1 Hyphomicrobiales bacterium
CGGTTGGCCATGATGTTCCGCGCGGCGAGGAAGCCCATGGGGATCGACAGGATTGCGGCCAGCAACGTGCCGAGGAAGGCGATCGCCACGGTTTCGGCGAGGGCCTTGAGCAGGCTCACCAGTTGCTTGCCGGGCGTCGGCGGAACCATCAGGCTGAGGAACGTGCCCAGCTGGACGATGCCCGAACCGAGGCGCGCGACGGAGAATTCCAGTCGCAGCAAGGCGAACAGGGCGATGGCGGCCATCAGCACAATCACGCCGATGGTGATGATCCTGGTGCGCGGTGAACCGGCAATCAGGGCGGCGTGACGCTGCCGGACCGATGATTGATCGGGAAAGAACGTGCGCTTGCCGGATGGGGTCGTCATGTGGCCGCTCACTGTTTGCCCCGGTCCATCGTCAGGAGGTTGTGACGGATGCGCTCGGTCACCATGTCGATGATTATGACCGTCGCGATGATCAGAAGAAGGATCGCGGAGACATCTGAGTAATAGAACTTGCGGATCGACTCGATCAGATCCTGCCCGATGCCACCGGCCCCGACAAAGCCCATGACCGAAGCGCCGCGCACATTGATCTCGAAGCGCAGCAATCCGTAGCTGGCGAAGTTCGACAGGACCTGCGGCACCACGGCGTAACGGATCGCCTGCCACCGGGTCGCGCCGCTGGCGATCGCGCCTTCGACAGGCTTCATGTCGATGTTCTCGACAACCTCCGCGAACAGCTTGCCGAGCGCGCCCAGCGTATGGATCATGATGGCGAGCACGCCGGGCACCGGTCCCAGACCAAAAGCCACCACGAAGATCAGCGCGAAAACAATCTCGGGAACGGTGCGGCAGAATTCCAGGAAACGGCGTGCAAGGAAGCGCTGCGCCTTATGGGTCGCCAGATTGGCGGAGGCTGCGAAGCAGAGCACGAACGCTGCAATCGCACCGAGCAGTGTCCCGAGATAGGCGATCAGCAATGTGTCGAGCAGTTGCCTCGTCCACTTGCCGAGGCCCCAGAACCATTCGCCGAAATCGGTGAACACGTGCTTGCCGGTGTCCAGGTAGAAGATCCGTCCGATGTAATCGGTGAAGCGATGGGCGTTGGTGAGGAACTTCCGGATGTCGACTTCGGCCACCCAGCCCGCCAGGATGGTGCAGGCGAGGATGACAGCGATGCCGATGATCGTCGTGCGGCGCTTGGCGGCCATCTCGGCGCGATAGCCGGCGGAAAGGCTGAAGAGCTGGTCATCGGGAAGGCGGGTGACGGCGCTGGCCATGGGTGTCTCGCTGACTGGACGTCGGCAGCATAAAAAGGGGCGTCATCCACTGACGGATGACGCCCTGTCGTGGGACAATGCTCAGGAGCCACGCTTCTTGCGCAGGTCGTCGACGAACTTCTGCAGTTCGATGGTGACCTGATAGTCGGCATGGACGGCGGGAGCGAAGCCGGGTGACTTGCCATCGGACAGCCTGTCGAAGGCGGCCTTGCCCTTGGTGGGGGAGTCAAAGAAGGCGTTCCGGATCGCCGTCTTCAGCTCTGCCGGCAGCGAGGCAAGGTAGGCGTAGGGCGAGCCGGGGATCTGGTCTGAGCGGAACACGATCTTGAAGTCTTCCGCCTTGACCATGCCCTTGTTGGCCATGCGGGTCAGGTTTGAGTCGGTTTCCGAGTTCCACCAGTTGAAGGCGACATCGCAGGTGCCCTGCTGAACGGCCATGACGGCGTTCTCATGGCTGCCGGCGTTGACGACCTTGGCAAAGAACTTGTCGGGCTCGATGTTCATCTTGCTGAACATGTAAAGCGGGACGTTGTTGCCCGAGGTCGAATTCGGATCGACGAGGCACAGGTTCTTGCCCTTGAAGTCCTCGAGCTTGGTGCCCGGGTTGCTGGCCTTTGCATAGGCGACCGAGAAATAGCCGGTCGAGCCGTCAACGGCGCGCATCGACGCGAAGGCCTCGACGCCGCCATTGGTGACGGTGTGGGCACGGACATAGGAGGACGGGCCGTAGTCACCGATATGGATCGTGCCGGCGCGCTGGCCTTCGATGACGGCGGCGTAGTCGGATGCGATGCGCAGCGTGACCTTCACGCCGAGTTGCTGCGACAGGTACTCCATCCAGGGGCCCTGGCGCTCGGTCACGCCCGAGGCATTTTCGGCCGGAACAACGGCATAGACGAGTTCGGGATAGCGGGCTTTCCAGTCTTGCGCGACAGCGCCGGACGCGGTGGCAAGGGCGGCAACGCCAGCGGCGAGGCCAAGCATGAGACGGCGGGAGATCATCGGTGGCTCCTTGATCGGGTTCAGTCGTCAGTCAGGGGACAAGCGGGCGGCTGGCCCGCCGGTTCAGGCAACCGCTGGCAGCGGCTGCGCGCCAACGACCGCATGGGTCGGTGGCAGAACGGTCATGGCCTCATGCGCTTCGAGGCCGTAGAGCTCGCGCGCAGCCAGCTCGTCGAGCGTGTCCGGGGCGCCGTCAAAAACGATACGGCCCTGGGCCATGCCGACCAGCCGGGTGCAGTACTCCTTGGCGATGTCGAGATCATGCAGGTTGCAGATCACGGTGATGCCAAAATGCTTGTTCAGCCTGAGCAGGCTGTCCATCACGATCTTGGTGTTGCGCGGATCGAGCGAGGCGATCGGCTCGTCGGCGAGAATGATCTCCGGCTCCTGCACGAGGGCGCGGGCGATGGCGACACGCTGCTGCTGGCCACCGGACAGGGACTCGGCGCGCTGCCCCGCGAGCGGGGTCATGTCGAACATCTCGAGCGCGGAAATGGCGATGGCCTTGTCCTCGGCGCTCCAGAGCTTGAGCAGGGACCGCATCTGGGAGGTGTGGTTGAGGCGGCCCATGAGCACATTGGTCAGAACGTCGAGACGACCGACGATGTTGAACTGCTGGAAAACCATGGCGCAGCGCCTGCGCCACGCCCGCAGTTCCGCTCCCTTCAGCGCGCCCACATCCTTGCCATTCCAGGTCATCGAACCGGACGATGTGTCGAGCAGGCGGTTGATCATGCGCAGGAGCGTGGACTTGCCGGCACCTGAACGGCCAATGATGCCGACGAAGCTTCCGGGCTCGATTCTCAGCGTCACATCATCGACGGCTCGCTTCTGGCCAAACTGCCGGGTGACGTTGTTGAGTTCCAGCATGGAGTGCTCCTGACCGACTGCACCCCGGCTTTAGGAACGCTGCAAGACGTTTGAATGACGGTTATGTGTAGGTTTGATGTCAGTTGCGGACGTTCCTGCCCGATAGGTGGGCAGACAGGGGCGGTGACGTGGTCGGCGCCGAGCCCTGTTCGCAGCCTTTGGCCCGCGCGGCATGCATGCAACCGGCACATGTTGCGCAGCCGGTCCCGGCCGTGCCACATGCGCGGCCGGCATCGCATGGTCGGCTCCGACGTCGGGGAAAGACCACAGGCATGGCATCCAGACCCTTTGCTGTGACGCAGTTCCGTTGCGAGAAGCAGTCAGCCACCGGCTCGCGCGGCATGGTCGTGACCAATCATCCGCTGGCTTCAGCGGCAGGGTCGCAGATGCTGCTGATGGGCGGCAATGCGATCGACGCGGCGGTCTGCGCCCTTTTTGCTCTGAGCGTGGTCGAGCCGATGATGGTCGGCGTGCTCGGCGGAGGCGTGGCGCATCTCAGGCTGGCTGGAGGCCGGCACATCATTGTCGATGGCCTGAGCACCGCTCCGGCGGCGGCGCGACCGGACATGTTCAGGCCGCTCGGTGATGGCTTGCCCAATCTGCGCGACACCGAGGGCCGCCGCAACGCCGTCGGAGCGCTGGCGATTGCCGTGCCCGGGGCTCTCGCAGGCTGGCTCCATGCCCTTGAGCGCTACGGCTCTGTGCCGCTGCCGGAGGTGATCGCGCCGGCGATCAGGCTGGCCGAGGGCGGATTTGTGGTGACCCCCTATCTGTCGGACTGTATCCGCGACTGCATGGGGGACCTGCAGGCAGACCCGGGACTTTCATCCCTGTTCTGTCCCGACGGCAAGCCGCTTGAGGCGGGATCGCGCCTCGTTCAGGGTGATTATGCACGAAGCCTCGGACTGATCGCGGAGCAAGGGCTCGCCGCCCTTCGCCACGGTGCGCTGGGAGAGGCGCTGCTCCGGCACATCCAGGGCGCAGGAGGGGTGCTTGGCGAGGGTGATCTTGCCGGCTACCGGCCCATCGAGCGCGAGGCGATTGTCAGCCGCTATCGCGGCCATGACATTGTCGGGCCGCCGCCGCCCGCCTCGAGCGGCGTGCACATCGCCCAGATGCTCAACCTGCTCGAAGGCTTCGATGTGCGCGGCCTTGGCTTCGGTTCGGCCGACAACGTCCACCTGCTGGCGGAGGCGATGAAGATCGCCTTTGCCGACCGTGCCGTGGCGACGGCCGATCCGGATTTCGTCGCTGTTCCGGTGGAACGGCTGATCGCCAAGGCCTATGGCGACGAGCGCCGGGCGGCCGTCGACATGCGGCGCGCGCAACGCTGGACCAGCGGTCTGCAGCCGCGCGAGTCAGCCGACACGACCCACGTCACCGCGGCCGACGCATCCGGCAATGTGGTCAGCATGACACAGACGATCAACGGGCTGTTCGGCGCCTGCGTGCAGATCCCCGGCACCGGCATGCTGGCCAACAACTACATGCTGAATTTCGATCCGCATCCGGGGCGCGCCCTGTCCATCCAGCCTGGCAAGCGCGTGTTCACGTCGATGGCGCCGATGATGGTCCTCAAGGACGGGCGCGTCCTGCACGCGCTCGGGCTGCCGGGCGGCCTCAGGATCTTCCCGTCGGCGCTTCAGGCGATCGTCAATCTCATCGACCACGGCATGGCGACGCAGGAGGCGGTCGAGGCTCCGCGCATCTGGTGCGAGGGTGGGCCGATCGAGCTTGAGCCTGCCTTCTCCGACGCCATCGCCAACGATCTCGCCGCGCGGGGCCATGGCATCGCCCGCGTCAACCGGATTGCCGGCGGCATGAGCGCGATCACCTTCGCTGCGGACGGGATCATGACCGGTGCGGCCTGCTGGCGGGCCGACGGGACCGCTGTCGGCATCGCGGGTGGACTGGCCCGCGCCGGCGTGCGGTTCTCGTTGTCGTGAGACAGCTTGCAAAGGCCTGCGCGACGCGTCAGGTGACGACAGAAGCAGAGGAGAAGGCCATGTTGCTGGGCTGCATCGCCGATGACGTCACCGGGGCAAGTGACCTTGCCAACATGCTGGCCAAGAGCGGCATGGCGACGACCCAGTTCGTCGGTGTCCCGACACAACCGGCGTCCGCCTCCTGCGAGGCGGGTGTCGTGTCGCTCAAGAGCCGGACAATCCCTGCCGCCGCAGCCGTCAGCCAGTCGCTGGCTGCGCTGGACTGGCTTCTGGCGCAGGGTTGCCGCCAGATCCTGTTCAAATACTGCTCGACCTTTGACTCGACCCCTGAGGGCAATATCGGGCCGGTCGCGGAGGCCCTGCTGGCGCGGCTCGGCGGCATCGCCATCGTCTGTCCGGTGTTTCCGGCGACGGGACGGACGCTGTTCCAGGGACATCTGTTCGTGAACGGCCAGCTCTTGTCCGAGACGGGCATGCGGCATCATCCGCTGACGCCGATGACGGATCCCGACATCCGGCGCTGGCTGCGGCGTCAAACCCGCGGCGAGGTCGGACTTGTGCCCTATGGCGTCGTCCGGCGCGGTCCGGGGCCGATTGGGGACGCGCTGGCGGCGGAAGCGGCGGCGGGGCGGCGGCTGGTGGTGACCGATGCCGTCGTCGACGACGACCTTGTCGCCATCGGCGCCGCGATCGCGGACCACAGGCTGGTTACCGGCGGGTCCGGTATCGCGCTCGGGCTTGCCGCCAATTTTCGCAACAGTGGCGTCCTTGCCGGCCCTGGTGCGCGCTTTGCCGGCGCAAGCGGGCCGGCGGTCGCGCTGTCGGGGTCGTGCTCCGTGCAGTCGCTGGCGCAGGTGGCTAAGTTCGGCCAGAGCCATCCGGTGCTCAGGATCCACGGCGACGACGTGATCGCTGGCACCATGACGGTCGATCACGCCTGCGATTGGGCGCTTCGGCATCTGGACGCTTTTCCGATGATCGCCTCGTCCGCCTCGCCCGAGGAGGTCAGGGCCGGTCAGGACCGTCATGGCCAGACGCGGCTGGCCGAGGCGATCGAGCATTTCATGGGCGCTGTCGCCGTCCGGCTGCGGGATGCCGGCGTGACGCGGTTCGTGGTTGGCGGCGGCGAGACATCCGGCGCTGTCGTGGCGGCACTGGGCATCACGGCCTTCGTCATCGGGCCTGAGATCGATCCCGGCGTCCCGGCCCTAGCGGTGGTGGGCCATGGCGAGGCTCAGCTGTGCCTCGCGCTCAAGTCCGGCAATTTCGGCGCGATCGACTTTTACGAGAAAGCCGCCCTGATGCTGACGAAGCGTTAGGCTTTCGGGCCAGCGCTGCCCTTGCGGTCCTTGCCGGCAGGCGTGCCGATGACCTCGCCGACAAGGCCGCGCGGACGCCAGATCAACATCGCTGCCAGCATGACGCCAATCAGCACGATCTGCAGCGCCGCGCC
>JAPLOU010000087.1 GCA_026400535.1 Hyphomicrobiales bacterium
CCATCGCGGCCACGGCCACGGTCTGGCAAAGGGATCCGATCTCGACGGCATGATGGCGGAGCTTTACGGCAAGGAGGCTGGCCTTTGCGGCGGCAAGGGTGGCTCGATGCATGTGGCAGATTTCGCCGTCGGCATGCTTGGTGCGAATGGCATCGTTGCTGGCGGCATTCCGATCGCCTGCGGTGCGGCGCAGGGACTGCGGCTTCTGGGCTCGGACGCCATCGTTGCCTGCTTCTTCGGCGACGGCGCGGTCAATCGCGGTCCATTCCTTGAGGGCATGAACTGGGCAGCGATCTACAAGCTGCCGGTGCTGTTCGTCTGCGAGGACAACACGTTTTCCGCATTCACCCATTCGAGGACGACCACGGCAGGCCCCGGCCCACTTGCCCGCGCGGAAAGCTGCGGGGTCAGTGGCGAGCGGGTCGATGGAAATGATGTGCTGGCGGTGCACGAGGCCGCGCTCCGGCTGAGCTCGGAGGCGCGCGCCGGGGGTGGACCGCGTTTTCTGTGGGCCAAGACCTATCGCTTCAGTGGCCATGTCTCGGTCGATCCCGCCGCCTACCGCTCGCAAGCTGATCTTGATGCAGCCCTGGCGCGCGATCCGCTCGCGCTGGCGCGGGTGGCACTCGCAAAGGCCGGCTTGCCCGAGGCAGACATCGCAGCGCTGGATCGCGAGGTCCACGCCGATATCCTGCGCTCGCAGGCCCGTGCACGTACGCTGCCTTATCCACAACGCGCCCAGGCCTTCATGGACGTTCAGGACATGGGAGCGCCAGCATGAGCTCCAATAGGCTGACCATGGGCGAGGTTGCCGCCCGCACGCTGGCCGACGAAATGCGCCGCGATCCGACCATCTGGGTGCTCGGCGAAGACGTCGAAATGGGCGGTATCTTTGCCCAGTACAAGGGCCTATTTCAGGAGTTTGGCGCACAACGCGTCGTCAATACGCCGATTTCCGAATCGACCATCATGGGCGCTGGCCTCGGGGCCGCGCTGGTCGGCACCCGTCCGGTGATCGAAATGCGGATTGCCGATTTTGTGCTGCCAGCCATCGACGAACTGGTCAACCAGATCGCCAAGGTTCGATACATGTTCGGCGGGCAGGCCCGCGCCAGTCTCGTGGCCCGCATGCCGCATGGGCTGATGGCGGGCTCTGCGGCGCAGCACAGCCAGATCATCGAGAGCTGGTTCGTGCATGTGCCGGGCCTGGTGGTCGCCGCGCCATCAACGGCGCTTGATCTTGCGGGCCTGCTCCGCACAGCCCTGCGCAGCGATGATCCTGTGGTGTTCTTCGAACCCAAGGCGCTGTTCAAGACCAGCGCTGACATGCCCGATGACTGGCCAGCCATCCCCTTCGGCAAGGCCGCACACCTGATGGCTGGCGATGACGTGACCATCGTCAGTTGGGCGCAGGCCATGCCTGTTGCGAAAGCCGCCGCCGCCGAGCTTGCCGATGCGCGCATTGGCGTCGATCTGTTCGATCTGCGCTCGCTCTGGCCCTGGGATCGCGAGGCGATTGTCGCCTCTGCGACCCGCACAAGGCGGCTTGTGGTGGTGCAGGAGGGCGTGGGTGCTGCCGGTTTTGGTGCAGAAGTCTCTGCGAC
>JAPLOU010000077.1:0-527 GCA_026400535.1 Hyphomicrobiales bacterium
CCACCGGGTTGTGGGAGCGAGGCCAAGTTCCCCGGACCGCTGGTGTCGAAAGTCTACGCCCCGCCGACAATGCCGGACTTGGGCTAGCTCGTGCGCTGTCGGTTGTGACGACTCTCAGACAAGATCCACGGCTTGAACGCCTGTCTGTTCTGCCGCTCTCGGGCGCACAGCTTGTGAACGTCAATGATACCTTGGCCCAGCGGGTGCAGGGTGGAGATGCGAAGGAGCGTCGGCGTATCGAGGTCCGCCTTCGCAAGAGCCAAAGCAGGAGTTGATTAGTGTTCAGATTTCTCCGCCGCGTTTTCGGCTACCCGTCGAGCCCGAGATGAGAGCAGGTATCATGGCTGCGTTCATGGCGCTCACCCTCTCTGCTCCAACTGCCGCGCTCGAGGTCACCGGCATCGCACGCGTGGTCGACGGTGACACACTGAACCTCGAGGGCCTGGGTGTCCGTCTCCATGGAATCGACGCGCCGGAGACAGCGCAGCGCTGCACTGACGCCCAAGGTCGCGACTACGCCTGCGGGG
>JAPLOU010000077.1:562-25637 GCA_026400535.1 Hyphomicrobiales bacterium
GGTCGATGGAAGACGAGTTGCATGCGAAGGCCACGAGTTCGACCAATACAAGCGCTTTGTCGCTGTCTGTCGGGCAAACGGAGTTGATATCAACCGCATGATGGTCGTCGAAGGGCACGCCTGGGCGTTTGTGCGGTTTTCTCAGGACTACCTGCCGATCGAGCAGGAGGCTCGCGCTGCTCGTAGAGGCGTGTTCGGTGCTGCCAACCAGACGCCGTGGGATTTCCGATCCGGTGCGTGGTCGGCTGCACAGAGCATGTCACAGGCTCCACGTCCTGAGTGCCCGATCAAGGGCAACGTCTCCCGCTCGGGCGAGCGGATCTATCATATGCCGTGGCAGCGCGATTACGCCCGTGTCCGAATGGACCAAGGCGAGGGCAAGCGTTGGTTCTGCGATGAGAATGAAGCGGTCGCAGCAGGGTGGCGTAAGGCGACACGGTGACGTCTGAACCGCTCCGGGTTTGCCGGAGGCTCCAACTTCCAAATAGGATGGAGCCATCATGAGCAAGACGACGAACAAGTTCTCACCCGAAGTGCGCGCCCGAGCGGTGCGGTTGGTTCTGGATCACGAAGGCGAGCATGCCTCACGGTGGGCGGGCGTTCGGTGTCTAGGCCAAACGTTCGCAAAAAGATTTGCTGGACCGTCTGCGACCGCTGAAATTCAGGGGCAGTCGCGCAAATTGTTGGTCTATTTGTTGGTCTTTCGATGTAATCGAATTACAAAACACAATATTTCACAATCAGTTAGAATTTAATTGCGGTTCCGGTCTCGGCACCATTACCCCCTTCGTAGACAGTCGCCGACCACCAGATTTCGGGTAAAGGTGCGGGTTTTATGCCCCTTTTGCGCCGCTGACGTTCGGGTGCGTCCATTGGCAGTCTTGGGGTTTGTTGGTCTCACCGTTGGTCGCTTGGCGCGGCCTTGCGATGGGAGACCAACACATGGCATTCACAGATCCCGGAAATCGGATTTACCCCGTTGAAAGCTAAACTGTCGTAGTCTTGCACGATGATCCCATCTTTGACTGGCTCAGAGGCAGACAAACGGCGTGCAAAGCGGCATCAGGTCAGCGTTGCCGGGCGCTATCTTCTGGCCGATCGCACCGAATGGGACTGCCAGACCGTCGACATGTCGCCGATCGGCCTGCTGCTGCGCGGGCAGGCGCGGCCCTATCATGGCCAGATCGTGGTGGTTTATCTGGCCGGGCTCGGCCGCATCGAGGGCACGGTGGTCCGGCTCAAGGCCGATGAGTTCGCGCTGCGCATTCAGGCCACCGACCGCAAGCGCGAACAGCTCGCCGCCTGGCTTGAAGGGCTGGCAAATGGTGAAAGCGCGCAGCGCCGCATCGATCCCGCCGTGCTGGAGAGGGCTGCTGAACAGGCTGCTTTACGGGCCCGGATGCAGGCTCAGACTCCGCCCGAAGCGCCCGCCCCCAGCCAGCCTGCTGTTCATCCTGCCGTTGGCTTCCGGACGTATCTGGATTCGCTTTAGGTCGGGCAAAACGGTGCTGAACATCCTGTCACAAGGCTGATGCAGGGATCTGGCTCTTGCCAGCATCTTGGTGCATGGCTCTGGTCTCGCCGGCGCAGCGCACTGCTCGCCCCTGACGTCCTGCCCCTTCAAACCGGAGCCGACATGACAGACCCGATTGCCAAGATTGCCCTCATCACCGGTGCCGCACGCGGGATCGGCCTCGCCGCGTCCAGACGCTTCCTGGCAGAGGGCTGGCATGTGGCGATGCTCGATGTGGAGCGCGAGACGCTTGCCAGTGCCATCACAGGGCTGGACGCTCCCGGACACACGCTGGCCCTGCCGTGCGATCTGTCCGATCCTGCCCAGATCACGGCGGCCTTCGCGGCGCTGACGGCGCGTTTCGGCAGGCTGGACGCGCTGGTCAACAATGCCGGCATCGCCGTTTTCAAGCCCATCCTGAACACCACGCTGGAAGACTGGAACCGGGTGATGGCCGTCAACCTGACGGCACCCTTCCTGTGCACGCAGGCGGCGGCGGTGCTGATGCGCGAGACGGGCGGCGGCGCGGTGGTCAACATCACCTCGATTTCCGGGCTCCGGGCTTCGACCCTGCGCGTCGCCTACGGTGTCAGCAAGGCGGCGCTGAAGCATCTCACCTTGCAACAGTCGGTCGAGCTGGCTTCCCTTGGGATTCGGGTCAATTCGGTGGCTCCCGGCCCGGTTGATACGGCCATGGCCAAGGCCGTCCATAGCCCGGCGATCCGCGCCGATTATCACGATACCATTCCGCTTAACCGCTATGGGCTGGAGGACGAGTTGGCGAACGCCATCTTCTTCCTGTGCAGCGATCAGGCGAGCTACATCACCGGCCAGAATCTAGCGGTGGATGGCGGCTTCCAGGCCGCCGGCATCGGCCTGCCGACCTTGCGGCGCGAGCAGAACGGCAGCTGAGCCAGCCCGCCACACCACGGGTCAGCGGGCAAGGCGATGGATTTCGAGAAGGCGGTTTCGTAAAGTTATGGCCGCCTGACAATGCATCTGAAACCAACATGGCTGGTCGAGGTATCGACCGGTTCGGGATGCCGTGCTGCTGGCCGATAGCGCTGGCAATAATTTGGCGCACATAGATGAGAACCGCCCTTGAGTACCTTGCGCGGGATGCGCGCAGTGTCACGCGGGTCAATGCTGTCCTCCATGCGAGGCCCGCGCGGATTTTGCGGGACGCAGCATGCTTTTGCCTCATCGGTCGGATGGCGTGCGACATACCAGTCACCGGTCCATTCCCAGACATTGCCAATCATGTCGTACAAGCCATAACCGTTGGGCGGGAAGGCGTTCACCGGCGAGGTCCGCTCATAGCCATCGAGTTTCTGGTTGTGCAGCGGGAAGTGTCCCTGCCACGTGTTTGCCGTCGGCTTTCCACCGGGATGCAGTTCGTCGCCCCAGGCGAATTCCTGATCTTCCAGACCCCCGCGCGCCGCGAACTCCCATTCGGCCTCGGTGGGTAAATCCTTGCCGGCCCATTTCGCATAGGCCTCGGCGTCCTGATAGGTGACGTGCACCACCGGATGGTCATCAAGGCCACGATTGGTGCTGTTGCGGCCAAGGGGCCTGCGCCAGTTGGCACCAAAGCTGAAATCCCACCATGACAGGGGTTGGTTCATGTCCACGATGCCTTGCGGCGGCGTGAACACAAGGGAACCGGCCTTCAGCATACGTGGCAGTGCTCCCGGATAGTCCTCGGCGCGCGGCGGAATTTCGGCGAAGGTCGAATAGCCGGTGGCCTCGACAAAAGCACGGAACTGCCGGTTGGTCACTGGCGTCTGGTCCATCCAGAAGGGATCAACGGCGACGCGGTGAACCGGTTTTTCTTCAGGATAATGGTCATTTGAGCCCATGGCGAAAACTCCGCCGGGAATGTGCACCATACCTGGGTAGTGCGTTCCCTCAGCCCACTGCTCTTTCGTTGGTGATGTTGTAACCATAGCTGTATTCATGACACTCGAACATTCTCCGCACAAGCCCGGGGCTGCTTGCCGAGCCGGATAGTGACCACCGCGAAGAAGGGGATTTCCTATACCAATCACACGGATGCCGCCGTCACCCCGCCGGATCATCTGATGGCGATGGGGACCGCAGTTGATCGCCTCTCGCGCTTGGGCGTGGTCGTCGGCCCCGCCGAACGCATCAGCGCAATGCAGGCGCTCAAGGCAGTGACGATCAATGCGGCCCGGCAATATTTCGAGGAAGCTTCGAAAGGCTCGATCGCGGTCGGCAAACGCGCCGATCTGGTGGTGCTGGACCGCAACCCGCTTACGGTAGAACCAATGGCCATCCGCAAGATCAAAGTGGTGCACACGATCAAGGATGGACGGGTAATCTACTCAGCGCAGAGCGTGGCACGTGGCATGCAGGCGTGGCATTTAGGATGGTACGGTCAACCTGCCGAAGGGCGGCCGTACGAGGACGGGGCGCTTTCCGTGGGAGCCACGCGGCGATGCCCCGTTCGGCACGTTGACAGGACCCACGTGCGACGCTCTGCGCTGAGTAGATTACCCGTTCATCCTGCTAGCGGTAATTGCCGCATAGGCACGGAGCGAAGCTATCAACTGCATTATTGATCTGATCGGACTGGTGGTGGTTCTAGCGATCCTGAGCTTCTTTGGGATAAGCTGAGCCGCTGCCGGGCCAGGAATGCGGCCTCTTGTCAAAATCCCCAAACCACAGCAGAACTAGGCCCAATCCAGCGTCCATCTGGAGAATGTCGATTTAAGCCTCGAAGCTATCGTTTGTACAAGATGCCTGGGCAAACCGGCCTTGCACGAAACGACGGCTTTGTCTTTGGAGGGACAAATGTGCCTGATCTGCACGCCGCTTTTCAAAGCGTATTTCGCAGCACGCGAGGGCTCTGACCGGATTGATGCTGGGCGTCGTCGGTTTGTCGCTTCCGGTGTGGGGCTCGCAGCGGCAGCGGTCAGTGTCTCAGCCTTCTCGGCCCCTGCTTCGACGCCCATCGCCTCAACCCGCGCCGATCTGATCTTCGTGAACGGCGATATCGTGACCGTGGAAGATACAATTCCGACGGTAGAGGCGGTGGCGGTGCGCGATGGGGTGATCGTGGGCGTCGGTCCGCGTGCCGAACTGGAAGCGCAGTTCAAGGGGCCGATGACAAGCCTGTTCGATCTGGAGGGGCGCACGCTGATCCCCGGCTTCATCGATCCGCACTCCCACATCGCGCAATACGAAATGACCTGGGGCACGCCCAATCTCAGCCCGCCGCCGGTGGGAGAAATCCGGTCGATCGACGACATCGTGCTGTCGCTGAAGACATACATCGAGAACGCAAAGATCCCGTCAGGTGAGACCGTGTTTGCCGGTGGCTACGACGACTCATTGCTGAAAGAGCGTCGCCATCCCACGCGGTTAGATCTGGACCATGCTTCGACTGAGCACCCCATCATTATCCTGCACGCCTCTGGCCATCTCGCGGTCGCAAATAGCCGTGCGCTGGCCTCAGTGAAGTTCACGCGCGACACGCCCGATCCAAAGGGTGGGGTCATCCGACGGGAGGCCGATGGGTCACCAAATGGCGTGGTGGAGGAGTTGGCAGGGCTGCCGCTGCTGATGTTGATCAAGCCACACCCCATGGCGCAGCGGCTGAAGAATTTCCGCGAGATCCAAGCCTATTACGCGAGCCTCGGTGTAACCACAGCGCAGGACGGCATCTCAATGGTGCCGGACGTAACGCTGCTGCGCGAGGCGGCGAACCGGGAAGAACTGATCATCGATGTGGTCTCTTATCCCCGTTGGGATCTATTCAACGACGTCCTGGCCGGCACGAAAACGCTGAATGTGGCGATCATCCCACCGGGAACGGCGGGCGCAGACGGGCCCACCACGTATGTGGCTGATCGCAGCGCTGAGATCGTAGCCGACACGAACGTGCTGGTGGGTGTGTATCGCAAGCGGCTGAAGATCGGTGGGGTAAAAATCACCGCCGATGGCTCGCCGCAGGGGAAAACCGCTTATCTCACTAAGCCCTATGTAAAGCCACCCCCCGGGACGGGGGCGGATTATCAGGGCTATCCCACGGTAACACAGAACGAGTTGGATCAGTGGTTTGATCTCGCTTGGCGTCGCGGATTTCAGCTTTTGGTGCACTGCAACGGCGACGGCGCGGCCGACATGATGATTGCCGCCGTGCGCAAGGCTGTGGCAGCACACGGAACACGGGACCTGCGTCCGGTGATGATCCATGCGCAGATGATCCGGCCAGATCAGGTGGATGCGATGGCGGAACTTGGCATCGTGCCAAGTTTCTTCACTGGCCACACCTTCTTCTGGGGCGATTGGCACATTGCCGAGACGGTGGGTGAGACCCGAGCATTCGGCATGAGCCCAGCGGCCTCGGCGCAAAAGAAGGGGATTTCCTATACCAATCACACGGATGCCGCCGTCACCCCGCCGGATCATCTGATGGCGATGTGGACCGCAGTTAATCGCCTCTCGCGCTCGGGCGTGGTCGTCGGCCCCGCCGAACGCATCAGCGCAATGCAGGCGCTCAAGGCAGTGACGATCAATGCGGCCCGGCAATATTTCGAGGAAGATTCGAAAGGCTCGATCGCGGTCGGCAAACGCGCCGATCTGGTGGTGCTGGACCGCAACCCGCTTACGGTAGAACCAATGGCCATCCGCGAGATCAAAGTGGTGCACACGATCAAGGATGGACGGGTAATCTACTCAGCGTAGACCGTCGCACGTGGCATGTAGGCGTGGCATGCAGGATGGTACGGTCAACCTGCCGAAGGGCGGCCGTACGAAGACGGAGTGCTTTCCGTGGGAGCCACGCGGCGATGCCCCGTTCGGCACGTTGACAGGACCCACGTGCGACGCTCTGCGCTGAGTAGATTACCCGTTCAGCCTTGAGCGGTAATTGCCGCATAGGCACGGAGCGAAGCGATCAACTGCATTATTGATCTGGTCGGACTGGTGGTGGGTCTAGCGATCCTGAGCTTCTTTGGGATAAGCTGAGCCGCTGCCGGGCCAGGAATGCGGCCTCTGCTTTGGCGGCGGCAGGCATCGGGGCGGCTCGCAGAAAGCTGAGAACGGGCAGTTCTGCATCCTCCGGCAGGACCCCATCCACCAGAGCGGCTCCAAGCGCCGGTGCTGCGTCCCATGCACCGAGTGATTGGAGGTGGCCGGCAACGAAACCGGCAAGGTCTGGCTTGCGTATGGCGATGCTCCCATAGGCGGCAGTCACCGGCCCACGCCAGAGCTCGGGCTCGGCCTCGGCGTGGACGCGCATTGCAAGCAGTGCACTGCCGGACGCTGTCCGTGACAGGCCCGGTGCCATCACCCAGTCCGCTTCGACCTGCGAAAGGCCGGCCGGACCGTCGATCTCAAGTCTTGCCGTGAGCAAGGCGGCCAGCACTCCGTCGTCCTGTGCGGTGGAAACAGCACGCAGCCCCGCCGTGACGAGCTCGTCATTGCGGTCAAGTCCGGCCAGCAGGATTGCCAGCCTGCGGCGCTGTGGCGGTCCCTTGGCTTCGATCCAACGGGCCTGAGTGTCGCCGGGAATGATGCCCTTCAGCGAACGAATTGCCCGGTAGGGAGCACGCGCAATCTCGTCGAGCGCAACTGCCGCCACCATCGGCGTCGGGGCATCGAGGTCGGGGGCGAAAAACTGGACGCGAGGGAGCCAGTCGCCCGCCGACATTTCGGACGACCGCTTGAACCTGGCGATGGTCCTCACCCAGTCAAGGCGATCGGCTGGAAGGGCTCCCGCAACGGACCAGCCTAGCGGCCACGACCGCCGCACCAGAAGGACGGTTTCAGGATCGCCGTCCCCAACTGCGCCAAAGTCTTCCGGGATGATCTCGCGATTGGGTACGGAACTGCCCTTGACGAGGGCCACGGCCCGAAACGATGTCGCCGACGCCCCCCGCCTGGCGAGCACCGCGAGGTCCGTCTCGACCAGCCTTTGTGCGAGGGTCAGCCGTGGTGCATCCGTGGTGCCCAGACATACAGGGCATGCGAGCACTACCGTTGTGCTCACAATCCAGGTCGCGAGGCTGCTGAGGAAGCCCGCCGGTTTTCGGCAGCTTCGGGCCGCGCAACTCACGGCTGTAGCCGAAACACTGTCTGGCCCTCTTTGATGGTCTCGACCACCTTAATGTCCCGGATGGTCTTGGGGTCTACCTTCAGGGGATTCTTGTCGAGGATCACCAGATCAGCAAGCTTTCCCCGGCGAAGGATGCCTTTGCTGGCCTCCTCGCGGATCTGGTAGGCCGCCATCACCGTGACCGCACGCAGCGCATCATAGGGCGAAATCCGTTCGTCGCCGCCGATCACGGCACCATTCGGCATGATGCGGTTGACGCCGGCATCAACCAGGGTGAGCACCGACGGGGACGGCGAGACCGGCGCGTCGTGCGAGAAGGTGAACGGCATGCCCGCGTTCAGCAAGGTCCGGGTTGCCACACTGGCATGAGCGCGTTCCGGCCCCCACAGATGGATCACGATCTCGCCGAGCTTGGGGATCGCGCCGGTCAGATAGGTCGGCACGCCACCCACGGCCTTCATCCGCCGGATCTGGTCGGGCCGCATGTAGGTGGCGTGGATGAACACGGGCCGGTGATCGCGCATCCCGTGCTTGCGCACGGCGGCCTCGATGGCCCGCAGGGCCTGTTCCGCCGCGGCGTCGCCCTGGACATGCATGTTGATCTGCATCCCCGTGGTCCAGTACTTGTCGAACGCCGCGAAAAGGACGTCGTCGGGGAGCTGCTGGAAGCCGACATATGCGCCCGTCTTGCCCGGAGGATTGTTGGCATAAGGCTTGGTGAACCAGCCCGTATCCGGGCTGCCATCGAGCCAGAACTTGATGCCGCCGAGGCGCACGCGGTTGATATAGCGACGGTCGAGATCGGGGCGCGCCGCCAGCAGATTTTTGGCCGCTCCGTCCGCCTTTCGGTTGAATGCGGTTGCGACCGAATAGGCGGCCGCAACCACGTCGTCCGTCGCAGAATCCTTGGCGCACAGATAAAGGTCGATCGGCAGGAGCTTCTTGTCAATCGCGTTGCGGATGATGTCGATGTCGTCATTGCCCAGCCCCACACCACACTCCTGCGCGGTGGTCTGGCCGTGGCGCGCCCACTCCCGGGCGGCGCCGGTGATCACATCGTCGGCGAGTTTGCCGGTGAAAGGCGGTCTCCTGGCGCGCACAGCAAACAGTGCGGTTTCCTCCATCGCCCCAAGCAGCTCGCGGCTGCCAGGGATGCGGGCAAAATTGCCGCCCTCCGGATCGGGCGTGTCGGCGCCGATGCCGGCTTCACGAAAGGCCGCCGAGTTGGCCGACCCGAGATGCCCTGAGGAGTCAACCACCATGATGGGCCTGTCGGCCGCGATGGCGTCCAGTTCGGCGCGGGTCGGATGCCGCCGGTCGGCCATCTTGGCAGCGTTGTAACCGAAGCCGACGATCCAGGCCCCCGGTGGTGTCCGGGCCGCCTGGACCTTCATCCTGGCGATCAGATCAGCGACGTCCGGCGTCCCGACCAGGTCCGCATCAATCATGTTCTTGCCGAAATAGACCATGTGACCATGGCCGTCGATGAAGCCCGGCAGCATCGTCTTGCCGCCCAGATCGACCATGCGGGTGGCGCGGCCCTTCAGCCGCAAGGCTCCCGCCAGCGATCCCACATGCGCGATCTTGCCGCCCCGGACGGCCAGGGCCTGGGCATAGAACGGCGTTCTTCCCGCCATCGTGATGATGTCGCCGCCGGTATAGATCGTCTCGGCCGGCTGGGCGTGGGCATAACGCCCGCCGCCCGCCAGAGCAACAAGCATGAAGATTGCGATGAGGCCGCGTTTCAAGATCATGGGAGACTGCCCCTTCACTGGGTTGGATAAGAACCCAAGGGTCAGAACCTGACTTCTGAACCTGAATTCTCCAGATGAACGCCGATATGAGGTCAAATCTGCCGCGATTTCCGGATTTTGACAAGCCCAAACCGATGCCGGCCAGCCTGCGGCTGTTGTCCGGGAACTGGCAACGTGCCGACCGGCGGCCCTGCAAAGCGGGGGCGCTTTCCCCTGGCGCTACGCGGCCACGCCCCGTTCGGCGACCTTGCGCCACGCGACCATCGCCCCGGACCGAAGCGCGCGATCGTCAGATGACGACATGGCGTGGCGGGGACAGGTGTGGAGGGTGGCGACCCCATCGTGGATCAAGACGAGGCGCTTCAGGTGTCGGGCGGATGTGAACCGCGTCATGATCCTCTTGCGCCTCAGCGTCGGCAGGTGCGCTTGTGCTGGCGATGCTCGACATTCAGGCCCATCCCGGTCCGGGCCGCGCCATCAGAACCGGGCTTGTCGGTGACCATCAGGCGCGGCGTGCGGGATGGCTTGCGGATGAACTTCGCAGGAGCTTCTGCGCTGCGAGCTTCTCCACTGCGCGCTTCTCCGCCGCGCGCTGGCCCTCGCGGCCCTGAATCAGGGCGCCAGGAACCAGGCCGCCACAATCCGTCCGCATCGACGGCGCGAACATGGCACTGCGTCTTGCCGTTGATCGCGATCACGACCGCGCCGCGATGCCACGTGTCGCCGAACTGCGGGACGCGCCGACGGATCCTGCTGGCGCAGGTCCGTCCGACCGTCTGAGCCCGGAACCGCACGGTTTTCTGCCGGATTCATGGCTGACGACGATCCCGCGCGCCGCAACAAGTCCTCGACCATCCGCAGGCTGAGCGAAAAGCGGATAGAGAGCCAGACAGCCTGCTCGACGACGTCCGCCGGAAACCGGTCGCCGCGATCAATGGATGTCGATGCCATGATCATCGCGCTCGAAAAGCCGATGTTCGTCGACAGGTCGTCAACCTGACAGGACCCCCTACGCCGTCTTCCTGATGGCCGAGGTCACCGTGCCGCGTGACCTGTTCCGGCGAATCCTCGACATGATTGACGATCTGCGACCACGAGAGCCGAGATCATGCTGACGGCAGGAAGCGGTTGCGCGAAGCAGGCGACAGGCGAAGTGCGCCCGCATTGTGGACAAACCAGCGAGAACCGCCCGTCCGGGGTGTGGCATGGCGGTCAAGCCGACGAGTCTGCCGCTTCGAACGTTGCGATACACGATCCCACCTTCCAACGGGACCAAAGCCGGGCTATTCTGGGGCAAGCGGGGGCGGACGGGCTGCCTGTAGGGGAAATGTCGGCTTCAATAAAGAGACATGACCCAGCTGAGGGACCCTGAGCTTGCCAAGAACCTCCTGAGGCGGCAGAGTTAAAGCAGTGATCAGTCGAAAATGGCGGTTAGGGCTGAGGGGCACATGGACAAGTTGAAACAGTGGATGGCTGCAAACCCTGTTGGTGGGGCCATTGCAGCGGCCTTTCTGACAGCCTTGCTGACCAGCATCATGGTGAGCGGCTTGCGCGGTCCAGGTCCCCAGGGGCCGCCCGGTCCAGCTGGAGCAGTTGGACCAGCAGGAGCAGTTGGACCAGCTGGACCAGCAGGAGCAGTTGGACCAGCAGGCCCGCAGGGGGCGGTCGGCCCAGCTGGTTCCGCTGGGCCCCAGGGCCCGGCCGGTCCGGCTGGCCCGCAGGGGTTGGCCGGTGAACGCGGGCCTCAAGGCCCTTCTGGCGAACGCGGCTCGCCCGGAGCGCAGGGCTCCGCTGGGGAACGCGGCCTGCCCGGACCGCAGGGGCCCGCTGGCGAACGTGGTCTGCAAGGCGAAGCACCGCCGCGCTGAGCCACCATGCCACTTGCCTGAACTGAACGGCGACAGCTAACGCCTGAAGCACTCGGCCAGCCGCAAACGCGCGACAGCCGGGGCGGAGCAAAACAAGGCTAGTGCCGACAGCCGACCCGCCGACTGAAGCCGCAACCTGCGACCGGAAACGAAAGCGTGACAGCCCGGACCCCTGCAGGGCCCCGGGCTTTCACGCTTCACCACCCGCTCAAGCACAAGTGGCAGACTTTTACGCCGCCCTGCTGGCCGGAAATTGCACCGCCATTGACAACAAGCTGCTACTGCTGGGCAAGAATCCATTTCACAAGAGTTTCGGCTTCCGCCGGAGTCACACTTGGTTGCGGCGGCATCGGCGTCTGCCCCCAATTGCCCACGCCGCCCCTGAGAACCTTCTCATTCAGGGTCGCGGCCGCAGCTTCGTCCCTAGCGTAGCGCTCGGCGACGGCCTTGTAGGATGGCCCGATCATCTTGCGCTCCATGTGATGGCAGGCGACGCAATTCTTGCTCCGGGCTAACTCCGGGCTGGCAAGGGCGGTCTGTGATACAAGCAGGGCAAGAGCGATCATAGCAAAGGAGTGCATCTTCATCCGATTTCCCATTGTGAATGGCCGTCTTGAAGGGCCCACATCGCGATTGAAGGCGCTCGGCCGCGCCCGCCGGCGCGGCCGAGATTGTCCCCCCTCAATTCGGCTTGAGTTGGTAGACTTCACCCGTGTCGGTTGACGCGTACATGCTCCCATCTGGACCTTGCGCGACAGAACGGAAGCGGCCCGCGGGCATTGGCAGCGACACCGTCGTGCGGGTGGCTGACGCCCCATCCGCGCTGATGTTGAGCACGTCGAGGCGATTGCCCACCGGCGTTCCGTGGATACCAATGCCGGTGAAGGTCACCACCATCCTGCCGTTCCAGTCCTTCCATTGCGGACCGTTCAAGAACGCGCATCCCATCATCCCCTGAGACAGCCCATCGTTGTTCCAGGCTGGCTTCATCGCATTCGGGTAGGCCTTTGTGTCGGTCATCGGCATGAAAGCCGCCCGCTCTGCAGGGGGCATCGCGCCCATTTGGTTTGGCGAATAACCGCAGTAATTGTCCGGGCAGGGGCCACGTCCATTGACGTTCGGGCGAGGATCCCAACCGGCGTTTCCGCCAGCCACAAGCGCCGTCACTTCGTCGCTGTGCCACGGGCCGTTCTCGGACGTGAAGGCTTGGTTGGTGCCGGGCCGGAAGCAGATGCCCTGCGGATTACGATGCCCGTAGGTGAAGACCCGAGGATCGAAGCCTTGCGGGGGGTTATTGCCGGGCGCCGCCCTGCCTTCACGATCGATGCGGAGCACCTTGCCCGCGATCCTGGTTGGGCTCTGCGGGCCTTCGCCGCTGTGGATGTCACCTGTCGTCACATAGAGGAACCCATCCGCCGGACCAAAGCGGAGGCGTCCCCCGTTATGCGCACCCGGGTCGCCGAACGGATGGTCACTTTTGGCGGGCTTGTAGGCGATGTCGGTGACGATGTCCTGCCGGTTCGAAACACTCCGAAGATCGGGACTGACCGTCAGGCGCAAGACGCGGTTGTTGCCAGGCGCGGTCATGCTCGACGCCGAGTAGACGTATACAAACCGGTTGGTTGCGAAATCAGGATCGATGGCCACTCCTGCCATACCGGCCTGTCCGCCGCAGAACAGGTCAGAAGCAGTTTGTGGAAAGCCCTTGGAGTCCTTGATCCCAAGGAGGGGAATGACCGTGCCGGATGGCTGGCGAACGGAGAGGCCACCGCAGCGCTCGGTGAAGAACATCGTGCCGTCGGGCAAGAACGCCAGGTCCCAGATCACATTGTCGCGGTCCTTAAGCACTGTCGTGCTGGTCAGGTTAGGCACTCCACCTGCGGTTTGGGCGACCGCTGATCCGGAGATGGCCAGCGAAGCCAGCAGTGCATAAGGCAGAAGGCTGTTCGTACGTTTCATCACAATTCGTTCCTCCCTTTTCTGCTTGCTTGCCGCAGTAAGCCGGCAAGGCGCCATGCTTTGAGATCTCGTGATCTTTAGCGCCAGGGAAGTCTAGGACCAGCGTCAAGCTTGCGCAAGCAAGTTTCTGGTGACGCAGCCCACGCAGAGCGCCACGGCTCGCCGGGCAACGTCTTGAAGAATGGGGCTTTGGTGCAACGGGGCGATCGGGCGTTGCTCTGGCTTTGAGAGGGCTTCTGCGGAAGGGCTCTGAAACCGGCCGTGCACGGATCATGTTGTGGTTGGCAACATGTCGAGAGGACTTGTCGAGAGGGCTTTCGAGAGGGCTTGCCGAGACCGTGGTTAGCCGTAATAATGTATCTGTGATTGAAACCCCGTCACACGAATTCCGAATGATGAACAATGGGGTTATTCAGGTCGCGAGGAGGATGCAATGAAGTGGGTAAAGCCGGTTATTCAGGAAGTGTGCGTCGGCATGGAAGTGACGAGCTACGATTCAGCGGAAATCGATACGGTTCTGATTTGATAGCGTCGCGCATCTAAGTGCCGACGCAGCATGCCAGGACCTGATGCAAGCGATCGTGCTCGGTTCGGCGGCAGGCGGCGGCGTTCCTCAATGGAATTGCCGCTGCCCCGTCTGCCGCCTCGCCTGGGCGGGTGATCCGCGGGTCAGGCCGCGTACCCAGTCAGGCCTCGCAGTTTCATGCGACGGGGACGCATGGCTCCTCGTCAATGCCTCGCCCGATATCCGCCAGCAGATCGCCGCGACGCCCGTGCTTCATCCCAGATCCGGGCTGCGGCATTCCCCGATCCAGGCGGTGCTTCTGACCAACGGCGACATCGATCACGTGGCGGGCCTTTTCACCTTGCGGGAGAGCCAGCCCTTCGACCTCTTCGCGACAGCCGGGATCCTTGGTGCAATCGCCGCGAACCGGATCTTCGATGTGGTGAACCCAACTTGCGTGGCCCGCCGCGAGGTACGACTCGAAGCCACATTCGAGCCCGTGCCAGGCTTGCTGGCAACTCTTTTCCCGGTGCCTGGAAAGGTCCCGCTTTGGCTGGAGGGCGAAGACCTCGTGATAGGCGAAGAGGGCGAAACTACGGTCGGCGTCATGTTCGAAGCCGATGGGCGGCGCATCGCGTACGTGCCGGGCTGCGCCCGGGTCTCGGAGGACCTGCGTCAGAAAGTGGATGGGGTCGACGCCTTGCTGTTCGACGGCACTGTTCTGGAGAATGACGATCTCATCCGTGCCGGTGTCGGCGCCAAGACAGGCTGGCGAATGGGTCACGTTCCCATTAACGGCGCCAAGGGCGCTATCGCCGCGCTGGCCGACTGCTCTATTGGGCAACGCGTGTTCGTTCATATCAACAACACCAATCCCATCCTCATCGATGACTCCGCCGAGCGCCGCCATGTGGAAGAAGCTGGCTGGACTGTCGCTTACGACGGGCTCATGCTCGATCTCCCAACGTCGGCCCCCTCCCCAAGACCAGCTTGGAACAGGCAATGAGCTCAGCTGTCACCGTCTTCGCCGCCTCGTCGTCGATCGCCCCGGCTGAGACAGGCCGGCTCCTCAATCCCGACGAATTCGAGGCGGCCCTGCGCGCCATCGGCGCCAGTCGCTACCACAACCTGCACCCCTTTCATCGTTTGCTCCACGGGGGGAGACTGAACCAGGACCAGGTCCGGGCTTGGGCACTGAACCGCTACTGCTACCAGGCCATGATCCCGATAAAGGACGCATCGATCGTCGCCCGCATGGAAGACGCCTCCCTTCGCCGGATCTGGCGGCAACGCCTTGTCGACCATGATGGTGAGGCGGAGGGCGACGGGGGCATAGAACGCTGGCTCAAGCTGACTGACAGCCTTGGCTTTTCGCGAGCCTATGTCGTTGCAGCGAGGGGTATTCTTCCGGCCACGCGCTTCGCCGTCGAGGCTTATGTTCATTTCGTGCGGGAGCGGAGCCTCCTGGAGGCGATCGCCTCGTCGTTGACCGAGCTGTTTGCCCCCATCATCATCTCCGAACGGGTCGCAGGAATGCTCGCAGCTTATGACTTTGTTTCAAAGGACACGCTCACCTACTTCGACAAGCGGATGACACAGGCGCCCCGCGACGCCGAATTCGCTCTGGCCTATGTGACGGCCCACGCCGTCACGCCATCCCTTCAGGCGCAGGTTCTTGGCGCGTTACGTTTCAAATGTGACGTTTTGTGGAGCCAGCTGGACGCGCTGCATCATGCCTATGTTGATCCAGGTCTGCCTCCTCCAGGCGCCTGGACCCCAGGCGGAGAGACGACTGCATGAGGGAGCTTCTTCGCCTCGACGACGTGCTGCGCTTGCCTCGCGGATCTCGCCTACGCTTCGACGACGTCAGGGGTACTCATGTGCTGCTAGCTCCTGAGCGTACCTTTGATCTTGATGCAGTGGCGGCCGACGTGCTTGGCTTCGTCGACGGGATCCGCAGCGTCGATGACATCGTCACCGCGCTTGCCGAGAAATATGTGGAAGACCGGGGCGTGATTGAGCGCGACGTGATCGACCTGCTTGATGAGCTCTTGAGGAAACGGGTGCTCGATCGATGAACGCATCTGCTCCCGAGTTGCCCGCCCCAATCGGCCTTTTGGCCGAACTCACCCATCGCTGCCAGCTTCGCTGCCCCTATTGCTCGAACCCACTGGAGCTCGACAAACGCTCGGGCGAGCTCGACACGGCAACCTGGCGGCGCGTCCTGTCGGAAGCGGCAGCGCTTGGCGTCCTGCATGTGCACTTGTCGGGCGGTGAGCCGACCATCCGGACTGATATCGTCGAGATCATCGCGCATTGCGCGCGTACCGGTCTTTACTCGAACCTCATCACATCCGGTGTTGGCGGCGCGCTGGAGAAGCTCAATGCGCTGGCTGATGCAGGGCTGGACCATGTTCAGCTGTCCTTCCAGGCAGTTGACAAGGCGAATGCCGAAAGGATCGGCGGTTTCGTGAACGCCCAGGCGCAGAAGATGGCCTTTGCCGGCCGCGTCACGGCGCTCGGGCTCCCGCTGACGCTGAACGCAGTGATCCACCGCGGCAATATCGACGAGGTGGACCGCTTCATCGACCTTGCGGTGGCGCTCGGCGCCCGGCGCCTGGAAGTCGCACACACGCAGTATTACGGCTGGGCCTCCATGAACCGTGCCGCCCTGATGCCAACCAAGGCCGATGTGGACCGCTCCATCCAGATCGTGGAGACTGCACGAAAGGCGCTTGAGGGGCGGCTCCTGATCGACCTGGTCGTGCCAGATTATTACGCGACTTATCCAAAGGCTTGTGTCGGCGGTTGGGGACGGCGGCTGATCAACGTCACCCCTTCGGGCCGCGTCCTGCCATGCCACGCGGCCGAGACGATCCAAGGTTTGGAGTTCTGGTCTGTGAGGGACCGGACGCTGGCCGACATCTGGACATCGTCGCCAGCCTTCATGGCCTATCGTGGGACCGACTGGATGCTTGAGCCCTGCCGGTCTTGCGATCGCAAGGAGCGCGACTGGGGCGGCTGTCGCTGTCAAGCCCTTGCGCTGACGGGAGATGCATCCGCCACCGACCCCGTCTGCGTGTACTCGCCCTACCACGCCCGCATCAAGACGCTTGCCGCGGCGGAAGCCAGCGTCAACGCAAAGAGTACCTATGTCTACCGCTCCTTCAGCCTGGGCGATCGACCCGCATCTGCTGGCTCCCCCGCAGGCGACGTTTCATGATCCGCACGCCGAGGCCTGCTCGGTCGCCCTGTCGATAGCGCCAAGCAACCGAAAGTAGGTACTCTCATGCATGCCCGCAGGCCTGTTCCGAGGCGATGGTCGTGTGGCTTGAAATCGCCGAGCTGGGCATCGCCGCGTAGAGCCAGGGGAAAGCGCCCTGTCTTCGCAGGGCAGCCGGTCGGCAAGTTGACAGTACCCATGCCGGCTGGCTGTATTTCCGCTTTCCGCTGAGCCTGCGCCTGGTCGAGGAAATGCTGCTGGAACGCAGGATCGTTGTGTCTTACGAGACCATCCGGCGTTGAGCTACTCGACCACGACCTCTGAATAGTGCCCACGCGGCAACTCAGTCGCCTCGTTGTCATGTGACTCGCTGCAACGTCAAATCTCAGTTAGCGGAGTCGAGATGGACTATTTCAAGCGCTTCACCTTCTTGTTCGCGACGCCGAACTTTGATGCAGAGGATCTCGAAGGGATCCGCTTTCACCAGATCGTTGACGAGATCGAACGTTCCGGATTCGAGGTCGTGAAAGCCCGAAAGCTCGAAGACGCCGAAATCGCGGTGCAAACCGACGCGGCCATCGGCTGCATGGTCGTCGACTGGGGCAAGAAGGGGCTGGAAGGCAAAACGGCCGCGCTCATTAACCTGATGCGCCGGCGTGGCCTCGAGTTCCCGATCATCCTGCTGATCCGCCGCAAACGCTTCGAGGACGTGCCGGTCGAGGTGCTCGACTTCATCGACGGCTACATCTTCTTGTCGGAGGAAACGCCGCCGTTCATCGCCAAGAGCCTGATCAGCCGGCTGAAGCAATATGCCGAGACGCTGAAGACGCCGTTCTTCGGCGCGTTGGTGGACTATGCCGAGGAGGGCAATCATCTCTGGACATGCCCGGGCCATAATGGCGGCGTGTTCTACAGCCGCAGCCCGATCGGCCGCGTCTTCATGGAGCACCTCGGCGAAGCGGTCTTCCGTGACGACCTCGACAATTCGGTGCTCGATCTTGGCGACCTCCTGACCCATGAGGGGCCAGCCCTCAAGGCGCAAAAGGAGGCCGCTCAGATTTTCGGAGCGGAAAAGACTTATTTCGTGCTCAACGGCACCTCGACCTCCAACAAGGTCGTGCTGGCCGCGCTGGTGACGGATGGCGATCTCGTGCTGTTCGACCGCAACAACCACAAGGCCGCTCATCACGGCGCGCTGCTGATCGCCGGCGGCATTCCCGTCTACATCCCGACGATCCGCAATGCCTGGGGGCTGATCGGCCCGATGCGCTGGGACACCTTCGACGAAGTGGCCCTGCGCGAGCGCATCCGAACCAATCCGCTAGTCAAGGATCCGGAAGCCTGGAAGAAGCCGCGCCCGTTCCGCGTCGCCGTGGTCGAGCAATGCACCTATGACGGCACGATCCACAGCGCTCAGATGATCCTCGATCGCATTGGCCACCTGTGCGACTATATCATGTTCGACGAGGCCTGGGCCGGCTTCATGAAGTTCCACCCACTTTATGCAGGGCGCTTCGCCATGGGGCTGAAGGACCTGGGGCCCGAGTCGCCCGGCATCATCGCGACGCAGTCGACCCACAAGCAGCTGGCCAGCTTCAGCCAAGCCTCGCAAATCCACATGAAGGATCGGCATATCAAGGGGCAGAAGCGTCGCGTCGAGCATCGCCGATTCAACGAGAGCTTCATGCAGTACGCCTCGACCTCACCGTTCTATCCACTTTTCGCCTCGCTTGATGTCGGGGCGCAAATGATGAAGGGCCGCTCCGGCGAGGTGCTCTGGGACGATACGATCCGGCTCGGTATCGAGCTGCGCAAGAAAATCCGGGCCGTCCGGCGCGAGTTTGAGGACAAGGAGGCGCGGCCCGAGCGGCGCTGGTTCTTCGAACCCTTCGTGCCCGAACGCGTGAGGATTCCCGATGCGGCGCGCGAGGGCGGGGTTCACGACGTCGCCTGGGAAATGGTCTCGACCGACAAGCTCGCGAGCGATCCAGCCTGTTGGCAGCTTGCGCCCGGTGCGGACTGGCACGGATTTACAGGCATGGAAGCGGGCTTTGCCATGATCGACCCCAACAAGCTGACGCTGCTGACCCCGGGCTTCGACCGCGCGACAGGTGCCTACGCCGAGCATGGCATTCCGGCGCCGGTCGTCGCCCAGTTCCTGCGCGAGAACCGCATCGTCGCCGAAAAGAACGACCTCAATTCGCTGCTCTTCCTGCTTACGCCGGGTGTCGAGGCCAGCAAGGCTGGAACCTTGATCAGCGGGCTCGTCGCCTTCAAGAAACTCCATGACGAGAACGTTCTGCTCGAAGACGCAATTCCGGAGTTCTATCGGCGCCGGCCGACGCGCTATGACGGCGTGCGTCTGCGTGATCTGTGCGGGGAGATGCACCGCTTCTTCCGCGATCACGATGTCAGCGGCCTGCAGGCTAAGCAGTTTGCACCAGAACACCTGCCGGAGATGGCAATGTCACCCCATGACGCAGCACGCTGCCTGACACGCAACGATGTCGATTATCTGCCGATCGACGCCATCGCCGGCCGCATTGCCACAACACCCTTCGTCGTCTACCCGCCGGGCATCGCGACCATCGTCCCCGGCGAGCGCCTGACCGAACGGGCCCAGCCGATGATCGATTATCTCAGGATGTTCGAAGCGAGCTTCAACACTTTCCCGGGCTTTGATGTCGAGATCCAGGGCATCTATCGCGAGACCGATCACACTGGCGCTGTGCGGCTCTACACCTATGTTGTGAGCCAACAGGCAGGCGGTTGAGATTGTCATGATCGAAACGCCTGCTGCCATTGTCGTCCGGCCCTCGCGCGACATTGATGTCGAGCCCATGCTGGCAATCTACCGCCGGCATATCCGGCGCGGCATCGAGGACGGGGTCGAGGAAACAGGAACGCCGCAGCCCGACGATCTGAAAGACCGACGCAAGAACCTGCGCAACCGGAAGCTGCCGCATCTCGTCGCGACGCTCCGAGGCGAGGTTGTCGGCTATGCGTATGTCGTGCTCTTCCGGAAACGGCCGGCCTACCGTTTCACCGTCAAGCACTCGATCTATGTCCATCACGACCATCACGGCCAGGGCATAGGACGCCTGCTGATGCAGGCGCTCATCGACGCCTGCGCTGCATCCGGTTTCAGGCAAATGATTGGCTATATCGACGCCGAGAATGTCGCGTCGCTTACGCTGCATGAGCGTTTCGGCTTTGCGCGGGTCGGCCTGTTGCCAGGCGTCGCCTATCGCTTCGGCATGTGGTCCGATAGCGTCATGGTGCAAAGGTCGCTGGGCGCCGGCGTCACCGCGCCAATCACGGTGAATGGCCGGCCGCCCGCCGCCTAACCGCCGCAGTATTTGTCGTGGCGTCGCCATGCATGCGCGGTCAGTCAGGTGCTGTCATGTGTGGACGGCTTGTTTGGGTCAAGGGTGGAGGTTCAGCTTTGGTTCGAGACAGGGATCGGTCATGTGTCCGGCCTGTTGACGCGGTTTGATGGCCGCTGGCCCCGGTCGTGTCCGAGGACGTGGTGGAAATTTCCGCCGTGCTGGCGGTGTAACCGGGGTGGTCATCGAGGACGTCGGTTTATGGTGGAGTTGCGAGCTTCAACCACGGACCGAGGAGAACCCCGATGACCGAGACCAACATGCCCCTGATCGAGCTTTTGCAAAAGCATGATGAGGGCGATTTTCTGCGCGTCGTGACCAGTCCCCGCCGCCGTCTGACAACCACACCCGGATATCGCCACGCCGGACCAGTCCGCGATCGTACTCAGGCCAGCTCTCAACATGATAGCGGGCTTTGGGAATGCGATGACGCTGGACGGCGTGGAACTTGAACGGCATGCGGGTACTCGGAACGGCTGCAAAGTTGCAGCTCATACCCGCGAATGCCCATCCGTGCACCAACGCCCCGACAGCGGCACACAAGCTGGAGAAGATGGCATGCAAGATAGCCCGTAAGACGGCGGGCCGGCTCAATCTGACTGAAGTGCGCTGGCAAGATCCGTACGGGTGAAATCATCACCGATGTAAAGCAGTGGGCAATCATGCTCCTTGGCCACCTCATAAGCAAAGCAGTCTCCGAAGTTGAGACCGGCCTTGTGGACGCCCTTGCCCCAACGGCTGTACGCTTCGGAGATGCGCCTTGCGGCTGCCGGGGTGACGGAAACGATCTCGAAGCCGAAGCCATCGAGCAGGGCCGCCATCTCGTCACCGACGTTCCGCCGCGCTGCAACAATCAGGCACTCGGCAAACGTGCCGGCTGAAATCCGCACACCCGAGGGCGCGGTCAGAGCTGCGATGCAGCGTTCGGCATCGGGCTCGTCAAGCAAGATGGCCATCAGGGCCGAGGTGTCGACGGCGATCATCTCAGTGTCGGGCATTGAGGCCGTGTGTCATTCTGGCAGGCCATCATCGCCGTAGAGCTCGTCCTGGCTGCGCGCCGCATCAGGTCCAGGGCTCGCCTTGACGGAGGCTGTCCGGCGCAGGGCCTCGAGCAAGTTCCGGCGTGCGGCAGGTTCCGGCGCGGTCGTGACCGGCACAAGCCGCACGGTAGCCTGGCCATGACGGGTCAGCACCACGTCGTCACCGGCTTCGGCACGCCGCACCAGTTCGGTCAGTTGCCCTTTTGCTTCGCTCACAGGAACCCGCATGACAAACACCTCCATTGACCTGGATGACGCCCTGCTCAAATTGGACCAATGAATGGTCCATGTCAAGACAAGACGCATCCACACAAGGCACGTGCCGGACAAGACGCGGGCCAGGTCGTCCATGCGGACCACCAACATGGCCTGGCGGCGAGCGGCGTTGGAAGCAGGAGGATCGGCAGAAGGTGAAACGGGAGACGGACCATCGCGGTGCTGTCATGTGTGGACGGCTTTTTTGGGTCGGACAAACCAAAAAAGTCTCCGAAAGCCCCCTGCCCCGGCATGGATCAGGCCGCGCAAAGTTGACGCCATGCGGCGCGTGCGGCGGTTCGTCTTTCCCTAAACATTGGCCTGGATGAGAGGTGTTGTTCCTGGTTGACCCGAAGGGCCGCGAAGCGAATTGGTTGTGGATCTGGCCATGGACGGGGGCAAATTTCTGCAAAACGCGCTTCGCGGACCTTCGGTTTCGCATCCGCCGGAAGCGGAGCATGGCGCGTTCTTGTCGTCGAAACGGTTGATGGGAGCACTCGGCCCGGTTGTTCAACCATCGGCCGATCTCCCGTTTGTCGATGGCACCCAGAACCTTGAGCGCAACACCATAGGACGCCAGGCGATCGGTCACGATTGTCTCCGTGGAGCCACGCCGCCGAAGCGATTGCCTGAGGAACCTCAGTGCCGCCTTCTTGTCCCGGCGCTTCCGTGACAAAGCTCTCGAGAACCTCGCCTTCGTGGTCGACGGCGCGCCACAGGTAATGCTTAACCCCGTTGATCTTCACGAAGACCTCGTCGAGATGCCAACGCCGATGCTTGAATGATCGCATCGCCTGCACCCGGCTGCGCCTGATCTCGGCCGCGAAGATCGTCCCGAACCGATTGCACCAGAACCGCACCGTGTCTCATGGGTGATGTCGACCCCGCGCTCGTGGAGCAGGTCCTCCACGTTCCTGAGCGAGAGCGGATAGCGGACATACATCATGACCGCCAGGCGGATGATCTCGGGGCTCGTCTTGAAGTATCGAAAGATGCGGGCGTTGCTCATGCCATCGAGGCCAGCGCCGCCCACCCTGACGGCAAGCCGATTTCAATCTGACAGTGCCGTCCCCGGCACTGGGTCGGCGAGCCCGAGCGCGAAGGCCAGCATGCGGTTGAGCACCAGCAGATCGGCATCGCTGAGCCGGCCGATGACAGGCCCGACCTTGTCACGCCGCGCCGACATCACCTTGTCGGCCATGATTTCTGTCGGTTGCCGCAAGCCGTTCGCGGCCGTCGGCTCGACGGCCAGTCGATAAAGCGGCAGGCCGCGCCGGGTCGAGGTGGTCAGGCAAACCATGACGCTGTCGGTTTGAGGCAAGTGATCGGACTGCACCACGACAGCGGGACGCGGTTTGCCATAGTCGCCGGGAAGGGCGACTGTCACCAGATCGCCGCGCTTCATCGCCGCTCGCCGGCTTGCTCTTTGCCAGGCCAGTGAGGCGGGCCGTCAGGACCCCAGTCATAAGGTTCGAGGCCGAGATCGGTGGTGGCGGCCTCGATGAAGTCAAGCACTTCGCGCTCTTCCGCCGCGCCGCGAAGGATGCGAGCCTGGCGTTCTGCTTCCTCTTTGAAGCCGGGCGCAGCAGGATCGGGCACCCAGAGCCGGATCATCTTGAGGCCTTGCCGTTGCTTGGCGGCGCGGTAGCGCGAGAACTTGTCATGGCCATCTTTTGGCGCGATCCTGGGCATGCGACACCTTTCGGGAATCCTGTGAAGCTGCAGCCAGCCGAGCCACGCTGGAACGATCGTCAAGCGAGCGATGAGAAGGTAGCGCGCTACTAACTTCGTGTCAATGCGATGGCCAATTCAATCGCGCCCTATAAGGCAAACGTTTCAGAGCATGCGTTCGGCGAGAAACCGTAGCCACTTTTTTGCAGCAGGCTGAGGCCATAGCGTTTGTGTCTCGCTAATGCCTGCTGGACTATGCCCGGCTGCGCGATCAGGCGCGGGCTTGCCAGTTGGGCAAGGAGACGCTGGAGAGTCGAGCGGACTGAAATGATCTGTTACAATGTCGAAACAACGATGAAGCCGCGCAGTTGCAAGGTCGAATGATGAGTCGTGATCTCGCTCAACAAGCGCAGCCCATCAAGGGCCCATTGCCATCGTCATTCGAAGTTCTTGTCGTCGATGATGACGGCCAAATTCTTTCGCTCGTCGCCAAATTTCTTCGCGCCAACGGTTTTAGGGTTCACACCGCGCGCAGCGGCGCGGAAATGAGCGAAGCCCGGTGGTCTCAAATCTGAAGTGCATCACCGAGTTTCGATAGCTCAGCCATAAAGACTTCCTCGGGTGTTTGGAAGCCGAGGACGGCGCGCGGTCTGGTGTTGAGGCTTTGGGCGATCTTGTCGAGATCGCGCGGCCATCCGCAGCGCAAGACCTAAGCCAGAATAGCCGTCAAAGCTCTCAACCGCATGAACGAACTTAGCCGGCCGATTTCGGTGCGTGTCGCCTGAAGCCAATGGGGAAGGACGCGTTGCGACCCGAGAATTCTTCGTGCAACAACGTCCTTCACGTCACACAATCCTGCCCCCCCCGTTAACCTGAACTCGTTGCCCAAGGATGTGGCAGCGCATCTTTGACAACTGACAACAGTCAGTATAAGAACATGGCATCGGGATTGCGGAATGATCAGGACGTTCAAGAACAAGGCATTGCGCAAGCTGTTCGATGACGGGGACCCGCGTGGCGTTCCGGCCGACCAAGTCAACCGGATCGAAAACCGGCTGGCCACGCTCGATGCGTCAAGGGTAGCGGATGATATGAACGTCGCAGGCTACGGCTTTCACAAGCTGGCAGGTGATCTCAAAGGCTTCTACGCCGTCAAGGTGACGGGAAACTGGCGCATCATCTTTCGCTTCGAGGATGGTGATGCGCTCGATGTCGATCATGTGGACTACCATTAGGAGGGATCAGTCATGGCCATGAAGAACCCGCCCCATCCGGGCCGGATCATCAAGGAGGATTGCCTGCCGGAGCTGAAGCTCACTGCGGGAGCGGCGGCGAAGATTCTTGGCGTGAGCCGCCAGACGCTTGACAAAATCATGAATGGCCGCAGCAGCATCACGCCCGACATGGCGATCCGGTTCGAGAAGGTCTTCGGATCATCGGCGGAGACGTGGCTCAGGATGCAGCTGGCTTATGACTTGGCGCAGGCCCGCGTGCGGGAGCCTGAGATCGTCGCGACCATCCGCCCCTTGGGGCACGCCGCCTAGCATTACAGTTGCATATCTTGTCTGACAGGTGATCGTCCACGCCCGCTACGCCGTCTTCCAGATGGCCGAGGTCGCTGTGCCACGTGACCTGTTCCGGCGCATCCTCGAACTGAACGGCGACAGCTACCGCCTGAAGCACTCCGCCAGCCGCAAACGCGCGACAGCCGGGGCGGAGCAAAACAAGGCCAGTGCCGACAGCCGACCCGCCGACTGAAGCCGCAACCTGCGACCGGAAACGAAAGCGTGACAGCCCGGACCCCTGCAGGGGCCCGGGC
>JAPLOU010000054.1 GCA_026400535.1 Hyphomicrobiales bacterium
AGCTCGAAAGTTCCGGTCAGCGCCGTTTCGATGGCCGTGACGTTGACCTCGCCATCGCCTTGCAAGGCGTGCCCGTCACCACACGAGAAACCCGCGCCCTCCACAAAAACCGGCAGGTAGAGCGTGCTGCCCGCAACCAGTTCCTTGTTGTCCATGTTGCCGCCGAAGGCACGCGGGATGACCGAGGTGCAGCGCCCCCATGAGGGCGGCGGTGCAACGCCCATGACACCGAAAAATGGCGCAAGAGGCAGTTCCAGACCCCACGGCATCGTACCGACCATGCGGGCGGCGTTGAGTGCGATGTGCATGAGATGGTAGTCTTGAAAATCGTCCGGCAGCGTTCCCGCCAATGGCCGGTTGAAGTTGAAGCCCCAATCCTGGTGAAGCCTGACATCGCGGATGCGGACCTCAAGAACATCCCCGGGCTCAGCCCCTTCGACATGCACGGGACCGGTCAGGATGTGCGGCCCGAACGGGATGCCTACCTGTGCCTGGTGAATGGCATGCAACTCGGGCGGCACATGAAAGCCGGCGGGCGGCAGCACCTCGCGGCTGCCGGAAACGCTGGTGATTTGAACGGTCGCGCCGCTCGGTACGGTCATGGTTGCCGGTTGGGCAGCATCGAAATAGCCCCAGTGCGTCGTTTTGGGGCTCGGCTTCAGTTCAAACGTCGTCAAGTTGTCTTCCCCTCCGGCGCTGTGCACAGTTGATCTTGCAAAGACCTCGCGCGCCTTGCAAGGGGAGGGCCAATCGAGCGCGAGATGGTCATCGTGTCAACGTCAGAAACAGTCCCGCGTCGCGTCGATGTCATTGCAGGGCGCTGTCAGGTCAACTCAGGACGGCCACGAAGGATCGCTGTGTCACTCTCGTCATGCCCCGAGGCTGACGGATTTCCATGGGGCGAGGGCGTAGGGCCGATGGAGATCGATGCCGGGTGCTGAGCGTTTTGAACGGGCGGGACGACGAGATTGCGGAAGGCGGAGACGATCGAGACGAGGCGCTGAAGGGCTCGTGCCGATCGGAAATGCTGAATGATCCGCTCTGGCTTTCGAAAGGGGATATGCTGCAGGAGACATGGCTGCAGGGGACATGGCTGTTCTCGGCCCGGATGTTCAACCCCTTCTGCGCGCGATGGTCGACCTTGGGCATGACCTGCTTCTTCGCCCTGCCGTAGGAGCCCAGCTTGCCGGTGATCCTGCGCTTGGGTGCCATGCCCTGTTTCCGGAGCAGCCGGTTCAAGAGCCGCCTGGCAGCCTTGCTGTTGCGGCGGATTTGCACGATTTCGTCGAGCACTGTGAACCGGCACGCCATTTGACCCCTGATCGGATCCGAAGGCTGACCCCACCTGAATGCCGCTCAGAAACTGCTGTCATGCAATAAACTGCGGTAGAAGCGGGCTCATTCCTGGACGCCTGAAAGGGTCAAACTCCGAAGCCGATTCACAGCTCAACGGCGTTCATGCAACGGCCCTGCGCTCCTGGGTTCAGTCCTGCCTGCAGAGGGCTGCGGTGTCCCGCCCGCCACAAAACACATTGGTGATCACGACGGTCTCCGCCTCAACCAGGTACGCAATCACCGCCCGCTTCTCAAAGGGAACCGTGTGCAATCCCGGCAAAAGAGCATCCCTCGGCCGTCCGCCCAGGAGGACATGGTCGATCCGCTCACAGGCGGCCTCCAGGCGCGCCGTAAACCGCTCGGCCGTCACCGGATCAAGGCAGTGGCCGCATGGTACGCATTCAAGGGAATCTTAACCATGATGACGTAGGAGAATGAGGTCAAATTCATATAGAAAGGACTTCAAATGCGTTCTGCTATCGCTTTGATCGCGATGATCTCTGCCTCCGGCGCAGCTTTTTCTGCAGATCTCGGTGGCTTTCCGAGCCGCGCACCCGCCGCACCTACCTTCGCGGCTCCGGCCTTCAACTGGGCCGGCGTGCACCTGGGCGTCAACGCCGGCTATGGCTTTGGCGACCGCCGAACAGTGACGGTCGGAACACCAGACTTCCAGACCCTCATTGCTCCCGGTTTCGTTCCGGGATCGCTCACGTCGGGCGCTGAAGGGTTCATTGGTGGCGGTCAGGTCGGTGCCAGCGCCCAGTTCGGCTCGATCGTCGCAGGCGTGGAAGCAGATATCCAGGGCGCTCAGTTGAAGCAGAGTGCCAGCTTCACAGGTCTGGCTGTGCTCGGCACTCGCCTGCTTACGACGACGGACAGCAAACTTGACTATCTCGGTACAGTGCGCGGCAGGCTAGGTGTCGCTTTCGACAGGTTCCACGTCTACGGGACGGCTGGTTTGGCCTACGGCCAGAGCACAGTCGATTCATCTGTCACGGGCGTCGATGCGCCGACCCTTGTCTGGCAAGGCAGCAATTCGCGCACCCGGACAGGCTATGTGCTCGGAGCTGGAGCAGAGTACGCTTTCACAAACAACATCATTGCTCGTCTCGAATACATGTATTTCGATCTCGGCAAGCAAGGTACACTGGCCGCAGGCAATGCCGCTGTGCGTGGGGTTGGAGCGCTTAACGGCATCGACTATGCCAGCAGCACCGAACTCAAGGGCTCGATTATTCGCGGCGCTGTGAGCTACAAGTTCTGAAGCTGCTCAAATATACAGTCAATTAGAGACCAAGGGTCGAATCATCATTCGGCCCTTATTTTATTATGACGATGATATCTGCTTACCCCGTGTCCCGGCATGACAGTCTGGATGGTCCTGTCAACGTGCCGAACGGCGGCCGGGCGGCGACGGGGCGCTTTGCTCTGGCGCTACGCGGCGATGCCCAAATCGGCGATCTCGCGCCACGCGATGATCGCCTCGGAACGAAGCGCTCGATCGTCGGATGACGACATGGCGTGGCGGGGACAGCTGTGAAGGTTGGCGATCAGATCACGGCGCTGGGGGGGCAAGCTGGCGTTTCCTCGCCGCCCCGGTTCATGGTTCGCTTCAGGCCGAGGGCGCCTTGTCCGACCCGCCCACGAAGGCGCGCAGCTTTTCTTCCTGTTCGTTCGACAGCGAGGTTTGCAGAACCCTGCCCTTGTCCTTGAACGCAGTCAGCCGCTCGAGCACCTTGTCGCCTGTCATCTTGCGCACCAGCACACACACAGCGGCGCCGCCATTGGGCAGCGCCCCGCCCATGTCCTTCATGAACTGGTCGTTGATTCCGATGTCGGTGAACTTGCCCGAAAGCGCTCCGGCCCCTGCCCCTGCCGCCATCCCAATAAGCGGGTTCAGGAACAGCAGACCCACCAGCGAACCCCAGAAGGCCCCCCCCACGGCCCCAACCGCGGTCAGGTTCACTGGCTGGTGCAGCGCCACCTTGCCGTCGGCCGACTTGGTGACGATCACGGCGTCCTCCATCTGCAGCAGATATTCCTTTTGCAGTTTCACGAGCGCTGCGCGCAGCTCAAACGCCGTCGCTTCGTCGTCAAACGCCACTACGATCAGATCAGACATGGTCACACCCTCAAGGCTTGATATCGGGCGTCATCTTGGCGCCGAATTGTCACGTAATCAAGACGCGAAACACCGACTGTGCGGCCTGGGTCACACGCGCGCCGGCGGCAACGAGTTCAATGATGAAGCCCGCGGCGCCTGGTACTGCGCCAGGGACGCACTGACATCGGCAGCGGACGTTGGCTTCCACCGCACGCGGGAGTTTGGCTACATCGGTCGCTACGAGGGCGAGGCGCGCTCCGTCGAACGGCTCGCCGACTGCATTGGCGACTGCCCAGATCTTGGAGGAGCGAATGTGCACCGTTCGCTCGATGCTGATGCCGTCATCGGATATCCGGCAGGCCAGGCTCTGGCCGCTGACCTCAGATGCCGTGGGCATCGTGGTCTGATCTATCCGATCAGGTCACGGGCATCGAGCCGGGCGAAAGCTTCGCGGCCCATGCCCGCCAGGCCTATGGCGTCGCAGTGATCTCCAGGCCCTGGCGCGAGGTGGAGCTGCCCGCGGGCGGCTTCGATGTGATCACCGCGCACCATGTGCTCGAGCATCTGCGCGAGCCTGTGGCGGCGATGGCGAAGCTGCGGGACTGGCTGGCCGATGACGGCGTGATCTACGTCGCGGTCCCCAATGGCGAGGCGAAACGCGACCGGAGCTTCCAGCACTTCCACTTCGCCCATGTCCACACCTTCACCCAGCAGACGCTGATCGGGGCCGGCCGCGCGGTGGGGCTCATGGTCGACCGCCGCGTCACGCCGGAGGGTACCATGGTGGTGTTCAGCAAGAACCCGGCCGGCCCGGAAGGTCAGAGCTGGCAGCCGAAGCAGGGGGCGCGCGTCGTCTCCCGCTTCACGCAGGGCTCGCCGGTGCGCTTCCTCCTCTCGGGCCAATGGATTGCTGATGCCCTCCGCCGCGCCAGAAAGACCGTGCGCGACATCCGGGCGTGAGAGCAAAACACTTAACTGGTCATCCCCCCGGCGGCGAGGTCTGCAGCAGAGTCTGTCCGCTTTGTGCCGACAACCCGCCTGTTGCTGCGTCGGTCGAGCCTTGCCGGGGAGCCACCCCGCACTGGTAGTCAAGCTGTGTCAGCACCTTGGAAGCATCGCCGCGGATGCGATCGGTGCCGACGCGCTTGCCGGCATCCTCGGTGCTGTCGATGCGGAACATGTCATGGCGCCGGTCCCTGGCCGGGCTCAGGCGGTCGGCGTGACCGTTCTTGCGGGTGAAGACGCCCACGGACCCACGGATCGGCGTCCAACCGCAATCCGCGCAGAGCGCCAGCGCATCAAGCGCGAAACGCTCGAACACAGACGCTTGCAGCATCACCTGCAAGCCGCTTAAACTCCAACCCGGATGAGCCAGACCCTCGCTTCGAAACCCGCCTGACGTGTCCCGGATCCTCTGACGACGGACCGGTCGATGGCGGCGACCTCACGCTCCAGCCAAGGAAAACGGATCATGGCCCAGCAGCCCGCCGGAAAGGCACCGATCGACCCGAGATGGGTGCCATACCGCCACCCACAGCCGAAGGAATCGCCCCCCGAGCTGGTCATTCCCAACGCCGTGCCCACGGACGAGCGGATCTGGGTCCCGCTGGAGGAGAACGTCTGGTTCCGGCCGCTGCTGCTGTGCGCCTCGCGGGGCTACTGGATGAACCTGCTGCGGGTGCGCCGGGCCGGCGTCCTCTCGCGCCATCGCCATCCGCAGCCGGTCCACGCCTATGTGATCAAGGGCGAATGGCGCTATCTCGAGCATGACTGGGTCGCGACCGAAGGCTCCTACGCCTACGAGGCTCCAGGCGAGACCCATACGCTCGTTGTGGACCCGCATGTCGAGGAGATGATCACGCTGTTCCAGGTGAACGGCGCGATGATCTATGTCGATCCGGACGGCAAGTCCGTCGGCTTCGACGACGTCTTCACCCGTATCGACAAATGCCGCGCGCATTACGCGGTGAACGGCCTCGGCGAGGCCTACGTCGACCAGTTCATCCGATGAGCCACAGCGCGGCCCCGATCGAGATGGGACAGGGGCCGGGCGCGGCGCGTCATCTCCGGCAGGCGGCCACCTTTGTGGCTCCACTCGTCGTCCTGTTTCTCTGCTGGCCGTTGCTCGTCTCGGCCTTCGGCGTCGACGCCCGCGTGTTTCCGGGCGTCAAGGCGGTCTTCGCCGCCGCGGTGGAGAGCGTGAGCGATGGATCGCTGCTGGCCCATGTCGCCGCAAGCCTCGGCCGCGTCGCCGCCGGTACGCTGCTTGCGGTGGTCGTCGCCGTACCGCTGGGCGTTGCCATGGGCGTCAACGCCGGCGTCTCGGCCTTCCTGACGCCACTCTTCCGCTTCTTCTCAGTGCTGGCTGGCATCGCCTGGATTCCGATCGCGACGCTCTGGTTCGGCTATGGCTTCGGCGCGATCACCTTCGTGATTTTCAACGCGGTCTTCTTCATCGTCGCCTACAACACGCTGCTCGGCGTCACGGCGATCCCGATGCGCCTGCGCCATGCCGCAGCTTCGCTGGGCGCGAGCCGCCTCGCCATGGTGACGGAGGTGCTGCTGCCCGGCGCTCTCCCCAACATTGTGACGGGCATCCGCACCGGGCTCGGCTTCGCCTGGCGTGGGCTGATTGCAGCCGAGATGATCGCGACCAATGTCGGGCTGGGCTACATGCTGTTCGTGGCGCGAGACTTCTATCGCACCGAAGTGATCGTGCTCGGCATGATCGTCATCGGCATTCTCTGGCTGCTCATCGATCGCCTCATCCTCGCACCGCTCGAGCGCGCGACGATTGAGCGCTGGGGCGTGGTGCAGCGGGCATGAACGCGATCCTCGAAGCCCTGGACCGCTACGCGCACTGGGCCGCGCGCTGGCCGGTGCTTGCGGCGCTCGCTCCCTTCGTGCCGGTGGTCGCGCTCTGGTGGGGCGTGGCAGCGGCCGGCGTCTTTCCGCGCGCCTTCTTCCCGGCCCCGCCCGACGTGCTCCAGTCCTTCCTGACCCTGACCTACAAGGGCATCCTCCCGGCCTATCTCGAGGACAGCATCGGGCGCCTTGCCGCTGGCGTCTCGGTCGGCATCCTGCTGGGCATCCCGCTCGGCATCCTCGTCGGCCTCAGCGGCGTGGCGCGCAAGGCGCTCTGGCCCGTGCTCCTGTTCTTCCAGGCCATCGGCGACATTGCCTGGCTGCCGCTGCTGCTGATCTGGTTCGGCTTCGGGCTCGGCACGATGACCTTCGTCATCGTCTACACCGTCATCTTTCCCGTCGTCATCAACACGGCGCTTGGCGTCCGATCGATCCCGCCGGAGCTCGTGCGCGCGGCCCAGTCGCTCGGCGCGCCGCGCTGGCGGATCCTGACGGATGTCATCCTGCCCGGCGCCCTGCCCAACATCATGACCGGCCTGCGCAACGGGCTCGGCTACGGCTGGCGCGCGCTGATCGCGGCCGAGATCATCGTGGGCACCAGCGGCATCGGCTTCCTGATGTTCGATGCGCGCCGCGCCGGCTCCGCGGTCGAGATCGTGCTGGGCATGATCGTACTCGGCCTGCTCTGGTACATCGTCGACGCCTGGATCCTGGCGCCCATCGAGCGGGCGACGGGCCAGCGCTGGGGCCTGGTCACGAGGGCATAAGGGAAGCGGCATGAAAAGTCTCACATTGCGCAACCTGCACAAGACCTACTTCGACCCCGCCGTCGGCACGCGCGTCACGGCCATCCAGGATGTCTCGCTGGAGATCGGTCCCGGCGAGTTCGTGGCCGTCGTCGGCCCCGCAGGCTGCGGCAAGTCGACCATACTCAACATGGTTGCGGGCTTCCTGCCGGCGACCCGCGGCGACATCATCGTCGGCGACAGGCCGGTGAAGGGGCCTGGCCGCGACCGGGGTGTCGTCTTCCAGAACTTCGCGCTCCTGCCCTGGAAGACGGTGATCGACAATGTCGGCTTCGGACTGAAGATGCGCGGCATCGCCAAGCCCGAGCGGGACCGCATCGCGATGGAGTTCCTGGAGCTCGCCGGCCTGTCCCATGCGGCGGAGCGCTATCCCAACGAGCTTTCAGGCGGCATGCAGCAGCGCGCCGGAGTGGTCCGGGCGCTGGCCAACGAGCCCGACGTGCTGCTGATGGACGAACCCTTTGCGAGCGTGGACGCGCAGACGCGCATGACCCTGCAGGAAGAGCTGATGCGGATCTGGGGCGAGCGGCGCCACACCGTGCTGTTCATCACCCACGACGTCGGCGAGGCCGTGTTCCTGGCGGATCGTGTGGTCGTACTCTCCAAGGGCCATGTGCTGCGCGAGATCCCGATCACGATCCCGCGGCCGCGCGGCTAGGACGCGCTGACCGAGGATGGCGAGTTCAAGCGGCTGAGCGCCGAGGTCCTCCAGATGGTAAGGGCGGCATGAGACTGCTTCGGGCCATCCTGCACAGCGGACGCGGCCGGCTCATTGCCGGCGCGGTCATCGCCTATGCGGGCTGGCAGGCCTGGCTTACCATCGCCGCGCCTGGCAAGGTGGCACCGGAGATCAGGTCAGACAGGGCGCGCGTCAACCTGCAGGTCACGCTCGCCTTTCCGCCCGAGCGCTTCCACGTGCTCGCCATACAGCGTTTCGGCCGGGTCTCCGGGACCGAGAACAACTCCGTCGAAGTACGGGGAGTCAAACGTGAGGATATCAACGCCGTCGCGAGGCCCTACTGGGTCCGGAGCGTCGGCCCAATGAACGAGGGAGGATAGACATGGACAGACGGCAAATGATCGGCGGCGCCGCGGCGTTGGCGATGGCAGCGGGCTCCGGACCGGCGCGCGCGCAGAACTTGGTGAAGGTGAAGTCCGGGATGGTCAGCGCGATCGACCAGATCGGCCTGCCGATCGCGGTGGAGCGCGGCTTCTTCGAGAAGCACGGCGTGGAAGTCGAGATCGCCCGACCCTACGCGACCGGCGTCGACGCGCTGAACGCGCTGCAGGCGGGCGAGACCCAGATCGTGCAGGTCGGCGTACCGATGATCGGGGCGGTGCTGCGCGGCATGGACCTGGTGGCGCTCGCCAACTATAGCGGCAACGCCGCAAAGGCGGGCTCGGACGCAACGATGGCGCTGGTCGCCAGCGGAACCTCGGGCATCCGCAAGGGCGACCTCGCGAGCCTGAGGGGCAAGCGCATCGCAGCCTCGTTCGGGACGATCAACCATCTTTACGCGCTCGCGCTGCTCGAGAAGGCGGGCCTGACGCCCGCAGACGTGACGATGGTGAACACGCCGCCGCCGGACATGACGGTCGCGCTGCTGTCGAGGGGCATCGACGCCTTCGCCGCCTGGGATCCCTGGCCGATCGTCGCCCTGCGGGACGTGCCCGGCGCGGTGGAGATCGTCCGCGGCGGCGATGTCATCTCCTATCTCGGCTTCAACGTCGCGACGCGCGCCTGGGCCGCCAACAACGGACAGACCATCGTGAAGGTCCTCGCCGGCCTGTCCGAGGCCGACCAGTGGATGCGCAAGAACCCGCAGCGTGCCGCCCAGATCGCGACGCGCTGGGTCCCGGGGCTCAGGCAGGAGGTAGCCGAGGCGGCGATGGAGTTCAACATCCAGCAGGCGGACCGTCGGCTCTCTGCCAACAACGTGCGCGCCCTGTGGAGCGCGCAGGACCGGCTGCACCGGCTGGGCTTCCTGAGGGAGACCTTCGACGTCAACAAGCACGTTGACGCCTCGCATATCCTCAAGGTGATGGCCGATCACCCAGCGCTGTTCAGCGACCTGCCGCCAATCCCGGCTGAGGTCCAGCTCAAGCCGGGCTTCGTCTTCAAGCCCTGACCGACCCCTGAACTCCGGCGCCCGCCACTTGGCGCCGGAGCCTCCTGCGCCGAACCACCTCCGAGGGTCCTGTCAGGTTGACGAAGGGTCGACGAACATCGGCTTTTCGAGCGCGATGATGACAACATCGACATCCATTGATCGCGGCGACCGGTTGCCGGCGGACGTCATCGAGCAGGCCGTCTGGCTCTCTATCCGCTTTCCGCTCAGCCTGCGGATGGTCGAGGACCTGCTGGCGGCGCGCGGGATCGTCGTCAGCCATGAATCCGGCACGAAACCGTGCGGTGCCGGGCTCAGACGTTCGGACGGACCTGCGCCAGCAGGATCCGTCGGCGCGTCCCGCAGTTCGGCGACACGTGGCATCGCGGCGCGGTCGTGATCGCGATCAACGGCAAGACGCAGTGCCATGTTCGCGCCGTCGATGCTGATGGCTTTGTTCCCGGCGCCCTGGTCCAAGGCCGCGAGGGCCGGCGCGCGGCGGAGAAGCTCGGGCGCAAGCTCATCCGCAAGCCATCCCGCACGCCGCGCCTGATGGTCACCGACAAGCCCGGTTCTGATGGCGCGGCCCGGACCGGGATGGGCATGAATGTCGATGTCAATGGCGGCGCAATTTCCGGCCAGTGGGGCGGCGTAAAAGTCTGCCACTGGTGTTGAGTGGGGCATGAAGCGCGACAGCCCGGGCCCCTGCAGGGGCCCGGGCTGTCGCGCTTTCGTTTCTGTTTGGTGTTGGCAGGATCAGTCAGCGGGTCAGCTGTCGGCACTGGCCTTGTTTTGCTCCGCCCCGGCTGTCGCGCGTTTGCGGCTGGCGGAGTGCTTCAGGCGGTAGCTGTC
>JAPLOU010000010.1 GCA_026400535.1 Hyphomicrobiales bacterium
ACCGGCTGCGAGGTATTTCTGGCAGGCCGCTTCCGCCATCCTGAACTGCTCGAACAGCATGGCGGTGTCGGCATGTTCAAAATTGTGCCGGGAGTACTCCTGCTCGGCCTGCAGGAAGACGTCGCCATAGGTGATCCTGTCGGCGCCTTCGAGGCCATTGAAGTTGAGGTCGTAGACGTTCTCGACACCCTGCACATACATGGCCAGGCGTTCCAGCCCATAGGTGAGCTCGCCCGAGACAGGCGCGCATTCGAAACCTGCGACCTGCTGGAAATAGGTGAACTGCGAGACCTCCATGCCGTCGCACCAGCACTCCCAGCCAAGGCCCCAGGCGCCGAGGGTCGGGCTTTCCCAGTCATCCTCGACGAAGCGCACGTCATGCAGTTTCAGATCGACGCCGATGGCGGCGAGGCTGTCGAGATAGAGTTGCTGAAGATCGGGCGGGCTCGGCTTCAGGATCACCTGGAACTGGTAGTAGTGTTGGAGACGGTTGGGGTTCTCGCCGTAGCGGCCATCCTTGGGGCGGCGCGAGGGCTGCACATAGGCCGCCTTCCACGGCCGCGGGCCAAGGGCCCGCAGCGTGGTCGCCGGATGGAAGGTGCCGGCGCCGACCTCCATGTCATAGGGCTGAAGAATGACGCAGCCGCGCTCGGCCCAGAACTGCTGCAAGGCCAGCAAGAGCCCCTGGAACGATCGGGTCGGATCCATGGCATCTGATCGGGCAGTCATTGGCGGTTCTCATGCTGGCGTCGGCGTACCTGTTTGGCGAGCAGCCCTGCCAGGGTCAAGCGTGAACATCGGCAAAAAGGTATCAGACCCGATGAACCTGACGGGCGGCTCCGGCGACTGACGGTCAGGCGCGAATGATCCGCACCCCAACCATTCATGAGGAGACGAGCATGACCATCTTCACGCGTTGCACGGCAGCCCTGTTTGCCACCGCCCTGATCGCCACCGGCACGGTTGCCGCCACAGCCTTCACCCTTTCCACTCCCGCCGCCGCCGCCAGTGCAGGCGGCAACGGCCCGGGCGGCGGCGGGGGTGGTGGAGGCGCAGGCGCAGGAGGAGGCGGAGGCGGAGGTCTTGGCCCGAGCGAGCTTGGGCTCTATCCGCCGGTATTCTTCCGGGAGGCCCTGAAGCCCAACGTGAACCCGAAGGTGCCGCGCCCCAGACGAGCCGTCGACCGCGGCGATCGTGGGGGCTGCCAGAGCGACATCGCCGGGTTCGAACCAAGCTATGCCGCCGTGCGCGGCTGCGGCACCCGCGGCTGAAGCTCCTTGAAGCCCGATCAGATGCCGCCCTTGACACCCTTGGGCGGCACCATCTCGTCCGGCACGAAGAAGTCCGGCGCCAGCGGCTTGGTCGGGTCGACCCGGTAGGGCAGGAAGTCGGTCACGCCCTCGGAGGCCAGGAAACTGTCATCGATCAGGAAGTTTCCGCTGAACTGCCGGGAATTCTTGCAGAAGATCGCGTGGGCCGCATCCGCCATGATCTCGGGCGTGCGGCTCATCTGCATCAACTGGTCGCCCACCACGTACTTGATCGCGCTGGTGGCAATGGTGGTGCGCGGCCAGAGCGCGTTGACCCCGATGCCATGGCGGCGGAACTCGCCGGCGAAGCCCAGCACGCACATGCTCATGCCATACTTGGCCATGGTGTAGGCGACATGCGGGGAGAACCATTTCTCCTTCATGTCGAGCGGCGGCGACAGCATCAGGACATGGGGATTGGACCCTTTGGCCAGATGCGGCATGGCATGCTTGGTGGTGACAAAGGTGCCGCGCGTGTTGACGCCATGCATCAGGTCATAGCGTTTCATGTCAGTGCCAGCGGTATCAGTGAGCTGGATGGCCGAGGCGTTGTTGACGAGGATGTCGATGCCGCCGAAGGTCTCGACCGTCCTGGCGATGGCGGCGGCGACCTGCTCTTCCTCACGGACATCCATCTGGATGGCCAGCGCCCTGCCGCCGGCAGCCTCGATCTCACGGGCCGATTCATGGATGGTACCGGGCAGCTTGGCGTGAGGATCGGAGGTCTTGGCGGCAATCACGACATGGGCCCCGTCGCGGGCGCAGCGCAGGGCGATGGCGCGGCCAATGCCGCGCGAGCCCCCGGTGATGAAGACGGTCTTTCCCTTGAGCGGCGCGGTGTTCATGGCGTTGTCTCCCCGTAGGCCGTTGTGAAGCGTTCCGGCTGGCTGCCGTCATCATCGGTGAAGCGATAGAGCCGGGCCAGATCGGCGGCGTGCACGGTCTGACCGGAAAAGCGGGCCACCTGCGCATCGGCAGCCAGCGCAGCGACGGCGCGGCCGGCATAGCGCGGGGTTTCGGTCGCCGCCTCCGCAAGGCCTGCGTCGCGCACGCGCTCGGTGCGCACCAAGCCAGGGGAAAGCGCGAGCGAGGTCACGCCATGGGGCCTGAGATCATGGGCCATGGCCAGCGCCAGACGGTTCATCGCCGCCTTTGCGACATCGTAGACGACATCGCCGAGATAACCGGGTGCCGTGTCGAAGCTGACCGTCACGATGAGCCCGCGTTTCGCCGCCACCATGGCCGGCGCCACCGCGCGGGAGGTGAGGTATTGCGCGTAAAGCCCGCTCTCGAGCCCATGGCCGAGCGAGGCCGCGCCGCGGCGCCAGAAGGCGGTCCCGAACCGGGAGCCATCGGCGTGCCGCTCACCGTCGAAGCCCTCATTGCCGCCCCAGACGGCATTGACCAGCACATCGATGCGGCCGAAGCGGCGCAGCGCCCATGACACCAGCGTGTCAACCTCGCGCTCCTTTGTATGGTCGCAGATATAATGGTGGCCACGCCCGCCGGCGGCGTCGACCTCCCGGGCGGTGTCCTCGATGACCTCCGGTCGACCATCGGTCCGCCGGCCGGTCTCGGTCGAGCGGGCCGTGACGATCACCGTGGCGCCCGCCTCGCCAAGCGCCCGCGCCACGCCGCGTCCAACGCCGCGTGAGGCCCCGGCGACGAGGCAGATGCGGCTGGCGAGGCTGGTCACCGGCGAAGTCCGGCCTCAGCTCGCCAGGGCGAGCGGCGCATCATGGACCGAAGCGGCACCACCCGTCACCGTGGCCTCCAGTCCCTGTGCTGCCGTCAGCAGGTTCTCCGCAAAAAAGCGCGCGATCGCGACGCGTCCCGCATGGGCGGGACGGCTGTCGCCCGCGGCAATCGCCCGGTCGGCGGCCAGCGCCAGTTCGCAGAGACCGGACGCGCCCTGCGCCAGCCCGAACAGGCGCAGATAGGGGGTCGCACCGGCCAGCGCATCATCCGGGCGGTTGCCCTTCATCGTGCTCTCGATCCAGCTTGTGGCCCGATCGAGGCACTCGACGGCATCTCTCAGGCGGGCCGCCGTCTGGCCGAGGCCGGGATTGCGGCAGACCATCACCGCGGCCTGGGTCTTGCGCATGCGGGCGATGGCGGCACGCACGGTGGCGCCGCCCGACAGCGGCAGCTTGCGCAGGACCAGATCGATGGCCTGAATGCCGTTGGTGCCTTCGTAGATGGTCAGGATCCGGGCATCGCGCAGGTGCTGGGCGGCGCCCGTCTCCTCGACGAAACCCATGCCGCCATGCACCTGTACGCCGATCGATGCCACGTCGACGCCGATGTCGGTGGAGAAGGCCTTGGCGACGGGCGTCAGCAAGGCGCCCATTTCGGCAGCGGCCTTCTTCGCGGCGGGATCGGCCACGTGATGGGCCCGGTCAAGCTCGGCGGAGGTCAGGTAGCAGATGGCGCGCGCGGCATTGGTCAGCGCCAGCATGGTCATCAGATTGCGGCGCACGTCGGCGTGCTCGACGATCGGGCTCATGCCCTCGCCGGCAAAACCGGGCGAACGGCCCTGCTTGCGCTCGTTGGCATACCACAAGGCCTGCTGGTAGGCGCGGTCGGCGATGGCAACGCCCTGGATGCCGACGCCAAGGCGGGCATTGTTCATCATGGTGAACATGCAGGCGAGGCCGCGGTTCTCCTCGCCGATCAGGTAGCCGACCGCACCGCCGTGATCGCCGAAGACCATGGTGCAGGTCGGTGAGCCGTGGATGCCGAGCTTGTGCTCGATGCCCGAGCACCGGACATCGTTCCGCGCCCCGAGCGAGCCATCGGCATGGACCAGGAACTTCGGCACCAGGAACAGCGAGATGCCGCGCGTGCCGGCCGGTGCATCGGGCAGGCGGGCCAGCACCAGGTGGATGATGTTGTCGGTCAGATCATGCTCGCCATAGGTGATATAGATCTTCTGGCCGGTGATGCGGTAGCTGCCGTCTGGCGCGCGCTCGGCTCTGGTGCGCAGGGCGTTGAGGTCCGAGCCTGCCTGCGGTTCGGTCAGATTCATCGTCCCCATCCAGGCGCCCGACACCAGCTTTTCGAGATAGGTGTCCTTCAGGTTCTCAGCCCCGTGCGCGGTCAGGGCCTCGATCGCGCCGATGGTGAGCAAAGGGCCCAGCGCGAAGGCAAGCGAGGCGGCGTTCCACATTTCGAGGCAGGGCGCGTTGACCAGCGCCGGCAGGCCCTGTCCGCCGAATTCCTCCCTGGCTGGCAGGGCGTTCCAGCCCCCTTCGGCCCAGGCGGTGTAGACATCCTTCCAGCCCTGCGGCATGGTGACGTGGCCATCCTTCAGCGGCGTTCCGGACCGGTCGCCGACACGATTCAACGGTGCGATCTGCGCAGCAGCAAACTTCCCGGCTTCCTCGAGGATCGCGCCGACCAGTTCATCGGACAGATCACGATAGGTGCCGTCCGCAATCGAGCGATCAAGCCCCGCCACGTGCTTCAGTGTGAACATCATCTCGTCGACTGGCGGGCGATAGGTCATGGCAGATCCTCCGGAAGGGCGCATTCGGTCGCCCCTGTCATTGCGCCGCCCGATGACAGGCACAAGGCCGTCATCCGTCTGTCAGCAGTTGACGCCATGATGGCGCAAAGCCTACCCATGCGTCCAGCCCGACAGGATCGAAGGCGGAAATCCGGCAGATAGTTCATATATGAATGACTTTCCGTCAACCTCTGGTTTGCTGAAGCAGACGGCCCACCTTGCGCCTGATGGCGCCGGCATCGCCGAGGCCGCGCGCCTGTTGCAGGCAGGCGGGCTGGTCGCCCTGCCGACAGAGACAGTTTACGGGCTTGGAGCCGACGCCACGAATGGGCGGGCGGTGGCGGGAATCTTTGAAGCCAAGGGCCGGCCGTCCTTCAATCCGCTGATCGCCCATGTGCCGGACGTCGCCGCCGCCCGGGCGCTCGGCCTGCTCAACGCGCCGGCCCTGGCGCTGGCGCGCGCCTTCTGGCCCGGGCCGCTCACGCTTGTCGTGCCGATGTCGCCCACCTGCGAGGTCTGCGATCTGGCGCGCGCCGGCCTTGCAACCATCGGCCTGAGGGTGCCGGACCATCCGGTGGCCCTTGCGGTTCTGAAGGCGCTCGGGCGGCCCGTTGCCGCACCCTCGGCGAATCGCTCCGGGCATATCAGCCCGACCCGGGCCGAACATGTTCTGGGCGATCTCGGGGGCTTCATTGATGCCGTCCTCGATGCCGGCCCGAGCCAGATCGGCGTCGAATCCACCATCGTGGCCTGCCTCGGCGGCGCTCCGCGGCTGCTGCGGCCCGGCGGCATCACGCGCTCGCAGATCGAGGCGGTGATCGGCCAGACGCTGACCGATTGGCCTGCTGGCGCAGGTTCACCGATCGCACCCGGCCAGCTTCAATCGCACTATGCTCCCAATGCGCGCCTGCGGCTTGACGCTTCGGCACCGGACGCGGGAGAGGCGTGGCTCGGGTTCGGGCCGGACCCGGATCTGTCGCGGGCTGTTGCGACAGCCAACCTCAGCCTGCGGGGCGATCTTGTCGAGGCTGCGGCCAACCTGTTCGCGCATCTGCGGGTGCTCGATGCGACCGGCACAGGCAGGATTGCCGTGGCGGCCATTCCCGCAAAGGGCCTCGGCGAGGCCATTCGCGACCGGCTGGAGCGGGCGGCCGCGCCGCGCTGAACCATGACGGAGGCGGACGTTGCGTTCGCCTTCCGGGGACCCTCCGATGACGCCAGCGGGCTGACGCGGCCGCAACCACGCTCAGCACGCCCCGGCAATGGCCGGCGTGATGGCTTGGCGGCAAAGGCACCATCGCCGGCGCGGATGTGTGTGATCTACGCCACGACAAGGAAGGCCGGAGCCGGCGGCAACCCGACGGAGCCGGGGAGACCGGAGAAGGCCTGCATTGTCAGAACACCGAACTTGAGCCCGGCATGCGCGACCAACATCACGCCGAGCGCGCTGCGAAGCGTGGCGAGGCCGTCAACGGCAGGGCAAAGGTCACTCATCGAGGGGTTCCTCGAAAGGTTGCGATGGGGACTTGTTTCATTTTCTGTTTTGCAAGAACATGACCGTCATTTCATCTTTGTTTTGCATCGCTGCAAGGAGTGCCATGTCGACACTGTCCTGGGATGATTTTCGCCTGATCAAGGCGATTGCGGATTCGAGCGGCCTCACCGGTGCGGCCGCGCTTCTGGCGGTGAACCACTCCACGGTGTTCCGGCGGCTCGGGCAGATCGAGGAGGCGGTGGGCCTGCCGCTGTTCGAGCGGCGCAAGACGGGCTACGTCGCCACGCCTGCAGGCGAAGAGATGGCCGCTCTGGCAGGGCGCATGGATGACGACGTCAGCGCCTTCGCGCGGCGCATCGCGGGGCGGGAGATCGCCCCGTCCGGTGAGGTCCGGATCACCACCACGGACACATTGTTCCTGCATCTGCTGATTCCGATCTTCCACGCCTTCCGGAAGGAGCACCCGACCATCGGGCTGGACATCGTGATCGCCAACCAGGCGCTGAACCTGTCGAAGCGGGATGCCGACATCGCCATCAGGGCCAGCGATTCGCCGCCCGATACGCTCGTCGGGCGCAGGCTGGCCACGCTGGCCTGGGCGGTCTACGGGCGCGCGGATGATGCCCTGGCCCAGCCGGTGGCCTTCGATTCCGCCTCGCTGTTCGACCGGGACTGGGTTTGCCTCGGCGACCAGCTCGGTCATGTGAAGGCCGCCCGCTATGTCCGCGACCGGGTCTCGCCTGGGCGGATCGTGATGAAGACGTCCGCCGTCCTAGGGATCGCCGAAGCGATCGAGGAAGGGCTCGGGATCGGCCCTTTGCCCTGTTTCATCGGCGACCGGAAGCCCGGTCTGAAGCGGATGATGGCCCCCAACCCGGATTTCGGCACGGCTCTGTGGCTGCTGACGCATCCCGACATCCGGCAGAGCCCGCGTATCCGCACAACGCTCGACGTGCTGGCCGCCGAGATCGGGCGGCACCGCAAGCTGATCGAAGGCGAGATGCCGCTGCGCTGAGTGTCAGCCGATCGCGACCACGACACGGCCGCGGACGGTCCCGGCCATGATCGCGGCAGCGGTTTCAGGCAATGCCTCGAAGCCGATCGTGCTGGTCAGGACCGCCAGCCTGCCCTTGTCAAGATCGCGCGCGAGACGGGCCCAGGCCTCAAGCCTTCGCGGCTTCGGACACATCACCGAATCGATCCCGAGCAGCGACACCCCGCGCAGGATGAAGGGCGCGACCGAGGACGGCAGGTCCATGCCCTGGGCAAGCCCGCAGGCGGCGATGGCCCCGCCGTAGCGGGTCATGGCCAGCAGATTGGCGAGGGTGTGCGAGCCGACCGAGTCGACCCCGGCGATCCAGCGTTCCTTGGCGAGCGGCCTTGCCGGGCCGGACAGCTCGGCGCGGTCGATCACTTCGGCGGCGCCGAGGGCCTTGAGATAGTCCGCTTCGGCGCCGCGCCCCGTGGACGCGATGACATGCCAGCCGGCGGCGGCCAGCAGCGCGATCGCGACCGAGCCGACGCCGCCGGCCGCGCCGGTGACGACGATCGGGCCGTCGGATGGCTTCAGCCCATGCCGCTCGAGCGCCAGGACGCTCAGCATCGCCGTGTAACCAGCCGTCCCGATCGCCATGGCCTCGGCCGCCGTCAATCCGGCCGGCAGCGGGACAAGCCAGTCGCCCTTGACGCGGGTCTTCTGCGCATAGGCCCCCAGATGCGTTTCGCCCGTGCCCCAACCATTGAGCACCACGGCGTCGCCAAACCTGAAGTCGGGGTGGCTTGAGGTTTCGACAATCCCGGCAGCATCGATGCCGGGCACCATCGGCCAGCGCCGGATCACCGGGGCCTTGCCCGTCAGGGCAAGCCCGTCCTTGTAGTTCACGGTGGAGTGGCTGACGCGTAGCGTGACATCGCCTTCCATCAGGTCAGCGTCCGTCCATTGCTCCACAGCGACGCTCTGTCCCGTCTCGGTCTTGCGCACCACCAGCGCCTTGAACATGCTCACGCGATCTCTCCTGGGCTGCCCATCATCACCGAAAGATGTGAACCGCGTTCGGCGTGAGGGCAAGGCCTCTGCACGGGCATCATCTGGCTGACGGCTCAGGCAGGTTGCGGCAGCGGCGCGCGATCCACCGGCTTCTCGACGATCGGAAGGTTGATCAGGGCCGAAGCCACGCCCAGCGCGATCGACATCCACCACACGATGAGGTAACTGCCGGACGCTTCATAGAGCAGGCCTCCGAGCAGCACACCGAGAAAGCCGCCGAGCTGATGCGAGAAGAAGGCGAAACCGTAGAGCATCGCCATGTATTTCGTTCCGAACATCAGCATCACCAGCGCCGATGTCGGAGGCACGGTCGAGAGCCACAGCAGCCCGATCGCCACGCCGAAGGCCAGCGCCGTTGCCGGCGAAGGCGGCAGCAGGATGAAAATCAGGATCGCGACCGCCCGCCCGAAATAGATGATGGCCAGGAGATGCCGCTTGGGCATGCGCTGCATCAGCCAGCCGGAGCCGAGCGACCCCACCGCATTGGCAAGCCCGATGGCGGCCAGAGTCCACGCGCCGACCCAGGCTGGCAGCGCCATGTCCTTCAGATAGGCCGGCATGTGAACGGTGATGAAGGCGAGATGGAAGCCGCAGGTAAAGAAACCGATCACCAGCAGAACATAGGAGCGGTGCCGGAAGGCCTCGGCGAGCGCCTGCGCGATGCTCTGGTCGGCCGCGCTCGGGCCCGCGACAGTGGCCTGCCTGCCATTGCCGCGCGTCGCCAGCGCCAGGGTGAGCGGCATCGCGGCCAACACGGTCAACGCAAACACGACCAGCGCCTGCTGCCAGCCGATGCTGTCGATCAGGATGTTCCCGATCGGCGGGTAGAAGAACTGGCCGAAGGAGCCCGCCGCCGTACCGGCGCCGAGCGCGATCGGCTTCCAGTCATCGGGCAGCAGCTTGGCGAAGGCCGCCAGAACAAGGTTGAACGAACAGGCCGACAGACCAAAGCCGATCAGCACGCCAGCCCCGAGATGGAGCAGACCCGGCGTCGAGGCATAGGCCATGACGACCAGCCCGAGCGCATACATGACCAGGCCGACCATGAAGACGCGCACGGTGCCGTAGCGGTCGGCTATCGCGCCGGAGAAGGGCTGGCCAACGCCCCAGAGCAGGTTCTGGATGGCGAGCGAGAGCGAGAAGACCTCACGCGTCCAGCCATGCTCCGTGATCATCGGCAGCTGGAACAGGCCGGCCGAGGCGCGCGGCCCGAAGGTGATCAGTGCGACAAGGCAGCCGCAGACAATGATCGCTTCCGGCGTGCGCCAGAAGGGCGTCACCGGGGTCGAGGGCTTTGCACTGTCGGCCATGTCGGTGAACTCCCCCGCAAATCAACCTGTTGCCCCACGATAACAGGCGGTCCTGATCCGCAAAGCCATGTTTGCTCATCGACCCCATTCCGGTCCGTCATGGGTTGTGGCCGTCCCGGGCTCCCTTGCCCATGCGTGCGATTGCGCGCAAACTCCCTCCCGAGAGCCGGACAAACCGGCCGGTCCAGGGGGACGCGTTGGGCAGCATGATGCAGGTTCCGGTCTGGCTTGTGGTTCTGGCCGGGCTGCTGGCGATGATCGGGCTGATCGACCGGCTTCTGGCGCCGACGCTCCGCTGGATGCTGCGGCGGCGTGTCAATGATGCCATCGATGAGCTCAACACCCGGCTGAAACTCAAGATCCAACCCTTCAAGCTCACACGCCGCCAGAGCCTCATCGACCGGATCGTGTTCGATCAGGAAATCGTGCGCGCCATTGACGCCCATGCCGTCGCCACCGGCGAGCCGCGTGGCGTGACGATGGCACGCGTAAAGGCTTACGCCCGTGAAATCGTGCCGACCTTCAACGCCTGGACTTACCTTGCCTTTGGCGCAAAGGCCGCCCGCTGGCTGTCGAACGCGCTGTACCGGGTCAGGCTCGGCTATTTCGACGAGGAGAAACTGAAGCTGATCGATGCCGACTCGACCGTGGTGTTCGTGATGAACCACCGCTCGAACATGGATTACGTGCTGGTGACCTATCTCGCATCGGCCAGTTCCGCGCTGTCCTATGCGGTGGGCGAATGGGCGCGCGTTCCGCTGCTGCAGACCATGATCCGCTCGATGGGGGCCTATTTCATCCGGCGCGACTCCGGCGATCCGCTCTACCGCAAGGTTCTGGCGCGCTATGTCCAGATCGCCACGGCGGAGGGCGTGACCCAGGCCGTTTTCCCCGAAGGCGGGCTGACGCGGGATGGCGCGCTGCGGCCGCCAAAGCTCGGCCTGCTCTCCTACATCACCGGGCGCTTCGACCCCTCGCAGGCGCGTGATCTCGTATTCGTGCCGGTCGGGATCAACTATGACCGGGTCCTCGAGGACCGCAACCTGACCGCAAGCATGGCACGCGAAGCCGGCGAAACCCCGTCGCGACAGGGCGCGCGCGCGGTCGCCTCCTATCTCGCGCAGGCGCTCTGGCTCCGACTGACCGGACGCTGGCATCGGTTCGGCTATGCCTCGGTGTCCTTCGGCGAGCCATTGTCCCTGAAGGCCTATCTGACCGCCCGCAGCCTGAACCTCAGGGAACGCGATGACGCGGCCCGCTTCGCCGTCACCGGCGACATCGCCGCCGTGATGATGCAGCGCGTCGCAGCGATCGTGCCGGTGCTGCCAGTGCCGCTGATCGCCAGCGTGTTCGATGAGGCCGGCGAGGAGCAACTCAGCCGCATCGAACTGATGGCAAGGGTGCAGGGCCTGATCGACACGCTTCGCGCCAGGGGCGTGCATGTTCATATCCCGCGCCGCGACGTCGACTACGCGCTCGAAGCTGGACTGCGCATCCTCACCATGCGGCATCTGGTGATCGAGACCGACGGGCTCTGTCAGGCCTCGCCGCGCGAGCGGACGGTCCTGCGCTACTACGCCAATTCGATCGCCCACCACCGTCAGAACGGTGCTTCAGCGGAGACCTTGCCATCGCCCGCGGCAGCCGGTTAACCGCGCATCAACCTTACCGAGTCCATACCTGCCGGAGCGGTTCTTGACCGCGCGTGCCGTTGTGTTCCTGGGGTGTGGGTTGCGTTGCCATGAGTCCGGTCAGGCGTTCCTCTCAACTGTGCATCTCCCGCGCGCGACAGCAGATCGCGCACTGGGCCCTCGCCACCGCTGCGCCCTGGGTGCTCTCTGCAGGAATGCTGGTCTCGTTCACGGCGACAGCAGGACAGGATCTCGGCGGATCGACCGTGGTCGCGATGGAGCGCGCTGCCCTGTCGGCAGAACCCGCAGCGCCGCAGTTCGCCTCCCTCCTGACCGTGTCCAGCCTGTTCTTTCGGTCGGCCCCGGGCCTCGAGCCCCTGATCATTCCGTCGGCGCTGAGCCCTGACGAACCGGAACCGCCCTCCCCGCGCCATGGTGCCTTCGAGCCGCGAGCGGACCTCAAGCGCCTTGCCGCCGGAGCCGCAGTCTTTCCGGACATCGACCGTACGCGCAAGGCCGACCCGATCGTGCCGCTGCGCCCGGGCCTTTCCGCAGACGCCGATGCGGCGCAGCCAGGCAAGGCCGATCTTGACAGGCTGATCTTCGGCTTCGAGGGCGAAGGGGTCGTCTCGGCGGGCTTCACGCAGGCCCTGACCAATCTCGCCTTGCTCGGACCGGGCGCCTTCGAACTGCCGAACACCGAGGCCCCGCCGGTCGACATGGCCGAGACGCAGGCGCCCGAAGACCCTGCCAGACCGCAACTCGCCAGCCTCGCCATCCAACCGGAACCGAACACGTCGGTGCTGCACAAGGCGCCGGCGGCGGCGCGCTCGCATTATGCCGCGCTGATCCCGCAGACCAACCAGTTCCGCGAGATGCGCTGCCTCGCCGAGGCAATCTACTTCGAAGCCCGCAGCGAACCGGAAGAGGGCCAGGCCGCCGTCGCCCAGGTCGTGCTCAACCGCGTCAAGCACGAGAACTATCCCGATTCCGTCTGCGGTGTGGTCTACCAGAACCGCCACCGCTTCCTCGCCTGCCAGTTCACCTTCGCGTGCGAGGGCCGCTCGCTGAGGATCACCGAGGCTGACGCCTGGCGGGTGGCCGTGCAGATCGCGACCGACGTGGTCAGCGGCAAGATCTACCTGCCCGATGTGGGCGCATCGACCCATTACCATGCCGATTATGTGCGCCCGCGCTGGGCCCGCAGCCTCAAGCGCATGGAAACCATCGGCCGCCACACCTTCTACAAGCTCAGGCCTGGACAGGCCTGAGGCCCGCCGGGCAAAACGCCGCTTTGCGGCAAGCGCCGCGCTGCGGTATGATTCGCTGCCATGCTCCGCGCCATTCCGCCCCGAATCGATACGCCCTGCGTCAAGATCTGCTGCCTCGATCCGGTGTCGGGCCTGTGCCTCGGCTGTGGCCGGACTGGTGCGGAGATCGGCGGCTGGATGGGCATGAGCCAGACGGCGCGGCAACACATCATGGCCGAACTGCCCGGGCGGCTCTCGCAGCTGGCGCAGGCGCCCGTGAAGAGCCCACGATGAGCCCGGTGCCCTTCTGGAGAGCCAAGTCGCTGGAAGAGATGTCGGTGGCCGAGTGGGAAAGTCTGTGTGACGGCTGTGGCCGCTGCTGCCTCGTGAAGCTCGAAGAGGAGGACAGTGGCGCCATCCACGCGACCGACGTGGCCTGCCGCCTGTTCGATCCGAAGACCTGCCGCTGTTCCGACTATGCCAACCGCTCGGTGAAGGTCCCCGATTGCGTGACCTTGACCCCCCATGACGTGCGCACGCTCGGCTGGCTGCCGCCAAGCTGCGCCTACAGGCTCGTCGCCGAGGGCGAGGAGCTGAAATGGTGGCACCCGCTCGTGTCGGGGCGGCCAGAGAGCGTCGTCGAAGCCGGTGTGTCGGTGATGGGCCGGGTGTTCGCGCGCGAGGACGACGTCCTTGAAGCCCTTCTGGTAGAGCGCGTCACCAGATGGCCGCTGCGCTGGCCGCCAGGGGCGCGCTGAACGGATCTTTCAGCCGCTGTTCAGGGCGTCCTCGCCAAAGGGCGTGATTGAAAAGCGCTCCGGAGTTTGACACAAGGAGGCCGCTGTTTCGCACCTGCGAAAAACGGGTGTGATCGGGGCTTCTCGGACGCGCGGCTCCGCCACGCGCCCTATCTGGCGAGGTGACTTCATGAGCTCCAAGAAATGGGTCTACACCTTTGGTGACGGCAAGGCCGAAGGCCAGTCGAGCATGAAGAACCTTCTCGGCGGCAAGGGCGCAAATCTTGCCGAGATGTGCAATCTGGGCCTGCCCGTGCCGCCGGGCTTCACCGTTCCGACCGAAGCCTGCGTCTTTTACTACGATCACGGCAACAGCTATCCGCCGGAACTCAAGGCGCAGGTCGAGGCCGCGCTTGGCGAGATCGGCCGCATTGCCGGCAAGACCTTCGGGGATGCGCACAATCCGCTGCTCGTCTCTGTCCGCTCGGGGGCGCGCGCCTCGATGCCGGGCATGATGGACACGGTGCTGAACCTCGGCCTCAACGACGTCACGGTCGAGGCCATCGCCCGGGCGGCCGGTGATGCGCGCTTCGCCTATGACAGCTACCGCCGCTTCATCACCATGTATTCCGATGTCGTGCTGGGCTGCGACCACCATCATTTCGAAGAGGCGCTCGAAGACTACAAGGACCGCAAGGGCGTCCAGCTCGACACCGACCTGAAGGCGGAAGACTGGACGATTCTCGTTGGCCGTTACAAGGACATCGTCAGGAAGCAGCTCGGCCGCGACTTCCCCCAGGATCCTCATGAGCAGCTCTGGGGCGCGATCGGCGCGGTGTTCGGCTCGTGGATGAATGCGCGCGCCATCAAATATCGCGAACTCAACAACATTCCCGCCGCCTGGGGCACAGCCGTCAATGTGCAGTCCATGGTGTTTGGCAATATGGGCGACACCTCCGCGACCGGCGTCGCCTTCACCCGCAATCCCTCGACGGGCGCGAAGGAACTCTACGGGGAGTTTCTGATCAACGCCCAGGGCGAGGATGTCGTGGCAGGTATCCGCACGCCGCAGGACATCACGGAAGCGGCACGCAAGGCGACCGGTTCGGACCGACCCTCGATGGAAGTGGCCATGCCCGGGGCCTATCGCGAACTGGTCCGCATCTACGGCATTCTCGAGAAGCACTACCGCGACATGCAGGACATGGAGTTCACGGTCGAGGCCGGCAAGCTCTGGATGCTGCAGACCCGCAGCGGCAAGCGCACGGCCAAGGCGGCGCTGCGCATCGCCGTCGAACTCGCCAATGAGGGTCTGATCACCCAGCACGAGGCGATCATGCGCGTCGAGCCGGGCTCGCTCGACCAGTTGCTGCATCCGACCATCGACCCGAAGGCCGAGCGCCGGATCATCGCGACCGGGCTGCCGGCCTCGCCTGGCGCCGCAACCGGCGAGATCGTCTTCACGTCCAACGAGGCGGAAGCGCTGAAGAAAGCCGGCAAGAAGGTCATCCTCGTTCGCGTCGAAACGAGCCCGGAGGATATCCACGGCATGCACGCCGCCGAAGGCATCCTGACCACGCGCGGCGGCATGACCAGCCATGCGGCGGTCGTGGCACGCGGCATGGGCAAGCCCTGCGTGTCGGGCGCGGGCCAGATCCGCGTCGATTACGCCAAGAAGACCTTCACGGTGGGCGCTCATACGCTGAAGGCCGGCGACTTCGTCACCATTGATGGCGGCACCGGGCAGGTCATGCTCGGCGAAGTCAGGATGCAGCAGCCGGAGCTGGCGGGCGAGTTCGCCACGCTGATGGTCTGGGCCGACAAGGTGCGCCGCCTGAAGGTGCGCGCCAATGCGGAGACGCCGCTTGACGCCCGCACGGCGCGCGAATTCGGCGCAGAAGGCATCGGCCTGTGCCGGACCGAGCACATGTTCTTCGAGGGCGCTCGCATCGTCGCGGTGCGCGAGATGATCCTCGCCGATGAGGAGGCTGGCCGCCGGAAGGCGCTGGCCAAGCTGCTGCCGATGCAGCGCGCCGACTTCGTCGAACTGTTCAAGATCATGCAGGGCCTGCCCGTCACCATCCGCCTGCTCGACCCGCCGCTGCATGAGTTCCTGCCGCACACCGAGGCCGACATGGCGGACGTGGCCAGCTCGATGGGTGTTTCGATCGACAAGCTCAGGCGCCGGGCCGCCGACCTGCACGAAGTCAACCCGATGCTCGGCTTCCGCGGCTGCCGCCTGGCCGTGGCCTATCCCGAGATCGCCGAGATGCAGGCCCGCGCGATCTTCGAAGCGGCCGTGATCGCGGCGCGCGAGACCGGC
>JAPLOU010000002.1 GCA_026400535.1 Hyphomicrobiales bacterium
TGATGTCGGCATCGCAATAGTCGGTCACGGCATCCCTCTGCGCTGGCTGACAGTGGAGCATCTTACACTGTTTGCCCTGCAGAAAGCAAATTGAACTACGTATAAACCATTGATATTACATGCGTAATTCCCAAAATTTTTCTGCATCTGAATGCCCTGCATGCCAGTTCGGCAGCCGGCTCATCAAGCGCATCGCGGGCCGTGTCCGGGCCCTCAGCACCAGGTAGCGTCCGTCAAGCTGGTGTAATTTGCGGGATGGCCGCTTGGTCGCTCCTGCCAAGTATCTGAGGTAGGCTATCAATGGTCTTCATGGAAGACCTCACTGTTCAGAAACACAATTTGCTGATCCTGCAGCTTCCTTGCGCTAGCGTCAGTACCGATTGCAAGGCCCTCGATCTTGATTTTCGCTTCGCCCCCAAGCACGCTCGAGCCTTTTGTTGATGGCGGTGACAAAACCGGCCAGTGGAGCGGCGCCATTGTGGCGCTGTAGGGCCGTGTAAGAGTCGTCCACTGGCAGGATCGTTCTTTTCGTTTGTGCGAGAAGGACGGTCTGGGGATGTATGGCGTGGAGATATACGCGACCGTTCGGCAGCTTGTGCTGCTGCAAGGCAAGAGCCGGCGCGAGGTGGCGCGGCAACTGGGGATCAGCCGGGACAGTGTTTCGAAGATGTGCCGGTATGCGGCGCCTCCCGGCTACGTGTCAAATCGCTTCCAACTGCAACCCCTTTTCGCGTCCAATAACGGCAAGCGAATTTACAGCCTCCTCGACGAACTCCCGGATCGCGCCGGCAATGGCGATCATCTCGGTTCCGGCCTCGCGCTCGCGCCGATAAAGCTCGAGGCTGTCGGCGCGGAAGGCCTCGTCAGGCCAATGCCCTTCCTCCTCCTGGATGGCGCTCAGGCGCTGGGTGACGTCGGTCAGGGTCAGGATCGGGTCGGGAAAGCTGTTCACGACCGATCGCAGGTCTTCTGCGGGAATCCAGGTCAGGGCCGCCGTCTTGATCAGGTCTTCGCGCAAGGCAGACCATTTGCTGCACAGGCCGGGCGGGCGGCGGACAGCCTCGATGATGCGCCGGGTCAGGGCCAGAATGGCGTCCTTGTCCCGGATATGCCGGGGTGAGGGGCTTCTGACATGCTCGATGATCAGGCGGTTGATTTCATGGGCGTCGTCGTCATAGGCCATTTGGGTCTCCTTTGGCGGGGTCAACACCAAAGAAGAGGCGAAGCAGCAGAGATGGAAAAGGCCCTGCCGTCACCGGCGGGGCCTCTCGAGGACCGCATTGGCCTCATCCGACAGGCAGGGATGTCATGCGCGCTGACCGAGGCCACGGTTGATGGTCATTGTTGCGCGCCCTGATAGGGACCTTGCAAGCATCATGGGTAGCGGTTGGCCATCGTGATGGAAATGGCGACCTTGTTCTGCGGCAAGAGGACGAAGTCGATTCACAGGGTGACCGTCTCATTCCACGCTGCCTCGTAGCGGTGCTGGTCCTCATGATCGTCACCTGTCGGGTTCACCCCGCGGGGCCAGCATGACGCAGGGCCTCGCCAGCCTGCAGCAAGGGCGCACCGAAGCGCGAGGCGCCCAAGATCTAGGCGCCCAAGATCGAGGCGCCCTTGGCGTGCGAGCCCCGACGCAGGTAGGATCAGGCGATGTTTCGGCTCCCGTTTCGCACTCTGCTGATCATCCTTGCCCTGGCGGCTCCCGCAACCGCACTCGAAGTGACGGGCATTGCGCGCGTGGTCGACGGCGACACATTGAACATCGAGGGTCTGGGCGTACGCTTGCACGGCATCGATGCGCCGGAGACAGCGCAGACTTGCCGGGACGGGCAAGGCCGCGACTACGCCTGCGGCGAGCGCGCCACCGCCCGCTTGCGCGGGCTGGCAGAGAACCGGCGTGTGACCTGCGAGGGCCAGGAGTTCGACCAGTACAAGCGCTTCGTCGCCGTCTGCCGGGTTGGATCCGTCGACGTCAACCGCATCATGGTTGCCGAAGGGCATGCCTGGGCCTTCGTCCGGTTCAGTCAGGATTACGTCGTGATCGAGCAGGAGGCGCGCGTTGCCCGGCGTGGCGTATTTGCAGCCGCCAACCAGGCGCCCTGGGATTTCAGATCGGTTGCGTGGTCCGCAGCCATGGAGTCGGCCAGGCCACCGCGCTCCAACTGCCCGATCAAGGGGAACGTCTCGCGCTCTGGCGAGCGGATCTACCACATGCCCTGGCAGCGCGATTACGGGCGCATCCGCATGGACCA
>JAPLOU010000068.1 GCA_026400535.1 Hyphomicrobiales bacterium
AACGAAAGCGTGACAGCCCGGACCCCTGCAGGGGCCCGGGCTGTCACGCTTCACCACCCACTCAGCACAAGTGGCCGACTTTTACGCCGCCCCGCTGGCCGGAAATTGCGCCGCCATTGACACACGTGGAGAACGCACAGTTGCCCACAGGCTCACTATATCCCACCGCGCTGACAGATGCTGACAGAAAGGCGCTTGAAGGACTTAAGGCGCGTTCCACGTTCACCTTCGCGCCCGGGCAGCTTCGTCTTGTCCGATTCTTCTGGTCCATCAGCATGTCCGATCAGGCTGACTTCTACCTGATCGCAAACCCGATCGACCGCCGGTCGATTGGCGACCGCACGCAAGGGCTCAGTTTCGGAGCGGAGGGATCGCTGACGCTCCATGTCCAACTTCAGTAGGCTGGCCCGGACAGGGGGTCTGACCGGCATCCAGGCCAACTCGCCCGTCAGCCAGGCAGCCAGCCCTGTGCCGCAAGGAACAGCGGCGCCGCGCCATCTGTGGGATATCTTCGTTCATGCCGGGCAGCGAGCCCGCCACCAGACAGGGAGAACCACGATGCGCATGGTTGGGGCTACATATAATTTTATCAGCGACTCAGTCTGGAGCGACGAGGTGAGTGGCACCAAGAACAATGACATGATCGAGATCACCTGGGGCAACGACACGGTCTTTGCGGGCGCGGGCAACGATACGATCTGGGATTTCGACGGCACCTCTAACATGTACCATGACATCTGGCTGGCAAGCGATGATCTGATCTATGGCGGAAAGGGTAATGACCTGATCTATGCAGGCCTCGGCGCTGACACGATCTATGGCGGAGAGGGCGTTGATAAGCTCAACTACATCTACAGCAAGTCCGGCGTGACGGTGGATCTGCAGACCGGCCGTGGCACCGGCGGACACGCCCAGGGCGATGTCATCTCCAGCATCGAGATCCTGGTCGGCTCAAATCACAACGATAAGCTGACCGCCATTGATGGCGCCGACATCTATGGTGACGATGGCCACGACGTATTGGTCAGTGCCAACAATACGCGGCTTTACGGCGGCGCGGGTAATGACCATTTCGTGATCCGTAGCCAAGGCGGCTGGAATGTTACGATCGACGGCGGCTCGGGCGCGGACACCCTCGATTTCTCGGGCCTCGCCAGCCCGATCGCGTGGGCCGGAAGACTTGGTGGCGTTTTCTGGGTTTCTCCAGCCGGTTCCGCCGATGCGGTCGACGTCAGTTCCAAGTCGGTCGAAAAGGTCATCGGCACAGAGTTTAGTGATTCGATCGACTTCTGGGAATGGGGCATCGACCCGAGCGAGACGCGCGTTGCCAATGGACGCGGCGGTGATGACCTCCTGTCGGGCTATATCAGCCGCGACTTCCTGTTCGGCGGAACCGGCAATGACACGCTATATGGCATGGAAAACGACGATGTGCTCTCCGGCGAGGAAGGCAATGATGTGCTCGATGGTGGATCGGGTAATGACGTGCTCTCTGGCGGCAGCGGCAACGATGTGCTCTATATGACGTCGCATAGGTATGGCTACGCCAACAGCGGCAACGATACCCTGACGGGCGGCGCGGGATCAGACAAGTTCAGCCTCCAGATGTACGGCATTGCCCAAACGAGCCGGGGAGAAGCTCCGCAGATCGACCGGATCACGGACTTCCAGCAAGGCGTGGACCTGATCGACCTTTCGGCCGAAGATGCGCAGCGAGATCTCGCAGGCCATCAGGACTTTTCGCTTGCTGCCGTCTTTTCCCGGCCAGCATTCAACGGGCTGAACAGATCCGGTTTCGAGCTGACCGACTATTGGAACGTGTTCAACCCGACTCCCGCCGGGCAGATCACCACCCATATCAAAGATGGCCAGACATTCGTGAATCTGCATGTCGATACTGACGGTCTGCCAGACCAGATCCTGATCCTGACTGGCCAGATCAATCTCACCGCCAGCGATTTCATTTTCTGATGAGACGGGCAGTCGGCATCGTGCGGAACCGATTAGGATCCTCCGGGTCTTGGCGGCCTGTGATCCTCAACATCACCGTCGGTCTGCAAGTCCCCGCAGGAAACTTGCCGTTTGTGACCATCTGCATGATCCGGTCCGTGTCGAGGGCCCTGAAATGGCGATTGTCTACATGAACCTGTCAGGGCAGTGCGTCCTCGACAGGCCGACAGGCAAGCATCACCACCGCCATCCTCGACCGGCTACGCCACGACAACCGCGTTATCAAGATCGTGGTTCAGGCTGCTACGGCGCTGTTGAGGGCGCGCAGCCAGGACGATGGCTACAGTCGAGCTACACCACGTCCCTGGACGTCACCATGTCTTCCCGCAATGGACTGCACAGATGCGGGCCAGCACGACGCAAAACATCAAGGCGACAAACGTGGTCGGCATGGAGATCGAGACGGCGTCGGGAAGGATCCGCCTTTGAACCATGCCCGCGCGACCTCAAGCAGCGGACGATGGAGGCCCCTGACGGATATCAGGCAAACCGGGCTTCACCGGAGCGGGGTCATACTTGAGGGCAAGAACCCGGCAAACCAAATCCCCCGATGCGTCACAGTCCAATGCCCTGAAATCTTTCGCAGCCTGCGCTGGATCGATCTCTGCGATTTGAATGGCAGCAAGATAACGTTGGCGCCATTGGGGCGAAGTCGTTTCCGGCCAAGGCTCAAAGACACGAGAAGCCTCTGAAAAACCACGTAATCTTACCTCTCCAAGTGGCCGCAAGGCGTCCTT
>JAPLOU010000037.1 GCA_026400535.1 Hyphomicrobiales bacterium
GGCTCGCCCTCAGCGGGTTGATGGGGTCCATCGCGTCAGGCGCCCATGCCGGTGAGGCGAGGATCGCGGCCCAGCTTGGCCTGATCTGCACGGTTCACGGCACGGTCGATCCGTCGTCAGGGCAGTCTGACCGGGTTCCCGCCAAGATTTCATGCGTCGAACACTGCACGCTCGCTTCGGGGGGCCTCGCAAAGGCTGCGTTGCCGTCGCCGGTCATTCTGGCTTCACTTGGACCAATCGCGGCCGATTTCGTCCACACCCACTCCAGTTGGCTGCCGCCGGCTGCCTCCCTCGGCCTGCCGCCACCGCCGCGAGGTCCCCCCGCCATCCTCTGATCAGGTTCGTAAACCCGTCAGATCAAGAGGATATCCCATGTCAAAGCTTACAATCGCTGCCATCGGCGCGGCGCTCTGCTGCATCTCCACCCAGGCGCTCGCACACGCAACCTTCGACCGCGCCGAAGCCAGCCAGGACCGTTCCGATCGCGGCGCCTTGCGCGTGCCCCATGGCTGCAATGGGCACGCCACCCAGACTGTCCGCATGACGATCCCGGAGGGGGTCATCAACGTCAAGCCGATGGCCAAGGCCGGCTGGAAACTCGAAACAGATAGCGGCCCTTGTGCGCGCAGCCATACGCTTTGGGGCAAGCCCGTCAGCGAAGGTGTCAAGGACGTTATCTGGTCTGGCGGGAATCTTGATGATGCCCATTATGACGCGTTCGTCATCACGGCCCGCATGACCGACGCACTGCATCCCGGACTCGTGTTTTCCCCGACGGTTCAGGAGTGCGCCACGGCGCAGGCGCGATGGACAGAGATTCCTGCTCCCAAACAGGACCCGCAAGCGCTGAAGAGTCCGGCGCCTTCGGTGATAATTCTGGCCCAGAACACCCAGTCGGGCGGGCACGCTCATGGCGCGGCTCATGCGACAGCAGGTTTCGTCAAGGCCGGACCGCTGGTCATCGAGGCTGCCTGGACGCGCGCGACGCCGCAGGGCGCGCGGGTGGCCGGTGGCTACATGACCATCACCAACACCGGATCTACTCCCGACCGGCTCATCGGCGGCAGTTTTCCGCTGTCGGGCCGTTTCGAGGTGCATGAGATGGCCATGACCAACGGCGTCATGACCATGCGCGAACTCGCCAAGGGTCTGGAAATCGCCCCCGGCTCCAAGATTGAGCTCAAGCCCGGTGGCCTTCACGTGATGTTCCTCGACCTCAAATCGCAGGTCCGCGAGGGCCAGCCGGTGAGGGGCACGCTGGTGTTCGAAAAGGCTGGCACGGTCGAGGTCGAGTACCGCGTGGCTCCTATCGGCGCACGCGCTCCGGCAGGCGGGCACGCGCACTGAACGGATCGCAGCCCGCGCCGTCAGCCGCATGCCTGAAGAGGCCGGTCAGCCGAGAGTCCGGCGACCCATCACATTTCGTGCGCCGAACAATCAGGCGTTGCGCTTGCCGCAACGCTTCTGGGCGACTAAACGCTTTGCGCGTGCATCCGCACCCGCAACCGGAGCCCGAGATCCATGGCCTTTCTTTCCGACTGCCTCAATCGCGTGAAGCCTTCCGCGACCATCGTCATCACGCAGAAGGCGCGCGATCTGAAAGCGGCAGGCCGGGACGTGATCTCGCTATCGGTCGGCGAGCCGGATTTCGACACGCCGGACAACATCAAGAATGCCGCCATCGATGCGATCCGCCGCGGCGAGACCAAGTACACGCCGGTCTCCGGCATTCCGCAGCTGCGCGAGGCGGTGGCCCGCAAGTTCAAGCGCGAGAACAATCTCGACTACAAGGCAAACCAGACCATCGTCTCCACCGGTGGCAAGCATGTCATCTACAACGCGCTGCTGGCGACGCTGAACCCGGGCGATGAGGTTGTTTGCGTTGCCCCGTATTGGGTCAGCTACCCGGAGATGGTTGCTCTTTGCGGCGGCACGCCGGTGTTCGTGGAAGCCAAGCAATCCACCAACTTCAAGCTTCAGCCCGAGGACCTCGACCGCGCGATCACTGCGAAGACCAAGTGGGTGATCCTGAATTCGCCATCGAACCCGTCAGGCGCGGCCTATACCTGGGCCGAAATGAAGGCGCTGACGGACGTATTCATGAAGCATCCGCATGTCTGGATCCTCACCGACGACATGTATGAGCACCTGACCTATGGCGACTTCACGTTCTGCACGCCGGCGGAGGTCGAACCCAACCTTTACGACCGCACGCTGACCATGAACGGCGTCTCGAAGGCCTATGCCATGACCGGCTGGCGCATCGGCTACGCGGCCGGCCCGCAGCACCTGATCAACGCCATGGACATGGTGCAGGGCCAGCAGACCTCCGGCACCAGCGCCATCAGCCAGTGGGCCGCGGTCGAGGCCCTCGACGGCACCCAGGAGCACCTGCCGGTGTTCAGGAAGGCCTTCGAGCGCCGCCGCGATCTCGTCGTCTCCATGCTCAACCAGACCAAGGGCCTTAAGTGCCCGGTGCCGGAAGGGGCCTTCTATGTCTATCCGTCAGTCGCCGAACTGATCGGCAAGAAGACGCCCGAGGGCAGGGTGATCAACACGGATGATGATTTCGTGCAGGCGCTGCTCGAGACAGAAGCCGTGGCGGCCGTCCATGGGTCATCCTTCGGCCTCGGCCCCAACTTCCGCATCTCCTACGCCACGTCGGATGCCAAGCTGGAAGACGCCTGCCAGCGGATCCAGCGGTTCTGCTCCAGCCTGAGGTGAGGTCACGGACGTCGTCGTCACAACATGACGTGAAGCCCGCCAGGGCCAGGCGCGGACCCTGCCGCCGTGACACGACTGTCACGGATTCCTCCCCTGGATACAGAAGAGGGGGCGCTCCGTTGGACGTTCTTGGTTGGCAGATCGCGCCAAGGTCCGGCGCTACCCCCCTGCCAAACCCTCTCCCGCAAGGGGAGATCGGACACGTCACACCAGATGCTTCCTGAAGAACGCCAGCGTGCGTGACAGGGCGAGGTCCGCCGCCGCCTTGTCGTAGCGTGCGGCATTGGTGTCGTTGTTGAAGGCATGCTGCGCGCTGTCATAGATGTGGATCTCGAAATCCTTCTTTGCCCATTCGAGCGCGGCCTTGTAGGCCGGGATGCCGGCGTTGATGCGCTCGTCATTGCCAGCATAGTGCAACATCAGCGGGGTCCGAATGCGCTCGACCTGCTCTGCGGGAACCTGAACGCCATAATAGGCGACGCCGGCGGCAAGCCCGGGCGGGTTCAACACTGCAACGCGGTTGACCATGCCACCGCCCCAGCAGTAGCCGACGGTCCCCACCTTGCCGTTGCAGCCCTGCACGCGCGAGAGGGCGGCGACGCCGGCCGCAATCCGTGCTGCGGCGCGGTCGGGCGACACCTGTCCGATCATGTCGCGGGCCTTGTCCTCGTCCGCGGGCGTGCCGCCCTCGGGCGTGAGTGCGTCGACGCCAAGCACGATAAAGCCTTCCAGCGCGAAGCGCCGCGTCACATCGCGGATATGGGGATTGAGCCCGCGGTTCTCGTGAATCACCACGATCCCGGGCCTGCGCCCATCCTGTGCCGGGGCCGCCATCATCCCTTGCATCATCGCGTCGCCGATCTCGTACTGGAAGGTCGAGACCGCCAGGCGCGGATCGTTTGGCGCGATGGTCTGCGCGGCGGCATAGTTGTTCTGCAGCAGCGGTAGGATCGCCGTGGCTGCCGCGGTTCCGCCGGCAATTCCTGCGAGTTTCTCCATGAAGTCGCGCCGTGACAGCCCGCCATGGGTGAAGCGGTCGTACAGATCGATGATATCTTGGGTGATCGGTGGCATGACTGACATCGCTCCTGACAAACATAGTCTAGCCTTCCGAGGCCGCCGCACAAGCGGCCATGTTGCCGTCAGGTGACAGGTCGCGGTGGATTGAAGCGGCATTCATGATCAGTGTGGCGAAAACTTGCCGAACCAAGGGGCGGGGGATATCGATGAGCCAGTTAAGATCCATCACCGCGCCGCCGCTGAAGGTGCCTTCGATCTCGACTACTTACTGATCGGCAGCATCGTCGGTTACGAATGGGGCAACAAGAACGGCAATGTGCTGTTCGGCGCCATTGCGGGCTTCAATATGTTCGACGTCAGCAACAAGCGCGGCAACATCCGCTGCGCCATCATCGAGGGCTATCACTCCCTCGGCATGCGGGACCGCGCGAGGGATCTCGCGCGACACCTTCGCCCGCAATTCGAGGGCGATCTCAACCAGCTCATTCGCCAACGTGTCGATGACGTGATGATGGCACCCCAGTCTCGCGCCTGAACAAAAAACGCCGCCCCGAAGGACGGCGTCTGTCTGGGTTGCTCGGGCTGACTCAGCCTTCCTTGCGGGGCTCGACGCGCTCGGCGATGCGGGCCGACTTGCCGCGGCGGTCACGCAGATAATACAGCTTGGCGCGGCGCACCTTGCCCTTGCGGATGACCTTGATGCTGTCGATCATCGGCGAATACAGCGGGAACACGCGCTCGACGCCTTCGCCGTAGGAAATCTTGCGGACCGTGAAAAATTGGTCGAAGCCGCCGCCATTGCGGGCAATGCAAACGCCTTCATAGGCCTGCACGCGGGTGCGATCGCCTTCCTTGACCTTGACGTTGACCTGAACGGTATCGCCCGGCTGAAAGGGCGGAACGGTCTTGCCTTCGGTCAGCTTGGCGACCTGCTCAAGATTGAGCTGCTCGATAATGTTCATGTCGATCTCCGGATTTTGCGCTTGTGCGCAGGCGTTTCGGGAACGCTGTTTTCAGTTGAGGAGCGGGCGATACAGCATCGAACGGGGTTTGTCGAGGGTGTGGCCCGTGATTGCGAGTTCAACGCCGCCGCTCACCTGACGGACCGTGTATCCTTATTCTGCGACAGGCTCAGGACGCGGAACGTGGACGAAGGCAAGACAGGTATGGTTGTGACAACCCGCCATAAATTGCCGCTCACCCTGCCGGTCGCACCCTCAGAATGCGTCCGTTGGCGTTGTCCGTCAGCAGGTACAGATAGCCGTCCGGTCCCTGCCTGACATCGCGAATGCGTTCCTTGACCTCCTTCAGGAGCCTTTCTTCGCCGATGACCCTGTCGCCGTCGAGCGTCATCCGGACCAGCATTTCGCTGATCAGGCCGCCGGTGAACAGGCTGCCTGTCCAGCCGCGAAACCGGTCGGCCGTGTAGAAGGCGGCTCCCGAGGGCGCGATCGAGGGATCCCAGTAATGGATCGGCTGTTCGAGGCCGGGTTTGGCCTGACCCTCGCCGATCTTGCGGCCGGAGTATTCGACGCCATAGCTGATGACCGGCCAGCCGTAGTTGAGGCCCTTGCGCACGACATTCACCTCGTCGCCGCCACGCGCGCCATGTTCGATGGTCCAGAGCACGCCGCTTTGCGGATGCAGCGCCGCGCCCTGCGCATTGCGATGCCCGCTCGACCAGATTTCCGGTCTCCGCCCGGCTTGGCCGACGAAGGGGTTGTCGGCGGGCACGGAGCCGTCAGGCCTCAGGCGAAGAACCTTTCCGATATGGGTTGCCGGATCCTGAGCGCTCATCTCCATGTTGCCGCGGTCGCCCGTGGTGACGAAAAGGGCGCCGTCGCGGCCAAACACGAGCCGGGAGCCGAAGTGGCGGGTTGTGTTGCCCGCTGGCTGCTGCTGGAAGATCACGCTGGTGCCGACAAGGGCTGTGTCGGCGGCATTGAGCACGCCGCGCGCCACAGCCGTTGACATGCCATTGTTGTCGCGCGGCTCGCTGTAGGACAGGTAGATCGTGCGGTTTGCGCGAAACGCAGGATCAAGGGCCACGTCGAGCAGGCCGCCCTGCCCGCGGGTCGCCAGGCGCGGAAGGCCGCCAAGCGGCGCGCCAAGCCGGCCATCCGCCGACACGATCCTGAGCCGCCCGGGCCGCTCCGTCACCAGCATGCGACCATCGGGCAGAAAGGCGAGACCCCAGGGGCTTTCGAGGCCGATGGCCACGGTTTCGACGAGCAGCGGACCTGCCGAGGAGGCGACCCTGACCGGGGGCGGCATCTGTGCGAAGGTTGGGCCTGGCGCCAGGGCCAGCAGAAGAACGGCAAGCTTCGGAAGGCGGGACCAGACAGGCATCTTGGGCTCCATGCGTCACCGAAAGGACATAGCAACCGGGCCTGATGGATCAACGCTGCGGCACAGCATGCCGCATCAATAGATCGTGCGCTTCATGCGCTCGGGATAGGCGTCATCATAGGCCTTGCCGTCGAAATTGCCCTTGCTGATCGCCTGCAGCATGGTACCGACGGTGGGCAGCGCACTCTGCGGAATCTGTGTCGCAGGATCCCAGAGTTTCGAGCGCGCCAGCGCTTTCTGGCATTGCGTGTAGATTTCCCTGACGGCGATCACGATGACGCAGGCCGGGACCTTGTCCTGGATCGCGAAACTTTCTCGGAGCGCCAAGTCGGTCGAGAGCACTGCGGTGCCGTTGACGCGCATGGTCTCGCCGACCCCCGGGATCATGAACAGCAGCGCGATGCGCGGATCGCGCACGATGTTGCGCAAGGTGTCGACGCGATTGTTGCCGCGCCGGTCGGGAAGCATCAGTGTTTTTTCATCATGGATCCGGACGAAGCCCTTCGGGTCGCCGCGCGGCGAGCAGTCGAGCCCCTCTGGCCCGCTGGTGGAGAGCACCACGAAGGGCGCGGCCTTGATGAACTGGCCATAATGCTCGGAAACGTGGTCCAGAACCTTTATGGTGGCGGCAGGCACGATCTGGCCGTAGATCGCCTCCAGTTCCGCGATGGTGGTGATGGTGTCCGCCATGCGCGCCTCACTCCACGGGCTTGATGTTGGCCGCCGTGATCACATCCCGCAGGACGCCGATTTCCTGGTCGTGGTAGGGGCGGAAAGCCGCTGCATCACGCACGTTCATCGTGAAGCCGGTCCGCAGGATCGCCTCGCGCGGGCCCGATGCGTTCAGAATCGTGACCAGTTCCTGCGAGAGCCGCGCGAGGATCGGGGCCGGCGTGGCGGCGGGCGCGAAGAAGGCGGCCCAGGAGTCCGCGTCGGCGTTGGCGACGCCCTGCTCACGCAGGGTCGGCACGTTCGGAACCGCCATGTTGCGGGCCGGGCTGGCAAGCGCGATCGCGCTCAGATCGCCACTCTGGATCTGGCCGAGCACGGACGGAAGGGTCGAGTTGGCGATGTCGATCCGCCCTCCGAGCAGTTCCTGCACCAGCGGAGCCGCGCCCCTGAACGGCACATGCGTCATCTGGATGCCGGTCCGGGTCATGAACAGTTCGGTGAACAGATGCGAGCCAGAGCCGACACCGGTGGAGCCGTAGTTCAGCTTGCCGGGGTCCTTCTTCGCCAGGGCGATCAGTCCGGGGATATCCTTGGCCGGCAGGTCCTTGCGTGCCACGAAGACATGCTCGAACGAGCCAACCCCGGCGAGCGGCGCGAAATCCTTCTGCGGATCATAACCCGGCTCGCGCAGCAGGAATCTGTTGGAGCCGTGGGTCTGGTTGTTACCGAAGATGACCAGATGGCCGTCGGCTTCGCCGCGCGCCACCGACCGGGTTCCGACAGCGCCGGATGCCCCGGCGCGGTTATCGACGACAACGGCCACTTTCAAGGCCGTTTCCAGTTCCCGCGCCACAATGCGTCCGATCGCGTCCGTCGGGCCGCCGGCAGGGTAGGGCACGACCATGGTGATGGTGCGCGACGGCGCCCAGGCGCCCTGCGCGCGAACGATCGACGGCGCTGCGACTGCACCCACGACGAGGCCAAGGGCATGACGGCGGCTGATGGTGGTCATAGTGGGGTCTCCCGGACGCTGCTTCTGGCTCGGATGGCCAGTTTCATGTCCACATAACGCGGCGTGCCCGCCGTTGCTAGCCGCGGCTCCGGCCACGGGCCGGATGATTTTCTGTGAACAGCGCGGTTTGGGCGCGCCAGGCGGCTCCGAATCAGGTTCCTTGATGTTTCTTGGAGTGTCTCGGAACTGCGGCTGCCAGCATGATTGCACCTTTGACTGTCGTGGCCGGGCCAATGTTCGCCGGAAAGACCTCGGCCCTGATCAGGCGGATCACCGCCGTTCTGGAAGCGGGCGTGATGCCGGTGGTGATCCTCAAGCCAGCCATGGACAACCGCTATGCCGATGCGGCGATCATGACCCATGACGGCGTCGCGCATCCGGCCCTTCCGATCGCGAGCGAGCATGACCTGTTTGCGGCGGTGGGCGAAGCCTCGGCCCGCGCTGGCGGGCCGGTGCACGTCTTCGTCGACGAAGTGCAGTTCCTGGAGGCGCCGCATTTCCATGGAGCGTTTCACGAGGCGGTGCATGCGCTGCTGGTCGCCGGGCATGAGGTCACTTGCGGCGGCCTCGATTGCGACTGGCGCGGCATGCCGTTCGATGTCTGTGCGCGGCTGCTGGCCATGGCCGACCATGTCGAGAAGCTGACCGCGCGCTGCGCCGTGACCGGCCTGCCGGCACAAAAGACCTACAAGAAATCGGCTGACGCGACGCGCATCGCCCTTGGTGCCGCCGACACCTACGAGCCGCGCTCAAACGCCGCCTGGCAAGGCGTCGAGCGCGGGCGCATGGACAGCCTGAAGGCGAGCCGGGGCTAACTCCCGCTTTCGTGAACAGGGATGGGCGGCGCCCGGCGTAACGAAAGGCCCGCACTTGCTGTATGAAGCCTCAAGTGTGTCGCAACAACGGAGCACATCATGCTGATCAAGCGCATTCACGGCTGGGAGATGCCGGAGGCCCGGACGACGCCGGAGGCCCTGTTTCTCAATCGCCGAGCGGTCATCGCGGCCGGGATCGGCGCCGCGTCGATCGCCGCCGGCGCGGGGCCGGCCTCGGCCCAGTGGTTCCAGAGCAGCGCGCCGGACATGTCGCGCAGGCCCGATCCGACAGATGACCTTTATCCCGCCAAGCGGAACGAGAGCTTCACGCTCGACCGCCCGCTGACCGAAGAGGTGATATCGTCGGGCTACAACAACTATTACGAGTTCGGCACATCCAAGAATGTCTGGAAGCAGGTGGAGGCCAAGAAGACCCGCCCCTGGACCATCAAGGTCGATGGCCTTGTGGAGAAGCCCTTCGAGATCGGCATTGATGATCTGATCCGGCGCACGCAACTGGAAGAGCGGCTTTACCGTTTCCGTTGCGTCGAAGGCTGGGCGATGGCGGTGCCGTGGACCGGATTCACGCTCAAGTCCTTCCTCGACATCGCCAAGCCGACCTCGGGGGCGAAGTATCTGCGTTTCGAGACCTTCCAGAACCCGGCAGTCGCGCCGGGGCAGAAGCAGACCTGGTATCCGTGGCCCTATGTCGAGGCGGTGACCATCGAGGAAGCAGCCAATGACCTGCCGCTGATGGTGACGGGCGTCTATGGCAAGCCGCTGCGCAACCAGTTTGGCGCGCCGCTCAGGCTGATCGTGCCGTGGAAGTATGGCTTCAAGTCGATCAAGGCGATCACGCGTGTGAGCTTCACGGCGGACCGTCCCAAGAGCTTCTGGGAGCAGCTCCAGCCGTCGGAGTATGGTTTCTGGGCCAATGTGAATCCGGCCGTCCCGCATCCGCGCTGGAGCCAGGCAACCGAACAGGTGCTCGGTACGCAGGAGCGCGTGCCGACGCTGATCTACAACGGCTATGGCGAGCAGGTCGCCCATCTCTACAAGGGCAAGGACGGCGAGCGGCTTTATCTCTGAGCACTGCTTGTCCTCAGGCCGAAAAAGAAAGCCCGGTTCCTTGCGGAACCGGGCTGAAAGTTGTGTCCAGCCGAAGCGGACACATCAGAGGGTGGATCGGGAGGCCTCAACGCCGGGAGGGGAGCGGACACCTTTGCCCCGATCACTGTCCGTATATGGATGGCAGTGACCTTTGTTGCAACGCAGCAAAATGCACATTGGTTATGCATTCGACGTATGACGTAATCACAATTCAGCCTTAATTGGCCGTTGTCATGCGAAAAATGCATGCCAGACCGGTGGAGCGCGCGCGTCAGAAAGTCCAGCGCTGGGCTTTCTGGATCAGAAAATCACGGAACGCCTGCACCCGGGCGACCGTTTTCATCTCCTCCGGATAGACCAGATAGCTGTCCAGCGACGGCATTTCGGTTTCCGTCAGGGTCTGGACCAGCGGGGAGCCCTGCTCGACAAGATAGTCGGGCAGGACTGCAAGTCCGGCTCCGTGCTCGACCGCATTGCGCAGGGCCGCGATGTTGTTGACCAGCAGGTGCGGCGTGCGTGGATTGCGCGGGTCGCGCCCTGCCGTGCCGAGCCAGTGCACCGAGAGCAGGTAGGACGGCGAGGTACCGCCAAAGGACAGGATGCGGTGGTTGTCGAGTTCCTCAAGCGATTTCGGTTCGCCGTATCGCTTCAGATAAGACGGCGCGGCATAGACGTGGAAGTGCACTGTGAACAGCTTGCGCTGGATCAGGTCCGGTTGCTGTGGCTGGCGCAGGCGAATGGCGATGTCGGCCTGACGCATGGAGAGATCGAGTTCCTCATCCGTCAGGATCAGTTCGACGCGGACATCGGGATAGGTGTCGAGGAATTCACCCAGGCGAGGGGCCAGCCAGCGGCTGCCCAGGCCGACGGTGGTGGTGACCTTGAGTTCGCCTGAGGGGTGCTCGCGGGTTTCGGTCAGTTGCGCCTTGGTCTTCTCGAGGCGCTGGGTCATGTCGCGGGCGGCGCGCCACAACAGTTCGCCCTGCTCGGTCAGGATCAGCCCACGCGTATGGCGATGGAACAGCGGCGCGCGCACCTCACGCTCCAGCGCGCTGATCTGGCGGCTCACGGCGGACTGGCTCAGCCCCAACGTGTCGCCTGCCTTGGTGAAGGAGCCGGACTCCGCCACAGTGTAAAAGATGCGGATCCTGTCCCAGTCCATTGCCTATGATCCCCCTAGCAGATCAATCATGCGTTTTGTGCATGGTGCGGTGGAATCATGTTGTGCGTCAAGCGAATGTGGCAGGCATCATCCATGAATAACGCTGATGGGTTTGATCAATTCTGGCGCAAACAGGACGGAGCACTGCGTGCAGCGCTCCGTGCCTTTCACTCCGCCGCCAGTCGGCTGCCTTCTCGGGCTGCAAGCCATTTTTCTGCCTCCAGGGCCGCCATGCAGCCGAGGCCTGCCGCCGTGACTGCCTGACGGAAAGTGTCATCGGCCACGTCGCCTGCCGCAAACACACCTGCAATGCTGGTGGCGGTGGAGGTGGGCTTTGTGATCAGGTAGCCGCTGTCCTTCATCGCGACCTGCCCGACGAACAGTTCCGTCGAAGGCCTGTGGCCAATGGCGACGAACACGCCATCGGTCTTCACGTCGGAGACCACACCGGTCCTGACGTTCTTCAGCCGGACATGGGTCACACCGGGCGTGCCCTCGCCGCCATGGGGAATGCCGCAGATTTCCTCGACCGCCGAATCCCAGATCACCTGGACCTTCGGGTGCCTGAGCAGGCGGTCCTGCAGGATCTTCTCGGCCTTCAGGCTGTCGCGCCGGTGAACCAGCGTGACCTTGCTGGCAAGGTTGGCGAGATAGAGGCTTTCCTCGACCGCCGAATTGCCGCCGCCGACCACGACGACCTCCTTGCCGCGGAAAAAGAAGCCGTCGCAGGTGGCGCAGGCCGAGACACCAAGCCCCTGAAAGGCCTGTTCTGAGGGAAGGCCGAGCCATTTGGCTTGGGCGCCGGTCGCAATGACCAGCGCTTCGCAGGAATAGGTGTCGCCGCCGTCGCCCCAGAGGCGGAAGGGGTGGCCGGACAGGTCGACCCTTGAGATATGATCCGAGATCATGACCGTGCCGACATGCTCGGCCTGTTTCTGCATCTGCTCCATCAGCCAGGGGCCCTGGATGACGTCGGCGAAGCCCGGGTAGTTCTCGACATCGGTGGTGATCATCAACTGCCCGCCGGGCTGGAAGCCGGAGACCAGCACGGGTTCGAGCATGGCGCGCGCGGCATAGATGGCCGCCGTGTAGCCGGCGGGGCCTGAGCCGACGATCATCAGTTTTGCGTGCCTGTGGGCCATGTTGCTCTCCTCAGAGCGGCAGCGACTTGCGATGCGTCGCGTAGGCCGCGAGCGCGGCGGCGGCGATCGCCTGCGTGCTATCTAGGGGTTCGTAGGGCTGGCCGACAAGGTGACCGTCGAAGCGGTGCACAACTCCGTGATCGGCGAGGCCGTTGAGGAACTTGCCGATCTTGCCGTGGCCGCCGCTCGGCTCGAACACCAGCACCGGCTTTCCGGTCGCGGCTGCCTCGCCGATCATGTTGACGCTGTCGGCCGTGACGACAATGGCGTCGGCATTTGCAAGCAGGGCGATATAGGGGTTCAGGCCTTGCCCATCCCACCACCAGCCGTCGCTGCGGGCAAAGGTCTCGCCCACAAGTGTGGCAAGCTGTTCGGGCGTGCGGCGCGAGCGTGAACCCATCAACGCGACGCCGCTGGCCGCGAGACGGTCCAGCGCTGCGGAAAAACGGGTCATGTCCTCCGGCTTGAAGCGGTGGTGGCGACTGTCGCCGCCGACCAGTACGGCGACGCGCGGATGAGGAAGCGCCGCAATCCGGCCCGGCGGCTGGGCGCGGGCCTCGGCGAGGGCGCTCTGGCTCACCTTGTGCGGCGAGGTCAATGTGGTCATCACATTGGGGCCGCGCAGCCGGTCATGCGCCGGGACCCAGATGAAGTCGGCGGCTGAGACGCCGACCCGCGCATCCTTGAGGAAGACGGTGAAACAGGCTCCGCCCGTCAGTTTCCGGACCGCCCGGACATAGGGCACGGCGCGGCGCCCTGAGGCGATGAGGATGTCGGGGTAGGGCGGGGCGATCGGGCTGCCGGGCCTGTTGGGGCCTTCGCGGGGGTCGATCGGGCCGCGCGGCATCAGCCAGGTAAACGGCGCCGCCGGCTTCACGACGCGCTGCGCTGGCTGAAGGCCCATGGCCTCGGCCACGCCCACGCACTGGGCCAGGTCGCCCATCTTGCCATCTGTGATGATCCAGCTTGTCGGCGGCACGGTCCGGTTTGATCCTTGAAGCGTCACGGGGATGCTTGTGTCGCAAAGAACGGGCCGGTATGCCAGCCTTCTTGCGCATCTGCGCGGCTTGTCGCCCCCTGAAAAAGGTCATCCCCGTTGCGATCCCGGCTCGACGACACCGACCTGCTGATTCTCAGGCTGATGCAGCAGGATGGCCGCATGACCAATGTCGAACTGGCCCATCAGCTTGGCATGTCGCCGCCCCCGGCGCTGCGCCGGGTCAAGGCGCTGGAGGAGGCTGGCATCATCACCGGCTATCGTGCGCTGATCGACCAGAAGAAGCTCGGATTCGACGTGTCCTTCTTTGCCTTCGTGCACCTCGCCAGCCAGGCGGGCCCCGATCTCAGCGCGTTCACGGCACATGTCCGCAGGATGGATATGGTCCGCCAATGCTGGACACTGTCGGGCGACATGGATTTCATGCTGGCCTGCGTCGCGCCGGACATGAAGGCGTTTCAGGGCTTCGTGGCCGAGATGACGGTGCTGCCGAACGTGCGCAATGTGCGCACGGCGCTGGCGCTCGACAGGGTCAAGGACGAGGGCGACGCGCCGGTGTGACCGGCTGGTGCACTTACAGCGCGCGGGCGAGCCAGTAGGCGTAGGATTCGCACAGGGCGGCCGTCCGCCGCTGTTCATAGTTTGCCAGATACCAGGCGCCGCCCGATGTCGTCGGCAACGAGACCAGTTGCGGATGCCGCTGCAGCACGGAACGGCCGTTCACGACGAGCGCTTCGCCTTCCATGTAGTCGGATGAACCGCCGCCAGGTCCGCTTTGGCGGCTGCCGCCGCCATCGGCTCCGGGCATGCCGCCGAAGCCAGAGAGCGTTACATGGGATATCCGCACAATGAGAGCCGGGCCGCGCGAGGGGATGATGCGCCCGGCAAAGGACTTCTGCATGGCCGCGCCAAGTGTGCTGCGCACGAATTCGGCATATTGACCCAGACCGCGCCGCTGCAAATCACTGACATCGATTGTTATCCGGGAAAAGCTGGTGGCTTGAGCCCGCGCTGCCGTGGCCCCGGCGGCGACAACGGCCAGGGAACCGATCATCAGGGCGCGACGTGACATCGTCATGGCAGCATTCCGTTGGTTGGCCGGATATTCCGGCTATGTCTGGTCTGGCGCTGATTTGCGTCAAAAAAATGTTGCGGCCACGCCAGTGGCCCTGTCATACGACCGTCAGCCGAACCGCACCGCTGTGACCTCATAGCTCTTGCCGCCGCCTGGGGTGGAGACCTGCACCGTGTCACCGACGCTTTTGCCGATCAGGGCGCGGGCAATCGGCGAGCCGATGGAAAGCTTGCCCGAGCGGACATCCGCCTCAGGCTCGCCCACGATCATGTAGGTGCGCTCCTCCTCGGTGTCCTCGTCGAGAAGCTGCACAGTCGCGCCGAACTTGATGCGGTCGCCGGTCATCTTCGAGATGTCGATCACTTCGGCCCGCCCGATCATCGATTCGAGCTCCATGATGCGGCCTTCATTGAGCGACTGTTGCTCCTTGGCCGAATGGTACTCGGCATTTTCGGAGAGGTCGCCCAGCGCGCGCGCTTCGGAGATGGCCTGGATGATGCGCTGGCGCTGGACCTGCTGCCGGTCCTTCAGCTCCGCTTCCAGGGCCGCGAAGCCATGAATGGTAATGGGAACGCGCTCCATGAGCGGTCTCCTCTTTCTTCAAAAAAACACCGCGCAAGCGGGTAAGCCCGCCTGCCGGCACGCTTGCGGATCAAAGAACGGCCGTGGCGGATCACGCCGCCGTGTTGAAATACGATTGCAATGAGCGCACTTCAAGATCGCCGCTGCGGTAGGCCCTCATGCCTTCTGCTGCCGCGACCGCTCCTGACAAGGTGGTATAATACGGAACCTTGTGCAAGAGGGCGTTGCGGCGGAGCGAGCGGCTGTCGGCCAGAGCCTTGGGGCCTTCGGTCGTGTTCATCACCAGGGCGATCTCGTTGTTCTTGATCGCGTCGACGATGTGCGGCCGGCCTTCGAGGACCTTGTTGATGCGCCTGGGCGACAGGCCCTTCTCCTTCAGGTAGCGCCAGGTGCCGCCGGTCGCCGTGATGGTGTAGCCGAGGCCTTCCAGCATCCGGGCCGTCGCCAGAATGCGCGGCTTGTCGGCATCCCGCACGGAGATGAAGATGTTGCCGGAGGTCGGCACCTTTGCGCCGGCGCCAAGCTGGCTCTTGGCGAAGGCGACATCGAAGGAGCGGTCAAGGCCGATCACTTCGCCCGTGGAGCGCATTTCGGGCCCGAGCAGCACGTCGACGCCGGGGAAGCGGGCAAAGGGGAAGACCGCTTCCTTGACCCCGACATGGTTGAGCACCTTGGGCTTGAGCCCGAACGAGGCGAGGCTTTCTCCGGCCATGACCCGCGCCGCGATCTTGGCGATCGGCTCTCCGATGACCTTGGCGACGAACGGGACGGTGCGCGAGGCGCGCGGGTTGACTTCGAGAACGTAGATCTCGTCGTCCTTGATGGCATACTGCACGTTCATCAGCCCGCCGACATCGAGTGCCAGCGCCAGCGCCCTGGTCTGCCTTTCAAGCTCGGCGATCAGCGCCGGCGGCAGCGAGCGCGGCGGCAGCGAGCAGGCCGAGTCGCCGGAATGGATGCCCGCCTCCTCGATGTGCTCCATGATCCCCGCGATGAAGGCGGTCTTGCCGTCGGCGAGGCAGTCGACATCGACCTCGATGGCGTCGGACAGATAGCGGTCGAACAACAGCGGGTTCTTGCCAAGAACCATGTTGATCTGCCCGGTCTTGTCGTTCGGATACTTGGCCTTGACCTCGGACGGGATCAGCGAGGGCAGCGTGCCGAGCAGATAGTCCTCGAACTGCGCCTCGTCGCGGATGATGGCCATGGCGCGGCCGCCCAGCACGTAGGAAGGCCGCACAACGAAGGGCAGGCCCAGTTCGGCCGCGATCATGCGGCTCTGCTCGACCGAGTAGGCGATGCCATTCATCGGCTGCTTCAACTGGAGCTTGTCGAGCAGACGCTTGAAGCGGTCGCGGTCTTCGGCCAGATCAATGGCGTCCGGCGAGGTTCCGAGGATCGGTATGCCAGCCTGTTCGAGCGCGTGGGCGAGCTTCAGCGGGGTCTGGCCGCCAAACTGGACGATGACGCCGTGCAAGGTGCCGTTCTTCTTCTCTGTGTGCAGGATCTCCAGCACGTCTTCCGCGGTCAGCGGCTCGAAATAAAGCCGGTCCGAGGTGTCATAGTCGGTCGACACCGTTTCCGGATTGCAGTTGATCATGATGGTCTCGTAGCCCGCGTCCTTCAGCGCGAAGCAGGCGTGGCAGCAGCAGTAGTCGAACTCGATGCCCTGACCGATGCGGTTCGGGCCGCCGCCGAGAATCACGACCTTCTTGCGATCGGTCGGCCGCGCCTCGTCGGCCATGCCCCCTGCGAAGGGCGGAGCATAGGTCGAGTACATATAGGCGGTGGGCGAGGCAAACTCGGCGGCGCAGGTGTCGATGCGCTTGTAGACCGGGCGCACGTCGAGGTTGTGGCGGAGTTTCGTCACCTCCGTGTCGGTCTTGCCTGCGAGTGCGGCCAGCCGCTTGTCCGAAAAGCCCATGGCCTTGAGTTGCCTCAAGGCACCGGGCGTGGCCGGCAGACCATGCGCCCTGACCTTGTTCTCCATGTCGACGATGCCGCGGATCTGCTCGATCAGCCAAGGATCGATCTTGCAGGAGTCGAACACGTCCTCATCGGAGAAGCCTAGCCGCATGGCTTGCGCGACCTGCAGCAGACGGTCAGGTGTCGGCGTACCGATGGCGGCCTTTATTGCGTTGCGATCGTCGCCCTGGCCAAGGCCCTCGATCTCGATCTCATCGAGGCCGTCGAGGCCAGTTTCGAGCGAGCGCAGCGCCTTCTGCAGGCTCTCCTGGAAGGTGCGGCCAATCGCCATGCTCTCGCCGACCGATTTCATCGAGGTGGTGAGCGTGGTCTCCGAGCCCGGGAATTTCTCGAAGGCGAAGCGCGGGATCTTGGTGACGATGTAATCGATGGTCGGCTCGAACGATGCGGGCGTCGCGCCGCCGGTGATGTCGTTGGCGATCTCGTCAAGGGTGTAGCCGACCGCAAGCCTTGCGGCGACCTTGGCGATCGGAAAGCCGGTTGCCTTCGAGGCCAGCGCCGACGAGCGTGAGACGCGCGGGTTCATCTCGATCACGATCATCCGGCCATCGGCGGGATTGACGGCGAACTGCACGTTGGACCCACCGGTCTCAACGCCGATCTCGCGCAGTACCGCCAGCGAGGCGTCGCGCATGATCTGGTATTCCTTGTCCGTCAGGGTCAGCGCAGGCGCGATCGTGATCGAATCGCCGGTGTGAACGCCCATCGGGTCGAGGTTCTCGATCGAGCAGATGATGATGCAGTTGTCGTGCTTGTCGCGCACAACCTCCATCTCATACTCTTTCCAGCCCAGCACGCTCTCTTCGATCAGCACCTCGGAGGTGGGTGAGGCGTCGATTCCGCGTTCGACAATCTCGATGAACTCCGCCTTGTTGTAGGCGATGCCGCCGCCGGTGCCGCCCATGGTGAAGGACGGGCGGATGATCGCGGGCAGTCCGATGTCCTCCAGCGCTTCAAGCGCGGCGCCGAGCGTCTTGATGTGATGGGAGCGGCAGGTCTCGATGCCAATGCGGGCCATCGCCTCCTTGAAGAGTTCACGGTCCTCGGCCATGTCGATAGCTTCGGCGGTGGCTCCGATCATTTCGACGCCGAATTGCGCGAGCACGCCCATTTTCTTCAGCGACAGTGCGCAGTTCAACGCCGTTTGGCCGCCCATCGTGGGCAGGAGCGCGTCGGGGCGCTCCTTCGCGATGATCTTGGCAACCACTTCGGGCGTGATCGGCTCGACATAGGTGGCGTCGGCCAGATCCGGATCGGTCATGATCGTGGCCGGATTGGAGTTGACCAGAATGACCCGGTAGCCCTCGGCCTTCAGCGCCTTCACGGCTTGTGTGCCGGAATAATCGAACTCGCAGGCCTGGCCGATGATGATGGGGCCGGCGCCGATGATCAGAATGGACGAGATGTCTGTGCGTTTTGGCATCGGTCTATTCCCGGCAGGGCAGCCGGGCTTTCGGGTTCGCACACCGCCATCCCGAGAGGGTGACCATCGGGGCGGTGCGATCATGGCAAAGCGAGAGTGCTGAGCCGTGCCTATAGACCGGGCGGCAAGCCAGCGAAAGAGGGGCTGTGGGTTTTCGCCCCACCCTAACAGTTGAGGCGGTCAACGGGACACCGGGTCCGCCAAGAGGTATCCTTGGCGGCACAACCCAGTGTGCGACTGTCCCGTCGCCGGCTGGACTGTTGGGATCGATGGTTCCGGGCTGCGCCTCCTGCGCACTCAGCGAGCCGTGATCATGTCTGCTCGGCCGGATCAAGGCGCGACACCGGCCTGCATCTGCGGAAAGGGCAGGACAAGGGCGGGACCTGCGCCGCGCGTCTTGTGGGCCTCGCGCAGGAACCCGATCAGGTCCTTGCGCAAATCACCGCGTGGGATCCCGTGATCGCACGCCGGATTGTCTCGTGGCTGACCCCTGGCAAGGCCTGATCGGTCGCTCCAGCATCCTTATCGACACCCTTTGCAGCACGACAGTTCATGGCCTTCAGCTTGCCTGAAATCTGCGGCGGCGACCATGCAGGACACCCGTGCTTCAGCACACACTGGCGCGGCATCGTCCTTTCGCGCAGCTTGACCAGCCCACGCCTGTGTCTGGCCCGGCAGGACGAGGCTGCCGCTAAGGCATGATCGCTGTGCGCCGCGCCAGAACTGCGTTTGATCTTGTGCGATATGGTCGGGGCAGAGCGCCGCGGACACAGGCCAATGCAGTGACAACTCCGGCCTTCGTTCAGATGCCGCTGAATGAACCTGCGTTCCTCACCGCTGAGGTGATCGTCAACCTGTTCCATCCCACAGCCGATGATCCGGCAGGTGGTGCACTTCAAAGGTGAGACGGCCCTCGAAGCTCTGCAATCGGCGCGGTTGCCTTGCAAGCGCACATGGATCCTGCGGTTTGGGACGGCCGCATCGATCTTCGGCCGGCGCAGAGCGGCAGGTGCGAAGCATTCAGCGGCACCTTTCCGCCCCGTCGCGGACTGCGCGCTTGTGTTTGATCCGGTTGGGCGGCTATTGCGAGCCGCGTCTCAGTTTGCCGGTCGTGTTTCCATGCGCATTCTCCTGAACATTGTATGTCTCATCGTGGCAGCGCTCGTGTCGTCCGCGGCCCGAGCCCAGGAGCCCGTGCGATGGCGCGGCGGAGCGCAGGCTGCTGCGATCGAGCGCCGGATCGATCGGCTGATCGCTTCGATGACACTCGAGGAGAAGGTCGGCCAACTGCATCTGTATGGTCGCCGCGAAGGCTTCGACTATGCTGAGATCCGAGCCGGGCGCGTCGGCAACGTGATGAATTTTGTCGATCCCGTCGAAATGGCGGCGGTGCAGAAGGCGGCGCGCGAGAGCCGCCTGAAAATTCCGCTGCTGATCGGCCTCGACGCCGTCCATGGCGTTTCGACCTATTTTCCGCTGCCATTGGGGCAGGCGGCCACCTTCAATCCGGGGCTGGCCGAGGAAGCGGCGCTGTGGACGGCGCGTGAAGCGCGGGCGCTCGGCATCAACTGGACGTTTGCCCCGATGGTCGACATGGGGCGTGATCCGCGCTGGGGACGTCTGCTCGAAGGCGCGGGGGAGGATGTGCACCTCTCCAACGTCATGGCGGCGGCCCGCACGCGGGGCTATCAGGCAGGCGGCGTTGCGGCCACCGCCAAGCATTTCGTCGGCTATGGCGGCGGTGAAGGCGGGCGCGACTACAACACCGCGTGGATTCCGGTCGAACAGTTGCACGACCTGCATCTGCCGCCGTTTCGCGCGTCGCTGGACGCCGGCTCGCTTTCGGTGATGGCGTCGTTCAATTCGGTGAATGGTGTGCCGGCCACGGCGCACAAGGGCATGCTCAGCGATCTTCTGCGCGGCTCGTGGCGCTTTCGCGGGCTCGTGGTGTCGGATTTCGGCTCCATCCCCGAATTGATCAAGCACGGCATCGCGCGCGACGAACCCGAGGCCGCCCGCAAGGCGCTGGCTGCCGGCATCGACATCGACATGATGGGGTTCGTCTATGCCAGGCACCTTGCCGCGGAAGTCCGCGCTGGGCGTGTGCCGATGGTGCAGGTCGAGGCGGCGGTGAGGCGGGTCCTGCGGGTCAAGTTTCACGCTGGGATGGACAGGATGGCGGACATTGACCCGAAGACAGCAGAAGTTGCGCTGCAATCTCAGGCTGCTCGCGATGCGGCGCGGCGCAATGCGCGCGAGTCGATCATCCTTCTGGACAACAACGGCATCCTGCCGCTGCGCGCGGCGCAGGCCAAACGCGTTCTCGTGGTTGGAGCTCTCGCCCGCGCCGATCAGGAACGGGTCTGGACCGATCCGGCCGGCGTGCCGCGCAGGCCGATCGAAGGACTAGACGCTGCCCTGCAGCGCCTGTTGGGCCCGGTCTCGGACGTTTTCTTCCAGCCGGGTGTCACCAGCTATTGCGGCCTTGAGCTGGCGCAGCGAGCGGCCGTGATCGAGGCTGCTGCTGCTGCCGATGTCATCGTCGCCAAGCTTGGCGAGGATTGTGAGTTCATGGGCGAAGGTGCATCCCGCACGCGGCTGACGTTGCCGGGCGTGCAGGACGCGCTGCTTGAGGATCTGATCGCCAGCGGCAAGCCGGTCGTGCTCGTGCTGGCCACTGGGCGTCCGCTTGTCCTGACTCACCTCAAGGGACGCCTGGCTGCCCTCGTGCAGACCTTCCATGCCGGGTCGGAGGGGCGCGCCGCCATCGCCGAGGTTCTGACCGGCGCCTTCAACCCTTCGGGCAAGACGCCGATGAGCTTCCCGCGCTCCGTCGGTCAGATTCCGGTCTATTATGACCACCTCCCGACCGGACGGCCCGAGACCCGCATCCGCCAGCGTTACGAGTCGATCTACATCGATGAAGCCAATCAGCCGCTTTATCCGTTCGGTTTCGGGCTTTCCTACACGGATTTCGGCTTCAGCGATCTGGCGGTAGACGTGGCTGGCGCCGGGCGCGAGGCCGTGATTTCGGTCAGCGTCACGCTGGCCAACCGGGGCGCACGCGACGGTCAGGAGGTTGTGCAACTCTATGTCCGGCAGCCGCAGGCCAGCATCTCAAGGCCGGTCAGGCAGTTGAAGGCCTTCGACAAGATCATGCTCAAGGCCGGCGAGACGCGCCGGGTCACGCTCGTGGTCAAGGCGTCCGACCTTGGCTACCACGATGCTCAGGGCGGCCATGTCGTCGAGCCAGGCCGGTTCGACGTCTTCGTCGGCAATTCCGCGCTTGCGGATCTCAAGGGCGACTTCGTGCTCGCCCGCCGCCCTAGCCGTGCCGGGCAGGCAGGAGCCTTGCGTTGACCGTGCAGACAGGTGTGATTGCCGGAACCTACATCTGTACCGACCCGGTGGGCGGCAGCGGCAGCTTCGTGACCCAGGCAGTGCCGGAACTGGCGCTGGATATGACGGGCATCCCCGGTGACCGGCACGCGGGTCTGACGCGGCGATCGACGGCGCGCGAGCCCTGGATGGAGCGCGGCACGGTCCTGCGCAATGACCGGCAGTTGTCGGTGGTGTCGCGCGCTGAACTGGCTCAGATCGCCGCTGCCCTTGGCATCGCCGACGCCACGCCGGAACTGATCGGTGCCAACCTGCTGATCGACGGCATCGCCGATCTGTCACGCATTGCGCCGGGCTCGCATCTGGCGATCGGCGGGTCATGGGGCGGCAACGGCAAGTTCGACGGGCAAGCGCTCCTGCGGGTCGAGGCCTATAACCGCCCCTGCCGCGGACCAGGACGCAAACTGGCTGCGGCCCACGGCCGGCCCGCGCTTGAACTTGTCTTTCCGAAGGTTGCCGCCTCCTTGCGCGGGCTCGTGCTCAGCGTCACCGTCCCTGGCGTCGTCCGGTCAGGGGACACAGTCGTGGTGCGGGAGCCGGTGACGGCACCTTGACCAGCTGTCCCGATCCTGCGCCCGTCGGAAGGATGAGGGTTCATGGACACGGCAGCCCCCTGATTGCCCTTGAGCGTGCCAGGACGACGGTGGATCGATCGCGCTTTCGGATCGGTGCAATCAGCGGTATGCGCGAGCCTTGGACCGGGCAATTCGGTAAAGGGTGAGCCTGCTTGCGTCCCGGCTTGCCGAAAGAACCCCCGATGTCCCGCACCACGCTCGGTTTTTTCCTCGGTTTTCTCGGCGTGGTTGCGTTCGGGGGCACGTTTCCGATGACGCGGCTTGCGGTGCAGTGGTTCGATCCGCTGTTCGTCACCTTCTGGCGACCTGGATTGGCGGGGCTGATGGCGCTGGCGCTGCTGGTTGTCCTGCGCAGGCCTATTCCTGGCCGGGAGGCGCTGGTTCTGATGGCGATCTCGACCAGTTGCATCGTCTGGGGCTTCCCCGGGTTGGTCAACCTCGCCATGACATTGATGGAGTCTGCAAATGCCGGCGTCATCGGCGGCATCTTGCCCATGGCGACGGCCATCGCCGCGGCGCTGATCCTGCGCGAGCCGCAGCCGCGCAGCTTCTGGATTGTCGCTGCTCTGGGCATGGCCTTCGTTGTCGGTTTCGCCATGCGCAGCGGCGGCACGCTGCAGCCGGGCGATGTCATCATGCTGGCGGCAGTCGCCATAGCCGGCTGCGGCTATGTGCTCAGCGCCAAACTCAGCCGAACCATGCCGGGCTGGGAGGTGATTTCATGGATCCTGGTGATTGCGCTGCCGGCCAACCTCATCGGCATGATCTGGACATGGCCACCCGCAAGCGGGGCCGGCAGCTTGGTGGGCGCTACGCCCAGCGCGCTGCTTGGCTTCGCCTATGTCACGGTGATCAGCCAGTATGTCGGCTTCTTCGCCTGGAATGCGGGGCTCGCCATGGGCGGCGTCGCGCGGGTCGGTCAGGTGCAGTTGCTGCAGACTTTCATCACGCTGATTTTCGCCGCCGTTATCGTCGGCGAGACAGTGGAGCCGCTTGTCTGGGGATCAGCCGTGGTCGTCGTGGCGCTTGTGTTCGCGGCGAAGAGGTTGGCTCGGTGATTCCTCGTCACCCCGACCATCCTCATCCTTGAAACTTGCAATGGTCCGCATCTGGCGGAGAATGGGGTACGGTTGCGTCGGGTCGGTCGTCTCATCATTGGCCGATCGAGGCCGTAAACCAGCAAGACCGGCCCACCGGACATCCACGCAAGCCGAACAGTCGCTGAGCCCATCGAAGGATGAGGATGGTCGGGGTGTGAGAAAGGGTTGATGGCTTCGCCGCCTTAGCAAGGACGGGTCACTTCAACCCTGCCACAAGCTTCTTGAACTCATCGCCCCTGTGCTCGAAATTCTGGAACTGGTCATAGGATGCGCAGGCTGGCGAAAGCAGTACGCAGACGTCGCGGTCGCCGCCGTGTGCCGCCGCGTCGCGGGCCGCCGCTGCAACGGCCTTGTCGAGCGTGCCGCTGATCTCGTGGCTGACGGCGCCATCAAGCGTTTTCGCAAAATCCTCCGCAGCCGCGCCGATCAGATAGGCCTTCGCGATCGCGGGGAAGTAGCGGCGGAGGCTTTCGATGCCGCCTTCCTTCGCCTTGCCACCAGCGATCCAGAACACGTCCCGGAACGAGGTCAGCGCCTTTTCGGTCGAATCGGCGTTGGTGGCCTTCGAATCGTTGATGAAGACGACACGGCCGCGGCGGCCGACCTCTTCCATCCGGTGCGGCAAGCCCGGATAGGTCCTGAGGCCCTCGGCGATCACTTCATCGGCGACGCCAAGGGCCGAGACTGCGGCAAAGGCCGCGGCCGCGTTCTGGGCATTGTGCATCCCGCGTAGCGACCCGATGCCGGAGAGATTAGCGACAACGCCGGGCTTGCCGCCCTCAACGCGCACAAGGCGCACATCGAGGGCGCCGTCATTGGCGGTCACGCCGGCGAAGATGCCATTGTCGACCGGGGCTTCAGCGGAGATGCGCAGGAACGGCCTGCCGCTGGCCGACCGGCGCGAGGCCATCGCCTTCGACCAGACGTCATCGACAGCAATGATGGCGGTTCCAGCGGCAGCCACAAGGCGTTCCTTGATGGCGGCGTAGTTTTCCATCGTGCCGTGGCGGTCAAGGTGATCGGGCGTCAGGTTGAGGTGGATGCCAACGGTCGGATTGAGTGACGGGGACAGGTCGATCTGGAAGGACGAGCACTCCAGCACATGCACACGTTCCGGTGCCGGGGGCATCAGCGAGAGCACCGGGGCGCCGATGTTGCCGCCCATCTGCACGTCCTTGCCTGCCGCTTTCAGCAGATGTGCGATCAGCGCGGTGGTGGTCGACTTGCCGTTGGTGCCGGTGATTGCGATGAAGGGCGAGGCCGGGGCCAGCTTTGCGCGTTCGCAGCAGAACAACTCGACATCGCCGATGATCGGAATGCCTGCCCTGGTTGCCAGCTCAACGGTCCAGTGCGGCCTGGGATGGGTGAGCGGGATGCCGGGCGACAGCACCAGCGCATCGAACTGTTTCCAGTTGGCGGCGCGCAGATTGCCGGTGCGCAGGCCATAGCCCGAGGCAATGCCGACCGAGCGCTCGTCGTCATCGAAGCAGATGACTTCGCAGCCGCCATCACGCAGGGCGAACGCCGTGGCCGCGCCTGAGTTGCCAAGGCCGAAGACGGCGACCGTCTTGCCGGCGAAAGAGGTGATCGGGGTCATGGGAACTCAACGCAGCTTGAGGGTGGACAGGCCGACGAGCGCCAGCACCACCGAGATGATCCAGAAGCGGATGACGACCTGGGCCTCGGTCCAGCCCTTCTTCTCGAAATGATGGTGGATCGGGGCCATCAGGAATACGCGCTTGCCGGTGCGCTTGAACACCGCGACCTGGATGATCACGGAGAGGGCCTCGACGACGAACAGGCCGCCGACGATCGCCAGGACGATCTCGTGCTTGGTCGCGACCGCGATGATGCCGAGAAGGCCGCCGAGCCCGAGCGAGCCCGTGTCGCCCATGAAGATCTGTGCGGGAGGCGCATTGAACCAGAGAAAGCCAAGGCCCGCGCCGATGATCGCGCCGCAGACCACCGCCAGTTCGCCCGTTCCGGGCACATGGTTGATCTGCAGGTAGGCCGAGAACACCACGTTGCCGGACAGGTAGGCGATGAAGCCGAACGTGGCCGCCGCGATCATCACCGGAACGATGGCGAGCCCGTCAAGCCCGTCGGTGAGGTTGACCGCATTGCCTGCGCCGACCACGACGAAGGCGGCGAGAAGGGGAAACAGGATGCCGACATAGATCAAGGCGTCCTTGAGCAGCGGGATCGAGAAGGCCTGCGACAGCCCCGGCGGGGACAGGACCATGATCGCGTAGCAGGCCAGCACGGCGATGATTGTCTCGAGCGCAAGGCGGGACTTGCCGGAGAAGCCATTGTGCGATTGCTTGGTGACCTTGAGATAGTCGTCATAAAAGCCGATGGCGGCATAGAAGAACGCAACGAGGATGACGATCCAGACGAAAGGGTTCTTCAGGTTGGCCCAGAGCAGGGTCGACGCGATCAGCCCGCCGAGGATCATCAGGCCGCCCATGGTCGGGGTGCCGCGCTTGGCGAGATGGCTTTCAGGTCCGTCTGTGCGGATCGGCTGGCCCTTGCCCTGCTTCACGCGCAGCCAGGCAATGCTTGCAGGGCCAAAGAGGAACACCAGCATCAGTGCAGTCGCCGTGGCTCCCGCCGTCCGGAATGTGATGTAGCGGAAGATGTTGAGCGGGCCAAAGACGCTCGAGAAATCGGCAAGCAGGGCGAGCATGTCTGGCGGTCGCTTCTGGTTCAGTCGGCGGAAACGGGCGGGAAACGCGACAGGATGGCCTTGACGAGCGGCCCCATCCTGGAGCCGAGCGACCCCTTCACGGTGACCACGTCTCCGGCCCTGAGCGCATCGAGGACAAGCGCCTCAAGCCCGGCAGACGAAGCGGCATACGCTCCCCGACGGGCCGATGGCAAGGCGTCATACAGATTTCGCATGAGCGGACCAGCCGCAAAGAGCAGATCGACGCCATTGTCCGTGACCGCCGCGGCGAGTTCGGCATGCATCCGCCGTTCCTGCGCCCCGAGTTCGAGCATGTCGCCCATGACGGCGATTCGGCGTCCGCGCGGGCCGGGCTTCAACCGGCCGAGATTCTCCAGCGCCGCGCGCATGGATGCGGGGTTTGCGTTGTAGCTTTCGTCCATCAGGGTGATCGTTCCGCCAGGCGCGTTCAGGTGCTGCCGCGCGCCGCGCCCCTGAGGCGGTTTCAGGTCGGCAAGACCGAGCGCAGCAAGGGCAAGATCGGCGCCGATCAGCCTGACAGCCGCCAGAACGGCCAGCGAGTTCATCACGATGTGCTTTCCTGGACTGCCGATCTTGTATGCGACGCGTGTGCCCAGGACATCAGCCTCGACCACGGACAGATCGGCCTGCAGAATGCAGGACAACAGCCGGACGTCGGCAAACGCGGCTTCGCCGAAGCTGACGATGCGGCCGGCGCGGCTGGCCATGGCGTGGGCTTTCAGTCGCCCAAACTGCGGAATGTCGGCATTGGCCACCGCGACACCATGCGGGGGAAGTCCATCATAGATGGCGGCCTTCTCGTCGGCAATGGCGTCCACGCTCGGAAAGGAGGCAAGGTGGACCGGCTGCACCGTCGTTATGATGGCGACATCCGGGCGCGCCATCTGCGCCAGCGGCGCAATCTCGCCGGGATTGCTCATGCCGATCTCGTAGACGCCGTAGCGTATGTCGCGCGGCGTGCGGACCAGCGTCAGCGGCACGCCCCAGTGGTTGTTGTAGGAGCCGACAGGGGCCATCGTCTCGCCCTGGCGCGAGAGCAGGAGCTTCAGTGCCTCCTTGGTGCCGGTCTTGCCGACGGAGCCCGTAATGGCGATAACATCGGCCGTCACCTCGGCGCGGCGCGCGATGCCGGCACGTTCCATGGCTCGCAACGGATGGTCGACCACCGCAAGCGGGCCCTTGCCGGCCAGGGCCGGCGCGCGAGCCTCGTCCACAACCGCGACGGATGCGCCTGCGGCAAAGGCGGCGTCGACGAACTCATGACCGTCGCGGGCGTCGACGAGCGCGAAGAAGGCGTCTCCGGGCTGCAGCGTCCGCGTGTCGATTGACGCGCCCGTGACGATGGCGGGCATAGGCCCGACCAGCCGCGCGCCCAGCGCCTTGATCAGTTCGGGACCATTCCAGAGGGGTGACATCATCGGTTCAGCTCGCGAATTGCCAGTGCGATTTCATCATGATCGGAGAAGGGCAGTGTCCGGTCTCCGACAATCTGGCCGGTTTCATGGCCCTTGCCGGCGACGACCAGCACATCGCCGGGCTCTAGCATGGCGACGCCATGGCGGATCGCGGCGGCGCGGTCGCCGATCTCTACCGCGCCCGGGGCGGCAGCCATGATCTCGGCGCGGATGGCGGCAGGAACTTCGCTGCGTGGATTGTCGTCGGTGACGATCGTCACATCGGCCTTCCGGACTGAAATCGTGCCCATGATCGGCCGCTTGCCCCTGTCGCGGTCGCCGCCGCAGCCGAACAGGCTGATGAGCCTTCCGGTCGCATAGGGGCGCAGCGTGTCAAGAACCGCAGCCAGCGCGTCCGGCTTGTGGGCATAGTCCACGATGGCGAGGCCGCCATTGTGGGTTCCGGCCCGCTCCAGCCGCCCTGGCACGCCGGACAGTCCGCCGATCGCCATGATCGCCGCTTCGGGATCCTCGCCCGTGGACAGCGCAAAGCCGGCAGCGACCAGCGCGTTGCCGGCCATGAAGTCGCCGACCAGCGGCAGCGTCACGTCAAGTATCCTGCCCGACACCGCGACGGTCAGCCGCTGCGCGAAGCCGACGCGTTCAACCTTCAACTGGCGGATGGCGTCGCCGACCCTGCCGACGGTCAGCAGACGCAGTCCCCGCGACAAGGCTGCAGCCGCGGCGCGGTCGCTCCAGGCGCCGTCTAGGTTGACGACGGCAGGAGCTCCGGCCGGCATCAGCTCCCAGAGCCGGAGTTTGGCCTGCAGATAATCTTCCATGGTCGGGTGGTAGTCGAGGTGGTCGCGGCCGAGATTGATGAAAGCGGCGGCGCTGAGACGCACGCCGTCCAGACGGCGCTGGTCGAGGCCGTGCGACGAGGCCTCCATGGCGAGATGGGTGATGCCATCGCCTGCCAGCCGGTCGAGCGTGGCATGCAGCGTGACAGGATCGGGCGTGGTCAGGGAGCCATACTGCGCGCCCGACGCGGTGACGACGCCGACCGTGCCAAGGCTGGCGGCGTTGTGTCCGAGCGCAGCGTAGATCTGGCGGGTGAAATCGGCCACCGAGGACTTTCCGCTGGTACCTGTGACGGCGGTGATGATGCCAGGCTGGCGTGGGTGGACGCGGGCGGCGGCGAGGGCAAGAGCGTGGCGCGGGTCGGGAAGGCTGGCGAAGGCCACTGACGCCGCCAGATCGGCCGGGCGCGGGCCAGCCGCGATCACTGCGACCGCTCCCCTTGCGATGGCGTCCGGCATGTAGCGCGCGCCGTCGGTCTTCGCTCCGGCATAGGCGACGAAGACATGGCCCGGTAGCACGGCGCGGCTGTCCATGGTGACGCCAGAGACCACGCGGCTGGCCTGTTCGCCTGCAAATGCCCCCGGGAAGAGGGCGCCGAGGGTCAGGGCATCTGGCATCGAGCACATCCAGGTTGCGGGATTGCAGGAGTTCACTCAACGCAACGCGGTCTTTGCTGCTCCGCAGACCCGGGCAGGATCTGGCTTCAGCGCGTGCCCCAGGCGCCGATCCGCGCCATCAGCGGGAAGGGCCTGTCCGGCGCCTCGAAGCGCGGCGGCAGGCCGAGCAACGGGGCAACGCGCTCGATGATCCGGCCCGTGGTGGGCGACGCGTTCCAGCCCGAGGTGGCATAGCCGTGCGTTTCGGTCAGGCCCTGCGGCTCATCATACAGCGTCATGAACAGATAGCGCGGCTTGTCCGATGGGGCGATGGCCATGAAGGTGGTGAACAGCCGCGTCTTTGAGTACCGGCCGTTGACCACCTTTTCCGCCGTGCCGGTCTTGCCGCCGACATAGAAACCCGAGACTGCGGCGCGAGAAGCCGACCCGCGCTCGGCATTGAGGCGCATGACATAGCGCATCGCCTCCGATGTTTCGGGTTTCACCAGACGCGTGGCGATGGCTTTCGCGTCCTCTTCGGATCGCTTGAGGAAGGTTGGCGGGATCAGCAAGCCACCGTTCATCAGCGCGCCCGTCGCCATGGCCGCCTGCAGTGGTGCCACCGCAAGGCCGTGACCGAAGGCGATCGTCATGGTGTTGAGCTCGCCCCAGCGCTGCGGCACGATCGGTTCGGCGCTCTCAGGCAGTTCTGTCCGCAGCCGGTCGAGTTGGCCCGCGCGCTTCAGGAAGGCGCGGTGATGATCGACGCCGAGCTGCAGCGCCATCTTCGCTGTGCCGATGTTCGAGGAGTAGATGAACACCTCCGGCACGCTCATGATGCGCTTCTGGGCGTGGAAGTCGTTGATGGTGTGGCGGCCGTAGCGCAAGGCGTTGCGGGCATCGAAGGTCGAATTGACATTGAAGCGGCCTGAATCCAGCGCCATCGCGACCGTCAGTGCCTTGAAGGTCGAGCCCATTTCGAAGACCCCGACATTGACGCGGTTGATCCTGTTGGGATCGAGCGCGTCGGCCTGGTTGGCGGGATCGAAGTCCGGCAGGGACACCGTGGCGATGATCTCGCCGGTGGTGACGTCGAGGATCGAACCTGCCGCCGCCTTGGCCTTGAATCTGGCCATGCCGATGGCAAGCTCGTCGCGGAGCGCATGCTGGACACGCAGGTCGATCGAGACCTGGACGGGCTTGAGCTCCTTGCTGGTGGCATTGATGCCCGCCCCGGTCGGATCGATCAGGCCTTTCTGGTCGATGTATTTCTCGATGCCGGCAATGCCGATATTGTCAATGTTGGCAAAACCCAGGACATGGGCTGCGGCCGTGCCGTTGGGATAAACGCGCTTGTTCTCTGGGACAAAGCCCACGCCGGGAATGCCAAGGCGATGGACTTCGGCCTGCTGGCGCGGCGTGATCTCGCGCTTGACCCAGACGAAACCGCGCCGTCTTTCGAAACGGTCGCGAAGGTCCTTGGCATTGATGTCAGGCAGGACGGCGGTAAGCAGCTCCACGGCCTCGTCCTTGTCGAGGATCTTGCGGGGTTCGGCAAAGACCGAGACCGAACGCACATCGGTGGCCAGCACCTCTCCGTTGCGGTCTATGATGTCCGGGCGTGCAGCGGAGGTGGCGTCCGCCGTGGCGCGGCGCAGGCCGACAGGTTCATCACTTGCGACAGCGAGATAGACCAGCCGCCCGGCCAAGGTGAGGAACAACGCCCCGAAGCAGAGCATGATCAGACCGATGCGTGCCTCGCTTTTCTCCTTGTTCATGGAGAACAGGCTGCGCAGCAGGCCGCGCCGCGCCGCAACCGGCGGTGCGGGGTTTGTCTGAGTGGTGGCGTTGCGCGTCATTTGTGCTCTGCCTCACTGAAGCCGCAAGGGCGCGTTGCCGGCCGGAGCCGCAGCAAGCGGCACGGCCCTTGGGGGAATTGGCCGGGCCACCGGCGCCGGGGGTGTCTGCGTCGGCGCAGTGCGTGCCGGAAACTGCCTCGGCGTCACCGGAGTGGCGATGGCCGGACGCGTCGGCGGCGCTGCGGCGCTGCGCTGACTGACCGGGGCGCTCGCGGCGGGGCGTGCCACCGGTGCTTTCGGCGCTGACGGGCGAGGCGTCGCCGCTGCGTTCAGTGGACGCGGTGGCAGGCTGGCCGTCGGCATGCCATCGAGCCTGATGCCGAGCGCTTCGAGCTTTTGGCCGATGTCGTCGACCTTGGGGCCCTTGGCGGGGATGTCGGAAAAGCGGACGAGCTGGGTGACCGCCAGCGGCTGCGTGTTCAGATGGCGTTCGGCCAGCATCTGCAGACGGTCGGGCCGGTTGAGGAACTGCCATTCCGCCTTGAGGACCGCGATGGCCTCGCGCTCCTTCTGGGCGCGCAGCTTGAGCTTCGCAAGCTGCTCGCCGTGCAGGAGCGTGTCGTACTTGACGCTGTAGGCATAGGTTGCCGAAGAAATCAGCGCGCCGATGGCGATGACATGGAACAGCTTGATCATCGACGCCCCCGCCTGCCGGCCTTGCCGTCGGCGTCTGGCCGCGGCGAACGCGGCTTGCGTGTGACGACCGGTTCGGGAAGGGAGGCCAGCGCGCTGACCTCGGCGTCGACGGCGCGCGCGGCGACATCGGTGCGTTCCGCGACGCGCAGTTTGGCCGACCGTGCCCTGGGATTGGCTGCGATCTCGGCGTCAGAGGGCGCGATCACCCCGCGGTGGACAAGGCTGAACGTCGGCGCGTCACCGGCCTTGACCGGCTCGAAACGTGACAGCCCGCCGCCCGCACGGCCAGAGCGGCGCTGCAGGAACTGCTTGACGATCCGGTCTTCGAGCGAGTGAAAGGTCACCACGGCAAGCCGGCCGCCGGGCCGCAGCACCTGCTCGGCGCCGTGCAGGGCACGCACCAACTCGCCGAGCTCGTCATTGACGGCGATCCTGAGCGCCTGGAACGTCCGCGTCGCGGGATGAATGCCGCCCGGTTCGACCCAGACGACCGAGGCAACGACGTCTGCGAGCCTCTGCGTCGTGGTGATCGGCTGAAGTCGGCGCGCCTCGACAATTGCGCGGGCCACCGCGCGGGCGCGGCGCTCCTCGCCATAGTGAAAGATGATGTCCGCGAGTTCGGCCTCGGCACCCTCGTTGACGAGATCGCCGGCGCTTTGCCCGGAGGCAGCCATCCGCATGTCGAGAGGGCCATCGAAGCGGAATGAGAAGCCCCTTTCGGGCTGGTCGAGCTGCATCGAGGAGACGCCGATGTCAAGAACGATACCGTCGAGGGGTGCGAATCCAGCCTCTTTGGCTTCTGTTGCCAGATCGCCAAACGTGCTCTCGACGAGTTTCAGCCGACCGCCGGATTGTTTGACCAGATCATAGCCGTTGGCAATGGCGGTCGGATCGCGGTCCAGCGCCAGCACGGTCACGTCGGGCGCGGCTGAAAGGATGGCGCGCGTGTAGCCGCCAGCGCCAAATGTACCGTCCAGAATGCGCGCCGAGGGCTGGATGTCCAGAGCGGCCACCGCTTCGGCGAGAAGAACCGGCGTGTGACGTGCCGCTCCGCCGCCAGTCACTTCGCTGCCTTTGCCCCCGATCGTCATCGCTCGCCGCCCTCTGGTGCAGAGGCCGTCCAGGGCGGACCGAGGCTGCGCCGGAGTGCGCGCAGGCGCAACCGCGCCGCCTCCAGATGGGCCTGAAAGCGGACAGGCTCCCAGATCTGGAATTTTGAACCCAGGCCGACGAAGCTGACCTGATCGCGCAGACCCGTGAACGCAACCAGACCATCCGTCAGTTGCACACGGCCTTCCGGATCGATCCTCAGGCGCTCCGAGACGCCGAGCAGGGCTGTCGAGAGATGGTCCCGCTCTTCCGAAAAGGGCGGCAGCGCCGCCAGGATCGTGTCGATTTCGCCCAGGAGCGCATGGCCGCCCGCGTCCAGCGCCTGATGGTCGAGCGAGGGGTGGACATGTAGCCCGTCGAAGCCATCGCGCGCCAGCACGGCCCGGAAGCCGGCAGGAACCGACACGCGCCCCTTTGCGTCCAGACGGTTGGTGAAGTTCGACACAAACTGGTCCATGGACCCTACGCTCACTGGAACCCATCGCGAGGCCACCCGGGCTGACCCCTTTGCCGGCGTCCCAAACAGCGGCATCAGACGCAGAGCCGCGCCCTGGAAGACGGCCCCGTGATGGGATTTGATGGGATATCATGGGCATATATGGTCGTCAACGATCCAGGCGGCGCAATCCCGACGCATCACGGGTCTTGCGCCATCACACACCGTTAGGGTTAAGGAAGCGTGAGCGGCGCATGTTGCTTTCCGCCGCGAGAGGTCTACCGTCGCTCCGTGATGCTGGAAGCGCGCCGAAATGCCTGTCACTGCCCGATGGCTCACCTCAATCCTGCCCGCTCTGGCGCTGATCCTCGCGGCGCCTTCCGCCGCTCAGGTTCCGCCAAATGCCGACGAGATCGCCCGCTATGTCGGCCTGCACCGGGCGGCGGCCTCCGGTGCGGCCGACTTGATCCAGGGGTTGCTCGCGAACGGCCTTGATCCTGATGCACGCGACGGCAACGGACGAACGCCGTTCCATGTCGCCGCCTTCCTGAAACAGCACGCGGCCATGCGGGCTCTGGCTGCCGGCAAGGCGACTGTCAACGCGCTCGACAACCAGCGCTATGATGCGGTTACGATCGCGGCGGTGGCCGATGATCCGGAAACGATGAGCCTGGCCGTCCAGCTTGGCAACAGCGTCGCCAATATAACCAGCATCTACGACGGCACGGCACTGATCGCGGCCGCGCATCTGGGGCATGACGAGGTGGTGCGGCGCCTGATTTCGGCGGGGGCGCCGCTTGACCACGTCAACAACCTCGGCTGGACCGCCCTGATCGAGGCTGTGATCCTTGGCAATGGCGGCCTGCGCCATCAGGCCTGCGTTGCGGCGCTTCTCATGGCCAAGGCCAACCCCAACATTCCCGACCGCAGCGGGCTGACGCCGCTCGCGCTGGCGAGGCGCCGCGGTCATGCGGAGATGGCACGCATGATCGAGGCGGCCGGTGGGCGGTAGGCAGGCCTCGTCCGGCGCTGCCGCATTGGCATGCCATGCACAACAAGCAGCGGAGCGACGTTGCGAGGCCATTGCCAAAGCGCGCCAGACTGCACCACTGTGTGGCCAAAACTGGGAGGCAGAAGATGGCAACACGGATCGATCTCAAAGGCCGCGTCGCGGTTATCACCGGCGGCGCGCGCGGCATCGGCTATGCGGCGGCGGCGCGGATGCTGCACTCGGGCGCGACGGCCGTCCTGTGGGACGTGGATGCAGCCAGACTTGCAGAGGCAAAGGCTGAGCTTGAGCCGCTGGGAACCGTTTCGACCGATGTGGTGGAGTTGACCGACGAGGCGTCAGTCTCTGCCGCCGCCAATGCCGTGGCCGGGCGCCATGGTCGGATCGACATCCTCGTCAACAATGCCGGCATCACGGGCGGCAATGCCAAGACGTGGGAGCTGGAGCCTGCCATCTGGCGCAAGGTGATCGACGTCAACCTGGTCGCGCCGTTCCTTGTCTGTCACGCCATCGTGCCGAAAATGCTCGCGAATGGCTATGGACGCATCATCAACATCGCATCCGTGGCCGGCAAGGAGGGCAACCCGAACGCATCTCACTACTCCGCCTCGAAGGCCGGGCTGATCGGGCTGACCAAATCGCTCGGCAAGGAACTGGCGCAATCCAACATTCTGGTGAACTGCATTACACCGGCTGCTGCCAAGACTGACATATTTCACCAGATGAAGCCCGAATTCATCCAGTTCATGCTGTCGAAAATCCCGATGGGCCGTTTCGTCGAGGTCGAGGAAATCGCGGCGATGATCGCCTGGCTCGCCAGCGAGGAGTGCTCCTTCACGACCGGTGGCGTCTTTGACATCACGGGCGGGCGCTCGACCTACTGAACGGCGCGGTACCGTCCTCCGCGCGGGCGACGTAGCCCGGCAGCCGTTTGTCTCGCTATGATCGCGAAGAGTGCCAGCCGGCCTGTAAGCCGGGTTCTGGAGGGCCGGGGTTGCCCCCGACGTGACGGCCATTCCTCTGGGACGCCTGTCGCCAGGCGCCTCGAGCAACCAACCCGGACGACTGGGCCGGAACAGGCCTGCGCTCCTTGCGGCGCGCGCGTCATCCCTATTCGGTCTTGCTCCCGATGGGGCTTGCCATGCCGTCCCTGTTGCCAGGCACGCGGTGCGCTCTTACCGCACCTTTTCACCCTTACCGCACCCGCAGGTGCGGCGGTTCGATCTCTGTGGCGCTGTCCCTGGGGTCGCCCCCGCCGGGCGTTACCCGGCATCGTTGTTCCGTGGAGCCCGGACTTTCCTCGGCATTCGCATGCCGCGGCCGTCCGACCGACTGGCCGGCTGGCTGTGCGCCGGCGCGGGGGGCAAGTCAAGCCGGACGGAGGGACCCCGCTTGAGTGCAGGTCATCCGTAGCGGGCGATGATGGACCTTGCACGGGTGCAGTAAGCGCGGTTTGCACCGTTTGCACGGGTGGCCCCAAGGCCACTCTGATAGCGCATGATGGTGCCACAGGTGTCGCCGCCGGCCAGATGATAGGCGCGGGCGAGGTAACGCATGCCGTAGGTGAGATTGGTTTCCGCGTTCAGCAGGCCCGCGGCGCCGCCGCTGTAGCCAAGGCTGCGCGCCGTGCCGAGCCGGATCTGCATCAGACCGAAGTTTCCCCGGTTCGCGGCGGATGGACGAAAATTGCTTTCGAGGCGGATGACTGCCCGCGCCAATGCGGTGGGGACGCCATTGCGTGCGGCATGCTCGGCAATCCGTTGGTCCAGCTGGCCTGCCAGTGCAGTCGCTGATGTCATTGTGACCATTGCGATCGCAATTTTCACAATAATTTTAGTAGATTCTATGGATAAACTTCTTTGAAATCTGGATTTCATGTGAATATTGCCTTATTTGTGGATATCGAAAATTCAATTAAATCATATAAAGACCATATACGACGACAAGAAGATACGTTTTTTATTCAGGAAAAGCAGGTGTCCATCATGGATATTGGCGCTCCGACAGCCACTAGCTTTTTGAGATGAGGCGCTGTTAAATGCAAGGGGCGTTTGAGCATGACCGTGGCATCAGTGCCGGTATACCGCAAACGCCCCAATTGACGACGTCAGTCGTGTATCGTGTGCCGAGCCACGTGTGTCGCGCGGCGCAAACTCAGGGAGAGCAGCAGATGAAGAAGATTATGGCACTGGCCGTTGTCGGCCTCGCGCTTGGCGCTTGCAACAGTCCAGGCGAACGTGCCGTTGGCGGCGCGCTGATCGGTGGCGGCGCGGGCGCATTGCTTGGCGGCGCTGTTGCGGGCTCGCGCGGTGTTGCGGCCGGCGCCGCCATCGGCGCCGTCAGCGGTGCTGTGATCGGCGCAGCGACCACGCCGGATCGTCGCTCTGGCCGTTGCCCGCGTGGCACCTATCTCGCCAGCGACGGGTATTGCTACCGCTACTGAGCGCAAGCCGCCGAGGTCCTTCGATGTGGAACTCCTTGTGGAGCATCGGAGGCAAGCTGGGCGGAGCCGGGCTCGGACTTGCGATCGGGGGGCCTCTCGGTGCCCTGATCGGGGCTCTGGCCGGCCATGTTCTGATCGACCGGGAGGGTGGGCTGTTTGGCCGGCCCGACCGGTCGATTGTTTTCACGACCGGGCTGGTGGCGCTGTCGGCCAAGATGGCGCGTTCCGATGGCGTGGTCACCCGCGACGAGGTGGCTGCTTTCCGCACCATTGTGTCGGCCAGCGAAGCGGACTTGCCACGCATCGAAGCCTTGTTTGATCTGGCCAAAGCGACAGCGGCCGGCTTCGAGGCCTATGCCCGTCAGTTGGCGGACCTGTTTGCCGATGAACCTGCCCTGCTTGAGGATGTGCTTGACGGGCTGTTCTCGATTGCCGCCGCTGATGGCGTGATCCACGAGGCCGAGAGCGCCTATCTCCAACAGGTTGCCTCGATTTTCGGTTTTGATGCGGCGCGCTTTGGCCAGATCGAGGCGCGGCATGTGCGCAGGGCTGATGATCCATACGTGGCACTTGGCGTCAGCCGCGAGATGTCGCTGGCCGAGATCAGGGCTCGGTATGTGAGGCTGGTCGATGAGCATCACCCTGACCGCGCGATCGCACGCGGCCTGCCGCCGGAAGCTGTGACCATCGCCAACGAACGCATGACCGCGTTCAACGCGGCCTGGGCGCAGATCAGCGCCGACCGCAGCCGGGCGAAGCTGGCTGTCGGCGCATGAGTCTGATGCCTGAACCGGACAGCCGTTTCGCGGCCAAGGTGTTCGCCTCGCCCAATCACGGACCGCGCAAGCATGCCGACGGGAGCGAAGGCCGTGTGCCGGACATGCTGATCCTGCACTATACCGGTATGCCCGATGCCGGGCAGGCGTTGCAGTGGTTGTGCAATCCGGCCTCGCAAGTGTCGTCGCACTATTTCGTCTTCGAGAACGGGCATGTGCTGCAACTTGTGCCGGAAGAGCGCCGGGCCTGGCATGCTGGCCTGTCGCAGTGGCAGGGCGAGACCGACATTAACGCGTGCTCGATCGGCATCGAGATCGCCAATCCGGGCCATCCGGGCGGCTTGCCCACCTACCCCGAGACGCAGATGGCCGCAGCGATCGCGCTGTGCCAGGATATTTGCGCCCGCTGGCGCATTCCGCCAGAGCGCGTGCTCGCCCATTCGGATGTGGCGCCGGGAAGGAAAATCGATCCGGGCGAGACGTTTCCCTGGCGGCGCTTCGGCGAAGCCGGCGTCGGGCTGTGGGTCACGCCAGCCCCGCTGCGGGGAGGGCGCTTCCTGTCGCCGGGCGACCATGGCCAGCCAGTCGAGGCGCTGCAGGCCATGTTCGCCATGTTCGGCTATGGCCTGCCAGTCAGCGGCAGCTATTGCGAGCGGACGGAGGCGGTGGTGGCGGCGTTCCAGCGCCACTGGCGGCAGGAGCGGGTCGACGGCATCGCCGACGCCTCGACCATCACCACCTTGCGCGACCTGATCGCCCAGAAAGCCCCCACGCGGGCCTGATGACATTGCGCATTTGTCATCCGGCGATGCCTTTATCGTGCATCCATCAGTGCTATGATCGGACACTGAATGCCGGACCGATATCCGCGCGCCCGGAGTTGCCTTGTGAAACGCTGGATCTGGCCGTTGTTGATGATTGGCGTGGGCTCGGCAGCCGCGGGCGGCTACACCTATTCGGTCGGCGGCTCGGGCAGCAATGATCCGCCCTATCGCTTCGCAGCGCTCGACCGGGGTCCGATCACGGCATCGGTGCGCGCGACGGGCACCCTGACGCCAGTCTCGACGGTTCTGGTCGGCTCGCAGTTGTCCGGGATCATTGTGGACATTCTCGTCGATTTCAACACGCAGGTGAAGGCCGGTCAGGTCGTCGCGCGGCTGTTTTCGGAACAGATCAGGGCGCGGCGTGACGGCGCCATGGCGGAAGCCGAGGCGGCGCGATCCGACACCGGCATCAAGCGCGCTCAGCTCGAACGGGCCAATGCCGCGCGGATCAAGGCTGATGCCAACCTCCTTGATCTTGCCGCGCTGCGCGACCGGACGCTGGCGACCCTGGCTGAAAGCCGGCGCACGCTCGAGCGCCAGAGCGACCTGTTCAAGACCGGCGCCGGCTCGCGCGCGGTGTTTGATTCGGCCCGCACGCAGGTTGACGTCCAGACGGCCCAGCTCGCTTCGGTCGAGGCGCAAACCGCCTCGGCGCGAGCGGAAATCCTCGGGCTTGATGCGGACATCCTGCTGGCGCGCGCCCAGATCGCGGCGTCGGAAGCGGGCTTGCAGCAGAAGCTGGCGCGGTTGCGCGACATCGAGATCGACCTGTCGAACACCGATATCCGCTCGCCGGTGGATGGGGTCGTGGTGCAGCGGCAGATCGAGCTGGGGCAAACGGTGGCCGCATCGTTTTCGTCGCCGACCCTGTTCACCATCGCGCAGGATCTGCGCGAGATCGAGATCTACTCGAACGTCGATGAAGCCGATGTCGGGCGGATCAAGGCAGGCCAAAAGGTCACGTTCACGGTCAATGCCTATCCGAACCGCTCCTTCGAGGGCAGTGTCAAGCTGGTCAGGCTCGGGGCGCAGACGGTTCAGAACGTTGTGACCTACACCGGCGTGATCGCCGTCCAGAACGCCGACATGGCGCTCTTGCCGGGCATGACGGCGAACCTCCAGATCATCACCGACGAGCGGCAGAACGTCCTGCGTGCGCCGAATGCGGCCTTGCGCTTCAAGCCCGTCAACACGGCGGCGCTGGTCGCCAGCAGCGCGGCGCAGCCGGATGATCCGGGCCCGTTCGCGCAAGGGGGCGGTGCCGGAGCGGGCAATCGCGCCGCGCAAGTCTATCGTGAGCGGATCGTGACCGAGGTCAAACCGACGGCCGAGCAGATGAAGGCCATCGACGCAATTCTCGAACAGGGCCGCGAGCGGCTGCGCGCAGAGCGCCAAGGCGCGAGCCCCGAGGAAATCCGTCGCAACGCACAGAACGTCCGGCGCGAGAATGGCCGCAGGATCACCGATGTGCTGGACCCTGAACGCCGCGCCATCTTCGAGAAGGCCATGCAGGAGCTCGCCGCACAGAACCGCCAAAGGCAGCAGCGCGACACCTCGCCCGGCCGCGTTCACATCCTGGGCGAGGATGGGCAGCCACGGGCTATCGACGTTCGGCTTGGCGTGACAGACGGGGCCGTGACGGAGATCGTCGGGGGAGACCTTCAGCCGGGTGTCAATCTGATCACGGGCGGAGGGCCGCTGCGCTCGACTGCGCCTGCCGTCTCCCCGCGCTCGCAGCGCCTGTTCTAGGCCAGCGCCATGGCTCTCATCGAAGCACGCGAACTGTCCCGGATCTACAGCCTCGACGCCGGTCGGGTTGTTGCACTCGACCGGATCGATCTCGATATCGATGCCGGCGACATGGTTGCGATCATGGGGCCGTCCGGATCCGGCAAGTCGACGCTGATGAACCTGATCGGCTGCCTCGATAAACCGACCGGCGGTTCATACCGCCTCGACGGCGTGATGGTCGACCGGCTCGACGCGAACGGACTGGCGAAGCTGCGCAACCAGAAGATCGGCTTTGTCTTCCAGCAATTCAACCTTCTGCCGCGCGCGGATGCGGCCACCAACGCCGAACTGCCGATGCTCTATGCCGGGCTTGACCGAAAGGCCCGGCGCAGGCGGGCGCTCGATGCGCTGGCGCGCGTCGGCCTTGCCGATCGCTGGCATCACAGGCCCATGCAGTTGTCCGGAGGCCAGCAGCAGCGGGTTGCGATCGCCCGGGCGCTGGTGAACGATCCACGGCTTCTGCTGGCCGACGAGCCGACCGGGGCGCTCGATTCCAAGACAGCGCTGGACATTCTCGCCCTGTTCCAAAAGCTCAACCGCGAAGGCATGACTGTCGTGATCGTGACCCATGATCCCGAGGTCGCCCGCCACGCCCGCCGCGTTGTCCGGTTCCGCGATGGACGCATCATCTCCGACGAGCGTCAGGAGCCGGTACGGGCGGAAGACGGGCTGAAAGAGCTTCAGGCGGAGACTGCCGCATGAGCCTGATGGAAGCGCTCCGCTCCGCCTTGCAGGCCATCACGGCGAATGCCCTGCGCAGCGTCCTGACCATGCTCGGCATCATCATCGGCGTCGCGGCCGTGATTGCCATGGTGGCCATCGGATCGGGAGCCAAGGCGCGGGTCAACGACCAGATCAGGAGCCTTGGCGCCAATCTGGCGATCATCTCGGCCGGCAATGTGCAGGTCGGCGGCGTCAGGCTTGGGATCGGGGCGTCCTCCAGCCTGACCGATGAGGATGCGCGGGCCATCAAGCGTGAGATCGAAGGGGTGGAAGCTGCCGCGCCCTTCATCCGCGGCCAGGCGCAAGCGATCTACCAGGGCACCAACTGGTCAACCGCGATCCAGGCCGTCGACAATGATTTCTTCGTGGCGCGCGAATGGGATATGGCCTCGGGGCGGGGTTTCGATCCGGAGGAACTGCGGCGCGGCGAGATCGTCGCGATCCTTGGCCAGACGGTGGCGCGCACCCTGTTCGGCTCCGATGATCCGCTCGACCAGATCGTGCGGGTGCGCAACACGCCTTTCAAGGTGATCGGGGTGGCCGCGTCCAAGGGGCAGTCGGCCTTCGGGCAGGACCAGGACGACATCATCTTTGTTCCGCTCGAGACCGGGCGCCGCCGGATCATGGGGCGAAACTATGCCAAGGACCGGTCCGTGGCCTCCGTGTTCGTCAAGTTCGAGCAGGAAGCCACAATGGTCCACGGCATCGGGGAAATCCGTGCGCTGCTGCGGCAGCGCCATCGCCTGGCGGAGGATGCAGAGGATGATTTCACCGTCCGCAATCTGACCGAGATCGCCAACACGGCGACCGCCAGCGCCCGCACGCTGTCCTTCCTGCTGGCCGCGGTGGCGGCCGTGTCGCTGCTGGTGGGCGGCATCGGGATCATGAACATCATGCTCGTCTCGGTGACCGAGCGGACGCGCGAAATCGGGTTGAGGCTGGCCGTGGGTGCGCGGCCGCGCGATGTCCTGTCGCAATTCCTGATCGAGGCGACGACCCTGGCCTCGATCGGCGGTGCGCTCGGGGTTGCGCTCGGGCTCGGCATCGCGGTGGTGATCGCGCGCACAGCCGGCTGGCCTGTTCTGGTGTCGCTGGAATCCGTGCTGATCGCGGTTGGCGTATCAGGCCTGGTCGGCGTGTTCTTCGGGTTCTATCCGGCCCGGAGGGCTGCGAAACTCGATCCGATCGAGGCCCTCAGGCGCGAGTGACGCCGGACAAGGAACAAGGTGGGCTCTGACATGAAGCCGTCCACCTGTGCCGTCGCACATGACCGCCGATGACGCGTTCGTCATCCGCAGCCAATTGGTGAGGCAGGTTCGGTTCCTGCCCGTCGTGACGCCCTGTTCACCGGCCTCAAACCACGCGGCTTTCTTGGGTTTACCTTCGCGGCGATCCGGCGGTTCGAATCACTTTATCTTCACGCCGCCCTGTGTGCGACGGGGCCAAGTCAGGCCCGGTCAAGCTTGCAGCAGCACGCGCTGTTCAATGTCGACCCTGTGATCGTGCGATCACGCCCGGCAGCCGCACCGTTCGTGCGGGATTTGTCGATTGGCGAGACCGGCCGCGACGCCCATGCGAGGCGCGCGGCCTTCCAGCGGTCCCTGGGCGTCTTTGCTGGCATCTGCATTCCGGTGCGGGAGGCCTCCGTCAAGGGCAGACCGTCCTGTACCTGACCGGCGACCGGTTCGACTGTTCGGAGCCAACGGTGTTGGCGCTGCAGTTCGGCCGTGGCTGCACCGGTCCTCAAATGGCTTGTACCGGTGCCCGGTGTCCTTCAGCCGCTGCAAGGCCGCTTCCAGAAGCGCGCTGCCATGGCCTTTGCGCTGCTGGCCGTCGATGACGAACAGGGCCCAGATGTGGCCAGTCTGGTGGTTGCGCAGGTTAAGCCCTGCACAATTGCCGCATCATCTTCGCTGAGAAGGAAGCTGGCGTGGTCCATGGTCCACAGCACTTCCTCGTCGATGACCTTCGGCAGATCGCTGAGGCGGTGCTCCGCCGTGCCGTGTTGCAGCACGTGGCTGCGCGGCAGATTGGCTCGCGTGGCGTGGCAGAGGGCGGATATCTGTTACTATCGGCAGGCGAAGGGCGGGAAGGTGCTTGCCGCGCCCGCGTTCATCGCAGCGATGACCATGGCATTTGCAACATCCAGTTCCCGCGCCGAACGGGGGCAGACATCGGCCCGCGTTGTGCAGCCCGAGGCGATGAAGGCGTCGTGGCTTTCGAGGAACTGCGGGCCAAGATCGGCAATGCCGCGCCGGCTGACCAGCGTCAGCCAGGCAGTCTTGTAGCGCTCGCATTTCTCGAGCGTCCATTGGCGGCGCTGGGTCCCTTCCTTGTCGCTGGACAGCGCAGGCCAGGCGCCGAGCAAGAGAGCCAGAAGGCCGCACCGCACCGCCAGCCGACACACACGACTATTCCGCTGCTTCCACACGATAGGTCAACGGATCGTAGTTCAGGATCGGCGCGAGCCAGCGTTCGATCGCGACGATGCTCATGTTCTTGCGTGCCGCATAGTCCTCAACCTGGTCACGCTCGACCTTGGCCACGCCGAAATAGTAGGCGTCAGGGTGCGAGAGATAAAGACCGGACACGGATGATCCAGGCCACATGGCAAAGCTCTCAGTCAACGTCACGCCCGCGCTCTCCTCGGCGTTGAGCAATGAGAACAAGGTCGCCTTTTCGGTGTGATCGGGCTGGGCCGGATAGCCCGGAGCCGGGCGGATCCCCTGATATTGCTCGAGGATCAATTCATCATTGCTGACGGTTTCATCGGCGGCATAGCCCCAGAATTCCTTGCGCACGCGCTGGTGCATGCGCTCGGCAAAGGCTTCGGCAATGCGGTCCGCCAAGGCCTTCACCATGATCGAGCGGTAGTCGTCATTGTCGCGGGCGAACCTGTCCGCGATGCGCTCCTCTTCGGGGCCTGCCGTAACCACGAAGCCGCCGATATAATCGGCCTTGCCGCTCTCAAGCGGCGCGACGAAATCGCTCAGGCAGACATTGGGGCGGCCATCGCGCTTGGAAAGTTGCTGGCGCAGTCCGAAGAAGGTAGCCAATTCCTCGGCGCGGCTCTCGCCCTTGAACAGCCGTATGTCGTCACCGATCGCATTGGCCGGCCAGAAGCCGATCACGGCTTTCGGGTTGAACCAGCGCTCCTCGACCATGCGCTTCAGCATCGCCCGGGCATCATCCCAGAGCGCGCGGGCGGCGGCACCTTGCTTCTCATCGCTGAGGATTGCCGGATAGCGGCCCTTCAGCTCCCAGGTCTGGAAGAACGGGGTCCAGTCGATGCAGGTGACGAGATCGGCGAGGTCATAGGTGCGGAACGTGCGGGTGCCGGTGAAGCTGGGCCTGGGCGGGGTGTAGCCCGCCCAGTCGATCCTCTGCGCGTTGGCGCGGGCTTTTGTCAGCGGCAGGCGCTGTTTGTCGGCTTCGGAACGACGATGCGCGTCCGCTACCTTGGCATATTCCGCCCTGACGGTGTCGATATAGCCGCCCTTGTTGTCGTTCGAGAGCAGTGTGGAGACGACACCAACCGCGCGGCTTGCATCGGTGACGTAAACCGCCTGGCCGCGGTCATAGGCCGGGTGGATCTTTACGGCGGTGTGGACGCGGGAGGTCGTTGCGCCCCCGATCAGCAGCGGAATGTCGAAGCCCTCGCGCTCCATTTCCGCGGCAACATGCACCATCTCGTCGAGCGACGGTGTGATCAGGCCTGACAGCCCGATGATGTCGACCTTCTCCTTGCGGGCGATTTCAAGAATTTTTGCCGCCGGCACCATGACGCCAAGATCGATGACCTCGTAATTGTTGCACTGGAGCACGACCCCGACGATGTTCTTGCCGATATCATGGACATCGCCCTTCACGGTTGCCATCAGCACCTTCCCGGCGGCGGAGGACTGAGCAAGGCCGGAGCGGGCCTTCTCTTCCTCCATGAACGGCATCAGGTAGGCCACGGCCTGCTTCATCACGCGGGCGGACTTGACCACCTGCGGCAAGAACATCTTGCCGGCCCCGAACAGGTCGCCAACCACGTTCATCCCGGCCATAAGCGGTCCTTCGATGACATGCAGCGGGCGCTCGGCCTTGGCCCGCGCTTCCTCTGTGTCGACATCGATGAACGCGGTGATACCGTTGACCAACGCATGTTCGAGCCGCTTCTCGACCGTTTCGGCGCGCCAGGCCATGTCCTTCAGGTTCACCGAGACTGATCCGTCGCCCTTGAAGCGGGGGGCAGCCTCAAGCAGGCGCTCGGTGGCGTCGGGGCGGCGGTTGAGCACCACGTCTTCACACAGGTCGCGCAGTTCGTGGTCGAGGTTCTCGTAAACGCCGAGCTGGCCGGCGTTCACGATGCCCATGTCCATGCCGACATTGATGCAATGGTACAGGAAGACCGAGTGCATCGCCTCGCGCACTGGCTCGTTGCCACGGAACGAGAAGGAGAGGTTGGAGACACCCCCGGAGACATGAGCATGGGGCAGGGTCTCGCGGATCGTCTTCGTCGCCCTGATGAAGGCGTTGCCGTAGTCATTATGCTCCTCGATGCCGGTGGCGACCGCGAAGATGTTCGGATCGAAGATGATGTCCTCGGGCGGGAACCCTACCTGATTGACGAGGATGTCATAGGCGCGGGTACAGATCTCGACCTTGCGCTCGTAGCTGTCCGCCTGGCCCTGCTCGTCGAAGGCCATCACCACCACCGCCGCGCCATAAAGGCGACAGATACGGGCCTGTTCGATGAAGGCCGGAATGCCTTCCTTCATTGAGATCGAGTTGACGACCGGCTTGCCCTGGATCGTCTTCAGGCCCGCCTCGATGACCGGGAACTTCGACGAATCCACCATGATCGGGATGCGCGAAATGTCGGGCTCCGAGGCGACAAGGTTGAGGTACTCGACCATGGCCTTCTCGGAATCGAGCAGGCCCTCATCCATGTTGACGTCGATGACCTGAGCGCCATTGGCGACCTGATCGCGCGCCACATCCAGCGCGGCGGCATAATTGCCGTCCTTGATCAGCTTGCGGAACTTGGCCGAGCCGGTGACGTTGGTGCGCTCGCCGATGTTCACGAAGCGGATGTTGTCGTCGAGGTTGAAGGGCTCGAGCCCCGCAAGGCGGAGCATCGTCTTGGGTGTTGCGGGCTTGCGCGGAGCCTTGCCCTTCATGGCTTCGGCGATGGCGCGGATGTGCGCGGGCGTGGTCCCGCAGCATCCGCCGACCATGTTGACGAGCCCGGCGTCGGCGAACTCCGCCAGCATGTGGGCTGTCGCTTCGGGGCGCTCGTCATAAAGTCCGAACTCATTCGGCAGGCCGGCGTTCGGATAGGCGCAGACGAGCGTATCGGCCACACGGGAGAGATCAGCAATATGCGCGCGCATTTCCCGCGCGCCGAGTGCGCAGTTGAGCCCGATCGTGAGCGGGTTGGCATGCTTGACAGAATACCAGAATGCTTCCGTGGTCTGGCCCGACAGCGTGCGCCCCGACAAATCGGTGATGGTGCCCGAGATCATGACGGGCAGACGGATGCCGCGCTCATGAAAAGCCGTCTCGACCGCGACGATCGCGGCCTTGGCGTTGAGCGTGTCGAAGATCGTCTCGATCAGGATGATCTGTGCGCCGCCATCGATCAGGCCGCGCACCTGCTCGGCATAGCTGTCGCGCACATGGTCGAAGGTTACGGCGCGGAAACCGGGATTGTTGACATCCGGCGAAATCGACAGCGTGCGGTTGGTCGGACCAACGGCGCCGGCGACATAGCGGACGCGGCCATCATGCTTCTCGGCCAGGAGCGCGGCCTCGCGCGCGAGACGGGCGGACCCGACGTTGAGTTCGTAGGCCAGCGCTTCCATGCCGTAATCAGCCTGGGCGATCTGGGTCGAGGAGAAGGTGTTGGTTTCCACAATGTCCGAGCCGGCCAGGAAGTAGTCGAGATGGATTTGGCGGATCGCATCGGGCTGTGTCAGCACCAGAAGGTCGTTGTTGCCCTTCAGGTCGTGGTTCCAGCCCTTGAAGCGCTCGCCCCGGAAATCGCTTTCGGAGAGCTTGAGGTTCTGGATTTCCGTGCCCATCGCGCCGTCGATGACGAGGATGCGCTCGGCTGCTGCCTGACGCAGGGCCCTGGTGATGGCCTGGCCGTCGACGGGCGGGAAGAGGGTGGTGGGCATGACGATATCCATTGGAAGCAACATTTCGGCACTGTCGTGACCGGCCTTGTGCCGGTCATTCCGTCGTCATCGGCCGAAGCCGTGGGTCATTTGCCGCGATGACCCTTACAAGGCCTGCCATGACACCTGTCACTCGGCCGCCACAGCCACTGCCACCGGCGCTGGCTTGATGCCGACCAGATGGCAGATGGCGTAGACGAGATCGGCCTTGTTCATCGTGTAGAAGTGAAGGTCGCTGCAGCCGCGATCGATCAGGTCGAGCACCTGCTCGGCGCAGACAGCTGCTGCGACGAGGCGGCGGGTGGCGATGTCGTCATCCAGCCCCTCGAACCGGTCGGCCAGCCATTGCGGCACGGATGCTCCCGTCTTGCGCGCGAAATTGGCGGTCTGCTTGAAGTTCTGGACCGGGACGATACCGGGCAGGATTGGGATCGTGATCCCGCGCGCCCGGACCTTGTCGAGGAAGCGGAAATAAAGGTCATTGTCGAAGAAAAACTGGGTGATGGCACGGGTGGCGCCGGCATCAACCTTCGTCTTCAGCGCGTCGATGTCCGCATCGAGCGAGGCAGCTTCGGGGTGCTTTTCGGGATAGGCCGACACCGTGATCTGGAAATCGCCGATCTGCCGGATGCCGGCAACCAGATCGGAGGTTTGATGGTAGCCGTCCGGGTGCGGCACATAGGCAGTGCCAAGCCCGCCGGCCGGGTCACCGCGGAGGGCCACGATGTGACGCACGCCGGCATCCCAGTAGGACTGGATGACCTCGTTGACCTCGGCTCTCGAGGCGGAGACGCAGGTGAGATGCGCCGCTGGCTTGAGGCCGGTTTCCTCGACCATGCGCTTGACGGTCGCGTGGGTGCGCTCGCGGGTCGAGCCTCCTGCGCCATAGGTCACGGAGACGAAACTCGGCTTCAGGGTTTCGAGGCGATGGACAGCTTCCCACAGGGCCGCCTCCATTTCGGCCGTCTTCGGCGGGAAGAATTCGAACGAGACGGTGGGGCGGCGCGCGGAATGGCGGCTTGGGCGGTAGGACAGGGCCATGTCAGGCAACCTCCAACTGGGTCTTTGGGCTGTGCGCCGCGGGGCCAGCGGCACGTCTGTCGGCTGCAGTCCACAGGGTCACGGTCAATTGCCGGCCGTCACCCGAACCGCTGCCGACCGTGCGCGAGGGCAGGACATCAAGCCCCGCAGCGCCCAGCCATTCCGCCATCTGCTCATCGGTGAAGCCGAGGCGGCGGTGCGCGTGCTCGGAGCGCAGGAACTCAAGGTCATGGGCAGCAAAATCGATGACGATCATGCGACCGCCCGGCGCCAGCGCTGCCGAGGCCTCCCGCAGGGCGCGCGCCGGATCATCCAGAAAGTGCAGGACCTGATGGACAAGGACGATGTCGAAGCCGCTGCGGCCGAAGGGAAGGGCATAGATGTCGCCCTGGCGCAGTTCGACCCGCGCCAGACCAGCGCGCTCGAGATTGGCCCGTGCGACCGAAAGCATGGCATGGCTCGAATCGACACCAACAGCGCGGCTGGCGCGTTGTCCGAACAGTTGCAGCATGCGGCCGGTGCCGGTTCCGAGATCGAGCAGGGATCCGAGCGGGCCATTGCCGACCAGCGCGGCAACGGCGGCCTCCACCGCCTCGTCCGGCGCATGCAGCGAGCGCACGCGGTCCCAGTCGCGGGCGACACGGGTGAAATAGGCTTCAGCCGCCTGCGAGCGCTGTGCGCGGACGGCGGCAAGCCGCTGCAGATCGGCGCCCACTATCGCATCCTCATGGCTGAGCGCCTCGGCCAATGCGCGGGCCAGCGCCCCACCGGGCGTTCCCTGCGCGATCCGGAAAAAGGCCCAGGCCCCCTCGCGATGACGCTCGATCAGGCCGGCCTCGGACATCAACTTGAGGTGGCGAGAGATGCGCGGCTGGGACTGGCCGAGAATGTCGGTCATGTCGGATACCGACAGTTCACCCTTCGCCAGCAGCGCAAGAATGCGCAGCCGCGTCTCCTCGCCTGCGGCTCTCAGGCCGGCAAGCAGGGTGGACAGGGACTGGTTTCCGACCGAGACCATTCGGGCTCCAATAAAAGATATAAGGATATGTTTATATGATACCCTCGTAACCCGCAAGCCTGTTTGCGGATGCCTGATAGGGGCGCCCGCTTCGGCGAAAGCGCCACACCGGGGGTGCGGAAGCGACCGTACCTCAACGGCCTGTCATCAACACTCCCTTAACCGATCAATCTCATGGTGAAGAACGCGTTACCGTGGTGCCCGTGCGCGCGGCTGCGCGTGAACAGGCTTTCCGACCCTCGGCTGGAGCTTTCCAAGACATGACTTCGCGCGCCGAACCAACCTTGCTGGGCAATTGGTGGTGGACCGTCGACCGAACGGTGCTTTTCAGTGTGTTTGGTCTGATGGTGATCGGCGTCGTCCTGCTCATGGCCGGCGGGCCGCCGGTTGCCGAGAGGCTCGGGCTTTCGACCTTCCACTTCGTCAACAGGCAGGCTATTTTCCTGATCCCGGCCGTTCTGATCCTGCTCTGTGTCTCATGCATGTCTCCGCGCTGGGTGCGGCGACTGGCGCTGCTGACCTTTGTCGGCGCGCTGCTGGCGGTGATCGCCTGCCTGTTCATAGGGGCCGAGGTGAAGGGCGCCAGGCGCTGGCTCTCGATCGCGGGGCTGACAGTCCAGCCTTCCGAGTTCCTGAAGCCCGCTTTCGTGGTGCTGGTGGCGTGGGCCTTCTCGGAAGGATCGCGGCGCAGCGATGTGCCTGGGACGCTGCTGGCACTGCTGCTGCTGCCGTTCGCCGTCGTGCCGCTGGTCCTGCAGCCGGATTTCGGCCAGACCATGCTGCTGACGCTGGTCTGGGCGGGACTGTTCTTCATGGCCGGTCTGCACTGGTTCTGGGTGATGGGGCTGGGAGGCGTGGGGCTGACCGGCATCATCGCCGCCTACGAGTTCGTGCCGCATGTGCGCGAGCGGATCGAACGCTTCATGGACAAGAGTTCCGGCGACAGCTTCCAGGTCGACACGGCGCTCGAAAGCTTCGCGGCGGGCGGCTTCCTCGGCAAGGGACCGGGCGAGGGCAGCGTCAAGCGCATTCTGCCGGACGCCCATACCGACTTCATCTTCGCCGTCACGGCGGAGGAGTTCGGCGTCGTCGCGTGTATTGTGATCGTTGCAATTTTCGCAACAGTGGTCCTTCGCTCGCTGTGGATCGCACAGTCATCCGAAGACCCGTTCCGCCGCTTCGCCATCACCGGCCTCGCCATGCTGTTCGGCGTCCAGGCTTCAATCAACATGCTGGTCAATGTGCATCTCATGCCGGCCAAGGGTATGACGCTGCCCTTCATTTCCTATGGTGGCTCTTCGCTCTGGTCGCTGGCGCTTGGCATGGGCTTTCTGATTGCCCTGACCCGAAAGCGCCCGCGCGCCGAAGCGCTGGACCAGTTCGGGGGGCGCGCCCGGCATGTCTGACGCGGCCCGGGTCGATTTCAACGTCCTGCTGGCGGCCGGCGGAACCGGTGGGCATCTGTTCCCTGCCGAAGCCCTCAGCCATGCGCTCAGGGCACGGGGGGTGAAGGTCGCGCTGGTCACGGACCAAAGGGCGTTCGCGTTCACGGACGGCTTCCCGGCCGACTCAGTGCATGCGGTTGCCTCTGCAACACCGTCCGGCGGCTCGCTGCTGGCGAAGGCGCAGGCCGCCGCCAGCATCGTCCGGGGCGTGATCACCGCCCGCAGGCTGATCTTGCGGCTGAGGCCTGACGTCGTCGTGGGCTTTGGCGGCTATCCGACGGTGCCACCGCTTCTGGCTGCGGCCATGTTGAAGGTTCCGACCATCGTTCACGAGCAGAACGCGGTCGTCGGACGCGCCAACCGGTTTCTCAGCGGGCGTATCGGCGTCATCGCTACCGGCTTTACGCAGGTCGGCGGGTTGTCCGAGGCGGCGCGCGCCAAATGTGTGCATGTCGGCAACCCCGTCCGACCTGCCGTGCTGAAGGCGGCACTGATGCCGTTCCTGCCACCGGACTTGCTCGGCGACCTTCATCTGCTCGTGTTTGGCGGCAGCCAGGGTGCGCGCGTGATGGCCGATGTGCTGCCACCGACGCTAGAGCAACTGGCGCCGACCGAACTGGCCCGCCTGCTCATCGTCCAGCAGGCCCGCATCGAGGATGACCGGCGCGTGCGGCTGATCTATGAGCGGCTCGGCGTTCGCCACGAGATCGCGCCCTTCTTTCAGGATTTGCCGGACCGTATGGCGAAGGCGCAGCTTGTCATCGGCCGTTCAGGGGCGTCGACGGTGGCGGAGCTTGGCGTGATCGGCCGGCCCTCCATCCTCGTGCCGCTGCCTGGCGCGCTTGATCAAGACCAGACCGCGAATGCCCGCAGCCTGGAAGGTATCGGGGCCGCGATCGTGATCCTGCAACCGGAATTCACGCCGAAGCGGCTGGCCAACGAGCTTCACCGCCTGCTCTGCGATCCTGGCAGCCTGACCAGCGCCGCCGCCGCCGCGAAAACAGCCGGCATTCCCGACGCGTCCGAGCGGCTTGCCGACCTGGTGATCGCGACGGCGCGGAACGCCTGAGCAAAATCCGCTTCCTGTCCGGCATCCCGTGCTATAGCGCCGGTTGCTGACCCTCCAAGGACCCATCCCATGAAGCTTCCCGTCCAGACCGGCCCGATCCACTTCATTGGCATCGGCGGCATCGGCATGTCCGGCATCGCTGAGGTTTTGCACAATCTGGGCTATACGGTGCAGGGGTCGGACGCCTCTGACAACTACAATGTCAAGCGGCTGAACGAGAAGGGCATCAGGACCTTCATCGGCCATTCGGCAGACAACATCGCAGGCGCGGAGGTCGTGGTGGTCTCGACCGCGATCAAGCGCGACAATCCGGAACTTGCCATGGCACGCGAGAGGCGCCTTCCCGTGGTCCATCGCGCCCAGATGCTCGCCGAGCTGATGCGGCTCAAATCCTGCGTCGCGGTGGCTGGAACGCATGGCAAGACCACGACCACGTCGCTGGTCGCGACCCTGCTCGACAAGGGCGGGCTTGATCCAACCGTGATCAATGGCGGCATCATCAACGCCTATGGCACCAACGCCCGCATGGGCGACGGCACCTGGATGGTGGTCGAGGCCGACGAGAGCGATGGCACGTTCCTGAAGCTGCCGGCGGACGTCGCGATCATCACCAACATCGATCCTGAGCATCTCGACCACTTCAAGACCTTTGACGCGATCAAGGGCGCCTTCCGCTCCTTCGTCGAGAACCTGCCCTTCTATGGCTTTGCCGTGATGTGCATCGATCATCCGACCGTCCAGACGCTGGTCGGACAGATCGAGGACCGGCGCGTCATCACCTATGGCGAGAACCCACAGGCCGATATCCGCCTCGTCAATGTCGATCTGACGGACGGCAAGTGCCGCTTCAGTGTGCTGATCCGCGACCGCAAGCGTGGCACGGAGATCGAGATCAGCGATCTTGTGCTGCCGATGCCGGGCCATCACAACGCGCTGAACTCCACTGCCGCGATTGCCGTGGCCTATGAGCTTGGCGTCAGTCCGGAGAAGATCCGCGAGGCCATCGGCGGCTTCGGCGGCGTCAAGCGCCGCTTCACCAAGACCGGCGAGTGGAACGGGGCCCAGATCTTCGACGATTACGGGCACCATCCGGTCGAGATCGCCGCTGTTCTGAAGGCGGCCCGAGCCTCGACGCACCACCAGGTCATCGCCGTGGTGCAGCCGCACCGCTACACACGGTTGCATTCTCTGTTCGCCGATTTCTGCACCTGTTTCAACGACGCCGATGCGGTCATCGTTGCGCCGGTCTACGCTGCGGGCGAGCAGCCCATACAGGGCGCGTCACGTGACGATCTCGTCGCAGGCATCAAGGCGAGCGGCCACCGCAACGTGCAGGCGCTCGAGAGCAAGGCCGCGCTTGCGGGCCTGGTCGGCGGGCTGGCCCGGAAGGGCGATTATGTCGTCTGTCTCGGTGCCGGCGACATCACCCAATGGGCCTACGCGCTACCGGGGGAACTGGAGAAGCTGAGGGGGTAAGAACACCGATGCAATCGGTTCGTGAATTTCAGGTCCACCCTGTCGCGCGATCAGCCTGTCCTGCGACTGCGCAAACTCGAAGCGCGCCCCCGCGCTGAAGGCTTGACAGCGCGCGCACTCTTGGGGTCGCGCGCCCGGGGCGACAACCGGCCGGACAGCATCAGCGCTGGCATGATCGCAGTCCATGGTCCGGATGTCGGGCAGACCAAGGCCCCGAACGACTGACGACGTGACACGATGAGCCTGATGACGTTCCGATAACGGCCAGCGCGACTGCAGACGTTGCTGGGCATGGACGCGCAGCACACGCCATCATCTCACCCCGCCACGATATCCCGCAGGGCCGCGATCGCCACATCGATATCGGCCCGTGACACCCCCAGATGCGTGACCGCGCGGATGGTTGTCGGGCCGAACAGGCCGCCGCCGCCCATGATGACGCCCTTGTCCTTCAGGGCGTTGACGATGGCCTCAGCCGTGCGCCCGGTTCCGGCCACGTCGAAAAAAACGATGTTGGTGTCGATCGCGTCATAGGTGAGGCAGAGGCCGGGGAGGGCGGCCAGTCCCTTGGCGAGCGCGCGGGCGTTATCATGGTCCTCTGCCAGACGCTCGACATGATGATCCAGCGCATAGATGCCGGCTGCCGCCAGAAAACCTGACTGCCGCATGGCGCCGCCCCAGCGCTGCTTGAGACGCCAGGCCTCGTGGATGAAGGCCCGCGTGCCGGCGAGGACGCCGCCGACAGGACCACCGAGACCCTTGCTGAGATCGAGCCAGGCGCTGTCGAACGGGCCGGCATAGTCCTTCGCCGAAAGGCCGGAGGCGACGGCTGCATTGAGCAGGCGCGCCCCGTCCATGTGCAGGATCAGGCCGGCGTCGCGGGCCACCGACACGACCTCCTGCATCGTGGCCAGAGGCCAGACGGCACCTCCACCGAGATTTGCGGTCTGCTCGACCGAGACCAGCCTGGTCTGTTGCAGATAGCGGCTCTCTGGCCGGATGGCGCTGCGCAGCGTGGCGCCATCGAAGATGCCGCGCGTACCCTGGACGCCGCGCACCATGACGCCGGCCAGCGCCGCGGGCCCGCCCGTCTCAGACACCATGATGTGGGCACTTTCATGCACGATGATCTCGTCACCGGGGCGACAATGGACGGCGAGGGCGATCTCGTTGCACATGGTGCCGGAGGGCAGGAACACCGCGGCCTCCTTGCCCAGCAGGTCCGCGACGCGTTCGCACAGATCGAGGACGTTCTGGTCCTCGTCCTTCTGTTCGTCGCCGACCTCGACGGACATCATGAAACGACGCATGCCAGGTGTGGGTTTTGACTTGGTGTCACTGAACAGATCGACGAGATGGTTCCGGTGCATCACGGTCCACGTCCCATGGGTTTGCAATGACCATCCTGCTCAGTGAGCGCTATGGCGACGGCGTCGATTGTGCCGAAGCCCGGCCGGTTGTCGAGCGGTTTGTCGCGTGCGGCGTCCTGCGACACACCGTCGTCAAACCGGTCGCGCAAACAGCGCGTACTCTGGCACATTCCGCAGTGAGGCAAGGCATGCGCACGATCATCAAGTGGCTGACCATGACGGGCGCCTGTATCGCCGCGTTGCCTGCCGCCGCTGAGGCCACCGGACCGGCCCCGGCGCGGCCGACGCCTGCCGCCATCCACGTCATCCACGAGCCGCCGACCGACCCATCCCACCGGGCGGTCTATGAGCTTGTCCAGGGTGACGCCACGTTCGCCAGGGCACGCGATGTCTTCACGCTGTTTAACCTTCCGAAGCCGATCACGATTCGGACGCGCAGCTGCAGCGGGCGCGGCGGCGCCTGGTACTACGAAGGCACGGTGACAATCTGCTATGGCTATGTGCAGACCATTCTCGATAATGCCAGAAGTCCGGAGCGCCCGTCCTGGGTCAGCGAAGACGCGGCCATCGCCGGGCCGATGGCCGATGTCGTGCTGCATGAGGGCGCGCATGCGCTGTTCGAGTTTCTGAAGACACCACTGCTTGGCCGCGAGGAGGATGCGGCGGACATGTTCGCCACCTTCGTGTTGCTCAATGTCTTCCGGGCAGACGCCAAGGCCCTGATCAGCGGGATCGCCTACTCCTATCTCAACGATGCCAGGGTGCGGAACTTCACCGAGCTTCCCGCGATCGAGAACCGCGTGCTGCCAAGCCGGGCCTATGGCGGCGCGCACTCGACGCCGCTGCAGCGCCTGTACAGCGTGATCTGCCATGCCTCCGGCTTTGATGAGGCGGTTTTCAGGGACCTGAAGCGCAGCAGCGACCTGCCGGTCTGGCGCGCCGGCGGCTGCGAGGATGAGTACAACCAGATCGCCCACGCCTTCCGGACGCTGCTTGGCCCGCATATCGACGCGGACCGGGCGAAGGCTATGTTTCCATACGCGAACCTGACTGCCGCGCCGACGCCATGAGGCTTCTCAGACGAAAATGAAATCGGCCGCGGTCATCACGCCGCGCTCGGCGCCACTGACAGTGATCGTGCCGAAGGCCCCGACCATCATGTAGCTCTGGCCGACATTGGTGATGGCGATGCCATTGAAGCTGAGGCCGAGGCCGCGCAGGTCGATCAGGTCACGGCCGTCCTCAAAGTCGACGATGCGGTCGCTGCCGCCGCCCCTGATGTCGAAGCAGAAGCGGTCATTGCCCGCGCCGCCGGTGAGCAGGTCATCGCCAAGCCCGCCGAACAGTGTGTCGTTCCCGAGGCCGCCATCGAGAGAGTCATTGCCGGCGCCGCCGCGTACGAGGTCATTGCCGCCAAAGGCGAAGACCAGATCGAGACCGTTGCCGCCCTCGATGACATTCGCAATGTCATCGCCGCGAATGGTGTCGTTGAAGGCTGATCCTGTCACGTTCTCGACACCGACCATGGTGTCGCCGGCTGCATCGCCGCCGGTCCCGATGATGCCGGTGGCGCTGCCACGCAGGTCAAGTGCGATCGCAGCAGCGCTGGACGCGTAGCTCACAGTGTCGGTCCCGAGGCCGCCTTCCAGCCGGTCAGCACCAGCTCCGCCGATCACGATGTCATCGCCCGCGCCGCCGATGAGCGTGTCATTGCCGTTGCCGCCGGACAGAAGATTGTTGCCGCCATCGCCGCTGAGCCTGTCGGCGAAGCGCGATCCCGTGACGTTCTCGATTGCGACCAGCACATCGCCCTGCGCATGTCCGCCGATCTGGGCCGCACGGGTCAGATTAACGTCCACCGCGGCGGTGGAGGCCTCATAGGTCGCCGTATCGACACCCGCGCCGCCTTCGAGCCGGTCGGCCCCGCCCCTGCCATCGAGCAGATCGTTGCCACGCATGCCGAGCAGCGTGTTCGCGACATCGTTGCCGGTCAATATGTCGTTGCCGTCGCCTGTGACAGCGTTTTCAATCACGGTTCCGGAGGCGATGGTCAGCGCCCGTCCGTGAAGCATTGAGGTTGCGCCGGCGTTGAGATCGACGCGTGCGGCATCGATCGTGGACGCGGCATTGATCCAGTCCGCACCGCCATCGGTATCGGTCAGGACGCTGCGCGCCGCACTGAGCGCCGCCATTTTGCCGAACTCGTCGGTGTAGTGGTAGACATCATTGGCAGAGACCGCGTCGCCGTAGACGTCGAACTTGTAGGACGCGACCGAGCCGGTTGCGCCTGCCTTGGTGTCTGTGATCCTGACCAGCCAGTTGCCCGAGGCGAGTTCGCCGCGCAAGGCTTCCGAGGTGAAGCTCCAGGTCAGGTTGCTGACCGACTGCGTGCCGGTCGACGGGCTGAGGACGATGCTTCGCGTGCCCTCCGGAGAAACCAGTTCAACCCGCAGATCACCGATGTTGCCATGGGTCAGGGTCAGGGTCAGGGCCACGCTTTCCACCTCGATGGCACGCGCGATGTTGATGGCGAATGCGGTGGTGGTGAGGTCCGCAATCGCGCGGTTGAGCGTGCCGGACACGGTGGCGATCTGCTCGTTGGCCGAGGTCTGGGCGGTGCCGAAGCGGCCCCAGACTTCGGCGAACCGCACCGCTTCAAGCGCGTCAACACGGCCAAAGCCGACATCGTTGGAATAGTGCAGGCCACCGCCGTTGATGTTGTCGGCCTTGTTGACCGTCCAGCCGAAAACCATGCGGCCGCTGGCTGCGCCGCTGAGGGCTGCTGGGGTCGTATGGTCGGCGGTGATGGCGAGAATGTCCTGCACGTCGCGCCAGCCAAGGCCGCGATTGGCGCTCAGCATCACGGCGACAACGCCGCTGACGATGGGCGTCGCGGCGGAGGTGCCGCCAAAGCTCGAGGTGAAGTCGCCGCTCGAATAACCGCCGCCTGCGGTGACATCGGTGGTGACGATCCCGGCGCCGCCGCCATTGGACGGCCCAGACACGAACACCGAAGAGCCACGCGTCGAATAGCCGGAGACATCACCATCCTGGCCGATGGCGCCGACCGTGATCGTCTGGCGCATGGCGTTGAAGTTCGAGGTATTGGCGTCGCGGCTTTCGCCGCCTGAGTTGCCGGCGGCGTTGACGACGATCGTTCCAAGTCCGCCGCGGCCGACGTCGACCGCGTTCTTGACGGCAGCTGCAAACAGGTTGCCGAACGAGCCGGCCTGCTGCGTGCCGTCGGCGAAACGCCCCGTCCAGCCCCAGGAGTTGTTGGTCACATCGAAGTTGCTCATGCCGCGAATGGCGGTGATGAAGCCGCTGCCAGCGCCGACGCCGGAGAAGATGTTGACGCCTGTCACCGTCGCGCTGTGGGCAACGCCCACGCCGCCGGCATTGTTGTTGGCGTCTGCGGCAATCAGGCCCGCCACTGCCGTTCCGTGAACCGAGGAGCCGGTGCCCGGGTCAAGCCTCTGGCCGTTGATCACCAGTTCCTTGCTGGCGTCATAGCGATTGCGCAGGTCGATATGGGTCTTGTCGATGCCGTCATCGTAGACACCGACATTCACCCCGGCGCCACTGTACTCGGCCCAGATGCGGTTCGGATCACCCTTGAAGATCTGGTTGAGGTGCCACTGGCTGGCGAGGAGCGGATTGCTGGCTGCAAAGACAAAGCGAGACATCAACAACTCCGCGGAAAGGCCACCTTAACAGGACATGGATGACTGGAGTGCCGCCGAAGTTCTCAAGGATCCTTGCGTCATTGCGTTGCATTTTACCGATGTGCCACTTTTCAGCCTGTTTTCTGGTGCGATCGGTTCGGATGCGGGCGTCTGGTCCCCGCGACACGGTTGATCGCTCATGCGTGAACGGTTAGCTCGGGATCATGACGTCATCCGATCTTGCTTCGCGCCTTGCAGCCCTGATGCCCGACCTGCGCGGCCGCCTTCTGCCGGGCCAGTTGCTCGGACCCCTGACCTGGTTCCGCGTGGGCGGCCCGGCAGAGGTTTTGTTCACCCCGGCCGACGAAGCCGATCTGTCGTATTTCCTGGCACGCTTGCCAGCCGACGTGCCGGTCTATCCGCTCGGCGTCGGCTCCAACATGATCGTGCGCGATGGCGGGGTGCGCGGCGTCGTGATCCGGCTGTCGCCCAAGGGCTTCGGCCAGGTCAGCACGGCTGACAACATGGTGACCGCCGGGGCGGCAGCGCTGGACAAGCGCGTGGCCGAGGCGGCGGCGGCCGCCACCATCGGTGGGCTGGAGTTTTTCTTCGGCATTCCTGGAACGGTTGGCGGGGCCATCACCATGAATGCCGGCGCCAATGGTGGCGAGACGAAAGACGTGCTGGTCAGTGCGCGCGGCGTGATGCGCGATGGCGCGATCCTTACGTTGAGCCATGCCGAACTGTCCTTCGCCTACCGCACCTCACAGCCTCCTCCGGGGTTCATCTTCACGGAGGCGCTGTTCGCAGGGCATGTCGAAGCGCCGGACCTGATCCGCGAACGCATGCAGGCCGTGCAGCATCACCGCGAGACGGCGCAGCCGATCCGCGAGAAGACCGGCGGATCGACCTTCAAGAACCCGCCAGGGCATTCGGCCTGGAAGCTGGTCGATGCTGCTGGCTGCCGTGGTCTGAAGGTCGGCGGCGCCCAGGTCAGCGCGATGCACTGCAACTTCCTGATCAACATCGGCGATGCGAGCGCGGCCGACATCGAGGCGCTTGGCGAGGAGGTCCGCCGCCGTGTGAAAGCCCATTGCGGTGTGGAGTTGCAATGGGAGATCAAGCGGGTCGGCGAGCGCTTGCCATCTGCCGCGGCTGCACCGGGCATCGTCTCTTGACGGTTTCGACAAGCTTTCGGTCTGCGGGGACGACGACTTAGCCGCCGATATCATGGCGCGGCGATCCGCCGACCCGGATGTCGAGATAGGGCATGCCCTGCCGCGACGGAGAGAAGAGCTCGCCGCTCCAGATGCGGACGCGATGGACGACCGCGCCTGCGGCTTGCCGACGGCCGGGAGTTTGGGAATGTCGCTCTTGTCCAGCGAAAATGGCAGGCTGCCGTTGTTCCGCACGCGGTCGAGATGGGGCGTGTCGACAAAATCCCTGCGGAACGCGCTGCCGTCCTTCATCCACGAGGTGATCACGCCTGGGCTGCCCGCAGAACCGGCCGTCATCGTGATGGCTGCGCGCAAGACATCGATCTGGTCGCGCTTGACCCCTGCACGAACGATGGAACGGAACGAGGCCTGAGCATCGGCCATCGGTCATTTGTCCTGTTCATGGAAATTCCCGTTCCGGCCCCGGTTCGTTCCAGTGATATCAACATCCATGATCCGGCCATCGGCCGCAGCAGTACCGCTCGCAGTTTCGCGCTCGTTGCCGACGCTGATGCTCGAGCGCACCTCGCCGCAGGCGGGATTGGGCCGAAGCGTCACGAGCCGGGCAATCCGCACCGCCGTGATCCGTCCCGGATCATCGAGCCACTCCCGCGTGCGCGCCAGACCCGGACATGGCCCAGGGACCATCGATCGCAGCGGATAACACTGCGAACAAGCCGCTCTTGATGTCGGCCACCGGCGGCGGCCGCTCGGCTTGGGGGGCCCTGACGGTGTGGACGGTCACGGAGAGGATGGTTCCTTTGCTGACGCGCCAGCGATCGATGCGCGCCCCACCCGCTGCGGCGCAGGCCTGGACCCCGATTGCTTCGGGGCGGATGACGATTTCCGCCACATCGACGTGCGCTCCGATCTTGTCGAGGTGTTCCGACCAGCCCCGGGTCAACACGGCCTGATCGCTCAGATCGCCGGGTGTCCGCGCATGGCCGGAGCCGGCACAGACGAGCGCAAAGACCGCGAGACGAAGCCATCGCATCAACGGCCCTTCTGATGTGGCTGGACAATCATCAGTCCGCCCGCAGCTTTCGTCCGTTCATCTAATGCCGAAGGGTCAGGTTACCGTCTCGGGCCGACCTGCTGGTCGCGGGTCGCCGGCCCAACCCGTGCGTCCGCTTGTCACAAATCGCCATGGTTAACCACTCCCTAACGCTTGGCAGTCCAAAGTCGGCCCGAGATTCGGGAGTTGTGGTTGCTCATGTCCAAGCATGTGGCTGTATTGATGGGTGGCTGGTCGGCTGAGCGCGAGGTGTCGCTCAATTCCGGCAAGCAGAATGCCGACGCGGCCGAACGCATCGGCTACCGCGTCACCCGCATCGATGTGCAGCGCGACATTGCCGAGGTCCTGGCGAAGCTGAAGCCCGATGTGGTGCTGAACTGTCTGCACGGTCCCTGGGGCGAGGACGGGTGTATCCAGGGTGTGCTGGAAATCCTCAGGATCCCCTACACCCATTCCGGCGTGCTGGCCTCAGCCCTCGCCATGCACAAGGCGCGTGCCAAGGCAGTGGTGGCTGCTGCGGGAGTTGCTGTCCCAGATGGCATCCTGGTCAGCCGCTTCGAGGCGGCCAAAGCCCATGTCAGGCAGCCGCCCTATGTCATCAAGCCGGTGGATGATGGCTCATCGATCGGCATCGTCATCGTCAGGAAAGACCGCACCCACCCACCGCAGGAACTGGTCCGCGAGGACTGGCCATGCGGCGACTGGATGCTGGCGGAGGAGTTCATTCCCGGACGCGAACTGACCTGCGCCGTTCTGGGTGACCGGGCGCTTGATGTGATCGAGATCACCACGTCGACCGGCGATTTTTACGACTATGACGCGAAATACGCGCCTGGAGGGTCAATCCACATCCTGCCGGCCCTGCTTAAACCAAAAATTTACCAACAGGTTCAACAGTGGGCATTAACGGCACATCAAGCAATTGGGTGCCGCGGCGTGAGCCGATCAGACTTCAGATATGATGAGGTGTCCGAGCGTCTCATCTGGTTGGAAGTGAACACGCAACCCGGGATGACGGCCACAAGCCTGGTGCCCGAGTTGGCAGCCCATGCGGGCATTGAGTTTGGCGAGTTGGTCCGATGGATGGTGGAGGACGCCTCCTGCGATCGTTGACGACGGCGCTCTTCGGAGTGCGGTCATCGCGCGTTCGCAAAGGAGACATCGATGTGCCGCTGCTGGTTGGCGAGCGCTCGGGACGCCGCGGCTTCTGGCCGTTCGGCAACCGCGCCTCCGTGACCCTGCCACTGCACGAGCGTGTTCCGCGGCTATTCGGGACGTTCTCCGTGCTCGGCGGCCTGGGCGCGATCGGCCTCGGCGGCTTGGTCATCGGCGGGCAGTATGACGCGCTCCGCGCGGCCTATGGCGAGCCGCATCACATCGTGGCCCGCGCCGTCGGTCTGGGGATCGAGCGGGTGACCATCTCGGGCTTGTCCGAACTGCACGAAACCGAGGTGCTGCAGGCGGCCTCAATCACCCCGCGCGGGTCGCTGGCCTTCCTCGATGTTGCCGAGACGCGCCGCCTGCTGGAAGCCGAGCCGCTGATCCGTGAAGCGACGGTGCGCAAGCTCTATCCGGGCGAACTGAGCATCGAACTCAAGGAGCGTGAGGCCTTCGCGCTGTGGCAACTGGACGGCGAGGTCTCGATCATTTCCTCCGACGGCACGGTGATCGACAAGCTGCGCGACGGGCGTTTCGCCCATCTGCCGCTTGTTGTGGGCCCCGGCGCCAACAAGCGGGTGCGTGACTATGTCATCTTGCTCGGTGAAGCGGGGCCGCTGCGCAACCGGATACGCGGCGCGACACTGGTGTCGGAGCGGCGTTGGACGCTGAAGTTCGACAACGGCCTCGATGTGCGCCTGCCGCAGGACCACGCGGATGAGGCCGTGCGCCGGCTCGAGCGTCTGGCGCGCGAACAGAAGCTGCTGGAGAAGGACATCCTCGCCATCGACATGCGCCAGCTTGACCGCGTCACGGTGCGCCTGAGCGAAGAGGCTGCCGCTGCCCGTGCCGACATGCTCAAGAACCGCCCGAAGCCGAAGGGAGGCGCGGTATGAGCCTCTTCTCGCAGGGCCTGACACCGCGTCTTCGTCCCCTGTCTTCGCGCAAGAGCGCGACGCTTTCGGTCCTTGATGTTGGCACCAGCAAGATTGTCTGCCTGATCGCGGAGTTGCAGCCTGTCGAGGCCAGCGACCGGCTGCGCGGGCGGACGCATCTCGCCCGTGTGATCGGCATCGGCCATACGCGTTCGCTCGGCCTCAAGGGCGGTGCCGTCGTCGATCTGGAAGCGGCGGAGCGGTCGATCCGGCAGGCCGTGGACGCGGCCGAGCGCATGGCCAAGGTCGAGGTCCAGTCCGTGATCGTCAACCAGACCGGCGGGCGGCTCGGTTCGCAGAGCTTCGCGGCCAGCGTTGACCTGCGCGTCGGCTCGGTCGCGGATCAGGATGTAAAGCGCGTCCTGGCGGCGGCAGCTTCGCACTCGGTGCGCCCCGGCCGCGCCGTGCTGCATGCGCTGCCGACCGGTTACGCGCTGGATGGCCAGCCCGGCGTGACGGATCCGCGCGGGCTGATGGGCCGCTCGCTTTCGGTCGACATGCATGTCGTCACCGGCGAGGGCGCAGCGGCACTCAATCTGATGCTGGCGGTCGAGCGCTGCAATCTGTCGGTCGAAAGTGTGGTGGCGACGCCCTACGCCTCGGGCCTCTCATCGCTTGTCGACGATGAGGCCGACATGGGCGCGGTGATTGTGGACATGGGCGGCGGCACGACCAGCATCGGGGTCTTCTCGCATGGCCATCTCATGCATGCGGATGGCGTCGCCGTCGGCGGGCATCACATCACCATGGATCTGGCGCGCGGCCTGTCCACCAAGGTTTCTGCGGCGGAGCGGCTGAAGACGCTGTATGGCGGCACCATCGCCACTGTCTCCGACGAGCGCGACATTATCACTGTGCCGTCCGTCGATGATGACGATCGCGACACACCCAATCACATGCCGAAGTCGCATCTGATCCGGATCATTCGCCCGCGTGTCGAGGAAATCCTCGAATTGGTGCGCGACCGGCTGAAGGCTGCCGGCTTTGCCGGCGAGGCCGGCAGGCGCGTTGTGCTCACGGGCGGCGGCTGCCAGCTCACCGGGCTGACAGATCTCGCAAGGCAGGTGCTTGGCGGGCAGGTCCGGATCGGACGCCCGCTCGGCATCAAGGGGCTTCCCGAGGCCGCAAAGGGTCCGCCCTTCGCCGCCGCGGTGGGTCTGCTGGTCTACCCGCAGGTGGCGCACATCGAACATTTCGAGCCGCGATCCGCGGGAGGTTTTGCCGCAACCGGCACGGATGGGGGCTACCTCTCCCGTGTCGGACGATGGCTGAAAGACAGCTTCTGACGAAGCGGGCCCGCTCCGGGCGGCGACCGGGGCGAGCCTTGAGACGGAAGGTCGTGGCGGCGGCCTTCTGATGATCTGACCTAAGAGACGCTAGCCGGGCGTCGACAACGTGAAAGAGGCACGACAATGCCGATGAACCTGCAAGGCCCGGACATTCGGGAACTCAAGCCGCGGATCACCGTTTTCGGGGTTGGCGGCGGTGGCGGCAACGCCGTGAACAACATGATTCAGGCTGGCCTGCAGGGTGTCGACTTCGTTGTCGCCAACACTGATGCACAGGCTCTGGCCATGTCCGCGGCTCCGCGCATCATCCAGATGGGCCTGCAGGTCACTGAAGGACTGGGCGCCGGATCGCAGCCGGAGGTTGGTCGCGCGGCCGCTGAGGAGGTGATGGATGAGATCCGTGACCATCTTGCCGGCGCACACATGGTGTTCATCACGGCAGGCATGGGTGGCGGCACCGGCACGGGAGCCGCTCCGGTCGTGGCCCGTGCAGCCCGCGAGCTTGGCATTCTCACCGTCGGCGTCGTGACCAAGCCGTTCCAGTTCGAAGGCACCCGCCGCCTGCGCATGGCGGACGCCGGCATCCAGGAACTGCAGCAGTCAGTGGACACGCTGATCGTCATCCCGAATCAGAACCTGTTCCGCATCGCCAACGAGAACACAGGGTTTGCAGACGCCTTCGGCATGGCCGACCAGGTGCTCTACTCCGGTGTCGCCTGCATCACCGACCTGATGGTCAAGCCGGGCCTGATCAACCTGGACTTCGCCGATGTCCGCGCCGTGATGCGCGGCATGGGCAAGGCGATGATGGGCACCGGCGAGGCAACCGGCGAGAAGCGCGCCGAGACGGCCGCGCAGGCCGCCATCTCCAATCCGCTGCTGGACGAAACCTCGATGAAGGGGGCCCGCGGCCTGCTGATCTCGATCACCGGCGGGCGCGACATGAAGCTATACGAGGTCGACGAGGCCGCCACCCGCATCCGCGAGCAGGTCGACGAAGAAGCCAACATCATTGTCGGTGCCACCTTCGACGAATCCATGCAAGGCATCATGCGCGTTTCCGTCGTCGCAACGGGCATCGACGCCGCCCATATGCAGATGCAGCCGGAAGTGTCGACCATCGACCGCCGGATCGCCGAAGTGGCCGAGAAGCTGAAGGCTGAAGCACGGCTGCGGGCCCAGGCGAGTTCGGCGGCGCCGACATTCCGCCCGATGGCTTCGGTGATCTCCTCGCCGGCTCTGCAGCCGGTCGAACCAGCGCCGATCATGCCCGAGGCGCCGGAAGCCACGATCATTGCCGAGACGGTGCTTCTTGAGCCGGTCCAGCCGCGCGTGGTGCTGGCCGCCGAGCCGCCCGCGCCGAGCCAGACCTTCCGCCAACCGGTTGAGCCGACCCTGGAGCAGGAGCACTTCATCCCGCCGCCGGCCGAGCGCATCAAGCCGGCGCGCCTGCCCCGGATCGAGGATCTGCCGGTCCCGGCGCAGAACCAGCTTGCGGCCCGCTTGGTGCCGCCCCAGCCGCAGATGCCGGCCCACGCTGCTGAGCAGAAGCGGATGTCGCTGATGCAGCGGCTGGCCTCGGTCGGGTTTGGCCGCAAGGATGAGGGTCTCCCGGAGGCTACGCAGCCGCTTCAGCCGGCTTTGGCGCAGCCTCGTCCCGCGCCTTCCGCAGCCCATGCCGAGTACATGCGGCGCCCCGCGCCCGCCACAGTTCAGCGGGCGGCCGAGGGCCAGCTGGACGTGCGCGGACGTGCTCCGGCGCCCCGCCCGGCGGACGACGACCAGTTGGAGATTCCGGCCTTCCTGCGTCGCCAGGCTAACTGAAAATCGATTTAAATTGACGCTTGGTCAGGCTTCACCCGCTCCTCACAGAGCGGGTGAAGATGTTTTAAGAATTAATTGATATAGAATGGTAATATCACATCTAAAAGTGGCGAACTTTTTTGTTACAGAGCGATAAAAACCGTGATTTTGCCATGGTCTGCGACCTCGTTATGGTGCGGCACGGTCAAAGCGCGCGAATCGCGGTTTGACGCAAGGACTTCGAAAAGTTCCAGCCTGCGTAAAATGGCAAAAAGCCGGCGCAAACATGGACTTCAAAGGGACTGACACATGATCGCGGGCCGCCAGACAACAGTGCGAAATACCGTCGCGCTCTCCGGATATGGCGTTCACAGTGCAGCCGTCGCGAATATCGCCATCCGTCCTGCTTCTCCCAATCACGGCATCGTCTTTCTGCGCACCGGTCTCGAAGGCGGCATCGAGCGCCGTATTCCCGCGCGATATGGCAATGTGAGCATGACCGAATTATGCACCGTTCTGGGCAATCCGAGCCATGGCGCTGTCTCTACGGTCGAACACATCATGGCGGCGCTCTATGGTCTGGGGATCGACAACGCCCTGATCGAGATCGACGGGCCCGAGGTCCCCATCATGGATGGAAGTGCGGCCGCGTTCGTGGAGGCCCTGCGCGCTGTCGGTGTCGAGAGCCAGCGAAGCCCCAAGCGTTATGTGCGCGTTCTCAAGCCGGTTTCGGTGTCGAACAAGGTCGGTACCAGCGAGTTGCTGCCGCATGATGACGATGTCCTTCGACTTGACGTGACAATCGCCTTCGACACCGCCGTCATCGGCGATCAGACCATGACGCTCGATCTTGAGCCCGAGGCCTTTGCGGCCGAGGTGAGCCGGGCCCGCACGTTCGGCTTCATGCGCGATGTCGAACAGTTGTGGAAGAACGGTTTTGCCCTTGGCGCCTCGCTCGAAAACACGGTCGCCATCGGTGATGATCGCGTGATCAACCCGGAAGGCCTTCGTTTCGACGATGAGTTCGTCCGGCACAAGATGCTCGACGCCGTCGGCGATCTGGCCCTGGCCGGACTGCCGATCGTCGGTCTGTTCCGCTCGCGCTGCGGTGGTCATCGCCTCAACATCTCGGTGTTGCGCGAGCTGTTCTCCGATCCGGCCAATTTTGCGATCTGCGAAGCCGAAACCGCCGTGCCCGCCCGTCATGTTCAGATGGCGGCCGCAGCCTATGCGCCCGCTCTGGGCTGAGCGCGCCTGCCCCAGAACAGGCCGCCTTGAATTCGCCATCTGGCTGGATGATGGCCTTGGGCTGATCCAAACTTAGTTTGCCGTCGCGTGCGAGGATGACTTGGCGAAAGCCGTGCGCATGGGTTACAGGCTTGAACCTGCGTCCGGCGCATGACAACGCAATTTGATTGAGGCTGTGGTTATGGCTGTTCCAAAATCAGTTCATTGGATCCTGCTGCTGGGAATCGCCATGGGCGCCGCCGGCTGTGACACGATTTCCTCACTCAACCCGTTCGATACGACATCGCGCTACAAGCAGGAACTGTTGCCCGACGTGCCGCCGGAAACCCTGTACAATCAGGGTCTGGCGCGGCTCCAGTCCGGTGACACGCTCGGCGCGGCCAAAGCCTTCGGTGATATCGACAAACAGTCCGCGTTCTCCCCGCAGGCAAAAAAGGGCCTGCTGCTGACGGCTTTCGCCCATTACGAGGGCCGCCGCTACGATGAGGCGATCACCGCCTCCCGCCGCTTCCTGACGCTGCATCCGGGTGACAAGGATGCGGCCTATGCCCAGTATCTTCTGGCTATGTCGAACTATAACCAGATTCCCGACATTGGCCGCGATCAGGAGCGCACCGAGAGGGCGCTGGTGTCGCTGCAGGAACTCGTCGACCGCTATCCGCGCTCCGAGTATGTTCAGGACGCGCGCGAGCGGATACTGTTCGCCAAGGACCAGCTTGCGGGCAAGGAGATGACGGTGGGCAGGTTCTACCTGCAACAGCGCAATTTCCCCGCCGCGATCAACCGCTTCCGCGATGTGGTCTCGAAGTATCAGACCACGCGCCATGTCGAGGAGGCATTGATGCGCCTGTGCGAGGCCTATCTGGCGCTGGGCGTGACGGCAGAAGCGCAGACGGCTGCGGCGGTGCTGGGGCATAATTTCCCCGACAGCCCGTGGTACAAGGACGCCTATGCGCTGCTCCAGTCCGGCGGGCTTGAGCCGCGCGAGCAGTCCGGCTCGTGGATCAGCCGTGCGTTCCGTGGCTTTACCCGGACAGTTGGCCTCAGCCAGTGAGCGGGCCGTGCTCGCCCAGCTCCTGATTCGTGACATTGTCCTGATCGACAGCCTAGAGCTTGCCTTCGCCGGCGGGCTCAGCGTGCTTACGGGCGAGACAGGCGCCGGCAAGTCCATCCTGCTCGATGCTTTTGCGCTTGCCCTCGGCGGACGCGGCGACGGCTCTCTCGTCAGGCATGGCGAAGCCCAGGGACAGGTCACGGCGGTCTTCGACCTTGCCATGGACCATCCGGCCCGCGCGCTGGCACGCAGTCACGACCTTGATGTCGACGGGGACCTGATCCTGCGCCGCGTGCAGGTGGCGGATGGCCGGACACGCGCTTTGATCAACGATCAGCCCGTTTCGGTGCAGGTGCTGCGGACGATTGGCTCCGCACTCGTCGAAATCCATGGCCAGCATGATGAGCGGGCCATAATCGAGCCGGAAACGCACCGTTCGCTGCTCGATGTCTTTGGTGATCTGGGAGATCAGGCTACCGAGGTATCGGTGGCGTGGCGGGCCTGGCGCGATGCGCGCGCCGCCCTTGACCAGCAGCGCGCCCGCGTCGAGGCTGCGCGCAAGGAAGCAGACTTCCTGCGCCATGCCGCCGACACGCTCGGCAAGCTGGGCGCGCGGGCCGGCGAGGAAGCCGAACTCGCCCGCCAGCGGCAGTTGATGATGCAGTCCGAGAAGGTCGCCAAGGACATTGCCGATGCCAGCGAGGCACTGAGCGGGCAGGGCTCGCCAATCCCCGAGCTGTCAGCCCACATGCGGCGTCTGGAGCGCCGGGTGACGCAGGCGCCGGACCTTGTCGAAGCGCCGGTGAAGGCGCTGGAGGCGGCGCTGTTGGCGCTTGACGAGGCGGCAACCACACTGGAAGCGGCCCTGCGCGCGACCGAGTTCGACCCGCACGAACTGGAACGCTGCGAGGAACGCCTGTTTGCCCTGCGCGCGGCAGCACGGAAGTATGATGTGCCGGCGGATGCACTTGCCGGCTTGCAGGACCGCTTCGTCGCGGAGCTTGCGGCGCTTGATGCCGGGGAGCAGCATCTCAAGGGGCTGGAAGCTGATCTGGCCTCGCGGTCGACTGCCTATGCGGAGCTGGCGACGCGCCTCAGTGCGGCGCGTACCGCCACCGCGAGGCAGCTTGACGCCGCCGTCACGCAGGAACTGCCGCCGCTCAAACTCGAGCGGGCCAGCTTCATCACGCAGGTCACGACGGATCCGGCCAACTGGAGCGCGACGGGCAATGACCGTGTCGAGTTCTGGGTCCAGACCAACCCCGGCACACGGCCCGGCCCGATGTTCAAGGTGGCGTCGGGTGGCGAACTCTCGCGCTTCATGCTGGCGCTGAAGGTTGTTCTGGCCGACAAGGGATCGGCGCCGACGCTCGTCTTCGACGAGATTGACACCGGAGTCGGCGGCGCCGTGGCCGACGCGATCGGCCAGCGTCTGGCACGCCTTGCCGCCAGGGTCCAGGTGGTTTGCGTGACGCATGCGCCGCAGGTTGCCGCAAAGGCTGGCCGGCATTTCCTGATCTGCAAGCAGGCTGTCAGTGCCGACCGCGTGGCGACCCGCGTCGCGCCGCTGGCCGATGGCGAGCGCGGGGAGGAACTGGCCCGCATGCTCGCCGGCGCAACCATCACCGACGAGGCGCGGGCGGCGGCCAAGAGGCTGCTGGAGACGGCCCTCGAGCGCTGAGGCCCTGCGGTCGCCGCGTTCTCAAGACAAAATGTCTGGATTGCACGGTCGCTGCGCGGACAAGCCGCCCCGCGCCCCCTGAAAAGCGCTCAACCTTCCGCGCGTTTCCGGGGCCGTGAAGCGCCAGGGGAACAAGAATCCAGACGATGTCTTGTGAGCGCAACGAACGCCGCCTAGAAAACCACAATGCGCAAACCAGTTCGGTTCTCCACCCCGCCTGACCAACTCCTGCCCCTTGGTGCTGAAGCGGAGCATGGTGAACTCGTCGCCCTGATCGCCAAGGCGGATGAGGCCTATCACGGGCTCGATGCACCTGTGATGAGCGACGCCGACTATGACGTGCTCCGCCGCCGGGCCGAGGCGATTGAGGCGCTCTTTCCACACCTGAAGACCGGCGGGCTTGCAGCGAAGATCGGCGCGAGGGCCCACGAGAAATTCGCCAAGGTGCGGCACCGTATACCGATGCTGTCGCTGGCCAACAGCTTCTCGCGCGAGGATGTGGCGGATTTTGAAGCGCGCATCCGCTCCTTTCTTGGCCTCGGCGCGGCCGAGCCGGTGATCCTCACCGCCGAACCCAAGATCGACGGGCTCTCGCTTGCCCTGCGCTATGAGCGCGGACGGCTGGTGCAGGCAGCGACACGGGGTGATGGCGAGGAGGGGGAAGACGTCACGGTCAACGCCCGCACCATCACGGATATCCCTTACCAGCTCCAGGGTGATGTCCCCGCCGTGTTCGAGGTGCGCGGCGAGGCTTATCTCGGCCGCGCGGACTTCGCTGCGCTCAACGCCCGGCAGCGCGAGGCGGGCGAGAAGGAGTTTGCGAATCCGCGCAATGCGGCGGCAGGCTCGCTGCGCCAGCTTGACGCCAGCATCACCGCGTCGCGGCCCCTGCGCTTCTTTGCCTATGCCTGGGGCGACGTGGAGCGGCTTCCCGCCGACACCCAGTTCGGAACCGTGCAGGCCTTCACGTCCTGGGGCCTGCCCGTCAATCCGCTGATGAAGCGCTGCGCCGGGGTCGAGGCGGCGCTGGCGCATTACGCCGTCATCGAGGCGATGCGCGCGACGCTCGGCTACGATATCGACGGGGTGGTTTACAAGGTGGACCGGATCGACTGGCAGAAGCGCCTTGGCTTTGTCGGCCGCGCCCCGCGCTGGGCGACGGCGCACAAATTCCCGGCCGAGAAGGCGACGACGCTGGTCGAGGCGATCGACATCCAGGTCGGGCGCACGGGCGCGCTGACGCCGGTGGCCAAGCTCAGGCCAGTGACGGTGGGCGGCGTGGTGGTGTCCAACGCCAGCTTGCACAACGCTGACGAGATCGCCCGGCTCGATGTACGCATCGGCGATTCGGTCGTTGTGCAACGCGCCGGCGACGTGATCCCGCAGGTGGTCGAGGTGGTGATGGCACAGCGCCCGGCCGGCTCCGCCCCTTACGCTTTCCCGCATGTCTGCCCGTGTGACTTGCGCACTCCCGTGGTCAAGGAAACCACGGCGGCGGGCATTGAGAGCGTGGTCAGGCGCTGCACAGGCGAGTTTGCCTGCCCCTATCAGCGCATCGAGCACCTGAAGCACTTCTGCTCGCGCCGGGCCTTCGACATCGAGGGGCTGGGCGACAAGCAGATCACCTTCTTCTTCGACAGGGGGCTGATCAGGGAACCGGGAGACATCTTCACGCTGGCGGCGCGCGACGCGGCGCCGGGCAATCTCCAGCGCATCCAGAACCACGAGGGTTTCGGAGCGGTTTCGACGCGCAACCTGTTCGCGGCCATCGAGGCGCGGCGGACCATCCAGCTTGAACGGCTGATCTTCGCACTCGGCATCCGGCATGTGGGCGAGACGACGGCCAGGATGCTGGCGCGCAATTATGGCACCTGGGCCGCCTTCGACGCTGCAGCGATGCGGGTTGCGGGCGGGGACGCGGAAGCCGCCGCCGAGATGGACGCCATCGACCAGATTGGCGAGACCGTGATCGAAGCGATCCGCAGCTATTTCACTGAGCCCCACAATCGCGCCATCGTCGACCGGCTTGCGGGGGAACTCAGCATCATCGATGCAGGGCAGGCGGCAAAGGATTCGCCCGTCGCTGGCAAGACGGTGGTGTTCACGGGAAGTCTCGAGAAGATGACGCGTGACGAGGCGAAAGCCATGGCCGAGCGGCTGGGCGCCAAGGTGGCTGGTTCTGTATCGAGGAAAACCGATCTCGTGGTTGCCGGGCCGGGGGCGGGCTCCAAGCTGAAAGCCGCCAGCGATCTTGGTATAACGGTGATCGATGAGGATGGCTGGCTCAAGCTGGTTGCACCATAATCAGGCAACCGGCGCTGCCGGATGCCATCCTTGGCGACATTACCGCAATCGCACCGATGGACCATGTCGGCTTTGAGCGCGCGCGATACTCTAAGCTATCGAGATCGATCTGGGGCCGGGCTTTGCGCCCACGTAAGAGCATGCTTCAGGGTGCTTTCGCAACCTGTCGTTCGCCTCCATGGGCCCTCGCTTTGGACTGACCGGAGCTTGTCCGGAAAACTGCAACCAGCGTGGCCAACGGCTCGAAACGTCTCGTCAGCAGGCTTGCGGCGGCTGCGCTTTCGTCTGCAAATGCCGCCTTCTGCCGTGTCATCCCGTCGAGATGGCCGGGCGCTTTGCCTATTTCCTCGATCCCATGCGCCTGTTCGACGGCAGACCCGGATATCTTCTTGACGGTTTCCGCGACAGAACGATTGTGGCTGCGGGTTTCATTGGGCGCCTGTCCCGCCTCGCGGACAAGCTCAATCCCCTCCTGGACCTTCGTGTTCGCGGTGCTGACCAGAACTGATGACACGGAGACAAACACACCGACCATCAGGATGCCGAATGCGGCAATCCGTGTGGCCACTGGAAGGCTGGCGACAAGCGGCATCTACATAGGACGCCACCTTGAACGGCAAAGCAATCTATGATGTTATTCCGGAGTATAAAATCGTTAAAGTTGCATACAGTGACTGACCGAAGGGCATGCTTCCGGCGGCCTCATCCAGACAGGCTCGTGAAAACCGGTTCAGAGCCGCGAACCGTCAGGGTGGCCTGCACTACGGCTGCGCCTCTTCGCGCAGCAGCTCCAATCTGAGCCATTCCTCCTCGGCCTCGCCAAGGCGCTTCTGGGTCAGCGCCAGCGCGTCCACCGCCTTGTTGAAGCGGGCCGGGTTCCTGTCGAACAGGCCGTCTTCGGCCAGCACGGCATTGAGTTTGTCGATGTCGGCGTGCAGCTTGTTGATGGTGGCGGGCAGGGTCTCGAGCGCGTGGCGCTCCTTGAAGGTCAGCTTGCTCTTCGGCTCGCGGATAGCCGCTGGCGCCGCTCTATCTGCCGTCGTGGCCATGGCCGAGAGCCGCTTTCCGGCGGCCTTGCGGGCGACGATGCCTTCGCCACGCTGGTTCACCATGTCGGAATAGCCGCCCGCGTAGGTGGTAAACTTGCCCGCTCCGTCGGCCATGATGACAGCGTTGACAGTGCGGTCGAGGAAGTCGCGGTCGTGGCTCACCAGGATGACCGTGCCGGGATAGTCGGCGATCATCTCCTGGAGCAGGTCAAGGGTTTCCAGATCGAGATCGTTTGTCGGCTCGTCGAGCACGAGCAGGTTGGAGGGCTTGGCCAGTGCGCGCGCCAGCATCAGCCGCCCGCGCTCGCCGCCGGACAGAACCCTGATCGGTGTACGGGCCTGTTCGGGCGTGAAAAGGAAGTCCTTGAGGTAGCCCATGACATGCTTGCGCTCGCCGGCGACGTCGATGAAGTCGCCGCGACCGTCGGTCATGGCCTCGGCCAGCGTCCATTCGTCCTTCAGGCTGTCGCGGCGCTGGTCGAGTGTGGCGAGCGCGGTGGCCGGACTGAGGGTGATCGACCCGGTGTCCGGTTCAAGTCCGCCGGTCAGCAGGTTGATCAGCGTGGTCTTGCCAGCGCCGTTGGGGCCGACGATGCCGATGCGTTCGCCGCGGGAGATGCGGATCGAAAAATCCGAGACAATGAGCCGGCTGTCGTAGGACTTGCCGATGTTTCTGGCCTCGATCATCAGCTTGCCGGCGGTTTCTGCCTCGCTGACGGCAAGGACCACGTCGCCTTGTGCCCGGCGATAGGTGCGGGCTTCCTCGCGCAGCGCGTGCAGGTTGCCCAGGCGCTTGACGTTGCGCTTGCGGCGCGCTGTCACGCCATAGCGCAGCCAATGCTCCTCGTTGGCAATCTTGCGGTCGAGTTTGTGGCGCTCGATTTCCTCTTCCTCCAGGACCTTGTCCCGCCAGGTCTCGAAGCCTGAGAAGCCCTGATCGAGCCGGCGCGCCTTGCCGCGGTCAAGCCAGACGGTGGCGCGCGACAGACTTGTGAGAAAGCGCCGGTCATGGCTGATCAGCACCAGTGCGCTCTTGCTCTGCGCCAGTTCCTGTTCAAGCCAGGCGATGACCGGCAGATCGAGGTGGTTGGTTGGCTCGTCGAGCAGCAGAAGGTCTGGCTCCGGCGCCAACGTCCGGGCCAGAGCGGCGCGGCGGGCCTCTCCACCAGACAGGCGCGCGGGGTCTTCATCGCCGGTAAGGCCAAGCTGTTCGAGCAGGTAGCTCACCCGATAGGCGTCATCGCCCGGCGCAAGGCCAGCCTCGGCGTAGGTGCGTGTGGTCCTGAAGCCGGCGAAATCTGGCTCCTGCGGCAGGTAGCGAACGGTCGCTCCGGGATGGACGAAACGCTCGCCGCGCTCCGGGTCGATCAACCCCGCCGCGATCTTCAGCAAGGTCGACTTGCCCGAACCGTTGCGACCGATCAGGCAGATGCGGTCGCGGGGGGAGACCGTCAGCTCCGCGCCTTCAAGGCAGGGCGCGCCGCCAAAGCCGTGGCGGATGTTCTTGAGTGTCAGCAGCGGTGGAGCCATGGGGGGCAAGTGGACTGGCAGGGCGACGGATGCAACTGCAAAATCCGCAGGGGCGGTGATTGTGACCCATCGACGAGGCAGATCGACGCCTGAAACCAGTCCTGTGCAACTTTGCCGCGTGCCAGCCATGTGGTGCGGTGGGGCGGCGCTCAGGTTTGCACGGTGGACAATAAAGGTCATCGCCACCGGCCGCTGGGACGGATCCGAAAGCGGGGTGATCACCTGCAAATGCTCGCCGATGGGCTTCGCCTGCGGATGGATGCGCCCGGCATGCGGCCCGCGCCTTACCTGGCCTCGCGCGGGAGGATCGGGCTGCAGCGGATATCGGGCGAGGTCCTCGATGACACTGCGCCGCAGGACCATCTGCGCGAAAGCGACAGGCTCGCCGCGCTGAACCTGCCCAAGTTCCTGCCCAAGTTCCTGCCCAAGTGCTTGCAGAGGGATCCGGGGGTGAAACTGCCCGACAAGGGCCGCGCGGCGCCGGGTTAGGGATTTCTCCCACTTCCCGCGCCGGTGAATTGGCGATAAGGGGTTGCGTCACCTTGCTGGACGTGGCGGTTTCCCGCGCTTCTGGCGGGCTGTTTGTTTTTGTCTGGAGTAACGACAATGGCCGATCGTTGGACGCCCGATAGCTGGAGAGCCAAGCCGATTCAGCAGAACCCGCAGTATCCGGATCAGGCTGCGCTGGCCTCTGTCGAGAAGCAGCTTGCCGGGTTTCCGCCGCTGGTTTTTGCGGGCGAGGCGCGCAAGCTCAAGCGGGCGTCGATTTCTTCCGCCTGTTCCTGCAGATGGCTGTGGTGCTGACCTTTGCCGGTTCGTCGCCTGTGGTGAAGGTTGGTCGCGTGGCTGGCCAGTTCGCAAAACCGCGTTCGGCCAACAGCGAAACGATCAACGGCGTCGAGTTGCCGAGCTACCGCGGTGACATCATCAACGATATCGCGTTCACGGCGGAGGCTCGCATTCCCGATCCGCTGCGCCAGCTCATGGCCTACCGGCAGTCGGCAGCGACGCTCAACCTGATCCGCGCTTTTGCGACGGGCGGTTACGCCAATCTCGACAATGCCCATCGATGGATGCTCGGCTTTGTGTCGGGCACCCACCAGAGCGGGCGATACCGCGAGTTGGCGGAACGCATCACAGAGACACTCGATTTCATGCGCGCCATCGGCATCGACCCGGAGGCTCATCCCGAAACCCGGACGACGGACTTCTACACCAGCCACGAAGCCCTGTTGCTCGGCTACGAGCAGGCCATGACGCGTGTCGATTCCACCACCGGCGACTGGTACGACACCTCCGGGCACATGATCTGGATCGGGGACCGCACCCGCCAGCATGACCATGCGCATCTTGAGTTCTGCCGTGGCATCAAGAACCCGATCGGCCTGAAATGCGGCCCGACCTTGAAGCCCGACGATCTGATCCGCCTGATCGACATGCTGAACCCCGGCAATGAGGCCGGGCGGCTGACGCTGATTGCGCGCTTCGGTGCCGACAAGGTCTTCGATCATCTGCCCGCGCTGGTTCGTGCGGTGAAGCGGGAAGGGCGCACTGTGCTGTGGTCATGCGATCCGATGCACGGCAACACGATCAAGGCTGGGTCCGGCTACAAGACGCGCCCGTTCGACCTGATCCTCAGCGAGGTGAAGGCCTTCTTCGCCGTCCACAATGCTGAGGGCACCTATGCCGGCGGCATCCATCTCGAGATGACTGGCAAGAACGTCACTGAGTGCACCGGTGGCGCACGCTCGATCTCCGATGTCGACCTGTCGGACCGCTATCACACGGCCTGCGATCCGCGCCTCAATGCGGAGCAGGCGCTGGAAATGGCGTTCCTGGTTGCGGAACTGATCAAGAAGGAACGCATGGCCAAGGGCCGGCCCGAGGTCGAGGCCGCCGAGTAAGGCATGCTGGCGGACCTGGCGCTCCATCCGGGCACGCCGGCTCCGCGCGCCGTCCGGCATTCCGGGCTCCTGCGCGAAAGCGTTGGTCTGTGGTTTGCGGGACGCGGCAGGCAAGGCCCGGGCGCTCGAGCCGGATTGCTGCAAGCCGGTTATCTCCGCCCGCGCCGTAACCCTGGGACGCCGTTTCTCGGCGGTGGTTCTGGGCTCCGGCCTCCTGTGCGCTGTGCCGATGCCGCTGCTGACGGACCCGTTCTATCGCCGCGTTCTCGTCGATGTCGTGCATCATTCGCCGGTGCGCCGACGTTGCCCCTTGGATCGCGAGGTCAACCTCCTGACCCGCGACCTGACCGGGCTTCTTGCCCGGCTGGGCGTGGCTGACGTGGCCTCCAGCGCGATCAATGCCGAGGGCCGGGCCGTCGGGCGGGTGGCCCGGCTCCACGGGGTTGCCATGGCCGTGCCCGTTGAAGCCTGGGACTGGCTGGTGTCCGCCAAGGGGCGAGGAAGACGCCGCCCTGGCGATCATCCATCACGTCTAGGCCGATGGCGACTGGATGTGCTGATTGCGCCCCGGATGCGCGGGATCAGAATTTCACGCCGGCGCCAACGCGGCCCTGGTTGACGTCGATGGCGACGCCGCCCTGGGTCGCAAGGCGGGTGAAGAGGTATTCGCCGCGCAGGATCAGGCCGCCGAACATCGCTTCCATGCCCGCGCCAGCCGTGACGCCGGCCATGAAGGCGTTCTTGCGGGCGTTCACCAGCGTCTCGGGGCTGCCGATGGCTATGACTTCCGGGCCCCAGACGCCGGTCCCGCTGCCGCCGACGCTGTCCTGCAGGCTGACATCGGCGCGTGTGGTCGTGCTCGTCCGCCCGTAGCCGATGGCGAGGCCGCCGGTCACATAGGGCATGAGGTTGCCCATCACATAACCCGCGCGGGCGCGCAAGGTGACCAGGTCCTCAAGCCTTGTCGATGATGCGCCCGAGAGGGTGACGTTGGCGCGTTGCGACTGGTCGGTGTTGACAAAGCGCCGTCCGATGTCGACGCCATTCGCGCTGCCATTGCGGCCAATGCGGTTGTAGTCGACTTCAAAGCCCACCACGACCTCGTCGACCTGCATATTGTAGCCCGCAAAACCACCAAACATGGTGCCGCGCGCGCTGTAGGCAGGAATCTGCAGAATATTCGAGGCGCCCTGCGATTCATAATACGTGTTGCGGAACAGCGGCCCGTTGCGGACCATCCGCGCGGCGCTGTTGCCCGGATCGAAGGCGACGGCGTTGTAGCCGGCCAGTCCACCGAGATAGAACCCCTCCCAGGGCGACGGGTCAGCCTGAAGTTGCGGCGGCGGTGGCAGGCTTGGTGAGCTCGTACCACGGAGCACCGGATAGTCCGCTGCATGCGCGGGAAGGGCCCCGAAAGTGAGGGCGCTGACAGTGGCGACCGCAGCCATGGCCATGAAACGATTACGCATCGAGGTTGCTCCGCAAATCAGCGCAGGTGGCCGATGGCGTCGTTTATCGCTCAGTAACCCTAATGGCTGGTTAACGGGCAGGTTAGTAAACTGTTAATCATTTCAGTCACTTGCCTTTCGGATTTTCAGATTGCTTATGGTTGGTTTTCAATCGGCGTTCTGGCTTCGTGCTCTGCGACGCAATCAACCGCTGGTCAATGTGCCGAGAATACCGCATCACCATGCCGAATACTCCCGCCAGATATGCCTGAAGCTGCGCGGGTCATGTCGGCGGCCATCTGGGCGCGTCACGTAGGGGCTTGCCGGGAACTGCTTCCACCCGTCAATCTCTTTGGCTTCTCGCGTTGTCAGCGCGCACCAGTGAGGCCGCCCGCCAATCTTCGTGATGGTGCAGGCAATGCCCGTTCCGTCGCGGTCCACAGGGCGTATGGTGAGAACGTCGCCTATACGCTGGACTGTGGCCCGTGCGACGACGGCAAAGCGCCGTAAAGCCTCTGGCGCGGTATCTGCCACCAGTGCCGCCCATGCGGCTTCGGTGAGCGGTTTCGCTCCGTCGCCTTCCTCCTGCAAGTTGTCGATTTCGCGCGCCGGGTTGTCAGTGCGTAGCCCTTGCTGCACGGCCAGTTTCAGGACGGCCTTCACCTGAACGAGCACCTGATTGCCCATTGCTGGCCTGTCGCCAAACGTCTCGACGAGGCTGGCGATGCGCTGGGCGCGGATTCCCGACACTGGCAGCGTCCCCCACGCCGCTTCTATCGCTGACAGCGCGGATGTGTAGAGTGCGACCGTGTTCGGCCTCAGCGCCCGCCATTTCGCGCTTGCCTTCATGGCGGCAATCACGCCAGCCACGCTTCCGGGCTTCAGCACCGGCTCGCCCGTCAACCGGGCAATGGTTGCGTGCCATTCTGGCGTGCCGGGTTCTGGAAGCCTTGTGAGCGGCCCGCGTGACGGCTTGCCCCGGCCCTGCTGGTGATATCAGTAGACCCTGCCGCTCGGCTTCACGACCCGAAACACGCCATCAGGCAGCGGCATGACGACGGCCCTTCTTGGCTTGCGCATTGGCAATTCCCTCCATGAACGGGTCATGGTCCGCCTCTGGTTCGGTAAGATCAACCGGCACAATGCGAATAGTCCCGTCCGGCGCAATCTCGACGGCACACGGCAACTTGACGCTATGAGCAGCACGGACTGCTCTGGCTATGTCTGACCGTGTGGCGCGTGATCTGGCTTTCATATAGGGGCGATTTCTCAATATAAGAAAAGTGCTTGCGAAGAAGGCGCCTGATGTGGAGGGAAACGCGTGTCAATTCGATTTCCCCCGTCCACCCCGCAGAAAACATTGAACGCCCATCGGTTCATATCGCAGGCCTTCTGCTTTTGATGTCTAAGAATCACCATTATTGAGAACGTCAGTGATTTGCTGCTGCCGCGCAATAATGCTTGCCCAGCTAGAGCGATATTCCCCCGCAATCCACAACGGCGAAAAGCCGTGACAGCCTCATCACTCACTGAGATCAGGAGATTTGACAGGGGACAAATCGGAGACCGAACTGCGCGCGCGTGCGCTGGCTTGTCGTATCTCAGTGACATCGCACTATTCGGCAGTTATTTGGTGACGCCATGCCGCGTCTATCCTCGCCTAGTTCAGGCGCTGGCGATCCGGTTGCGGATGCGTGAGACTTGCACTGCAGACCAGTTGCCGCCGCGTGGTGCCGGAATTGATCGGGCATCAAGCGCCGCTGCGATCTGGCGAAGCGGCAGTGTTCCGGTTGCGTCAATCTCGGCAATCGTGGCGGCCACGTCCTGCGCCGTCATCAAGGCGGCCTTAGAGCGAACCAAGGCGGCGATCTGGCGGCCCTTGGCGGCGATCTGGCGGATGTTGCCCCTATCGCCACCGAGCGATGTTCCCCGTGCCTTGGCAGCAGCCAGTGCGGCCTTCGTGCGCGTCGAAATCGCCTGCGCTTCATGTTCGGCCACCGCTGCGAGAATGTGGATCGTCAAGCGGTTCGCCTGCGGGAAGTCCACCGCGACGAAATCAACGCCAGCGTCCATCAGGGCCGAGACGAAAGCCACGTTACGGGCGAGGTGATCCAGCCTAGCAATGACCAGCGTTGCGCCGTGCATCCGGCAAAGGCGAAGGGCCTCGGCCAGCTTCGGGCGATCCGACCGCTTGCCACTTTCTACTTCGACGACCTCGGCAATCAACGACCAGTTGCCGCCGTTGAGAAAGCCCGCCACCGCGTCGCGCTGCGCTTCCAGACCGAGACCGCTGCGCCCCTGCCGTGCGGTGCTCACGCGAAGGTATGAGATCCACTTACCGGTTGCCATGATCCTGCTTCTGCCTGTTACATTTTCAGCTACGTATTTGCTAGATATGTAACACTAGGATGCACGCGAAAGCAAAGGGGGGCAGGTTGGAAAAATCCACGCAGCGCCTTGAACCTCTGCCGCCAGCAGCGCGACCCAATGGCAAGGACCATGTGGTCCGAAGTCTGGTTCTCAGGAGACGATAATGAATACCTTTCGCAACAAGATATCGGCCTTTCTGACCGCCGCCATGCTCATGGGCGGCGCTGCGATGACGGCCTCACTGACGTCCGACACGGCCTACGCAAAGGGCAATGGCGGCGGTGGAAATGGAGGTGGCAACGGTGGCAATGCCGGCAGCGGCGGAGCCGAGCGCAGCGATGCCGACATGTATCCGCCTCGCTTTCCGAGTCCGTTGGATTTGCTGCGCATGCCAGGGCTGCGGGATCACGGCGGAGTTGATCTGCGCGGGGTTCCGCCGCCCGGTCGCATCGATCCGGGTGTGTTCGATCCAGGTCGCGGCTCACCTGCTCCCCGCATCGATCCTGCGCGTGTGCCGCGCGGCGGCCCGATTAGCCCCCTCGATCCCGGCCTGTTTCCGGGATTGACGCCAATGAAACCTGACATTCTCGCTCCACCAACGGTACCAACACGGGCTCGGAACGTTGATAGAAACGGGACGGTCTGCGACCCCTATGGTGTATCCGTTCGCAGCGGCATCCGGACCTGCGGCGACTGACCGGGCAGGCTGCGCTTAGCGCGAAGCGAGATCGCAGCTGAGACGATTAAATGCCGCCCTTGATACCCTTGGGCGGCGTCATCTCGTCCGGCACGAAAAAATCGGGCGCGAGCGGCTTGGTCGGATCTACCCGATAGGACAGAAAGTCAATGACACCTTCGGAAGCGAGGAATGAGTCATCGATCAGGAAGTTGCCACTGAACTCACGGGCATTCTTGCAGAAGATCGCGTGGGCCGCATCGGCCATGATCTCGGGCGTCCGGCTCATCTGGGGGGCAGGACACGAAAGGGGGCGAACGTGGTCAATTATTTCTTGAGCGACCCCCGGCATAGTCTGGGCGACCCGTGACACGGTGCACCACGCGACCCGCAACCGAGACAGGATGAAAACCCCCATGGCGACCCTATCCCTCGGCCAAGCGGCCAAGCTGGCGAATGTGGGCAAGACCACGCTTGCAAGGGCCATTAAGACGGGCAGACTCTCCGCCGACCGGCAGGTGGATGGCAGCTATAGGATCGATCCTGCCGAGCTGAGCCGCGTCTATGAATTGAAGGCTGAGACCCCAGCCACCGCCTCGGCGACCGGTCACGCGGTGCATCACGCGACCCCGGCCGATACAGGGGCGTTACAGGCGCAAATCGGGGGGCTGCGCGAAATCCTGCGCCGTGCCGACTTGGCCGCCGATGAATTGAAGGCTGACCGCGACCACTGGCGGAAACAAGCCGAGAGCCCGCAACGGCTGCTCTCAGATCAGACACCACGCCGTCGCGGATGGTTCGGCCTTCGGCGGGCGATATCATGATGCTGTCAATCATGTGCGCCCTTTGGGTGAGCTCAGCGTGCGCTCAAATCGACATTCGCAACGCCGATAAAGCCATCGGTACGTGCCGCGTAGAGATGATGAAAGCCGCTCGGGAGCCAAATGAATTCATTTTCATGAGCTGGTGCATGCAATCGCATGGCTCTATTTCCATATCGAGGGCAATAGCTGTCCGCCGCTTAGCGGAATATATTATGCGGCATCCGGCGGATGCGGGTTTAATCTGGATCCACGACACCGACGGGCGAGAAATCATGGCCTTCACGGCGTTCGGCATCGAGACCCTCAAAGTGCTTATCGCAGACCAGCCTGAGGCCGAAAGCTAAAGACCGGCGGCCTTCGCCGCATGCTTACGTTAGAATTATAGCTGACGCGTCCAGTTCAAATAGCGAAATTTGAACGCCAAGCTTGGGTTAGTTTACAGACCTCGAGGCGCGACGGCTCTATTCCTTTGACTGGCTGGCTGAGAGTCATGCAGAACACGCGTCCGGATACGGCGGCAAGGGAAGCATGGAGCTGTCTGTCGACGCCCGCCACTCGTACCGTAAGGCGAACCAAGGGCGCCTCCGAGACGGACATCATCAGGAGCGGCATGTCCGGCGGGAGCGATGGTCGTGCATAGAGATTGATCGCGCGACCATCGATCTCGCGTTGAGCTCGGTTGTAGGCATTCAATTGGGCAGCGACAGTGCCGCGCAGCTTTTCCGGCAAAGCCCCAACGAGTCGGACAAGGAGCCATTGCTCGGCAGGCTCCAAGGTGATCCCACCGTACCGAAATCTCTGAAGCCAGCTACCAAACTGATACATGAGATCCGTTGATCCACCCCCACTGAAATGGTCCACCTTGAACCGACATCCCCCAGATGAACGCCGGATCAAGGCTAAAGCTGCCGTGGTTTTGAGATTTCGACAAGCGGATTCAGACGCGGCCAGTCTTCGGCCCTTGTCCAGGCGCGGGCTTGGGTTGGTGAGCGGGAAAAACACTGAATTCGCCTTCATCGAGACACACCTCCCCCCTCGCTTTCGATTGGACACGCGACATCGGAATGCACTACGCAGTCGAGGTGATAGGCGGCGGCCGCAGGTCCGCGATCATGCGCAGGATGTCGGCGAAAAGATTTCTGGGAATGGCCACTTCCGCCATCTGGAAGGCGACATAGCGGCCGTGGCTGGCAATCCTCGCGCGCGCGTGCGCTTAGTGCTGTACAAATTCGTAAGTCTCTGTTTTTCAGGTTATTTAATCGCACCCCGCTTTGATTTCGTTTCAAGTGCCAAAGGCGTCCGGATTATTATCCCCGCGATCGCCGAATTCCTGTGTTAGCGCCAGAGCCATGTTCCCCGAACGGTGACCGCCCCTGAATCGCATGACATTAGACCCCCCGACCTTCGTCGCGCGGGCCGCGTATCGTTCCGGCCGATATTTACCGTCAGGAAACGGCCATTGCGACCAGCCTCGCGCGCGTATTGCGTGCGCATACAGTTAACCCCGTGTGATCACGCGGCCACCGGCAATCCATCCAGGACATGGCGTAGGACGCGGATGCGGGCTGGGCTTAGTCTGTCGTGACCACGCTCCACGTTCGCAACATGTGGCTGTCGAAGGCCAATCATCTGGCCGATTGCCGATTGTGACAGACCACGCCGTTTCCGTTCTGCCGCGAGATCGAAGGGCGGCGGCGGCAAGGCTGGCAATCCAACATCGAACAAGCCGAGTTGAACAGGGGCAACCGAGACGGGCTGGGCGGGCTTAGGCTGGGCCATGAGCTGCCTGTCTGCCAAGTGTTCGGTAACAAGGGCTTTCAGGGCCGCCGATATCGTCAACCGCTGGCCGGTGATCTTGTTGCCCGTTACGCGCGGCCACCGCTGCCGTGCCTCATATTCAGGCGGGCCGCTGGGCAATCGTTCCCGTGTGAAATAACCGATGTCGCGGCCCCATTTGGTGACATGGACGGCAGGCCGATCATCGAACCGCGACACCACGTCATCGTTGCCGGGTTCGATCCAGCAAAGCGTATGGCAGTGAAGGCGGCCACCGATAGGCCATTGCCAGACAATCATTGCAATCCAAGGCTGGGCGTGCCGCTTCAAGGCGAGCGCAAGCCCACCCACCTTTTTTTCAATCCACCGCTTCCGCTCATGAGCTGTTTCATTGTCGCGGTTGTCGGGGTTGAACGTCACCACCACGCCAAGCGCCATGCCCCGTGATCTGGCCGCGTTCGCTGCATCGTGCATGTCGGTAAGCTGCTGCCGCGTTAGTCCCGTGCTGGTTCGCCAGCCGCCTTTCCGCTTCTTGCTGCGCCCCTGCCGCACTTCGCGCCCTTTGCCCTTGGGGGGCAGGCGCTTGGCGTCAGGTTCGATATCTAAACTGGCATTGTCTATAACCTTAATAGAACAGGGCTGCCCGATATCGACACTCACGACTTTGCTAATTAGCTGGGATATAGACTGAAATCCGCCTTTGCCATGATCGAGATTTGTGGGCACTTGCTCCATCGTTTTAGCCCACTGTTGTGGCGGGCTTTTCCATCGCTCCCCATCACGCCGCTGGCAGGGACGCCAGTCGGCAGGGTTTTCAATGTTCTTTGGTGTTCTTGGTTTGTCCGCGCCTGTTCCGGGTGCGCGTGAAAACTCGGAATCAACATTATCAACCACTTGCGGCGTCTGCCGCTGTTGGCTGGTAAACGCTGTCCTAACAAAGGGTTAACCGGCCGGGCGTTCCTGCCTTGCTTCGGCTAGGCGGCATTCAGGGAAGATGCAGGGTCTGGCCAACATCGCGATCACTGTTCCCGCACTGGCTGTGAACATCAGGAGACGAAGCATGTTGGCACGCAGGATCAAGATGGGGCTGCTTGGTGCAGCTGTCATCGCCGCCGGTGTGAGCATGGCGGCATCGGTCCGCGAGAGCTGACTGGTGCGATGGCCACCGCTGTCGTGGCGGTGATGTCGCTGCCTGCCTGATTGGCGGGCTCGCCGTGAGGGCGCTCGCCGGGAGCGCGCTGGCCGCTGGAACCCGCCCGGCCTACGGCTTTGGCTATCAGGACCCGCCGCCTCCGCCGCCGCGCTAGCGACCGGCGACGGTCGATGATCCTGCCCCGCCCGTGGCATCATGAGCGCCCGCCCCTGTGCGAACTGCGCCGCCAGAAGGTCCGGCTGGACAGCTGGACCTATGAGGTGCGTCGCATCCGCGTCTGTAACTGATCTGCAGGTCCGGTTCTGCGTTTTCGTCGCGGGGCGGTTGGCAGTCATGCCGGCCGCCCCGTTGCCGGTTTCGGGCTTGAGCGCTACATCGGGAGCATGACACAGACGCTTGCCCTCGCCCTTGCCCAGCTCAACCCGGTGGTCGGCGACCCTGCCGGCAATGCCGCGAAAGTCCGCGTTGCCCGCGCGCAGGCTGCGGCGATGGGCGCTGATGCGATCATGCTGCCCGAACTGTTCCTCTCGGCCTATCCGCCAGAGGATCTGGTGCTGAAGCCCGCCTTCCAGGATGCCTGTCGCAAGGCCTGCGATGAGCTTGCCGCCGAAACTGGTGATGGCGGGCCTGCGATCCTGATTGGCCTGCCCTGGGTAGAAGGGGGCAAGCTCTATAACGCCTATGCGCTGCTTGACGGCGGGCGGGTCCAATCGGTGCGGTTCAAGGTCGATCTGCCGAATTACGGGGTGTTCGATGAGAAGCGGGTGTTCGAGCCCGGCCCGCTGCCCGGCCCGGTGACCGTGCGCGGCATCCGCATCGGACTGCCGATCTGCGAGGATATCTGGGAAACCGAAGTGGTCGAGTGCCTCACCGAGACCGGGGCCGAAATCCTGCTGTCGCCGAACGGCTCGCCCTACCGGCGCGGCGTTCGCGACGAGCGCATGGCCGTGGCGGTGCCGCGCGTGGTCGAAAGCGGCCTGCCGCTGGTCTACCTCAACCAGGTCGGCGGACAGGATGAACTTGTGTTCGACGGCGCATCCTTCGTGCTGAATGCCGACCGTTCTCTGGCCGGCCAGTTGCCGGCCTTCCGCGAGGCTGTCGTGCTGACCCGCTGGGCGCGGGACGCGGGTGGCTGGCGCTGCGCCGATGGCGACCGTGCCATCGTCGAAGAAGGCGAGGAAGCCGATTACGCCGCCTGCACGCTCGGCCTTAAGGACTATGTCGAGAAGAACGGCTTCAAGGGCGTCGTTCTGGGGCTGTCGGGCGGAATCGATTCGGCCATCTGCGCGGCCATGGCCGTTGATGCGCTTGGGCCGGAGCGGGTGCGGTGCCTGATGATGCCTTATCGCTATACCTCGCAGGACAGCCTCAAGGACGCCTTCGAATGCGCCAGGGCGCTCGGCGTGACCTATGAAATCGTGCCGATCGAGCCGGTGGTGGCGGGTTTCCAGTCGGTGCTCGCGCCGTTGTTTGCGGGCCGCGATGCGGACATCACCGAGGAGAACATGCAGAGCCGCGCGCGCGGCACCATCCTGATGTCGGTCTCGAACAAGTTCGGCCCGATGGTGATCACCACCGGCAACAAGTCCGAGATGTCGGTCGGCTACTGCACGCTCTATGGCGACATGAATGGCGGCTTCAACCCGATCAAGGATCTCTACAAGATGGAGGTCTACCGGCTCAGCGCTCTGCGGAACCGCTGGAAGCCGCAAGGTGCGCGGGGGCCGGACGGCGTGGTGATCCCCGAAAACATCATTACCAAGGCCCCCACGGCGGAGTTGCGCGAAAACCAGAAAGACCAGGACTCGCTGCCGCCCTACGAGGTTCTGGACGATATCCTGACCTGTCTCGTGGAAGAGGAGATGCGCCTTGCCGATATCGTTGCGCGCGGGCACGCGCTCGCGGTGATCAAGAAGGTCGAGCGGCTGCTCTATCTGGCTGAGTACAAGCGCCGGCAGGCTGCGCCAGGGGTGAAAGTGACACGGCGGTCCTTCGGGCGCGACCGGCGCTATCCGATCGTGAACCACTTCCGCGATCCGGGAGCCGGGCCTTATGTTCCGGCCACAAACGCTCCCGCGCCACAGGGCGCGGCGCGGCTGGATGTGGTGGACTTTTGATCGGCCCGGGCTTGACGGCGCGTTCACCGTGATCATCAAGGCTGCGTCGGCTTAAGCGCCGTGCAAGGCCTTTGTGCCAACGTGGTGTCGTGGCGCGACGCCACGGCGCGGGAGTGCGGGGCACGTGAGCTGGATCTGGGATCGCCGCCAGGACCGGGAACATCCGTTCAACGTGATGGGCGCCGTGCTTGCGGTCATCGTTCTGACGCTGATGTTCGGCTTTGTGGCGGATTCCGCCTTCCGGGCCAACGGGCTTTACGGTGCGCGCAGCTTCGTCAGCGAGGTCGTCACCGAAAAGCTGATCAGGCGAGGCTCACGCTCCTCGCGGCACTACACGCTGCGGTTCACCCATGCCGGCGCGCGCTATCAGGCGACAGTGCTGCCAGAGCAGTATGAGGCGGTGATGCCGGGCCAGCGCGTGCGCTTCGTGGTCGTGCCCGGCCGCCTTGGCCCGCCCGATGTCTATCTCGATACGCCTGGGCTTAAGCTTGATCCGCAGTCACGTGTGGTCGGCTTCGGCCTGATCATCGCCGTCCATTTCATCGTGCTTGTCGTCCTGTTCAAGGTTTTGCTGTACCGGGCCAGGCGGTCCGAGGACGAGCGACCCATGCACAGTGCGGCGCAGGGTCGGCGGTTCGAGCGCGGCTGACACTGGCGGCGGTTGCGCCATGCCACAGCCTTCGCCATAACGCGGGCATGACATCTGTTCTCATCCCGACCGTCCGCTTCGCGCCGTCACCCACCGGCCGGCTTCACATTGGCAATGCCCGGCCTGCGCTGTTCAACTGGCTGTTCGCCCTCAAGCACCACGGCCGCTTCATCCTGCGCTATGACGACACTGACAAGGAGCGCTCGACGGCAGCATTTGCGGAGGCCATTGCAGCAGACCTCGGCTGGCTCGGCATCCATCCCCATGCCGAATACGCCCAGTCGGCCCGGACCGCGCTGTATGACGCCGCTGCCGATGCGCTGCGGCAGATGGGCCGCCTTTATCCGTGCTTCGAGAGCCCGGACGAACTCGACCGCCGCAGAAAGCGCCAGCTCGCCCGCGGATTGCCGCCGATCTATGACCGCGCGGCGCTGAAGCTGACGGCGGAGGATCGGGCCGGCTTCAAGACACAAGGGCGCAAGCCGCATTGGCGCTTCCTGCTCGAATCCCGGCAGGTTTCCTGGTCCGATCTGGTGCGTGGCGACGCGCATGTCGATTGCGGCTCGCTCTCCGACCCGGTGCTGATCCGGGGCGACGGCGCCTATCTCTACACGCTGCCGTCGGTGGTCGACGACATTGACATGGGCATCACCCACGTCATTCGCGGCGAGGATCATGTCACCAACACGGCCGTGCAGATCCAGATCATCGAAGCGCTTGGCGGCACGCTGCCCATGTTCGCGCACCACAACCTCCTGACGACGGCAAGCGGGGAGGGGCTGTCGAAGCGGCTCGGCCACTTGTCGCTGGCCTCCTTGCGCGATGCGGGGATCGAGCCGTTGGCAGTGGCCGCACTGGCGGTTCTGGTTGGCTCCGCAGACGCGGTCCGTCCCGTCGAAAGCCTTGGGGAGCTGGCGCAGCTTGTGGATCTGGCGCACGTCTCGCGCGCGCCGGCGAAGTTCGATGAGGCGGAGTTGTCGCACCTGAGCGCCCGCACGCTGCATCAGATGAGCTATCAGGCGGCGGCCCCACGCCTCGCGCAACTTGGTGTGGATGGCGGCGAGGCGTTCTGGCTGGCGGTTCGCGGCAACCTGTCCAGCTTCGCCGATGCGCAGGACTGGTGGACCGTCGTCAACGGGACCACAGTCCCGGTCATCGCGGATGCGGCCCTTGTGTCTGCAGCCATCGCAGCCCTACCGGACGGGCCGCTCGATGAGGCCAGCTGGAAGACGTGGACGGAGGCGATCAAGGCCAGCACCGGGGCCAAGGGAAAGGCGCTGTTCATGCCGCTGAGGCTAGCGCTCACAGGTCGCGAGCATGGGCCGGAGCTTGCGCCGTTGCTGCCGATGATCGGGCGGGACCGGGTGCTGGCGCGGCTGGGGGGCAAGGCGGCCTGAGGACTACTGGATGAGTGGTGAAAGATTCGGCGCAACAATGCGCACCGTGCGCTTCTCGCCGGACGAGCTGGTCAATTCGCGCCGTTCGCCCTGATTGGCCGTAACGGTGCCTGTCCCCAGATTGCTCGGGCCGATGCCGGCTGAGGCGGTTCCGGCGGTTGGTGCGTTCCGGCCGGCCTCATCGATCGCGCGGCGCGCCGCCTCTTCCGAAGCGACATCTGATGCCGGGGCCTGCGGGGCCACCGCCTGCTGGCGGCGGAGGCGTTCTTCCTCCCGACGCGTGCGCTGCGTAGCCTGGGACGGTGTTTCGGTGCGCGGGCGTGACAGCTCGGCTGCGCGCTGTTCGGACACGATCACGTCGCCGCGCCGGCGGTCCAGCATCGATTCGGCGTCCCTCAGCGCCTGGGCCCAGCTCTGGCCGGCCTTGCGGCAGGAGCACGACGGGTCGAACTGCTTCAGGTAGCGGCCAGCATTGGCCAGGCCGGCATAGGTGCCGCCGCCCCTGCGCGAGGCGTTCTGGATATCGCCATCGCCAGCCATGTAGAACACTTCCGTCTCGGCAGCGGGGCAAAGCGCCCGGCACATCTCGTTCTGCCCGTCGGAGCCACCCGGACTGTTGGCGAGCGGGAAGAAAAAGCCGTCGCAGGTCCGCACGCAGACCGGGCGGCCCGAACCCCATGAAATCTCGCGTTTCTCGCCGTCCGACGGGGCGAGGATCGGACTGTCCAGTTCTGGCATGCCGCCGCGCGGCTCGGCACGTTCGGGCACCCCGAAAAGCGCCTCGAACAGCGTGCGCGGCTGTTGCGGCGGCGGGGCGACAGGTGCGGTGCGGTAGACGCCCGGCCGGCAATTGTCGTCGATCGCGGCGGCCAGTGCGCGCCGCCGGTTCTCGTTGCCGCTTCCGCCCTGCTGCTGAAGCGCGGAATACTGGGCGCGAAGTTGTCCAATCTCGCTGCGCAACGCGGCACATTGCGGCGGCGGCGGCTGGAAGACCCAAGCACCATCGCACTGCAGCGAGGCGAAGGCCGACTGCGCCCGTCCGAGTGCCGCGCCCACGCGCGCCACAGATCCTGCGGCCCGCGGCGAGCCTCCGCCGCCGCGCTCCAGACGCAACAGTTCGCTGCGCCACGCGTCACATTGCGGTGTCTGAGCCAGGGCGATCGCCGGCACGGCCGCGATTGCCGCGACCGCAAGGGCAAACTGACGAAGACGGATGACCATCAAAAACCGTTCTGTATCGATTCAGCCGCGCATCAAACCGATTGGAAGGTTTGCGACCGGTTGGATAACAGATGGTAAACAAAGCGGAAGTCTGTTTGCCCCGCGTTGCGCAAAAAAATTCATCAGTCGTCCGCCGCTGTGAAGCCGGCAGACAGCACGCGCACGCGTTCTGTGAGGGTCGACAGCACGCGCTCGAACACCTGCATCTCCGCCGCCGGCACGTCGTCCATCAGCCGCCGTTCGAATGCGAGGGCCATCGGCGCGACCTGGTCGTAGATTCGGCGCCCCGCCGCACTGAGCGTCAGGAAGGCCTCGCGCCGGTCGTCGCGGTTGGGTGTGCGTTCGAGCAGGCCACGCTCGACCAGTTCTGTCACCGCGCGCGAAACCTTCGTCTTGTGCATGTGGGACAACTCGCCCACGTCGCGCGCCGTCAGGCGGTCGAACTGGCCGAGCATGGCGATCACCCGCCATTCCGGGATGCCGATGCCGAAATGGCGGCTGTAGATGCGGGCCAGCGCGCGGCTGGCCAGCGTGGCCGCCACCACAAGGCGGTACGGCAGGAACCGCTCGAGCTTCAGTGAGTCCTCGGCAGCGGCCGGCCCGTTCGCGGGATTGTCCATTGGTCAGACCGGAACGCCCGCTCCGATCAGGCCCGGCCGCGCGTGCGCGCCATGAAGGCATCGTAGGACAACTCGCCGACCTGCCACCACAGCAGGGTTTCGCCCCGGAACGCCACCATCGAATCATAGGAGCGCTTGAAGCTCTCGTTGCGGGACGACAGCTCCGCGAAATACTCGTTCGAGGCTTTCAGTGATGCTTCCATGATCGATTGCGGGAAAGGCCGCAGCTCCGTGCCGGCGGCGACGAGCCGCCGCAGCGCCGGGGGGTTCACCGCATCATACTTGGCGAGCATCCAGTTGTTGGCCGCTTCGCAGGCCTGGAACAGGATCGCCTGATAGTGCTTTGGCAGCTTGTTCCACTCGGCCTGGTTGATGACGAGGTGCAGCATCGCGCCGCCCTCCCACCAGCCGGGATAGTAGTAGTATTTTGCCACCCGGTTGAAGCCGAGCTTCTCGTCGTCATAGGGGCCAACGAATTCGGCGGCGTCGATCGTCCCGCGTTCAAGCGCCGGATAGACATCGCCCGCCGCGATCTGCTGCGGCACCACGCCGAGGCGCGCCAGCACCTGACCGCCCATGCCGCCGATGCGGAACTTCAGGCCCTTGAGGTCATCCGGCGTCTGGAGTTCCTTGCGAAAAAACCCGCCCATCTGGCAGCCGGAGTTGCCGGCCGGGATCGAGTAGGTGTTGAATTTGGCCAGCGCCTCGTTGACCAGCTTCTCGCCGCCACCGAAATACCACCAGGAATGCTGCTGGCGCGCGTTGAGGCCGAATGGCACGCCCGTCCCGAGGCCGAGGACCGGGTCCTTGCCGACGTAGAAGTAGGTCGGCGTGTGCGCGCACTCGACCGTGCCGGTGGAGACGGCATCGAGCGCCTGCAGGCCGGGCACGATTTCGCCGGCCGGGAATGTCTGGATCTGGAAGCGGCCATCAGTAGCGTCGGCCATGTACTTGGACAGCGTCTGGGCCGTGCCGAAGATGGTGTCGAGCGAACGGGGGAAGCTGGAGGTCAGGCGCCATTTCACCTCCGGCATCGACTGGGCGATGGCGGGCGCGGCGATGGCCGATGTGGCTGCGACGGCAAGGCTGCCGGTCTTGAGAAAGTCACGACGTTTCATGAAGCTGCTCCCCTGATCATGCCTGTTTCCGGCGCTGTGGCGCTTTGATCGCAGCGTGAAGCGGCAGGCCCAGCGCGTCAAGGCATCTTCGTCGACGTTTTGCATCCGAGCCTGGCGATCGGGCATTTCCTGTCGTTGTTCCGCAACGCGGACGGCCTGCATCCTGGCGCGCGCAATCGCGGTGGGCCCTCTACAAAAGTGGCGCCGAGGCCACCATGTGATGGAGGCAACGGAAGGATGGCTCCATGTCAGTTCGCGCCCTGATGACCGCATTTCTCTGTGCCGCGCTCGCCGGCAGCCTTGGCATGGCGGCTCAGGCTCAGGCCAATGATGATCCTAACCTGATTTTCAAGAAGTCAACGGTGTGGAAGATGCTGACGCCGGACGACAAGTTGGCCGTCTATGGCATGGACGATCCGGCCGTCGAGGGCGTCGCCTGCCATTACACCGCGCCTGAGAAGGGCGGCGTCGCCGGCATGTTCGGCGTTGCCGAAGAGGTTTCGGACATTTCGCTGGCCTGCCGCCAGGTCGGCCCGATCAAGTTCAAGCAGAAGTTCGAGCAGGGCGAGGTCATGTTCCGTGAGCGCCGTTCCCTGATCTGGAAGCGCATGCAGATCGTGCGCGGCTGCGACGTCAAGCGCAATGTGCTGGTTTATCTGGTGTACTCGGACAAACTGATCGACGGCTCGCCGAAGAATTCGACCTCGACAGTGCCGATCATGCCATGGGGGCCGGAGCCGGCGCCGAAATGTGCGGAATGGGTGAAGAGCTGAGCGTCAGTCGCCGCAGGTGATCATCAGCGGCGGCTCGCTCGACACGGCGCGGCCATTGACCGAGCCGGTGATGTCGGTCGGCGAGACGGCGCCATAGGACGCGGCTTTGGCGAAGCCCTTCGACTCGCACCAGGCATTGGCGACGATCTTGCCGCATTCGCGATCGCCGGTCAGGCAGTCGGCAATGCCGTAGCCATCCGCGAGCGGCAGCAGGAATACATTTCCGGTGCCCTTGCTGCGGGTCTGGGCCGAGGGCACGACCGAGAACGAGGCGGCCCCGGCGGCAATCAGCGCAAGGGCGAGTGAGAGAATGACGCGGCGCATGGCGGACCTGACTGTGTGAGCATAGACTCACGCCAGTACAGGGTGGGCTTTGAGCGTTAATAAACGATGAAAACGAGGCGACGCGGCGCAGCGGTCAGAATCCGCCCCCTTGACCAGAGGGCTGAGCGCAGGCAATAGACAGGGATGAACAAGACGGTCCGCATCGCGTTCGCGATCAGCATTATGTGTTGCTAGCCTGACCGCTGGCTGGAACCGTCTCGTCTTCTGCAATCCCTCAAGATGACAAGCGACCCGGCCAGATGGTCGGGCTGGACACGTCTGACCGCAGAGCGGGCGCACGAAAGTGGGTGCCGGTTTTGCGTAAACGCCATGCCCTGACCACCGGACGCCTGTTCTCCTGATTGCACCCTGACGGACCAATCCATGTCGACGATGCCGACGCTGACGCTCTACAACACCCTGACGCGGACGAAGGAAGACTTCGCGCCGCTCGATTCGGCCAATGTGCGCATGTATGTCTGCGGCCCGACGGTCTACGACTACGCTCATATTGGCAACGCCCGCCCGATGATCGTGTTCGACGTGCTGTTCCGCCTGCTGCGACATCTGTACGGCGAGAACAACGTCACCTATGCGCGCAACATCACGGACGTGGATGACAAGATCAACGCCCGTGCCTTCGAGCGCTGGAGCCGTCAGCGCCCGCTTCTGGCCGAGATGCGTGACCTCACCGAAGGTACCGTGGCGCAGTTCAACAAGGACCTGAAGGCGCTGAACGTGCTCGATCCAACGCACACGCCGCGCGCCACTGATTTCGTGGCGAATGGCGCTGAGCCGATGGACATGGTGCGCATCATTGACAAGCTGGTGGCGCGCGGCGTGGCCTATGCGGCGGAAGGCCATGTGCTTTTCTCGCCGAGCAAGATGGACAAGCTGCCGGGCGCGCCGAGATACGGCGCGCTTTCGAAGCGCAACCGCGACGACATGCTGGCCGGCGCGCGCGTCGACATCGCGCCTTACAAGCGCGATCCGATGGATTTCGTGCTGTGGAAACCGTCCAACCCTGACACCGAACCGGGCTGGCACTCGCCTTGGGGCTTTGGCCGTCCCGGGTGGCACATCGAGTGCTCGGCCATGGCGGGCGCGCTGCTGGGCGAACAGTTCGACATCCACGGCGGCGGCATCGACCTCGTGTTCCCGCACCATGAAAACGAGATTGCCCAAAGCTGCTGCGCCTTCGGCCTCGACAAGATGGCATCCGTCTGGATGCACAACGGCTTCCTGCAGGTCGAAGGCAGGAAGATGAGCAAATCAGACGGCAACTTCGTCACCATCGACGAGTTGCTGACCACGACCAAGTTCGGTGGCCGAGCCTGGCCGGGCGAGGTGCTGCGGCTTGCGATGCTGAAGACGCACTATCGGCAGCCGATCGACTGGACTGTGCGGGCGCTGCAGGACGCGGAGGCGATGCTCATCAAGTGGGGTGCGGCGCTTCGCGGCAGCGGGGTTTCATTTCACCCTCGTTCAGAACCGTCAGCCCAACATGCTGACGTCGTCCGAGCACTGGCCGATGATCTGAATCTCCAAAAGGCGATCACGCTTATGCACGGCTGGGCAAATGAAGCTGACCGAGCTGATTTCAGCAATGCTCATTTTCTGGTTGCGGCAGGTCGCTTCTTGGGTCTTGAACCTCAAAAATGGGATCGCAGGCCTAGTCCTGCAACCTTTGAAGCAGTGGCAAATGATACCATCGAGCCTCTGATCGCGCTGCGCCTAGCGGCCCGCCGCGCCAAGAACTTCGCCGAGTCCGACCGCATCCGTGACGAATTCGTCGCCATGGGCATTGTGCTCAAGGACGGCAAGGACGCCGATGGCAACCCCACCACCACATGGGAGGTCAAGCGGTGAACACGGCCACTGTGCCAGATCGGCGTGCCCCTTCTCGCGCAAGGGGGGGCGTTGGCAGGGCATGTCCTTCTGCGGACTGCGAGCCTGGCGCGACGCTTGAAGGCAAGGCGAAAGGGCCAAAGCCTGCCTCTCCCCTTGCGCAAGAGGGCAAGGAGGGGTCTCGCAACTGCCTTTGCAGCAAGCTCCGGACCTTTGCCAGGGTGATGCGCAAGGAGCCGACCGATGCGGAGCGTGCGTTGTGGCGCACTGTGCACGGCAAGCGTCTGGAGGGCCTCAGGTTCAGGCGGCAACAGACCTCAGGCTCTGTTATCATGAAGGTGATGTGTCGGGAGGAGCGCCTTGTCCTGAAAGTCGCTGGTGGCCAGCATCATGAGCGCGCGGGCGACGCGGCCCGGGATGAATGGCTGAAGTCTGAAGCCTTTCGTGTCCTGCGTTTCTGGAATCACGAGAGCCTGCGCGTGCCGCAGATGGTCGAGGATACGATCCTGCGCAACCTGCTGTCCGGCGTTGCGCTTACGGACGCCAATGGCGAGCCGATCACCACATGGGAGGTCAAGCGATGACCGGAGTGACCACCAAGGCAGAGCGGACCGCGATTGCGGCCAGGGTCGGTGTGCTGATCGAGGCCCGCATCGCGGCGCGCAAGGCGAGGGACTTCGCCGAGTCCGACCGGCTTCGCGCGCAGATCGTGGGGCTCGGCGTCGTGCTGATGGATGCGAAGGACCCGGTCACGGGTGAATTCTCGTCGACCTGGCGCTTTGCCAAGGCCGTCAAGGCGGAGGGAGAACCATGAGCTACGCGCTGCGCCCGGCCCTGCCGGCTGATTTCGCCGATCTTGGCATCCTGTTCCAGGCCTCAATCGAGGAATTGGCCACTGATGCCTATTCCAATGAGCAGCGCGCGCTGTGGGGCGCGAAGGCGGATGACGAGAAGGGCTGGGCCAAGCACCTGTCGGGCTGCCTGGTCCTGATCGCCGAGGAGGATGGCGAGCCGGTGGGCTTTGCGGCGATGCGCGACAATGCCATCATCGAGAATGTCCATGTCCATCCCGATATGGCGTTCATGGGGGTCGGGCGGCAATTGCTCGATGCGCTGGAGCGGTTGGCGATGGCGCGTGGAGCCAAGAAGCTCAGCGTCGCGGCGACCGACAATGCGCTGCCTTTCTTCGAGCGGCTCGGCTTCGTGGCGATGCGCCGCTCAACCGTGAGCATCGGCGCGGAATGGCTGCCCAGCATGGTGATGGACAAGGCGCTGGCCGCCAACACGGATGATGAAGCATGAGCGCCGCCGCCGGAATGCCGAAGGAACGGGTCTACCTGTTCGACACCACCTTGCGCGATGGCGCGCAGACCACGGGCATCGACTTCTCGCTGCATGACAAGCGGACCATCGCCGCCATCCTGGACGGGCTTGGCATCGACTATGTCGAGGGTGGCTATCCGGGCGCGAACCCGCTCGACACCAGTTTTTTCAACGAGAAAGCCACCGCCCATGCGAAGTTCTGCGCTTTCGGCATGACGCGACGGCCAGGCCGGTCGGCTTCCAACGATCCGGGGATCGCCGGCCTCCTGCAGTCCAAGGCCGACACCATCGTCTTCGTGGCCAAGACCTGGGACTATCATGTGCGCGTGGCACTGGAGACGACCAACGGGGAAAATCTCGCCAGCATAGTCGACAGCGTGAAGGCGGCGGTGGCCGCCGGCCGCGAGGCAATTGTCGACTGCGAGCACTTCTTCGACGGATTCAAGGCCAATCCCGCTTATGCGCTGGCCTGCGCACGCGCTGCCCATGAAGCCGGTGCGCGCTGGGTCGTGCTGTGCGACACCAATGGCGGCACGCTACCGGACGAAATCTCCGCCATCGTAACGCGCACCTGCGCCATCGTGCCGGGCAGCCATCTGGGCATCCACGCCCATGATGATTGCGGCTGCGCGGTTGCCAATTCGCTGGCCGCCGTCGAGGCCGGCGTGCGCCATATCCAGGGCACGCTCAACGGGCTCGGCGAGCGCTGCGGCAATGCAAATCTGGTGACGCTGATCGGGGCGCTGAAGCTGAAGCCGCACCTGAGCCAGCGCTATGAGATCGGCGTCGATTCCGCGCGACTGGGCGAATTGACCAAGGCCTCGCGCCAGCTCGACGAGATCCTCAATCGTTCGCCAAACAAGCACGCGCCCTTCGTCGGCGCATCCGCTTTTGCCACCAAGGCCGGCATCCATGCCTCCGCCGTGCTGAAGGAGCCGGAGACCTATGAGCACGTAGCGCCCGAGACGGTCGGCAACCGGCGCCGCGTTCTGGTCTCGGATCAGGCCGGCAAGTCGAACCTCATCGCCGAACTGGAGCGGATCGGCGTCAGCATCGACAAGGCCGACCCGCGCCTTGGCCGCGTGCTCTCCGAGGTCAAGGACAAGGAGGCGATGGGCTATGCCTATGAAGGTGCGGACGCGTCCTTCTTCCTGCTGGCCAATCGGGTCATGGGGCAGGTGCCCAACTTCTTCGAGGTCGAGCGCTTCAAGGTCAATGTCGAGCGGCGCTACAATGCTGTCGGCGAGCTGGTGACCTTCTCGGAGGCCATCGTGAAGGTGAAGATCGGTGGCCAGACGCGCATGTCGGTGGCCGAGGGCAACGGCCCGGTCAACGCGCTCGACAAGGCGCTGCGCAAGGATCTCGGACGCTATCAGGATATCATCAAGGGCCTGAAGCTGGTCGACTACAAGGTCCGCATCTTTCAGGGAGGAACAGATGCCGTGACCCGCGTTCTGATCGACTCCGCCGATGAGCGTGAGCGCTGGACCACGGTGGGCGTCAGCGCCAACATCATCGACGCGTCGTTCCAGGCGCTGGTCGACTCGATCAACTACAGGCTGGTCAAGGCTGGCGCCAGGGGCGATTGAGCTCCCTCAGCCGCGGGTCTTTGTCGATGGCACGCAGCTCGGTCTTCAGGATCTTGCCGTAATTGCTCTTGGGCAGGGCCTCGACGCGCACATAATCCTTGGGGCGCTTGAAGCGGGCGATGCGTTCAAGACAGAGCGCATCAAGTTCGCCGGCCGGAGCCTCGCCAACCACATAGGCGACCACCACCTCGCCCCACTCGGCATCAGGCCGCCCGATCACCGAGACCTCGCGCACGGCGGGGTGCTGCAGCAGGACCTCCTCGACCTCGCGCGGGTAGATGTTGGAGCCGCCCGAGATGATCAGGTCGTTGGCGCGGTCCTTCAGCGTCAGGTAGCCGCGTTCGTCGATGGCGCCGACGTCGCCGGTGAACAGCCAGCCGTCGCGCAGGGATTTTGCCGTCGCGGCCTCATTGTTCCAGTAGCCCGCCATGACCGGCGCGCCCCGCGCGATCACCTCGCCGGTTTCGCCGAGCGGCAGGTGCCGGCCTGTTTCGTCGACCACCGCCATCTGCATGCAGGCATAGGCGCGGCCTGCCGAGGCGAGCCGATCGAGCCACAGCGGATGGCCGAAGTCGCCGATCTCGGCCTTGCCGAGGTTGGAGATGGTCATCGGGCTCTCGCCTTGTCCATAGATCTGGGCAAGGCAGGGGCCCAGGCGTTCCAGCGCGGCGCGGGTGTCCTCGACATACATCGGCGCGCCACCCCAGATAATGGTCCGTATTGCGCCGGGCGCGAACGCGACGCCGCTGGCCGTCAGACGCTTGATCATCGTCGGGGCAGCAAACATCGACATGCGGCGCCAATGGTTCATCGCCGCCGCGATTTCGGAAGGGTCGAAGCCGCCGCTTTCGGGCACGACATTGACGCCCATGCGCATGACATGCGCCATGATGTAGAGGCCCGAGCCATGGCTCATCGGAGCCGCGTGCAGGATCGGGTTGCCGGGGGCGATCGGGTCGACCTCCATCGCATAGGCAAAGGACATGGCGGCGAGGTTGCCGTGGCTGAGCATCGCGCCCTTGGGCCGCCCGGTGGTGCCGGACGTGTAGAACAGCCAGGCCAAGTCCGATGCGCTTCGCGACGCGACAGGCGTGGCGTCAGCCGTCACAAGACCATGCCATGCAGGCGCCCCGAACCGGATCACCTGCTGCAGGGAGCTGGGTGCGTGGGTCAGAACCGCTGCCTCCAGATCGGCGGAGACAAAGGCCGCGCGGCTGCCCGAGTGTGCCAGGATGTAGGCGATCTCCAGGCCATGCAGCTTGGCGTTGACCGGGACGGCCACCAGTCCGGCATGCCAGATCGCGTACATGGCAGCGGCATAGTCCGGCGAATTGGCCGCGACAATGGCCACGCGGTCCCCGGCTTCAAGGCCGAGCTGGAGGAGGCCCCCGGCGCGCCGGGCGGTGCCGGCGGCAAGATCGCCATAGCTGGCGGTAACATCCAGTCCACGCCCGAGCGCAGGGGCGGCAGGGTCGGCTTTTCCGGCGCGCTCGAGCCACAGGGCCATGTTCATCGGATCAGCCCGCCGCGTTCAGCCAGCCCATGTGGATCGGATAGCCTTCGCCGCCGAGCAGCGCGAGCGTCTCGTAGAGCGGCAGGCCGACCACGCCGGTGTGTGAACCGACCAGCTTGAGGATGAAGGCGCCCGCAATGCCCTGCGCCGCATAGCCGCCGGCCTTGCCGCGCCATTCGCCGGTGGCCAGGTAGCTCTCGATGTCCTGCGAGGACAGGCGCTTGAAGCGGATGCGGGTCTCAACGATCTTCTCGCGGAAGCCGCCTTTCGGCGTGACCAGCGTGACGCCGGTGTAGACGCGGTGGGTGCGCCCGGAGAGCAGGCGCAGGCATTCGGCGGCCTCGTCGACAACCTCCGGCTTCGGCAGTACGCGCCGGCCGAGCGCTACGACTGTGTCGGCGGAGACAATGTAGGACCCTGTCAGCTCGGGGCGGTTCCCGCTGACACCGTAAGCGGCCTCGGCCTTCTCGCGGGCGAGGCGACGGGCGAGGTCGCGCGGGCGCTCGTTCTTCTTGGGCGTTTCGTCGATGTCTGTCGGCAGCAGCGCGTCAGGACGGATGCCGGCCTGTTCCAGCAGGGCCAGCCGGCGCGGGCTGGCCGAAGCCAGCACGAGTTTCGGGCGCCAGTTCTGGCCTTGCTGATCCTGTCGTCCGAACACGGCGGCGATATTCCTGTTGTTCCGATGGCTGGCTTAGTTGATCGGCGGGGAAAAGTGAACCGATGGCCAGATTACGGGCACCATGATGTCTGTCACCTGCTTCTCGCCGTGCACGAAAGGCCGCTATGGAGCGGGCGTTGGCGCGTGCGGGGCTTTCGCGGCCTCTGCGCTCGCCTTCGCCGCCGCATTGCGATCGGCCAGTTCCAGCGCGCGGAACTGCTGCACACTCAGGGGAATGCCGGCAAAGTAGCCAATCACGATCAGGCTGAGCATCTCGAAGGGATAGGCCACCACAAGGGCAGTTACCAGAATGACACTGATGAAGATCGGCGCGACCCAGTTGCGTGGCACTTTCGCGCCCAGCGTCTTGCCGGCGTACATCGGGACGGTGGAAATGGTCAGGAAGGCGCAGAACAGCAGATACAGGGCCACGGGGACAGCCCCGTAGGGCACAATCGGAACGCCGAGAAAGTACAGATAAAGCGGCAGCATCGCGGTGACGGCCCCGGCTGGCGCGGGCATGCCGGTGAAGAAATTCTTCTGCCAGTCGGGACGGCTTGGATCATCGATCATGACATTGAAGCGCGCCAGCCTCAGGCACATCGCGATGGCGAAGATGATGCTGATGATCCAGCCGAAGTTCTTCAGGTCCTTGAGCACGAAATGGTACAGGATGACTGCCGGAACGACCCCGAAGTTGACAAAATCGGCCAGCGAATCGAGCTGTGCGCCAAAGCGCGACGTGCCCTTGAGAAAGCGCGCCAGCCGGCCGTCGACGCCGTCGAGCGCTGCTGCGATCAGGACGCAGACGACGCCAAGCTCAAGCTTGCCCTCGATGGCCAGCCGCATGCCGGTCAGCCCCAGCGCAAGGCCGAGCAGCGTGATCAGGTTCGGCGCCAGCAGCCGGAATGGAATCGGCTTGAAGCGCCGTTTGCGGGGCTCATCCTTGTCCGGCTGGAAGGGGGGAAACAGTTCGCTCAACGCCGTGGCCTCTCTGGATCATGCCGCTCTCAATCGGGCTCGGTCCCATCACGGATGGATGCCTGATTCCGGTTGGCCGGAGCATGGCCTGTCCGCAAAACCGATAACCGATTGTGCGGGCGACGCCCCGAGCGATGACGGCAACCTACGCCAGAAGCAGCCCGTGGAACAAGCTCCGCCGCCAAGGTCTCCGACGCCTCGGCCACATTCGGGTTCAGTCCCGCATCGAAAGCAGCTTCATGTCGCTGTTGAGAACCTCGATCCGGTAGAACTCCGAGCCGATCCGGCGCGGCGTGATGCCGGTGCCGCGCCGCAGCATCAGGGCGACGCGCTCCGTTGCAGGGCGCCTGGAAAGCCAGGCATGCAGGGCTTCGATCGTTGAGAAGGCCTGCCCTCCAACGGTCTCGACCTGATCCCACTGGGTGATGCCGCGCCGCGCGGCTTCCTCGCCCTGCTTGACGAACTCGACGCGCAGCCGCGGCTCGTCGCGGTAGTCGATGTCAAGCGCGTTGCGCTCTACGATCAGCATGCCGGCGAGGCTGAGCATTCGTCGGGCCATCACCGGCTGGGCCTGCACGAGCGGAATGGTGACATCGGAGGTCACGCCATCCTTGCGGATCGCGACCGCGACATTGCCGGTGCGGCCGCGCAGGGCCGTCATGAGGTCCGGAAAGCTGGCAGCAGGCCTCTCGCCGGCGAGGCCCAGAACAAGTGCTCCGGTCGGCAGGGCGTCGCCCGCAGGCGTGCTGGGGAAGCTGCGTGCAACAACGAGCGTCTCGTTGCGGGCCGTCTTGATCCAATACACCGGCAGGTGAGGCTGGGTCGGATCCTTGCCGTCCGCAATCAGGTTGATGATTGGGCAGACATGGCGGATCGGCGTGGCAAAACCCAGCCCCGGCATGCCCGGCATGTTGGCCGTGTTCACCCCCACAACTTCGGCGGTGGCGATGTCGAGGAGCGGGCCGCCCGAATTGCCGGGATTGAGCTGCGCGTCGAGCTGGATGTACTCCTCATAGCCGAAGACACGCACGCTCGAAATGATGCCGCGCGTGGCCGTGAAGGCGAGGTTGGCCGGATGGCCATACGCAACGACGCCGGCACCCTGCTTGAGCGGTAATGAGCAGCCGAGCTTCGCCTCGGTCGCATCCTCTGGCATCCGGGACGGCTGCACTTTGAGGACCGCGATGTCGAGCACGTTGTCGATGTAGACGCGCTCAACCTCCAGCCAGTCCTCGTCCGTGAAGGCTACCTCGACAATGCCGGGCGAGCGGCGGGCGACATGCGCGTTCGTCAGGATCCAGCCGCGTTTCCTGTCGATGATGAAGCCGGTTCCGCGGGCCGTCCCGAAGGTGTCGGGCGGAACCGGCCAGTTCACCGTGGCGCGGATCTTGACCGTGTATTTCTCTGCGACCTGCAGCATGGCGCCGAGATCGGTGACAGTCTGCGCACCCGCCGGGCCCAATGGCAGCAGCGCAGCAAAACAAAGCAGCAGCGCCAGCCCTGCGGCCAGAACCGGACGGCATCGAAAAACATGGATCACGCGAGGCTCGCAGACGGGTACAAGGACAAGACGAACCTAGGCGTCCGTCCGCTGCGCCACAAGCTCCGTGATGGTCACAGCGTGGTGAGCGGCAGTCAGCTCCGCGTCGCCCGCCTCCTGACCCTTCTGTCCGCGGCTATTGCGCCTGGAAGGTGCGCGCGGGCTCGGCCGACGCCATGTCCGCGATCACGCTTTCGCCGGCGATCATCGTCTGACCCACGCAGACGAGCGGCTTGATGCCGGGCGGCAGGTAGACATCGACGCGGCTGCCGAAGCGGATCAGGCCGAAGCGCTCTCCGGGGGCGAGCATGGCGCCATCCTTGACGAAGGGCACGATGCGTCGGGCGATCAGCCCCGCGATCTGGACCACGGCGACCGGTCCGGAGGCGGTTTCGATGTGCAACGCATTGCGCTCGTTGTCGTCGCTTGCCTTGTCGAGCTCGGCGTTGAGGAACAGGCCGGGCGTGTAGGCCATCTTCTTCAGTGTCCCTGCCACGGGCGAACGGTTCACATGGCAGTCAAAGACGTTCATGAACACCGACACCCGGGTCATCGGCTCGGCGGCCATTTCGAGCTCCGGCGGTGGCACGGCCTGTACGATCATGCTGATCCGGCCATCCGCGGGCGATGTAACCAGCCCTTCTCTCTGTGGCGTGACGCGTACCGGATCGCGGAAGAAGTAGCAGATCCACAGGGTGATGATCAGGCCAACCCAGCCGAACGGTGTCCACAGATGGCCCAGAACCGCACTCGCCACCGCCGCGATGGCGATGAAGGGATAGCCCTCCTTGTGGATCGGAACGAACAGCTTCTTGATGGAATCGAGCAACGACATCGGCTATGGCCTTCGCGTGGGGGTTGCCGGCCCGAGCCGGAATTCGGCGGTCATGCAAGCCCGAATGGGCAGCAACACCACTGCAAGGTGTCAGAGCCGCCGGGCGGAATCAACCCGATCTGCCGTTTGTCACAAGCCGGTCGAGCTGCCAGTAGGCAATGGCCGCGACCAGCGCGGCCAACATGGCGATCCAGAGGGTCATGACCTTGCCGAGTCCGTCATACAGGATGGCGAACAGCAGCGGCGAGGCGGCAAACATCAGGTTGAGCCAGCGCGAGAGCTTGCCGAGCGTCGCGGCATAGCCCCCGGGCCCGAACAATTCGAGCGGCAGGATGGCGCGCGAGGTCGCGATCAGGCCGGTCGCCGCACCGTAGAGCGCCATGGCGGCGCCGATCATGATGATCTGGGCGGCGGCGCTGGCCGTGTCCCCAAAGGCCCATAGCATCATGCCGAACACGACAGGCGGGAACAGGGATGCGCCCGCCACAATGCGCATGCCGGAGACATGGCGGGCGAGCATGAAGTCGGTCAACCGCGCGACAAAGGTGAAATACGCGGTGAACGAGGCAAGGAAAATCGCCATGGAGAGGTCCATGCCTGCCTGCAGGAACATCGCCACGAAGTACAGCGGCAGGCCCCAGGACACGAGGCCGCTGATTCCGGCTGCTATGACAAGGAGCCAGAACCCCTTGCTGCGCTGACGTGCCTCGAGAAGCCCCTGCACCGCCGGCGCGATGTCCTTGTCGAGCGAGGCGGCTTGATCCTGCTTGCGAATGAGGGCGTGGGCAAGCGGCAGACAGAGCAGCGTCTGGACACCGGCGTAGACGAAGCAGACCGCGCGCCAGCCGATCTCGGCCTCCAGCCATCCCGTCAATGGCCAGATCACGCCATTTGACAGGCCGCCGAACAGCATCAAAGCCCTCAGTCCGTGCCGGCCGCGTTCCGGAAAGCTCTGGGTAACGGACGCGAGCGCGCCAATGCTCAGCGACATCGGCATGCCCAGTCCGATGAAGACCCAGGCTGCGAGGTAGGTCAGCGGGCCGGTGCTCAGGCCGATGCCGACAAGGCCCAGGGCGAGCAGGACCTTGCCGATCATCATCGGGTTGCGGGCACCATCGCTGTCGATCCATTTGCCGCAGCGCGGTGCGATCACCGCGGCCACCACCAGCATCACCGAAATGCCACCGTAGATTACCTCGCGCCCGACGCCGAGATCGCGCCCGATCGGGCGATCAAGGATCGATGGCAGGTAGAAGGTGGTGCCCCATCCGAGCATCTGCGTCAGCGCGATGCCCGCCACAAAGAGCGGGAACGATCGGTCCTTGGCAGGAGCGGCAATGCTCATTTCGTCAACGTGACCCTCACGCTGGGCTCTTCAGCCTCCGCGGCGCGCTTGAGCGTTTCCTCAGCAAAAGCGACCTCACGCTGTCTGTTCCACATGGCGGCGTAGATGCCGTTGCGCTCCAGCAGACCCTCATGCGTCCCGCGCTCGGCGATCAGGCCCTTGTCGAGCACGATGATCTCGTCGGCGTTGACCACCGTGGACAGGCGATGGGCAATGACCAGCGTTGTGCGCCCGACCGAGACCTTGTCGAGCGACCCCTGGATCTCGCGCTCGGTGAAGGTGTCGAGCGCGCTCGTCGCTTCGTCCAGCACCAGCACGGGGGGGGCCTTCAGCAAGGTGCGGGCAATCGCGACCCGTTGTTTCTCGCCGCCGGAAAGCTTGAGGCCGCGCTCGCCGACCTGCGTCTTGTAGCCATCCGGCAGCGCGTTGATGAAGCTGTCGATCTGCGCCATGTCGGCGGCTGCGCGCACCTCGGCCTCGGACGCGCCGTCGCGGCCATAAGCGATGTTGTAGCCGATGGTGTCGTTGAACAGCACCGTGTCCTGCGGGACCATGCCGATCGCAGCGCGCAGCGAGGTCTGCGTCACATCCGCGATGGGCTGGCCGTCGATCAGGACGCGGCCGGCGCTCGGCTCGTAGAAGCGGAACAGAAGGCGCGAAATCGTCGACTTGCCGGCCCCCGATGGCCCTACGATGGCGATCGTCTTGCCGGGCGGGACGATGAAGCTGATGCCCTTGAGAATCTTGCGCTCGGGCACGTAGGCGAAATGCACGTCCTCGAAGGTGACTTCGCCGGCGCTGACCTTGAGGTCGGGTGCGCCGGGCTTGTCGAGGATCTCTGGGTTGCGATTCAGCAGGTTGAACATCTCCTCGATGTTCAGGGTGGCCTGCTTGATCTCGCGGTAGACGGTGCCCATGAAGTTGAGCGGCGTATAGAGCTGGATCAGCAGCGCATTGATCAGCACGAAGTCGCCGAGCGTGTTGCGGCCCGACCGGATTCCGTCGACGCACATCCACATCGCGATGGCGAGCGCGACCGAGAAGATGAACGCCTGACCGAAGTTAAGCAGCGCCAGGGACTGGTAGGCCTTGACGCTGTTGCGCTCGTACTTGGCCATGGCGATGTCGTAGCGGGCAGTCTCACGCCCCTCTGCGCCGAAATACTTTACCGTTTCGAAGTTCAGCAGCGAGTCGATCGCCTTGGCGTTGGCGTCGGTGTCGCTGTCGTTCATGTTGCGGCGGATGCTGATACGCCACTCGGTCGCCTTGATCGTGAAGACCATGTAGATGACGACCATCGCAACGAGCAGGACGACGTAGCGCCAGTCGAAACTCCAGAACAGGACGGCGATCATCAGCGTCAGTTCGACGATGACGGGCACCAATTGGTTCAACCCCAGGCGCACCATGTCCTCGATGCCGGAGCGTCCACGCTCCAGGATGCGGGTCAGGCCCCCGGTTTTGCGTTCGAGATGAAACCGCAGGGACAAGTGGTGCAGATGGGCGAATGTCTGGTGGGCCAGCTTGCGCACCGCGTGCATGAAGACAGGGGCGAAGACCGCGTCGCGCAACTGGATGAAAGCTGCCGACCCCACGCGCATGACGCCGTAGATCGCGACGAGCAGGATAGGCGTTATCACCAGCCATTTGGCGCTGGGCGCGCCCATCTCGGCGGCAAGCTGATCGGTTGCCCATTTGAACGAGAATGGCACGCCGACCAGGATGATGCGACCAATGACGAGCAGGCCAAAGGCTAGCAGCACACGCATTTGCAGGTCGGCGCGGTCCTTCGGCCACAGATATGGCCACAGCGCCTTGAAGGTCGGAACAAATCCGCCCGATGCAGCCGATACGCCTGCTTTCGGGCTTGCGGGGTCTGGTGATGCTGCCATGCGGGGGAACTACCTCTGACCTCGGCGTATAGAGGTTTCCTGTTGCCCGCGCGAGGCTTGCGCGCGCAAATGCGCATTGCGTGACGCGCCGGAAAGCGTCGTGATCTGCGCGCGTCCGGCCTTGCTGTTGCCGCAACTGCAATTTCATGTAGCTTCAGGGCGGCAATTGCCGGAGCGCGACGAAAAGCAAGGGCGGGAACATCTTATGAAGACATGGATTATGCCATCAATCGTTTTGGCCGGCATGGCCCTCGCGCCGATGGGCCCGGCAGTGGCCCAGCAGCGTGCCCAGAAGCCGCCGGGTGAGATCACCCTGATCAACGGGCGTACGGTCGCCGTGACCGCCTTCGAGATCGCCACGAGCGGCGACAATCCGCGCCTCGTCGCCAAGCTCGCCAAGCCGCTTGGGGCCGGAAAATCCATCAAGATCAAGCTCAACAAGCCGACCGGATGCTCCTTCTTCGTGCTGGCGCGCTTCGAGGATGAGAGCGAGAACGATTCGGACGGCCTTAACCTGTGCGGCGAAAAGCAGATCCGCCTGACGGACTGATCGGTCGCCCATGGACCAGAAAGCGTCCTTACCGCGGCTGAAAGGGAAGCCCTGCCCGATGTGCGCGCGGCCATCCGAGCAGCCCTGGAAGCCATTCTGTTCGAAGCGTTGCGCTGACACGGACCTGGCGAACTGGCTCAAGGGGGCCTACGCCGTCCCGGTGGTGGAGGATAATGCTGCGCCCGATTCTGACGCCGAGAGCGCTGCAGAGCGCTGAAGCGGCGTCCGTCTCGGCCTTGTCCACATGGTTTGGAGTGGTGCCGGTATGAGCGGCGCCAGCCGGCGAAAGACATGACGCCGTAGCGACGGAAACGTCTGGACAGGCTAAAAGCGAGCGACTATACCCCGCGCACCAACAGCCGATGGCCTTGCCGCCGGCCGGCGCCCGAGTAGCTCAGTTGGTAGAGCAAGCGATTGAAAATCGCTGTGTCACTGGTTCGATTCCGGTCTCGGGCACCAGTCTCGGGCACCACACTCCCCTTCATCGACAGCCATTTAGTCCCGAAGGCAGACCAGAACAGGCGATTTTGCCGGGGATTTTCGCCGTTTGCGTTCACGGATATCCGTTGACAGTCGGCAGATTTTTTTCTGTCCGGTCGGCCTCTTGGCGGAGTGCCGGAGTCGGGGGGCATGAATGGCCCTTTCGGACGGCAACTCAGGGGTGCAAAGGGCGCTGAAGCCGTGGTGAAACTCCCCGATGGCAAGGGTTTTGCCGCTTTGGGTGACACAGGCCGGCGTCAAAGTCTGGAAACTGGCCTATCAACATGGTGGCGCGCAAAGATGCTGGCCATCGGGGCCTATCCTGAAATCACCTTGGCGGCGGCCCGCGATCCTCATCGGGTCAGCCGGACCATGCCGGCTGCGCTCGTGTCGAGTCCGCCGAGCAATTGCGCATGGCGGTGGAATTCCGGCAAGCGCATGTGCGCAAGCAGTGCCTGCACGCCGGGCTCGAAATACGTCCGTCGGCGCATGGCGAGATCGAAATGCTCCCAGGTCAGCGACACAAAGCCAAGCCCATGGGCGCTGGCGACCGCGCGTGTCGCAACGCCGCAATCGGCCTGCCCGGCACGAATGGCGAAGGCAAGGTCATCCCCCGTCGCGAAGGCAGCCGGTAGTCCGTTCAGTTGCCCCATCGACAGTCCGGCGCCGACGAGCAGTTTCAACAGCAGCATTTGCGCGCCGGCTCCCGCCTGTCGCATCGCGAAGCGGGCCCTGGCCGTCGCGGCGTCGGTCAGCGACAACAGCGCCATGGGATTGCCGGGCGCAACCAGAAGACCCTCTTCTCTCCTTGTGAAGCCAATCACCACCACATCATGCAGGTGCGGGGCGCTGGCCACGGCCGACAGGTTGACGTCCTCGACGTCCAGTTCGTGCAGGTGGATCGCTGCGATGGCGACTTCATTACGCGCGAGTTTCGCCAGTCCGGCTGCCGACCCGACACTGAGAAGCGCGAGGCCCGAACCGGACCGCCGCACCGCCCATTCCAGCAGTGGATCATGGCTGCCGCCGACGATGGGCGGCGCATCCTGCGCCACAAACCCATGCGGCTTCGCCATGCCGGCTTGGATCCACCGATCAAGGGCGGCGCGCGGGAACAGCCATTTGCCGGTCACTTTGGAGCAAGGGACTGCGCCATTCGCCACCAGTTCATAGAGCTTGCGCTCCCGGATGCCAAGGTAAGCGGCAGCCTCTTCGGTGTTCAGATAAGGCGTCATGATGTTTATCTGCGTTTGACTGCATAAACTCCAGATTGGAATCTGAATACAAGAACCGTCTGGCTTTCGTCAAGAAAGCGCTCTAGATGTCCCGCCTATGGACGTTTCCTCGGCCTTCGGTGCTGCACTATCGCTCATCTTCAACCTGGATCCGCAATTCCTGCAGATCGTCGGGCTGTCGCTGCGCGTCACGCTGACGGCGGTGTTGCTGGCCGCGCTCATCGGCCTGCCACTAGGGGCGCTTTTGGCCGTGGCGCGCTTTCCCGGGCGTTCGGCGCTGATTGTGCTGGTCAACGGGCTGATGGGCCTGCCGCCGGTCGTTGCGGGCCTGATCGTGTTCCTGGCGCTGTCGCGCTCGGGGCCGTTTGGCGCCATGGGCTGGCTGTTCTCGCCGACGGCGATGGTGATCGCGCAGACCTTGCTCGTGCTGCCCATCGTCATTGCGCTGACCAGGGGCACCATCGAAGACTTGTGGAGCGAATACCGTGAGCACCTCACGTCGCTTGGCCTCACCGGCTGGCGGGCGATTCCCACGCTGCTGTGGGATGGCCGTTTTGCCCTGGCGACAGGCTTGCTGGCCGGCTTCGGGCGCGCCAGCGCCGAGGTTGGCGCGGTGCTGATCGTTGGTGGCAACATCGCCGGCTACACGCGAACCATGACAACATCGATCGCGCTGGAGACCTCAAAGGGCGACCTGCCGCTGGCTCTGGGCCTCGGCCTCGTGCTGATCATCCTGACGCTGGCCATCAACGCTGCCGCCTATGGCGCGAGCCGCATCGGCGCGCGGTTCGCGGGGTGATGGCCATGCGGGATATCACCAGCATCCTGCCCCTCTCGGTTGGGGGGCTGTCCTTCGAAGCGGATGGCAAACGCCTGCTCGATGATGTCAGCTTCACCCTGCCCAAGGGTGGCGTCACCGCCATCATCGGCCCGAACGGTGCAGGCAAATCGCTCACCTTGCGGCTCTGCCACGGACTGCTGGCGCCATGCGCGGGCTCCGTTCGTTGGCAGACTGACACGGGTCGCCGCCGCCATGCCATGGTCTTCCAGCGTCCGGTGATGCTGCGCCGGTCGGCGAGGGCCAACATCATGCATGCGCTGAGTGCTGTTGGCATGACGGAGGCGGCATCGCGGGCTGATGCGGCTCTCGCCCGCTTCGGGCTGGCAGCGCTCGCAGAGCGCCCGGCGCGGCTGATGTCCGGCGGTGAGCAGCAGCGCCTTGCCATCGCGCGGGCCTGGGCGCTCGAGCCGGAGCTGCTGTTCCTCGATGAGCCCTCTTCGCAGTGTTCCTCGATGAGCCCTCTTCGCAGCTCGATCCCGGCGCGACCCGGCAGATCGAGCAGGTCATCGCGGCGCTGGCGGCGGAAGGCATGACCATCCTGATGACCACCCATGACCTTGGCCAGGCACGGCGGCTGAGCCAGCGCATCCTGTTTCTCAACTGCGGGCGTCTGATCGACGACGCGCCGACCGAAATCGTCTTTGCGGGCAAAGCCTCGGCGGATGCCCGCGCCTTCATCGCCGGAGACCTGCTCTGGTGACCCCGATCCAAAACAACGGAGGAATACGACCATGTTGACCAAACGCAGCCTTCTGGCCTCGGGCTTCGGCCTTGCCCTGACAACGTCCGTGCTGGCTCAGGCCACGCTCACGGCCCCGCCGCCTGCCCAGACCGCAGCGCCTGCCGCCCAGACGCGTTTCATCACGGTGTCTTCGACGACATCGACCACGGATTCGGGCCTGTTCAACCACCTGCTCCCGGCCTTTCAGGCGAAGACCGGCATCGAGGTCCGCGTCGTCAGCCAGGGCACCGGCCAGGCGCTCGACACCGGCCGGCGCGGCGATGCTGACGTGGTGTTCGTGCATGCCCGCGCGCAGGAAGTGAAGTTCGTCGAGGACGGCTTCGGCGTGGAGCGCAAGCCTGTGATGTACAATGACTTCGTGCTGATCGGGCCAAAGTCCGATCCTGCCGGCATCAAGGGCACAAAGGACATCGCCGCCGCGCTGAAGGCCATCCAGGCCAAGGCTGCCCCTTTCGTCTCGCGCGGCGACAAGTCCGGCACCCATGCGGCTGAACTCAACCTGTGGAAGGTGGCCGGCGTCGAGATCGAGCAGGCCAAGGGGCCGTGGTATCGCGAGATTGGCCAGGGCATGGGCGCGGCGCTGAACACCTCGGGCGCGATGAACGCCTATGTGCTGTCTGACCGCGCCACCTGGATCAACTTCAAGAACCGTGGCGATCTGGAGATTGTCGTCGAAGGAGACCGCCGACTGTTCAACCAGTATGGCGTCATCCTCGTCAATCCTACGAAGCACGCCCATGTCAAGAAGGCTGATGGACAGGCCTTCATCGACTGGCTGGTCGGTCCCGAAGGCCAGAAGTCGATCGCCGACTACAAGATCAACGGCGAGCAGCTCTTCTTCCCCAATGCCTCGCAGCCGGGGGTGTGAGGTGAACCGACGCCACGCGTTGACCTTGATGGTCGCTTTCGCCGTGTCTTTGGCTGTGATGTCGTCAGGCGCGATCGGGCAAGCCCCGGCTCCGGCTGGGGAGCCTCGCCCTGCGGCTGTTTGGGGCACTGGCCCAAATCATTTACGAATTGCCACGGGAAGCCCCGGGGAACTCGGGCTTCTGGAAGCCATCTCCACCGATTTCGCGCGGCGACATGATGCCTCGGTGATCTGGTTCCGCGCTGGCTCCGGACAAGCCATGAACCTGCTCAAGGAGCGCAAGGTCGACATGGTTCTGGCCCATGCGCCGCCTGCCGAACGGCGCGCCCTGTCGGAAGGCTGGGCGACCGGGCGGCAACTGATCGGCTCCAACGAGTTCTGGATCGTGGGGCCTGCGAATGACCCGGCGAAGATCGCGGATGCAAAGGATGCAGTGGAAGCCTTTCGCCGGATTGAGGCGGCCAAGGCGAAAAAGGTGACGCGCGCCGACAACTCGGGCACGCACCAGAAGGAGATGGAGATCTGGAAACTCGCCGGCATCGAGCCGAAGGGCGACTGGCTGATCCCGACCCGCGACTTCATGACCGCGAGCCTCAGACGCGCCAACACGGAAGGGGCCTACTTCCTCACCGACAGCTCCACCTTCGTGGCTGAACGCAAGGAACTGCCGGGTTTGAAGGTCCTGTTCCGGGGTGGTCAGGTCTTGATGAACCCCTACCATACGCTCTGGCTGAAGGACCCGACGTCGGGCACGCCACTTGCCGAGCGATTCCTGACGCATCTGATGTCCGAGGACATCCAGAATTTGCTGCGTGTGTATGGCAAGGACCGATACGGCGAGGCCATGTATAATGATGCTCGCGTTTCGCGCGAGCGGTGGCCATTCGATCAGTGAGGATCCATCCATGAAGATCAGTGCTCGGAACCAGCTGAAGGGCAAGATCGTCTCGATCAAGCCTGGCGTCACGACGACGCATGTGAAGATCGATGTCGGTGGGCAGATCGTGACCGCCGCGATTACAGCTGAAGCCGTGGAAGAGCTTGGCCTCAAACCGGGGATGGAGGTTTCAGCCATCGTCAAGGCAAGCGACGTCATGATCGGCGTCGATGGCTGAGATGAAGCACCACGACGCAACGCGTCCGGGCGAGATCGAGGCGCCACTGCCCGACCGCACGGATGCGCGCGTCGTGTTCATCGGCACAATCCGGACGCCTTTCCTTTCGCGAGACGAGTGCCCGCGCCAAGGGAAGGCCGAAGGGCCATTGTGCCGGATAGAGCTTCATGACCCGTGGAAGCCCGCGCTCAAGGGCATCGAGCGGTTCGGCAGGATCGAGGTGCTGTACTGGATGCATCAGGCCAGACGCGACTTGATCCTCCAGAGCCCGAAATCGAATGGCGAAACATTCGGCACCTTCGCATTGCGCTCTCCGGTCAGACCCAACCCCATCGCAACCTCGATGGTCGAATTGGTCGCGGTCGAGGATGGCGTGCTCGTGGTGCGTGGGCTCGATTGCGTCGACGGCACGCCGCTCGTCGATCTGAAGCCTGACCGCTGCGCCTATACACCAGTTGCACCTCCCAACCCGGGCGAGTTGACGGAGGCATCGTGATGAAGCTCACACGCCGCTCCTTCGCTTTCGGTGCAAGCGCTGCGATCGCGATGCCGCATGTCGCTCGAGCGCAAACACTCACCGACTCTGCCGGTCGTTCCATACCCGTGCCTGCCAGAGTCAGCCGCGTCTTCCCGGCAGGCCCGCCAGCGGCGATCACGCATTACACCTTGCAACCCCGGACGCTGCTGGGCTGGCCGCGGGCCAATCGCGGCCCGGAACTGGTTTATCTCGATCCGGAGGTCGGCACCCGCCCCGAGCTTGGCCGGCTCACCGGCCGAGGCAACACCACCAATCTCGAAGTTCTGCTACAGCTGAAACCAGACATCATCCTTGATATCGGCTCGACGGCCCGCACGTTCGCTGAAACCGCAGACCGGGTGCAGGCTCAGACCGGCATTCCGTACGCCTTGCTTGATGGCCGCTTTGGCGCCATCCCCGAGAGCTACCGACTGCATGGCCGGCTTGTCGGCGAGACCGCGCGGGCAGAAGACCTGGCACGCTTCTGCGAGGACATCGTGCGAACCTGCCAGTCGCGTGTTGCCACCGTGCCTCAGGACAAGCGCCCGCGCGTTTACTACGCCCGCGGGCCGCGCGGCCTCGACACCGGGCTCGGCGGCTCCATCAATGTCGAAACCATCGAATTCATGGGAGCCGTCAACGTCGCGGGTCAGACACGCGGCGGCCTCGCTGCTGTGTCGGTCGAGCAGGTGCTGGCCTGGAATCCGGAAGTGATCATCACCATTGATCAGAACTTCGCCGCCAACGTCCGCAGCGATCCGTCCTGGGCGGGCGTGAGGGCCGCGCGCGACGGTCGCGTGCACCTGTCGCCAAAGATGCCCTTCGGCTGGGTCGATTTCCCGCCCTCGGTCAACCGCATGCCGGGTCTGGTCTGGCTGGGCAAGCTGCTTTATCCCGACCTCTTTCCGGAGGACCTGATGGCGTTTACCCGCGACTTCCACAGCCGTTTCTATCACCGCACCCCGACCGACGCGCAGATCGCCTTCGTGCTCGAGGGGCGCGGGTGACGGGCCGCTTTGGCGCCATCGGTGGGATCACCATCGGCCTTGGCCTGCTTCTGCCGGGGGTGGCGGTGGCGTTCTCGGTCGGGCGCTTCCCGATCAGTGTCAGTGAACTCGGCCTCGCGCTCTGGTCAACGCTGATCGGGCAGCCTTCGGGGCTGCCGCCCGCCGTCGATGCCGTGATCTTCAATATCAGGGGCCCTCGGGTGCTGGCAGCTATCCTGTGCGGCGCGGCTCTCGCCGTCGCGGGGGCCGCCTTTCAGGGCCTTTTCCGTAATCCGCTCGTATCGCCCGACATTCTCGGCGCATCCTCGGGTGCGGCCCTGGGCGCCATGACCGGCATCTTCTTCTCGCTCGGCGTCCTCGCCATACAGGCGCTCGCTTTCGGCGGCGGGCTCGTCGCGGTGGCATTGGTCTACCTGATTGGATCCTCGATCCGCTCTGGCGACATCGCGCTCGTGCTAGTGCTGACCGGCGTCGTCATCGGCTCCCTGCTTGGAGCGGGCGTCGGCCTGTTGAAGTACCTGGCCGATCCTTACAATCAGCTTCCGGCCATGACCTTCTGGCTACTGGGCAGCCTGGCCGGCACGGACCGGAACGATCTTCTCCCTCTGTTCGGACCCATCGCGGTTGGGACCGTTGTATTGTTGGCATTGCGCTGGCGCATGAACGTCATGTCGCTGCCGGAAGAAGAGGCCCGGGCGCTTGGCGTCGCCACGGGGCCGCTAAGGCTCGCGATTGTGGCGGCAGCCACGCTCGTCACCTCGGCCAGTGTCGCTGCAGCCGGCATCATCGGCTGGGTCGGGCTAATCGTGCCGCACATGGCGCGGTTTCTGGTCGGCCCCGAGTTTGGGCGACTGGTGCCGACCGCGGCATTGCTTGGCGGCGGCTACCTGCTGCTGATCGACACCTTGGCCCGCAGCGCCGCGCAGGTCGAGATACCGCTCGGCATTCTCACCGCGGTGATCGGCACTCCGGTGTTCATCTGGCTGCTGGTATCCGCCCGCAAGAGTTGGTCATGACACTCGCCGCACAAGATCTCGGTTTCGGTTATCCTGGCCACAGCGTGGGAACCAATGTGTCGGTCACGGTCGTCCCCGGCCAGGCCCTGGCGCTGCTCGGCCCCAATGGCGGGGGAAAGACGACGCTGCTGAAAACCATGCTGGGCTTGCTCAGGCCCCATGCGGGTGTGGTGAGCCTCGACGGCCAACCGATGGCCAATATGCCGGTCGGCGAGCGTGCGCGGCGAATCGGCTATGTGCCGCAGGCGCATGCGGGAGCATTCGCCTTCGCCGTCCGCGACGTGGTGCTGATGGGCCGCACGGCCCATCAGGGGCTATTCGCCAGTCCGACGCCGGCAGACAGGACGATCGTCGAGGCCAGGCTTGCTGAGCTTGGCATCGCCCATCTGGCAGGCAAGCCCTACACAATGATATCAGGCGGCGAGCGGCAGCTTGTCCTGATCGCCCGGGCGCTCGCGCAGGAGCCGCGTTATGTCGTGCTGGACGAACCGACGGCCAGCCTCGATTTCGGCAATCAGGGAAAGGTGATGCGCCAGATCAGGTCGCTCACCGCCAAAGGCCTGGGGGTGCTCTTCACCACGCACGACCCCAACCAGGCGATGGGTTACGCCGATCGGGTGGCGTTGCTTGGCGGGGGACGGTTGCTGGCTAACGGCGTTCCAGCAGATGTACTGAACGTGGCAGCGCTCTCCGCGCTTTATGGCAGCACTGTCCGAGCCGTCTGCCAGCACGAGTTGACAGTATTCCTGCCGGACTGAGCCCGGCTGTGGAGCCTCGTCAGCGTGCAGCGGCTACAGGCCAGGGCGCGACGCTCGCCGGGCTTGGTTTCGGCTGGACGCTGCATGATGGACCCGGTTTGCTCACTGCAGGTTGCGTCATGGCTCTCCAGGGAGACGTGCACATCGGCTTCCCCTGCAATTGTCCCGGTGGCTGGCGCGCCCGCTTTGGATCAACGACCAACGCTCAACCCATTTCCCCTCAACGAAATCAAGCTGCTTGTGCTTTGCCAATTCCTGTCGCTGTCAGCCACGATAACACACGCCTGATTGGTTTGCGTTCGACTGCACGACACCCCCTTGTTCCGTCAGATTTCCCACAGAGGGATGATCGCAGGGCATCACGTCCACAATGCGACCTCATTGGCTGCAGTCTATCGTTGCAAGGACGAACCTTTGGCGAGACGACCTGCAGCTCATGACAACATAAAGCGTGCGCCAAGCCGATGAGCCTCGCCGCGAGATGCCGGCCCAGGTGGGCGCTGTTGCGTCTGGTTACAGTCGTCCCGTCAGCAGCAACACGACGACGATGATCAGCAAAACGCCGATGACGCCAACGCCACCATGGCCATAGCCGTATCCGTATCCGCCGAAGCGGCCGCTGAAGCCACCGAGCAGAAAGATGATCAGGATGATGATCAGGATTGTTCCAAGGGACATTGTGGTACTTCCTCTCTTTTCAAGCTATTGAATTATCGATATAATTTTGTGTTAATCTATTTTTTCTCGATCGACACGCCGCGCTCTCCGATGCTGATCTCGACGCCTGTACTCTTCTGCTTTTCCCTGTAGAGCTGGATCGCAAACACCGATGCGGCGACGGCGAGCACGCCGATCAGGGCGTAAAGAACGTTCTTGCGTGTCATGGCTGTTCCTGCAGGGTGCGGAGGGCAGCGCTCCCGCATGCGCCAGCGCCGCTCAATGTTGCGCGGGTCACGGAGCGGTCAGGTTGCCGGGCGGGTGACATGTGTCATTTCAATGATGGCCGCGCCCGGGGCGTGTTGCAGTCAAGGCGGGCGCCTTTGACGGACAACGCCAACATCGCCCATTTGTTCCAATCCCATTTGCCCTGATGGACGCGCAGGCCCAGGTTGCCTGTATCCACCGCGCGTTTGTGCGCCGCACGATCAGGCCGGCCTGTCCAGGCAAGGAAGGCGGTCACTCACGACAGTCAGTGCTGCGTGAAGCCTTGTTCCCGTCGGGCTGCGACAAGCCGGCTGTCGGATCAGGTTCTGCGATCCGCCGTGGCGCTGACGATTCCCGCCCTGTCGATTGTGGTGACCAGCGCGATCGGCTCCGACACAACGGCGCCGATCAGGAGCTAATAGCGCTCGCGAGCCGATAGGCCCGCGAAGTCGAAGGTCACGGTCGGCGACGCAGCTGGGCTTTTCATGCCGGCGCCTTGAGCATGCCACGTCATGTTGAGTCCAATCCCTCACGCAGGGCACGGGCCGTGAGACGCTCACGCATCTCACAATCCTGCCGCGGCGCCAGCAGCGCGCGCCGCAGGTGTTGGAGGATGTCGGCATCCCTGCCGCCGACATGCGGATCGACCATCCGCACGGATTCTCCGCTGGTCAGCACCAGCGCATCTTGATCGCGCGCGCTTGCGCCAGAAGCCGACTTTCCTGTGGGCGACGAGCCCAGATCCGCGTTTGGTGTATCTGTGCAGGCGCAGATCCTGAACCTGATGGTGCGCCTGCCGGCCGAGTTCGGTCTGACATGGCGGTTTGTCAGCCATCACCTGTCCGTGGTCAGGCACATGCCTGATCATCTGGTGATCCTGGAGCTGGGGCGTATCGTCGAGCAGGAACCTGCCGAAGACGTCTTCCGGCAGCGCGCCTCGCGGTCGGTCATTTCCTTCTGACGGGGCGCCAACCGGCCGGTGCTCTCATCCCGGCTGTTGCAGCCCGACTTGGTCGGCACAGTAACGCGCGATCTCCTCATGGGTTGCAAACCAGACCCCGGGCAGCGACTTGGCGTGCCGGATGATCTCGTCGAGGATGAAGATGCGCGAGCGGTGGCCGATGTGGTGCGGGTGCATGGTCAGCACATAAAGGCCGCCTTCCTCATGGGCCATGTCAAGCTCGCGACGAAAGATGTTCAGCACGATTTCTGGCCCGGTATAGGGTCTGAGCGAGGCCATCCGGTCCATATTGAAGTAGATGGCGTCGTCGCGGATCCACTCGACCGGCAATTCGACGATTCCGGTGGCTTCGCCCTGGTCGAGCAGTTCGTAGGGCTCGTCGTCCGCCATCAGTGACGAGTCGTAGAGCAGACCCATCTCGCGGATGATCTTGAGCGTGTAGGGCGAGAAGTCCCATGAGGCCGTGCGCATGCCGACGGGGCGACGTCCCGAGAGCTTTTCCAGGACCTCCGTGGCCCTGAGCGCGAGGTCACGCTCGGTGACATGATCGAGTTTCGAATTGAACTCGTGAATCCAGGAGTGGATGCCCAGCTCGTGGCCAGCGGCGACAACCGCCCGCGCTTCCGCCGGATGCAGCATCGCCGACACGGCGGGCATGAAGAAGGTTGCCGGCACGCCATGGCGCTCGAGCAGTTTCAGGATGCGCGGCGAGCCCTTGCGCGCGCCATACTGGCCCTGGCTCATCTTGCCGTGGGAGTTTCCGCCGAAGCGCAGCTCGATGGTTTCGTGATCACTGTCGAAGGACAGCGCGACAGCGCAGCGCGCACCGTTCTTCCACTGCTTCGGGGCCAGCGAACGGCCAGCCCGGACATGGTCGACCTTCGCGCGCCACACGGCTTCAGGCCAGGTCCAGGGCTTTTCTGCATCCGTGCTCATCTGTTCACTCCTCTGCATGATGACAGGCAACGCTTGCGCCGTCAGGGTGGGCGGAAAGCCTTGGACGTTCGCTGCGGCACAGATCGCTGGCCAGGGGGCAGCGCGTGCTGAAGGCGCAGCCAGGCGGAAGATTGGTGGGGCTGGGCAATTCCCCGTCGAGCACCCGGCGTGGCTTGGCGCGCTGGCGCACCGGGTCAGGCTCCGGGGCCGCCGCCAGTAGAGCCTGCGTGTAGGGGTGTCGGGGCTTGCCGAACAGCACGGACATGGACGCTGTTTCGACGATACGCCCAAGATACATCACCGCCACACGGTCGGCGATATGACGCACCACCGACAGGTCATGCGACACGAACAGGTAGGACATGCCCCGTTCGCGCTGCAGGTCAACCAGCAGGTTGAGGATCTGCGCGCGCACCGACACATCGAGCGCGGATACCGGCTCATCGCAGATCACGAGCTTCGGCTGGAGCGCAAGTGCCCTGGCAATCACGATGCGCTGCCGCTGGCCACCGGAGAAGGCATGCGGGAAGCGGGATGCATGATCGGGTTCAAGCCCCACCGCCTTGAGCAGTAACGCCACCCGGTCACGCAGGGCCGAGCCCCTTGCGAGGCCGCGGACCAGCAGCGGTTCGCCGATCGCCGCCCCTATCGAAAGCCTTGGATTGAGCGAGAGTGCAGGGTCCTGAAACACCATCTGGGCGTCGCTGCGAATGGTGCCGAGGCTATCGCGATCGGCGCTGTCGACGAGCCTGCCCGCCACCTTGATGTGCCCCGCGGTCAGCGGAACCAGACCGAGTATGGCATTGGCGAGGGTGGATTTGCCGCAGCCAGATTCGCCGACAAGGCCGAGGGTCTCCCCCGGCGCAATCGCCAGAGACACCCCGTCGACCGCTTTCAGGGGCGCCCCGGCCTTGCGAAGAAAGCCGCCGCGCGACCGGAAATGAACCGCGGCGTCCCTCACATCGAGAACAGCGCCGCTCATGCGGCAGCTCCGAGCGTCGCTACCTGACCGGAGCGCCAGCAGGCGGCTTGATGGCCGGGGGCGTGATCGACGAGGGGAGGGCTCTCGATACGGCAACGGTCTTCGGCCAAAGGACAACGGCTTGCAAAACGGCAGCCGGAGCCATGGGATGAGGGCGGGGGCACGGTGCCCTCAATGGTGGCGAGCCGCGATTTGGGCTTGATCCCGGCACGCGGAATGCTGGCCAGAAGCAGCGCAGTATAGGGGTGCCGTGGCGCCCGGAAGAGCTCCTCCGCTGTCGCCGTCTCCGCGACACGGCCGGCATACATGACCACGACCCGGTCGGCGATGTCGGCGACCACGCCCATGTCGTGGGTGATGAGCAGGACGGCGGTGCCACGCTCCGCCACCAGTTGCCGGATCAGGTGCAGGATCTGCGCCTGGATGGTGACGTCGAGCGCCGTTGTCGGCTCGTCGGCAATCAGCAGGCGCGGGCCGCAGATCAGTGCGATGGCGATCATGATGCGCTGGCACATGCCGCCGGACAGTTCGAACGGGTATTGCGCCAGCCGCCTGTCCGGGTCGGAAATGCCGATCGAGACCAGCATCTCCCGTGCGCGCAGCATGGCCTCCCGTGCCGAGACGGAGCGGTGGGCGGTGAGCGCCTCCGCAATCTGGTCGCCCACCGGCATCAGCGGATCGAGAGAGGCCGTGGGTTCCTGAAAGATGATCGAGGCGTCGCGGCCCCTGATCGCTGCCATGGATGACATGTCGCGTGTCGCAAGGTCCTTGCCTTCGAGCAGGATGCGCCCGCCGGCAAGGCGGACCGCGTCGGGAAGCAGGCGCAACACGGCGAGCGCCGACAGCGACTTGCCGCAGCCGGACTCGCCGACCAGCGCGACGATCTCGCCCTGGCCGACCGACAGCGACAGGCCATCGACGACCGCAGCTGCACCGATTTCAAGCCTCAGCCGATCAATGTCCAGAACTGGAGCGGTCATGCTGAGCCACTCAGCGTTTGTCGGCGATCGGGCCGGGCTCGAAGACGCCGAGCGAATTGCCGCCATCGACTGCGAGCGTGGCTCCGGTGATGAAGCTGGCCCGATCGGAGGCCAGATACAGGACCGCTCCCGGCGCATCGGTCGGGCCGCTGCTGCGGCCAAGCGGAATGCGGCTCAGCATGCGATCGACATAGTCCGGCGACAGCGGGCTGACCACGCTGCCCGGAGCGAAGCCGGGCTCGACCACATTGATGCGAATGCCCTGCTCCGCCAGTTCGATGGCAAAGCCCTTGGCTATCCGCTCCAGCGTCGTCTTCGAGGTGCAATAGGGCACAGTGCCCTTGCGCAAGGCGCGTGCAGCACCGGACGAGATCATGATGATCGCACCCTTCCGGCCTGCGGCAATCATGGCCTTGGCGAACTCGCGGGTGACGAGGTAGGGTGCGCGCACGTTGATGTTGAAGATGCGGTCCCATTCGGCGGTGTCGATCTGGAGCAGCCCGCCTGCCGGATAGACGCCGGCATTGTTCACGACCACATCCGGCACACCCCAGTGCGCGGTGACCGTCGCCACGAGATCGAGGATCGACGCCTCGCTGGTCAGTTCGGTCTGGTGGACCATCGCCCGCGCTGCCGGGATGCGGTTCTCGGCGATGATCGCCTCCGCCGCATCCTTGCGGGCGTCAGCCATCACGACGCGGGCGCCCTCGCGCCAGAAGGCCTCGGTGATCCAGCGCCCGAAAACACCGGCGGCGCCAGTGACGACGACGATCCTGTTGTCGAATTCCATGTTCGTCTCATCCTCTTGGTCTGGAGCGTGGATCGAGATGATCCCTCAGCCAGTCTCCCAGCACATTCACTGACAGAACCAGCAAGAACAGGCATGCGCCCGGAAACGCCGTGAGCCACCAGGCCCGTTCGAGATACTGTCGGCCGGCGCTCAGGATCGTTCCCCAGCTCGGTGTCGGTGGCTGAATGCCAAGGCCGAGGAAGGAGAGCGAGGCCTCGAACAGGATCATCAGGCCGAACTCTGCCGTTGCGACGACGAGGAGCGGCCCGGCAATGTTGGGCAGGATGTGGCGCAGCAGCAACCTTGGGCCGCCCGCTCCCGCCAATTCCGCGGCGCGCATGTAGGGCAGCGTCGCGACCTGCAGCGTCTGGGCGTAGGCGACGCGGGCATAGCGCGGCCAGCGCGTCAGGCCAAGCACGAGGATCAGGGTCTGAAAGCCCGGTCCGACAACGGCAACGGCCAGCACGGCGAGCAGAATCGCGGGAATTGACAGCATGATGTCGACGAAGCGCATGATCGCCACTTCGATCCAGCCGCGCCGCCAGCCGGCCAGCATGCCGAGCGCGCTGCCGATGAGCAGCGAAACCGAAACGGACGCGACGGCCACAAGCATCGAGGCGCGCGCGCCATGGATGACGCGGGACAAGAGATCCCGCCCGAGATCATCCGTTCCCATCAGATAGGTCAGGCCCTGCGCGGTGGTGTGGCCGGGCGGCCTGAGCCGCTGGATCAGGCTCTGGCGCGCAGGATCGAAGGGAGCGAGCAGCGGCGCGAACAGGGCCATGAGCACAAAGGCGCCAAGCAGGCTGGCCATGATGATGATCGATGCGGGCGCCCGCGCCAGGCGCGTGCGCAGGTTTGCGGCGAGGCTCATGGCTTGCCCAGCCTGATCCGGGGATCAATACCTGCATAAAGCAGGTCCGCCGCAAGATTGACGGCGACATAAACCAGCGAGACGAAGAGCACGATGGCCTGCACGACAAGGAAGTCGCGCGACTGGATGGCCTGGATCGCCAACTGTCCGATCCCGGGCCAGGCAAACACGGTCTCGACGATGATGGCGCCGGCCAGCAAGTTGCCGGTCTCAAGCGCTGCGATGGTCACGACCGGAATCGCCGCATTGCGCAGCACATGCCGTGTCACGACCTTGCCGAGCGGCAGGCCGCGGGCCAGCCCGGCGCGGACATAATCCTTGCTGAGTTCATCGACGACCGCGATCCGGGCCATCCGGGCGAAGGTCGACATGGACAGCATGCCGAGCGCGATGGCCGGCATGACCACCGAAGCGGGGCCGTCAACACCGGAGGATGGCAGCCAGCGCAAGGTCACGGCAAACAGCATGATCATCAGAATGCCGCTCAGGAAGGTTGGCATGCTCTGGCCAGTCACGACCAATGCGGCGATCGGGCGCTCGAACCATCGCCCGCGCCAGATGGCCATGGCGATGCCGGCAGGAATGCCAAACCCCACCGCGACGAGGAGCGCAGCCCCCGCCAGAGCCAGCGTGTAGGGAATACGGCTTGCGAGGATGTCCCAGGCGGGCACGCGCTGGACCACCGAGACACCCAGTTCGAGATTGAGCAGGCCGCCCAGAAAGGTCAGGTACTGGCGCCAGATCGGTTGAACAAAACCGAGTTCGCGCCGCACGGTTTCGATGTGCTCCCGCGTCGCGCCTTCTGGCACGAGCAGAAGCACCGGGTCGCCCGACAGGCGCATGACGAAAAAGACGATCGTCATCACGCCGAATGTCGTCAGTGCTGCCTGCAGCAGACGGCTGAGAAGATAGCGCAGCATGCATCCGGCCTCTCAGCCGGTCAGGGCTGCCAGCGCATATCGAACAGGAAGAACGCCTCGTTCGCGGTGGGCTGCCAACGGATTTCCCGACGCGCGCCGTAGATGGCGAAGTCCTGGTACAGGCCAAGACCTGGGACCTCGTCGCGCAGGATCTCGAAGGCGCGGCGATAGTGGGTCAGGCGCATGGCCTCATCCAGCGTTGCACGGGCGGCGTCGACCTGCTTGTCGAAATCGGCGTTCGCGTATTTCGCCCAGATCGAGCCGCTACGGAACAGCGGGAAGATGACGCCGTCGGCATCCTGGCAGGCGCAGCTCCAGCGGCCGAGCGAGATCGAACCAGCCTCGTCGGGCCGGCCCTGGCGTCGGCGCAGGAAGGTCGGATGGTCCATGGTCTGGATGTCGACCTTGAAGCCGACTTCCTGGAGCATCTGCTGCAAGGCTTCGACCAGGCGACGATCATAGGCCGGCGAGGTCAGGAAACTGAGCTGCGCGTTGACCGCATTTGCCTCTCGCAGCAGCGCCTTGGCCCTGGCGGGGTCAAAGGCATTGCCGCCGATCCCTTCGATGTAGCCGAAATTGGCGGGTGTCAGCACGACATCGACCTCCTTGCCGTAGCCCTGCAGCAGGGCCTCGATCAGGGTCTTGCGGTCGATGGCGTGGGCGATGGCGCGGCGGACGCGGACATCCTGTGTCGGGCCTGAAACGGCATTGATGAACATGTAGCCGATGCGCTCGGTCGGCGCGGCAAGGACCTGCAGCTTCGCATCGGACTTGATGCGCACGGCCTCGTCCGGCCCGAGCTGACGCACGATGTCGGCGCGCCCTGTCTGAAGGTCGGCGATGCGGGTGGCTACATCCGGCACGACGCGGAAACTGGCTGTGTCGAAGGGTGGGCGGCCGCGCCAGTAGTCGGGCACGGCGTCGAGGGTCACGCCGACGCCGCGCTGCCAGGCGCGGAGCTTGTAGGGTCCGGAGCCGACCGGCTGGAGGTTGAAGGCCTGGGCGCCGATGCGCTCGACCACAGCCTTTGGCACGATCGACAGCTTGACGAGCTGGGCCATCAGGGCAGGGTAGGGTGCCTTGGTCTTCATCACCACGGTGGTGGCGTCGGTCGCCTCCGCGCTGGCGATCTGGTCGAACTGCGAGAGCTGCGGGCTGCGCAGGGCCGGATCGATGATGCGTCGGATCGAGTAGGCCACATCCTCGGAGGTCAGCGGCGAGCCGTCATGAAATCTGACCCCGCTCCGGATCTTGAACGACAAGGTGGTGTCGTCAACCTGACGCCAGCTTTCCGCGATCTGCGGCACGATCTTGCCGGAGACATCGCGCGTGACCAGATTGTCGAAGATGTTGCGGTAGATGGCATAGCTGTCGGTGTCCCATTGCAGATGGGGGTCGAGGGTCGCCGCGTCATTGGGCAGGTCGATGGTGATGGAGTCACGATAGGGCTGGGCTGCGGCGGCGGTGACCACCATCAACGCCATCACAATGGCGGCAAGTCTCTTGAACATCTGGACGATCCGTGCGCCGACCGGGGTAAAATGTCGCGGCAATGGCTTAGTTTCGCACGATGATTTCGCCTTGTCAGCAATGCGCGCCATGACATTTATCACAGGTGCGTGTGTGCCCTGAGCCGCCCGGGCTAGCGCAAGGCGGCAATCACCGCGTCGACCTTGGTGACCATCGCGACGTTCTGCATGGCGTAGTTGATCGACGCACGGTGCCAGTCGGCGTTCATGGTGGAGCAGCCGTCCTCCGGGATGATCATCACATAGCCCTTGTCGGCTCCGGTGCGGGCTGTGTGCTCGATCGACATGTTCGTCCAGGCTCCGGTCTCGATGATCATGTCGCGGCCATTGGCCTTCAGGATCGTTTCGAGATTGGTCCCTTCCCAGGCGCTCATCCTGTTCTTGCGGATGATGTGGTCCGAGGGCTGGGCCTCAAGGCCTGGTACGGGCTCGGCGCCCCAGGTGCCGTCAACCAGCGCGGTGGCGTCCACCGCACCCTCGAACAGCGGCGCATTCAGGGTCATGTCGCGTCCATCGGGACGGCGGCAGAACCAGACATGAATGACCGTGACACCGACACGGCGGCAGTGCTCGGCGAGGCGGCGCACGTTTTCGATAGCGTTCTGCTCGCGGCAATGGGCGGGCGAGCCGGAGGCCGCGAAGGCGCCGCCCTCCATCACGACGTCGTTCTGCATGTCCTGGATGATCAGCGCACAGCGCGCAGGATCGAGCCTCAGTTCGCCGTCAGTCGCCGATGCAGCGGGGGGCGCCGCGGGCGACGACGGCGCGGGGCGCGCTGCCGACCGGGCGCGCATGAAGGGTTCGTTGCGGGGGCCGATCTTGACGTCGACCGCGTAGATGGAGGTGGTGGCGCAGACATAGAGCGTGCGCCAGTCAGACCCGCCCCAGTGCAGGTTGGCCGCGAGTTCGGGGATCGAGACCTTGCCGATGTGGCGACCATCGGACGCGAACACCCACAGCCCGCCGGGCGCCGTGACCCAGACATTGCCATCGGTGTCGCATTTCATGCCGTCCGGCACGCCGGGCCTGAGCATGTCGCTGATGCCGCTGGCGAAGACGCGTCCGTTCTTCAGCCTGCCATTGGCCTCGACATCGAAGACACGGATGTTGGCCTGCTCGGTGTCATTGACATAAAGCCGCTTCTCGTCCGGCGAAAAGCATAGCCCGTTGGGTTGGGAGAACATGTAGCGGTCGACCAGAAGTTCAGGTTCACCGCCGGCGGCCGGCAACCGGAAAACGCCCTGCCATCCCAGTGCGCGCGGCCGCTCCACTCCGTAGACCGGCATGCGGCCATACCAGGGGTCGGAGAAATAGATCGAACCGTCCGAGCGGATGCACAGGTCGTTGGGGCTGTTGAGGTCTTGGCCCTCGAAGTGGCTGGCCAGCACCTCGCGCCGGCCGTCTGACCTGAAGCGCACGAGCGATGACGTGGCATGCTCGCAGACGATCAGGTTGAGGTCAGCGTCATAGGTCAGGCCATTGGCCTTGTTCGATGGGCGCAGCACCTCGCGAACACCCGAACGATCGAGCCTCCGGCGCACATCCGCCGGCATGTCGGAGAACAGCAGATAGTGTTCAACCGGATGCCAGATCGGCCCTTCCGTGAAGGTGAAGCCGGTGCCGACCTGCCGGACGGGCGCATGCTCGTCGATCAGGCGCCGGAAGGATGGGTCGAGCGCGTCATGAGCCATGGTGCTGTCCTCTCGGATTGAGGCGCGATCAGACGGGGAACCAGTCGCGCCGCTGCACGGTCTGGCTGATCGGGCCGGGAACAACCAAGTCGAGCCGCCCGACGACCTGGCCGCGTTCGACCTTGGCTGGCTTGTCGTGCACCGGCAGCAGGAACCTCGAGGCGTTGAGCAGCTTCTTGATCGCGGCCTTCTCCGAACGTTTCGAGCCGGCATGGTTGCCGGTCACCTGGACCTCATGGGAATAGATCACGTGGTAAGGATCGATGATCTGGTCCTGGAAGTCATAGATCACATCGCCGCAGATCGTGGCCCGCCCCTCGGCCGTCTCGACATGGATGTTCATCGAGCCTTCGGTATGGGCATTGGCCGCCTCCATGTAGACGCCGGGGATCAGTTCGATCGGCCCGGACAGTTCCAGATCCTCAAGCCGCAGCGCATGGCGCGTGTGCAGCCGCTCGATCAGGTGCTGGATGTCGGGCTTGGGGTATTGCGGATGCATCAGCCCCGAAACGGAGCATTCCATCTCGCGCCGGTTGACCACCACCGTGGTGTTCATCGGGAAGTGGTCATCCTTGCCGGCATGATCGATGTGCAGGTGCGTGTGGCAGACGTAGCGCACATCATTCATCTTGACGCCGTGCTTCGCCAACTGGTTCTGGATCATGTTCTCGTGGAACTGCAGACCGCGCATGCCGAGCGTTTCCATGATGGCGTTGTCACGATAGCCGGTGTCGACCACGATCGGATACTGACCGCCGAGGATCAGAAAGCCATAGGTGTGCACACGGCGCGTGCGCCCGCAGCCGCGGCCGAGGACGAGGAAGCTCGATTCAAGCTCGATGTCGCCGTAGTCCAGAACCCTGATTTCAAGTGCCATGTCTCATGCCCTCCCAATGCTACAGCCGGTAGACCCGGCATGCCGTGTCGTGGAAAATCTCTGTCTGGTCAGCTTCGCTGAGGCTGGCCGCAGCTTGCCGATGCGCGCCGATCAAGGCGCCGTAGCCGGTCCAGAGCTTCTCGATCGGAAAATTCGAGCCATAGAGGCAGCGGGTGGCGCCAAACAGGCGCACCGTCTCAGCCATGAGCCAGCCGATATGCAGCGGATCATTCCGGTGGATGAAGGTGCCAAAGCCTGACAGCTTCGCCGTGACGTTCGGCTCGTTGGCCAGCAGCGCCATGCCATGCCGCCAGGTCGCGCGCCCTAACGCGCTCAGGTCTTCGAGCATGCCGGCATGCTGCAGGACAAAGGTCACAGCCGGGCAGGCCCGCGCGAGTTCCGCCGCGCCCGCCATCTGGGACGCGAAGACCTGCAGATCGAATGTCCATCCGTAATCGGCCAGCCGCGCGACGTTCTTCTGAACCGCGCGGTTGCGGCACAGGTCAGGATCGGCCGCGAAACGGTACAGCGGCGTCTCATGCCAGTGGAACTGCTGGCGGATGCCGCGCAAGCGCGGATAGCGCGCCAGACGATCGAGCGCCGGACGCACGTCGGGTGCTGTCATGTCGGCGTAGGCGACGACGGCATGCGGCCAACCGGTTTCGAGTGCGACGCTCTCCACCCAGGCCATCTCAGCCTCGGCGCTCTGCGGCGGCCAGTTGGCCTGCACATAGATGGCCTTCTGCACCCCGGTGCCCGCGACATCGGCGAGGTATTCCGCCATCGGATAGTCGCGGCGGATCGGCTCATAGCCTCCGAAGATGCGCGGCTCAATCGGCCCCATCAGCCAAGGCAGGTCGGCCTGTCGCCAGATGTGGACATGGGCGTCGACGATCCTCATGCCGGCACCCGTGCAGGCATACGCTGGCCCTTGGCGAAGCCGAGGACTTCCGCGGCGATCGCTTGAGGCGTTGCGCCATTGCCGAGCCGGTCGATCAGCGGCAGGATCGCCTTCAGCGCGCCGGTCTCGGCGCGGTAGGCGCGGTCTGCCGCCAGCGGTGTCAGCCACAGCACCGACCAGGCAAGGCGATGAAGGCGTTCCATGGCGGAAACCAGCGCCTCGGGTCCGCCCCGTTCCAGCCCATCTGACAGCACCACGACCAGCGCGCCCCGCGCGAAACCGGCAAAGCGGGGCACCGACAGGAAGACCTGCAAGGCTTCGCCGAGCCGCGTGCCGCCATCCCAGTCGGCCACCAGCCCTGACGCCAGATCGAGCGCCTGCTCCCGGCTGCGATGCTGCAGCGCCCGGGTGACGCGGGTGAGGCGCGTGCCGAGCGTGAACACCTCGACCTGATCGGCAGCCTGCACCAGCGCATGACCGAGCCTCAGCACTCCATCGGTTCCTGCCTTCATGGACCCCGACACATCGATCAGCAGCAGCACGCGACGCTGGCGCATCCGGCGAGTGCGACGCGGCAACGACGTGATCTCGCCATCCTTGCGCATCATCTCGCGGAAGGCGCGGCGAGGGTCGGCGAGGCGGCCTTTGCCGCCCTTCATGTGCCGCGCGCGCCGGCGCGGCAGGGCTGCGGGCACGGCGCGGGCGAAAGCGCGCAAGGCCTCGTTCTCATCACCCTCGAAGCGGCGGACGAACAGGCGCTCGGCCACCGAAGCTGCTGCGCCGGATGGGTCTTCCTCGCCGGCATCCGGCATCACCTCGAATTCACCGCCATCATAGGCAGAGGGCATGTCCTCGGGCTCGCCGAAGGCTTCCGCCGGGAGGGTGCGTCCTAGGAAAGCCGCGTCGAACAGCGCATCGAACTCCTCGCGGCGTTCGGGGGCGGGGCCGAGCGTGGCATGGGCGGCGCGGCGGATGTCCATCATGCTGGTCGGTCCAAGCACGCCGACCGCTGCAATCAGTGCTCGGGTCTGCTCGGGCGCCACTGCAAAGCCCGCCGCGCGCAGGGAATGCGCGAAGGCCATGAAAGGCGCAAGCGGGCGCGGCAGGGCGGCTTCGGCGTTCATGCCGCCGTGCCCATCAGGATGGCGTCAAGCCGAGGCGCGATGAAGGCAAGGTCGTCCTGATCCTTCAGAACGACGCCGATGGCGCGGGCGAAGGCACGCGGCCAGGGCACGCCCTGCTCATTCAGCACGGTGGCAGCCTCGGCCCACTCCACGGTTTCCGCGACGCCGGGCGGCTTGGCCAGCGGCTGTGCACGCAGCTTGCCGACGGCTGCGACGACGCGGTGGGCGGTGTCCCGCGCCACGATGCTGGCACGCATCATCACGATCTGGGCTTCAAGCGCCGGGTCCGGATAACCGATCCAGTGATAGACGCAGCGGCGGCGCAAGGCTTCGTGCAGCTCGCGCGTGCGGTTGGACGTGAGGATCACCACGGGGCGCTCCGGGGCCCGAATTGTCCCGCGCTCGGGAATGGAGATGGTGAAGTCGGAGAGAAACTCCAACAGGAAGGCCTCGAATTCATGGTCCGAGCGGTCGATCTCGTCGATCAGCAGAATGCGGTCGCGCGGGGCTTGCAAGGCCTGCAACATCGGGCGCGCCACCAGATACTCATCGGCATAAAGATTGACGTAGGATTCTCCCGCCTGCCGGATCGCCAGCATCTGGCGCGGGAAATTCCACTCGTACATCGCCGCCGACGCGTCGATGCCCTCGTAGCATTGCAGCCTGACAAGCTCGCGCCCAAGCACGGACGCTAAGGCCTTGGCAGCCTCGGTCTTGCCGACGCCGGGCGCGCCTTCGAGCAGGAGCGGCTTGCCGAGGACGAGCGCCAGGTAGGCCGCCGTGGCCAGCCCCTCATCGGCGATGTACTGCGCGTCGCGCAGCGACCGGGCCAACGGCTCCGGCCCCTCAATGCCCATGATGGAGCGGCGGACGGCCATGCTCAGCGCGTCCTTGTAAGGCGCATCTTCGGCCGCGCTCCGCCATTGGCCCGGATGCCGCGCAGCACCTTTTCGGGCGTGATCGGCAGTTCGTCGATGCGCACTCCAACCGCGTCATAGACTGCGTTGGCGACAGCCGGCAGCACCGGGTTGGCGCACATTTCGCCCGGCCCCTTGCCGCCAAAAGGGCCATCCGGCGCGGGCCGCTCCAGCACGGAGATGTGGTGCGGGGCCAGATCGCCCGGACCGGGCATCAGGTAGGTGTTAAAGTCGACCGGGCCATGGCTGCGATCGGGATAGTAGGGTTCCGAGGTTTCCCAAAGCACATGGCTCATGCCCATCCAGGCGCCGCCGATCAGCTGCTGTTCGACCAGCTTTGGGTTGAGCGCGCGGCCAAGCTCGTAGGCCGATTGCATGTCGAGCACGGTCACTTCGCCAGTCTCGTCATCGACCTCGACCTCGACAAGCATGGTGGCATGGGCAAAGCACGACACCGGTGTCATCTCTCCGGTGTCGGGATCGACCTCCGAGAGCGGGATCAGGAATATGCCGCGACCTGACACCGTTCGACCCTGCTTGAACTGCGCTGCCTGACAGGCGGCCATCGTGGTGATGCTGCGCGAGGGCGCACCCTTGACGTGGATGTTGCCGCGCCCGTCGGTAACGAGATCGGAAGCGTCGACCTCGAGTTCTTCTGAAGCCGCTTCCAGCATTACGGCGCGGGCTTCCTGAGCGGCCTGAATGACCGCATTACCAACCCGGTGCGTGCCGCGCGAGGCGAACGAGCCCATGCAATGCGGGCCGGTGTCGCTGTCGGCGGTGTCGACATAGACATCGGCCACGGGGATGCCGAGCGTTTCCGCCGCGATCTGGCGCGTGACCGATTTCATGCCCTGGCCGAGATCGATCGACGACAATGCAACCGTAAACTTGCCATCCGGATTGGAATGCACCAGCGCTTGCGAGGGATCGCCGCCAAGGTTCATGCCGATAGGATAGTTGATGGACGCAAAGCCGCGTCCGCGATGCATGGCCATCAACGCCTCCTGAAGCCAGACAATGACGAGAACCGGAGCGCGCCATGGCGGGGTGTTTCCGTGGCGGGGGCGGGCGCAGGAGCAGCCGGTTGCGCCGGTGTGACTGGCTGATAGGCTGGGCCGGCGGGCCGCTGAGGTGCGGGTGCGGTGCTGGCATAGGTCGGCATGGGCGACTGCACCGGCTGCGGGCCGGATTTGTTGCCGCCCTTCTTGCCGTAGTCACCGGCACGATAGCCGCTGACCGCGCCATTTTGGTCTGTCGCGGTGCGCGAAGGCAAGAGCCCACGCTCACCACCGCCATCAGTCATCGAGGTGGCCTGACGGGAGGCTGGGGACAACGCTATCCCGCCTTTTTCTGCGACAACCTGACAGCATTCGACCAGTGCACAGTTCTTGGCGACGCGGCGATGGGCCTTCATGTCGCCGTCTCGGTAGGAATTGAGGATGCGCAGGTCGATGGGGTTGAGGCCCACCGTCTCCGCCACCTTGTCCATGTGCGCCTCGATGGCGAAATCGACGCCGGTGATGCCGAATCCGCGCATGGCGGTGGCGGGCGTGCGGTTGGTGTAGACGCAGAACACATCGGCGTAGACATTGGGGATCGTGTATGGCCCCGGAAGATGCCCTACGCCCTTGATGATCGCGTAGGAGGACAGCCGCGTGTAGGCGCCTGAGTCGAAATAGCCGGTGAACTTGCGCGCGAGGATACGCCCGTCGCGCGCCACGCCGTCCTTGATGTACCAGCGCTCGGCTCCGCGCGGGGCGCCGACCTGCATTTCCTCCTCTCGGTCCCAGGCATACTTGCAGGGCCGGCCGGTGAGCATTGCGCCCAGGATGGCGAGCGGCTCATGCATGCTGTCGACCTTGCCGCCGAATCCGCCGCCCACCGTGCCGCCGACGAAGTGCAGCCGGCTCGAGGGCATGGTCAGCAGCTTTGCCGCCGTGCCGAGCGAGAAGAACAGCCCTTGGGTCGAGGTGAAGCAGACATAGCGGTCGTTGACTTCGGGCGCCGCTATCGCCCCGCAGGTCTCGATCGGAGCCTGCTCGATCGGCGACATCTGGTAGCGGCCCTCGACAATGTGGTCGGAGCGGTTGAACGCCTCCTCGACATCGCCGTAGCGCAGCTTCTGGTGGTCGAACTTGCCGTGATAGATGAACTTGTTGGTCGGATAGACATCGCAGACCACGGGCGCGCCGGGTTTGATTGCGTCCTCTACGTCGAGCACATGGGGCAAAACCTCCCACTCGACCTTGACCGTCTTCACCGCTGCGCGCGCCTCAGCCTCGCTTTCGGCGATGACGGCAGCAACGGGCTCGCCCTTGTAGGCGACCTTGGTTTCGGACAGCACCGGCTCGTCATCGAGGCCGAAATCGAGCAGGCTGAGCAGCGTGTTGAGGTTGCGCGGCACGTCCTTGCCGAGCAGCACCCGCACAACGCCCGGCATCTTCTCCGCTGCCGAGATGTCGATGCGGCGGATGCGGGCGCGATGGTACGGGCTGCGCACGCAGCGGATGTGCAGAAGGCCCTCGAACAGGTGATCGTCGAAATAAGGCGAGCGGCCCGTGACGTGGCCGAGAATGTCCTGGCGGCGGGTCGGCTTGCCGATCTCGTTGAGGTTGTCGTCGCGCTCGTTGGCGAAGAACTCCTTGCGGAACTCGATCATGCAAGTCTCCTCGTGTTGGCGGTGGCGAGGATGGCGTCGATGATGGGGGCATAGCCGGTGCAGCGGCACAGATTGCCTGAGATGGCCTCGATCACCTCGGCGCGTGTCGGCGACGGGTTGCGGTCGAGGAGCACCTTGGCCGACATCAGCATGCCGGGCGTGCAATAGCCGCACTGGGCCGCGAAATGCTCCATGAAGGCTTCCTGCAGCGGGTGCACCTTGCCATTGGCGAGGCCCGATGCGGTCTCGACCTTTCGCCCCTGAACGGCGTCCGCCATGGTGAGGCAGGACAGGTGCGTCTCGCCATCGATGATCACGGTGCAAGCACCGCAGGTGCCCTGGCCGCAGCCATATTTGGGGCTGAGGTCGCCCACTGCGCGGCGCAGGAATTCGAGGAGGTTGAGGCCTTCCTCTGCGAAGGCGGCCCGTTCGGAGCCGTTGAGCGTGAACGTCACGGGTATCTTGGCCATCAGCCGCGCTCCATCTTTTCAAGCAGCCGCCGGAGATGCGTGCCGGCCACTTCGCGCCGATACCAGGCCGAGGCCAGAGCATCGGTCGGCGGATCAAGCCCGTCGCCGGCAAGCTGCGCCGCGCGGGCGATGGTCGCTGCATCGAGACTCTGGCCTTCGAGCACGCGCTCGACCGCGGAGACGCGGAGCGGGGCCGGTCCCATCGCGCCAAACGCGACGCGCGCGCCGCGAATGCGCCCGCTGTCGCGCGGCAGGTTCACGGCAATCGACATGACCGAGACGCCCTTCGGTTTGATGCGGCTGACTTTGACGAAGCCGAAGGCGCGTGGATCGCGCGGCCGGGGCACCTCGATGGATGCGACGATCAGGCTGGGGCCACCCGATCGGCCACGCTCGCGCAGCAGATCATCAAGTGGCTTGGCACCGCCCTGGCCTGCCAGCACCACACGCGCGCCAAGCGCCAGCAGGGCCACCGCGAAATCGCCATAAGGATGGTGGGCAAAAAGGTTGCCCCCGACAGTCGCCATGTTGCGCACCTGCGGGCCGCCGACGGCGCGCGCCACCGGCGCGAGGAATGGCAGATCGCGGTGCGCCACGATGCGCGCCATGGTGACGCCCGCGCCGATGCTGAAACCATCACCGGTGGCGCGAATCTCCGTGAGGGCCGGGTCAGCGCTGCGGATGATGCGGCTTGCGGACTCACCGGCATTGACATCGCGCATCACAAGCGTGCCGCCAGCCATGAAGACCGCATCCGGCCCCATGGCGCGGGCGGCTTCCGCAAGCGTTTTGTAGCTTTCAACCCTCATGTTCAGCCTCCGAGGCCCATATGCGCGCGGATGGCATCAAAGCCGCCCTGATAGATGTTTTCGGCCACCATCGTCTTCAGCTCCATCTCACGGCCCGGAGGTGTGTCGAAGCGGCTCTCCCAGTGCCAGAAGGTGTGGTCGCCATCGGTGACTGGCGCCAGCCGGACATGCGCCACATAGTTCAGCAGCGGAACCGGCGTCTCGAACAGGCAGTAGGAAAAGGCCATGTCGGCATCGGACATGGTGAGCAGCAGTTCGCGCAGCTCGGAACCGTCCTGGAGGTGGAACCGGCGCACGCAGCCGACCTTGTCGGAGGGGTAACCGCGCTCGATGACGCTGTCGGCCACCGCAGGGTGCCACTGATCATGCCCGTTGAAATCGCGCAGCACAGCCCAGACCGCCTCGACGGGGGCCTTCAGGACGGTGCTTTTCACGATTCTGACCATGCTCAGCCCACCATCTGCCGCTTGAGCGAGTCAAAACCCGCCTGGAACACGTTGGTGCCGATGCCGGTGACGAGATCGGCGGCCAGTTCCGGTGCGCACTCGAACTCGGCCGTCCATTCGATGAAGGTCTTGTCTCCATCGGTGACCGGCGTCAGCCGCACGGTGGCGATGTAGTCTGTCAAAGGCATTGGCGATTCCAGGATCGAGTAGGTGCAGAACATGTCGTAATCCGACAGCCCAAGCAGCCGCTCACGCAGGTGATCGCCATTCTGCAGATAGAAGTCGCGCACGCAGCCGACCTTGTCGGCAGGTTCGCCATTCTCGATACGACTTTCGCGCACGGCCGGAACCCAGCGGGGCAGCGCATTGAAGTCACGCACCCTGGCCCAGACCTTGGCGGCCGGGGCATCGATGACGGAAGAAACGTAGACGCGTGCCATTTACTTCTTGCCCTCTGCGTCGGGTTTCTGGCCATCGGCCTTGGGGGCAGCGGCTTTCTTGCTATCGCTCGCGATGCGCTGCATGTCTGACGCCTCGCGGATCAGTCCGCCCTGCTTGGCGAGATTCGAGCCATCGATGCCGATGTCCGAGAGCAGACTGTCGATCAGCGGCGCCTGCACGCGGTAGCGCAGGGCCGAGTTGATCACCTCGTCCGTCGGGCTGCCGCGGCTTTCGTTGCTGCCGCCGTTCAGGCCATCCATCTGCACGATGCGGATGTCGTTGATCTTCTCAAGCGGCTTGACCGAGGCCGCGACGATGCCCTCGACATGTTCGAGCAGCTTGCGACGGAACAACGACATGCGGGCCGGATCGGTGAGCACGTTCTCGGCTTCGTTGAGCAGGCGCTGGGCTTCGGCTTCAACCGCGCTGCGCACCTTCTCTGCGCCCGAGGCAATGGTTTGTTCCTCGGCTGCCTTCTCGGCCATCAGCACATCGATGGCCTTGCGGCGCTTGGCCGCCTCGGTATCGCGCACGGTCTTGACCTGTTCCTCGGCCTGCATCGCATCGGCCTTGGCCTTGTCTGACGCGGCGCGGGCACCGGACTCCTCCAGCGACTTCTTGTAGAGCGTGATGGCCTTTTCCATCTGGGCGGTTTCCACCGTCTTCTCGCGCTCGACCTCCAGCCTGCGCCGTTCGGTCTCGTGGCTGATGCGGATTTCGTCGAGCCCGCGCTCGGAGGCGATGCGGGTGCGCTCGACATCCTCGCGGCTCTCGATCTCGGCCTCGCGCAGCGCCTGCACGCGGGCAATCTCCAGCTGCTCGAGCGACTGCCGGCGCTCGACCTTGGCCGCTTCGACGGTGCGGTCGCGCTCGACCTCAGCGGTCTCGACCGAGGCTTGTGCGGCGAGTTGCGCCTTGCGCACTTCGGCCTCGGCATTCGCGCGCGCGGCCTTCTTTGCCGCAAGCTCCACCACGCGCGTTTCCTCGGCGGCCTCGACCTCGCGCTTCCGATTGATGTCGGTGACCTCGCGGGTCTGCTGGCTGGCGATGCGCTCCTGCTCCAGCGCCAGATCGGCGGCGATGCGGGCCTTCTCCGTGGTCTCACGGCGGGCGATCTCCGCCGCTTCCAGCACCTTGTCGCGGGTGATGGTCTGGCTGCGGATCGTCTGATCAGCGCTGAGCCGCTCTGCCTCGAGCTTCAGCCGCTGGGCGATCCGGGCCGCTTCGACGGCCTGTTCGGCTGCGACGCGGGCCTCCTCGAGCGCCTTGTCGGCAGCCACGCGGGCAGTGTCCACGTTCTGCCCAGCGCTGACACGGGCTGTGTCGAGCGCCATGTCGCGGGCGATCTCCTCCGAGCGCGTGGCCAGTTCGGCGGCGATGCGCTCGGCAGCCACGGCCTTTTCGCGGGCGATGCGGGCCCCATCGACAGCCTGGCCGGCCGCGATCTCGGCGGCTTCGATGGCCTGCTGGCGCTCGATCTCGAGATTACGGATGCGCAGGTCTTCAGCAATGCGCTGTTCGGAGACGTTGGAAGCCTGCACGATGCGCAGCTTCTCGGTGGCTTCACGGGCCGCGATCTCGGCCTCGTCAAGGCCCTGCTGTCGAGTGATCTCACGGCGGCGAATGTCTTCCTCGCCGCGGATGCGCGTCTGGTTGAGGACAAGGGTCTGGGCCATGCGGGCCTTCTCCGTCGCCTCGCGCGCCGCGATCTCGGCCTGTTCGGTGGCGCGCTGGCGTTCGATTTCGAGAGCCTGCGTCTCCTTCTCCTTGTTGATGCGGGCTTCCGCGATCGCCTGTTCCTGCGCGATGCGGGCGCGCTCGGTCGCTTCGCGCGCGGCGATCTCGGCGGCCTCCAGTGCACGGGTGCGCTCGATTTCGCGCGCCGACGTCTCCTGCTCGTTGATGATACGGGCTTGCTTGAGCGCCCGTTCCTGCAGGATGCGCGCGGTCTGGATCTGCTCCTGTGCGGATATCTCTTCGCTTTCGATCGCCTTGGACTTGGCGATTTCGCGGCTGCGGATGTCGCCTTCCGATGCAATGCGCGCTTCGGCGATGCCGCGGTCATTGGCGATACGGGCCTTCTCGATGGCCTCGCGCGCCATGATCTGCGCCGACTCCGCCTGCGTTTCGCGCTCGGCCCGTTCGCGGGCGAGTTCGGCGCGCTGCTGGGCACGGCGGAACTCGATGTCCCGTTCCTGCTCCAGCCGTGCTTCCTCGCTGGCGCGGTCGATTTCGAGCGACTGCCTTTCTGCTTCGAGATTGCGCGTCCGGATCTGGATCATCGCATCCTGCTCGATGTCGTTGCGCAGCTTGCGGCGGGCCTCGATGTCCTTGATCAGGACGGTCAGGCCTTCGGCGTCGAAACGGTTCGATGGGTTGAAGAATTCCAGGCTGGTCTGGTCGATGTCGAGAATGGCGACCGATTCAAGTTCAAGGCCGTTGCGCGAGAGGTCTTCCTGGACTGCCGCGCGAACGCGCTCGACATAGCTCGACCGGTTCTCGTGCATGCCACTCATGTCCATTTCGGCGGCCACGGCGCGCATGGCGCTTTCGAACTTGCCGGCCAGGAGGGCGTGCAGGCTGTCTGGTTCCAGCGTCTTGCGCCCCAGCGTCGAGGCGGCCATGGCGACGGCCCTGCGCTCCGGCTGGACGCGGACATAGAACTCGGCCTCGACGTCGACGCGCATGCGGTCCTTGGTGATCAACGCCTCGGTCTTGCTGCGCGAAACCTTCAGCGGCTGCGTGTTCATGTTCACGGGCGTGATGTCGTGGATGATGGGCCAGACAAAGGCGCCGCCATCAATGACCACCTTCTCGCCAAGGAAGCCTGTCCGTACGAAGGCGATCTCCTTGGTGGAGCGCCGGTAGAGCCACTGCATCACCCAGTAGATGATGGCGATGGCCACTACCGCCACGATGAGCCACAGGATCAGCTGGCCGATCATTTGCCCTGTCATGTGTTGTCCCTCCCGTCGTGCTGCCGAGGCAGCGCTCACTTGCCTTTGATGCGCTTGAAGGCGCGGGTCTGTTCGGTCAGCGCCACCTCGGTCGGCAGGCGCTCCATCGAGGAGGCGCCGTAAAAGCCGTGGCAGTTGCTGGTGTTCCGCAGAATGAAATCGGCATCCTCCGGCATTGCAACCGGCCCGCCATGGACCAGCACGATGGCTTTCGGATTGACGCGCAACGCGGCCTCGGCCCATTCATCGACCATAGCGGGGCAATCCTTGAGCTTCAGCGCTGTCGAGGCCCCGATGCTGCCGCCGGTGGTGAGACCGAGATGGCAGACGATGATGTCGGCGCCGGCTTTCGCCATCGCGGCGGCGTTCTCGGCGTTGAACACGTAAGGCGTGGTCAGCATGTCCTTGGCGTGCGCCCTGGCGATCATGTCGATCTCCAGCGAGTAGGACATGCCTGTCTCCTCGAGATTGGCGCGGAAGATGCCGTCGATCAGGCCTACGGTCGGGAAGTTCTGCACCCCGGAAAAGCCGATGCGCTTCAGTTCGTCAAGGAAGACATCCATGTTGCGGAACGGATCGGTGCCGTTGACCCCAGCCAGCACGGGCGTGTGCCTGACCACGGGCAGCACCTCGCGGGCCATCTCGACGACGATCTGGTTGGCATCGCCATAGGCGAGAAGTCCCGCCAGAGAGCCGCGCCCGGCCATGCGGTAACGTCCGGAATTGTAGATCACGATCAGGTCGATGCCGCCGGCTTCCTCGCATTTCGCGGACAGGCCGGTGCCCGCGCCGCCGCCGATGATGGGCACGCCTTTGGCCATCATGCCGTGGAAACGGTCGAGGAGTGTCTGACGGGCAATCATAGGCTGGTTTCTTTGCGGCGGTTGGGGCGGCTGGCGCCGTGGAGCGCATTGAAGGATGCGACCAGTGCCATGGCGAACTCGGGCGCGTTGATGTGGTGCGGCAGCCGGACGATCTGGCGTGACGCGGTCTGGCGCACCGTCTGCTCGAGGGCTGTGAACAAGGCCGCGCGGGCGCTGAGATCGTGGAAGGGCTTGCCCGGCGCATCGAGCGCGGAGACGCCGCCCTCGGGCAGGAAAAAGCGCACCTGGCCTTCCATCTGGTTGAGCCGCTGGCCGATCCACTGGCCCATGCTGGCGCACTCGTCCTGCGTCGTGCGCATCAGCGTTACCTGTGGATTATGCTGATACAGCAGGCGGCCCCTGTAGCGCTCGGGGACGGTCTCCGGCGCACCGAAATTGACCATGTCGAGCGCGCCGACAGAGCCGATATAGGGCAGGCGCGTGCGGATGATTGCGCCGAAACGGTCCTCGGTGGCGGGGAAGACCCCGCCCATCATCATGTCGCAGATTTCGGTCGTGCTGACATCGATGACGCCGACGAGCTTGCCAGCATCGACGAGCTTCTCCATCGCCTGTCCACCAATACCGGTGGCGTGGAAGACAAGGCAATCATAGGTCGCCTGCAAGGGCTTCACGATCTGCTGCACGCACGGCGTCGTGACGCCGAACATGGTGAGGCCGATGGCTGGCTTGCCGATGCGCGTGGCGCGCCGCGCCTTGCGTGACGCAACCATCCCGATCATGGCCTGCGCCGCATTGCCGAGCACCTCCTCGGTGATCGCGTTGAGGCCCTGCACATCGGCCACCGAGGGCATCAGCATGATATCGGATGCGCCGACATACTTGCTGACCTCGCCCGAGGCGACGGTGGAGACGATCAGCTTGGGCACGCCGACCGGCAGCGCGCGCATGGCCGGCGCAACCATCGCGGTGCCGCCGGATCCACCAGCGGACAGCACGCCGGCGATCCCCGTCTGCCGCATGATCCAGCGCTCGAAGGCCGCGGTCATGCCTGCAACCGACTGTCCCCGGTCGCCGGTGAAGACGCCGGATGCGCCGCGTGGATGGAAGGCCGCGATCTGATGGGCCGGAATCTCCGCGCCGGAATGGCCGCCGGAGGTCGACAGGTCGACCAACCGCACGGGCAGACCAGCCGCGCGGACGAGATCGCGCATGTAGCGCAGTTCCTCACCCTTGGTGTCCATCGTGCCGGCAACCAGAACGACGTTCTCGCCCGGTGCGGAGAGCGGCCTGATCTCGGGGCTGGCAGTGGCTCCGGCAAGCTGGCGGGTTGTGACAACCTTGGCGAGCTGTTCCAGACGCGCCACCGGCACGGGCTGGGACCAACGTGTCGGGGCAACCAGGTTCGAGTTGTAGATCTTGAGCGCTTGCTGTCCGGCGGGCGCAGCCTGCGCGGCAGCGCCAGGGGCGGCGGATGGCGCGGGTCCGGCATCCTCATGGCCGTGACGGCCGACGCCGAGCAGACGCTGCTGCAGTGCGCGGTCTGCCGCCAGTTCCTGCGCGGGAGAAATGCGATTGACGCGGCCATTGACCATGATCGCGACACTGTCGGCAATCATGCAGGCCACGCCGATGTTCTGCTCGATGACCAGAACCTCCATGTCGCCTTCTTCTGCGAGGCGGACCAGCATCTGCTCGACCTGGGCGACGATGACCGGAGCCAATCCCTCGGTCGGCTCGTCCATCACCAGCAGCTTCGGGTTGGCGAGCAGGGCGCGCGAAATGGCCAGCATCTGCTGCTCGCCGCCCGAAAGCTGCCCGCCGCCGTTGGACTTGCGCTCGGCCAGCCGTGGAAAGGTCGCGTAGATGCGGTCGATCGTCCAGGCGCCCTTGCGGCGGCCTGCGATCATCCGCAAGTGCTCGTCGACGGTCAGCGAGCGCCAGAGACGTCGGCCCTGCGGCACATACCCGATGCCAAGCTGGGCGATATCGGCCGGGGCCAGGCCGACGAGCGACTGGCCGGCGAAGTTGATCGTTCCGGACGAGATGGGCACCAGCCCCATGATCGCCTTGCACAGGGTGGTCTTGCCCATGCCGTTGCGGCCGACGACCGAGAGCACGCCGTGGTCGAGCCTGAGGTCGACGCCCTGCAGCGCGTGCGAGGCGCCATAGTAGACGTTGAGGCCGCGAATGTCGAGCGCGGGGACGCGGGGTGCCGAGCGGGACCGTTCAGCCATGACCGTTCCCCAGGTAAAGTTCCTGCACCTCGGTGTCGTTCTCGATCTGCTCGGGCGTACCTTCCTTGAAGACGCGCCCGTTGTGCAACATCGTCACGCTCTCGGCGACGCGCAGCGCCACATCCATGTCGTGCTCGATGATGATGAAGCCGATATGGGCGGGCAATCCTGTCAGGATCGAGACGAGCTCCGCCCGCTCGGTGGGTGAAAGTCCGGCCGCGGGCTCGTCGAACAGGATGAAGCGCGGGGCCCCCGCCAGCGCCAGGGCAATCTCGAGCTGGCGCTGCTGGCCGTAAGAGAGGTTGGCGACGAGCGTGTCGCGGGCCGGGGTCAGATGCACGGCCTCGATCAGTTCAGTGGCGCGCGTGACCAGGACGTCATTGACGCGTGGCCGCAGCAGCGAGAAGCGCCCGCGCGAGACGCCGCGGCAGGCGAGGTAGACATTGTCGGCTACGGTGAGGCCGCCGAACAGCAACGAGATCTGATAGGTGCGACGCAGGCCGCGCCTGATCCGCTCATGGGCCGGGAAGCTGGTCACGTCCTCGCCGAACAGGCGGATCGTGCCCGAAGTCGGCAAGAAGTCGCCGGTGACGCAGTTGAACAGCGTTGTCTTGCCGGCGCCGTTCGAGCCAAGCACGGCGCGGCGCTCGCCGGGGCGCACAGTCAGCGTCACATCGGAGATCGCCGCGAGCGCGCCGAACAGCTTGGTCACGCCACGCAGTTCCAGCGCATTGCCGGAACTGACCGAATTCAGGCGCTCGGCGGTGTTGCGGGCCGGGCCAGGGCGTGTTTGCGTGAGCGTCATGGCCGCCCTCCGCGTAAGGGATCACCCTGCTTCTGCCGCCGCGCCTTGTATTTCTCCCACAGCCCGAGCACGCCATCGGGTGAGAAGAAGACGATGACGAGAAAGCCAAGGCCGATCAGCAGCTTGAAGCGCTCGCCCGAGAGGCCGAAAGCCAGCAGCACATCGGGCGAATAAACGCGCAGCAGCACATAGATCAGCGCGCCGATGAACGGGCCGATGGGTCGCCTGATGCCGCCCACCACCGCGATCACCAGAATGTCGATGACCTGCGGAATGCCGGCCGTGCCAGGAGATACCTGCGCATTCTGCCAGACGAGCAGGATGCCGCCGACGGCTGCGATGATGCTGGAGAAGGTGTAGGCGAGAATGCGGTGGGCCGTGACCGAGAAGCCGAGCGCGCCCATACGGCGCGGGTTGTCACGGACGCCCTGGAGCGCAAGGCCGAACGGCGAGCGCGACACATAGACCACTGCAACATAGGAGAGCGCGGCGCAAGCCAGGGTCAGGTAGTAGAACGGCGTTGCCTGCCGCCAGTCGATGCCGAACAGGTCAGGCGGCACGACGCGGTTGAAGCCAGTATAGCCGTTGAAAAGGCCATAGTTCTGCCGGGTGAAGTAAAAGAATGCCGACGCGATCGCCAAGGTGATCATGATCGTGTAGATGCCCTCGGTGCGCACGGCCAGGGCGCCGACAAGCGTTCCGAACAGCGCCGCGATGAGGATGGCGACCGGGATGTAGAGCCACCATGGCCAGCCAAGGCTGATGGTCGACACGCCGCTGGTTCCCAGGATGGCCACCATGTAGCCAGCAAGCGCGCCGACCGTCATCTGGATCAGGCTGACCATTCCGCCATAGCCGGCGAGGAACATCAAGGAGAGCCCGATCATGCCGAGGATGAAGGTCCAGCCGAAAATCTGGAACAGCACGAAATTGCTCGCGAAAAGCGGCATCACGAGCAGCAGCAGGGCAAGGGCCCACCACAGAGGCGGGACCTTTTCCAGCAGCGTCGGCGGTGCCGGTGTCGTGGTGCGGATGGCGTAAGTCATCAGCGGCCGGCCCCCAGAAGGCCTTGCGGGCGGAAGGCGAGCACGACGGCCATGATCAGGAATGTAAACACGACCGAGTAGGTCGGCGCGTAGACAAGGCCGATCTGCTCGGCGAGGCCGATGATCAGGGCTCCGAGCGCGGCGCCGGGGATCGAGCCCATGCCGCCGACGATCACCACCACCAGCGAAGCCAGCAAGAAGCGCGTGTCTTCGCCCGGGGTCAGCGACTGGAAGGTGCCGCCGACGATGCCGGCCATACCTGCCATCCCGGCGCCGAAGGCAAACACGGCCAGAAAGACATACTGGATCCGCACGCCGGACGCGGCCAGCATGTCGCGGTCATCGACGCCGGCGCGGATCAGCATCCCCAGCCGCGACCGGTTCAGCACGAGCCACATGGCGAGGCCGATGATGATGGCCGCGATCAGGATGGCGATGCGCACCTGCGGATAGGTCAGGTAGACCGGATCGCCATTGGATCGCAGCGACGAGACCAGCGGCAACGTCATCGGCCCACTGAGCCAATCTGGGGACAGGACCTGGTAGCTCTGACCGCCCCAGATCCACAGCATGATGTCGGCCAGAACCACCGAAATGCCGATCGTCACGAGCGTCTGGCGCAGTTCCTCGCCCTCCATGCGCCGGAAGACCTGATGCTGCAGCAGCAGACCGAGTGCGCCGACCAGCACGAACACGATGGGGAAGGCGAGCAGCCACATCCCGGTCGCGTTGGCGATCTCGTAGCCGAGATAGCCACCGAGCAGATAGAGCGAGCCATGCGCGAGGTTGACGTTCCGCATCAGTCC
>JAPLOU010000067.1 GCA_026400535.1 Hyphomicrobiales bacterium
CGGTCACTCGTTGCAGTGCTCGCCTTCTGCTTTACGATGGTTCTTGTCAACCATTTCGTTCAGCTGAGCACGCCACGCTACGGCAGCTGGCTCAGCGCGCCTGTGGTTGTGAAGAAGTAACGACAACAGGGCGGACGAGACATCTGGCACTGCTGGCCTGAGCTTGCCCGCCCTTTTCCGCCCAGGCCCCCAACGCGGAGCCTGGAGCTGCTGATTTCTGGGGGACCGCTCGGAGGCCACACCATGGCAATGCTCAGTTTTGAACGAAAATACCGCGTCCGTGGCGGGACGCTTCTGGGAGGCGACCTCTTCGATTTCTGGGTCGGCCCCTTCTATGTCGGCATGTTCGGCGTAACCGCCGCATTCTTTTCCATCCTTGGCACCGTGCTGATTTTCTACAGCGCGTCGATGCAGGGCACCTTCAATCCCTGGACGATCAGCATCGCCCCGCCGGACCTTAAATATGGACTTGGCCTTGCGCCGCTGGCCGAGGGCGGGCTCTGGCAGATCATCACCATCTGTGCGATCGGGGCCTTCGTCTCCTGGATGCTGCGCGAGGTCGAAATCTGCCGCAAACTGGGCATGGGCTACCATGTGCCCTTTGCGTTCGGTGTCGCGATCTTCGCCTATGTGACTCTGGTGGTCATCCGCCCGGTGCTTCTGGGTGCCTGGGGCCACGGCTTCCCGTATGGCATCTTCAGCCACCTCGATTGGGTTTCGAATGTCGGCTACCAGTACCTGAACTTCATGTACAATCCGGCGCACATGATCGCGGTGACGTTCTTCTTCACCACGACACTCGCGCTGTCGCTGCATGGCGGCCTGGTGCTCTCCGCCGTGAACCCGAAGAAGGGTGAGGCGGTCAAAACCCCCGAGCACGAAAACGCCTATTTCCGCGATTTCATCGGCTATTCCGTCGGCACCATCGGCATACACCGTCTCGGCCTGTTCCTGGCCCTGTCGGCGGGCTTCTGGTCCGCTGTCTGCATCGTCATCAGTGGCCCCTTCTGGACCCAGGGTTGGCCCAGGTGGTGGAGCTGGTGGCTTGACCTGCCAATCTGGTCGTGAGGGGAGGGCAAAATGGGTCTTCTGACAACTGTTGACTACCAGAATATCTTCACCAGGGTTCAGGTCCGCGGACCTGATGACCTCGGGATCCCGATCGCGAAGGGAATCTACGAACGCGGCACAAAGACCAGCCACAATTACTGGTTCGGCAAGCTCGGCGATGCCCAGGTCGGCCCGGTCTATCTCGGGGTGTACGGTCTTCTCTCCATCGCCTGCGGCATCATTGCCTTCGAGATCATCGGCCTCAACATGTGGGCCTCAGTGAACTGGGACCCGGTGCAGTTCGTCCGCCAGCTCTTCTGGCTCGGCCTTGAGCCGCCGCTGGCCAAGCATGGCCTCAACCCATTCATTCCTCTCAATGAGGGTGGCTGGTTCCTGATGACGGGCTTCTTCTTCACCGCCTCCGTGCTGTTCTGGTGGGCGCGAACCTACACCCGGGCCCGGGCACTCGGCATGGGCACGCACGTGCCATGGGCCTTCGCCGCCGCGATCTGGCTCATGCTGGTGCTCGGCTTCATCCGCCCGATCGCCATGGGCTGCTGGTGCGAGGCGGTTCCCTACGGCATCTTCCCGCATCTTGACTGGGTGCAAGCCTTCTCGATCCGCTACGGCAACCTGCACTACAATCCGTTCCACGCTTTCTCGATCGTCTTTCTCTACGGTTCCGTCCTGCTCTTCGCCATGCATGCCGGCACCATCCTCGCGGTCACCCGCTACGGCGGCGAGCGCGAGATCGAGCAGATCGTGGACCGCGGCACAGCCTCGGAGCGCGCCGCCCTGTTCTGGCGCTGGACCATGGGCTTCAATGCGAGCATGGAATCGATCCACCGCTGGGCCTGGTGGTTCGCCGTCCTGACCCCGATTACCGGCGGCATCGGCATCCTTCTGACCGGTACCGTGGTCGACAACTGGTTCCTCTGGGCACAGCATTATGGCTTCGCGCCAAGCTACCCCGCCGTGAACCCGCCTGTCGTTGATCCCAGCCTGCTTCCAGGAGCGCGGTGACATGAGCATGCATACGATACTCTCCAAACGCTCCGGCCTTGTTGCCGGACTAGCGGTCGGTTTCGGACTCCTGTTGGCGGGCTGCCAGCAGAATCCGCCGGAGGCCACCCAGCAGAACGGCTATCGCGGGGTTGCGCTGGAACAGGTGCAGAGCCCGAAGCGACTGGCGGCCCTCGCCGAGGTCAACCAGGCTTCGGAGGTGATCCCTCCGGGCGACCGCACCGGCCCCCGCGCCGCGCAGGCCTACCAGAATGTCAAGGTTCTGGGCGACTTGAGCGAAACCGAGTTCACCCGCATCATGGTCGCCATGACATCCTGGGTGGCGCCCGGCGGCGTCTCGGGCTCTGATGAGGGTCAGGGGTGCTCTTACTGCCACAACCTCAACAACATGGCGGATGAGAGCAAGTACCAGTACAAGACCGCGCGCCGCATGCTGCAGATGACGCGCGAGATCAACTCGAACTGGACAAACCATGTCGGCGCCACCGGCGTGACCTGCTATACCTGCCATCGCGGCAACCCGATCCCGACGCAGACCTGGTTCACCGGTGCAGGCCATCCCAAGAATCTCGCCGACGCCGGTGGCTGGATTGGTGCGAACAACGGCCAGAACCTGGCCGGCAAGTTCGTCGGGCGCGCTTCGCTACCCGCCGATCCGTTCACGCCCCTGATCCAGTTCGCCGAGACCATCCGCGTGACCGGTCAGACCGCGCTGCCCACCGGCAAGCATGAGCAGATCGCGGTCGCCGAACGCACCAACGCGCTGATGAACCATATGTCTGAATCGCTCGGTGTGAACTGCACCTTCTGCCACAACAGCCGGGCTTTCGGCGAGTGGAAGGATGCGCCGCCCCAACGCGTCAATGCCTATCACGGCATCCGCATGCTGCGGGACGTCAACGCCAACTATCTGGCGCCTCTCAACACAACCTACCCCGCGACCAAGCTGGGTCCTGAGGGTGACGCCGCAAAGGCCTTCTGCGCCACCTGCCACCAGGGCGTGCAGAAGCCCCTCAACGGTGCGCCGATGCTCAGCGATTATCCCGAGCTCGGCAAGCCACGGCCCTGAACGCCGAACGTTGCTCGAGTCTCCTCTCACCCGGCTGATGGCGACATCAGCCGGGTGTTTCATTGACCCCTTCGCCCCCGGCGGCTATCTCGTTGCTCAGGGCCCTTAGCTCAATGGTTAGAGCCGACCGCTCATAACGGTCTGGTTGCAGGTTCGAGTCCTGCAGGGCCCACCACCGTCTTCTTCGGTGTCCATTCGCATCTCGACTGACTTGCTTGTCGCACGTATCTGCCGCATCCCTTTTTGACCTATCAAGGCCCTTTCGTAACAAAACTTTCAACACCCGAAGCTTCGCGTCCGGCGATATCAGTCGAAACTGTCGTGATCGGCAAAATTGGTGCTTCCCCATATGGACGGTTCATGATCGCTAGCGCTTCATGAGCTGCAAATCTCCGATTGCGTGAATAACCAGGGCCGTCTCCCATTTGAAGTGCATCACCTGACGGATTATCGGGTGAGTGATGGGCCAAGTTTACAATCACCTCAGCGGTGAGGAACTCAATTTCATACATCGGTATCTGAATGAAAGTCGAAGCTGTCGCTGGATAGCCGGGCGTCTGGGGCGCTCTGGACCGACCATATCGCGCGAGATCAAACGCAGTTCCGGCACGGCGCAAGGATATGACGCTTCCTTGGCAGCCGCGCTCCAGCGACGCCCCGTCTCGACAATATCAAGTCGCCCGAAGGCTCCGTCCTCATGGATGTCCATAAGGTCACTTGATCCGATCAACCCACTAGTAGGCGACCACCAAACGGCAACTCGACTCTTCGATCATTCGAGCGACTGTTCCGCTTGGTGTGCGGTCCGTTACAAGGGTCGCGCAATCGTGCAACGTTCCAAGAACGAATGTCGCGACACGGGAAAACTTCGTGTGGTCGGCAAGCAAGATAGGGTGCCGCGAATTGAGCAGCATGGCGCGGGCGACGAGCACTTCTTCTTGCCTGTACTCAAGCAGGTGCCCTGATGGGTCGATCGCACCAATACTCAGGATCGCAAAATCGCAGCGGAATCTGTCCACAGCCGGAACCGCTCCCGCGCCGCCCATGGCCCGGTTGTTGGCCATCCATGAGCCGCCAGTCAATTGGATCGTGACATCCGGGCAGTCATCGAGGATACCTGCAGCAACTGTACTGTTTGTGACAACCTGCAAGTTTTCCACGCGTTGATCGGCCAGTGCCCTGGCGGCTGCCTCAACCGTTGTTCCCGGTGTCATGAAAACGGAGGATCCAGCGGGAATCATCGCCGCAACGGCCTTGCCTATGCGAGCCTTCTCATCCGCATTCTCGATGTGACGCATGACATAGTCACTATTGGCAGTGCTGGAAATGGCGCTCGCTCCGCCGTGATGACGGCGCAAGAATCCCATCTCGGCGAGTTCATGCAGATCTCTTCGCAGCGTTTGCGGCGTCACATCGAATTTCGCCGTAAACTCCTCGATTGCCACATAGCCACGATGGCTCAGTAGACGGAGAATGTCGCGTCGCCGTTTGCTCAGATCGATCATTGTCAGTCCTGTGGTCGCGTATTGGTGCCAGCTTTTGATGCGCGAAAACGAAAATTCATATTGCGGAAGAGAAAGATCAATGCCACCTTAGGCTAACAGATAAAAATGTCTTTGGGAGGCATCGTGATTTCGAGCGTTTCGCGGGATCTGCCTCGGTGCCCGAAGAGCTGTGTCGTAGGTTGCCATGTCCGCGCCTGATTTTTCTGTTTCGGGTCAGCATGTCCTGATCAGCGGCGGGGCAGGCGGCATTGGCACTGCCTTTGCCAAAGCCTTCCGTGGTGCCGGTGCACATGTGACAATATCTGACGTGAAGCCTCCACCTGTCGATGAAGGGTTCGAATTCGAACATCTCGATGTACGAGATACAGGTGCAGTCGAAGCGCTTTCAGCCAAGACCAAGAAACTTGATGTCTTGATCCATTGTGCCGGGAAACTCATTCGCCACGAGGAGCACAAGCCCGAAGTTTTCATGGACATCGTCAACATCCACCTCGGCGGGAATTTGCGGCTTGCCACGGCGTTTCGACCGCAGCTTGCTGCGGCAAGGGGCTGCCTGATCAATATCGGGTCGATGTACTCCTACTTTGGGGCGAGCCGGATTCCGGCCTATGCCTCCGCGAAGACGGCGATCATCGGCCTGACGCGTTCGCTGGCAGTCGCCTATGCCGAGGATGGCATCCGCGTAAACGCCATCGCTCCTGGCTGGATCCGCACCGAAATCAGTCGGGGCGGTCGGGAAGATCCGGCGTTTAACGATGCTGTCATGCAGCGTTTGCCGACGAAACGCTGGTCCGATCCCGAAGAACTGGCCGGCACAGCGGTGTTTCTGGCATCACCGGCAGCAAGACTCATCAACGGTGTAACGATCCCCGTCGACGGGGGCTATGTCGCGTCCTGATCACCAAGCCAATGCACAACACACGGCAAAAGGCCGCAATCTGGGAGGATTGAAGCATGAAACTCAAATACATCCTTGGCGCAGCCGCAATCTCGATTGCACTGTCAGCTCCTGTTGCGGCGCAGACCTTCAACTGGCGCGCGCATGAAGGTCAAACCATCAACCTGATGCTCAATAATCACCCCTGGTCACAGGCGATGCGCGATCTGGCGGCGGAGTTCACCGCGAAGACAGGCATCAAGACCCAGATCGAGATTTTCAACGAAGAACAGTTCCGGGCCCGCCTGACGACGCTGATGCAGGGCAAGTCGGCAGACCTCGACGTCTACATGAGCCTCACGAGCCGCGAGGGCGCGATCTTCGAGAAGGCTGGCTGGTATGCCGATCTTGCGCCATTGATGGCGGACAAGGCCATGACGATGCCGGATTTCAACTACGAGGATTTCAGCGCCTCCATTCGCGCTGCGAGTACTTTCGGCAATAGGATCGTCGCCCTGCCGATCAATCAGGAAGGTCCGCTGTTCTACTGGCGCAAGGATATCTTCGAGAAGTGCAAGGTAGCCGAACCGAAGGCGATTGAGGACCTGCCGGAAACCGCCAAGGCGCTGAAGACCTGTGATGCATCAATGGGGGTCTGGGCTGCACGCGGCCTGCGCGGCGCCATCCCGTATGCGCTTACGGCATTCATCAACAATCAGGGTGGCAGCTATGCCACGCCTGATGGCAAACCTGGGCTCTCGCAGCCCAATACACTCAAGGGCCTGGCGATGTATGCCAGCCTGCTGAAGGACTACGGCCCTCCAGGTGCCCTGAACCATACCTTCACGCAGGTGATCGAATTGCTCGGTCAGGGCCGGATCGCCATGACGCATGAAAGCAGCAATGAGTTTGCCAATATCATGCGGTTCCCGGGCCGCGCGCAGGACCTTGGCGTAACAGTTCTGCCCCCTGGGCGCGAGACCAAGATATCCAAACCCGTCGCCATCGGCTGGACGGTGACCATTTCGCCCAACTCACAGCGTAGACCAGCCTCATGGTACTTCCTGCAGTGGGCCACAAGCCGCGAGATCCAGACAAAGCTGATCGCCAATGGCGTCGCTCCGCCGCGCGCCAGCGTCTTTGAAGGACAGGAATTCAATAAATGGATCGCCGAAATGCCGATCCGCAAGGCCTGGGCCGACTCCCTGATCGAGATCGGCAAGACCGGGACTGGCGTGTATCAGTCACCGACCGAGAGGGTTCCGGAGGCGCGGGATATCATCGGAACGGCTGTCCAGGAAATCGTCCAGGGTGCATCGCCGGTTGACGCCGCCAGAAAGGCTGATGAAGCCCTCGCGAAGCTCCAGTGATCCCAGATGGCGGGGCTTCGGCCTCGCCAACGTCCGTCATGCGCACGTCCTCAGCACATGTTCTCGCGGGCTACCACTGGATGGCCGCCCCGGCGATGGTGTTTACCATCGGCATGATCGGGTTCCCGATCGGCTACGCGATCTGGCTGTCACTCTCCAATGTTCCGCCCGGGGGTACCCCAGTCTTCATCGGGCTGGATAACTATGCGCGATTGGTGAAAGATCCGGAGTTCTGGAATGCGTTCAAGCTGACCGTCAGCCTTTACGTCATGTCGCTGTCGATGCAACTTGTCTTGGGGACCTGGCTCGGGCTTCTGCTCGGTCGCTCGCGGGCGGCGCAGGGCCTGACGAGGGTCATTCTGGTCTCCCCTTTCATGCTGCCACCTGTGGTTGTGGGCATGATGGCGATTGTCATTCTTGATCCAAGTTTTGGCATTGCAAACTGGTTGCTTGCCCAGATCGGCTTGCCACCGGGATTATGGCTGTCCGATCCCAGGACCGTTCTTTTCACCTTTGCGGTTCTGGACACCTGGCAATGGACACCGTTTGTGGCCCTGATCGTCATGGGTGGATACCTTTCGCTGCCCGGCGAGGTTTTCGAGGCTGTCGAACTTGATGGGGCCACGAGTTTCCAGCGGTTCTGGCACGTGACCCTCCCGCTGCTCGGACCAACACTGGTGACCGCAGCCGTTCTGCGCAGCGTGGACATTCTTCGCTTTTTCGATGTCATCTACCTGACAACGCAGGGAGGGCCGGGCAATTCCAGCACAACCCTCAACATCCTCGCATACCGGCGCGGGTTCGAGTTCTTTGATTTTGGCTATGCCAGCGCCATCATGATCACCCTTTCGGCCGTGGTGTTGGGATCAGTTCTGATCTTCTCGAAATTACGGGCCGCCGTCGCATGGTGAGCCGCAAGACACTGCGCGTCCTTGACAGGATCCAGCTTACAATTGTTCTCGCAATACTGGGGATCCCGATTGTCTGGATTTTCATGCTGGCCTTCAAGTCGCGCATAGAAGTTGCTGCACTGCCACCAAAGCTCATTTTCACGCCGACGCTTGAGAATTTCGTGGAGTTGTTCAGCAGGAACGACTTTTTGCATGCGACGATCAACAGCATGATCGTCGCCTCGGGGTCGACGGCGCTCGGAATCATTCTGGGCGTTCCTGCCGCCTTTGCGATTTCCTGGCACAGGATGTCGTGGCCGGCGACGATCACGCTCTTTGCCCGCATGGCTCCGGGAACCTTGTTTCTGTTGCCGTGGCTGATCATGTTCACCAAGCTCGGGCTTGTGGGAAGCCATCTCGTGCTGATACTCACGCACGCCGCGATCACCTTGCCGGTCGTGATCTGGGTGCTGTTGCCGTACATGGATGCGTTGCCGCGCGAGCTGGTCGAGTCTGCGCAGATCGACGGTGCCCGGCAGGACCAGATCCTTCGGCTGGTGGCAATTCCCATCGTTTCGGGCGGGATGGTCGTTGCGGCAATCCTGAGCTTCGTCTTTTCCTGGAACTATTTTGTCTTTGCCCTCGTCCTGTCAGGCATCAGGACCAAGACAGCGATCGTTGCCAGTTTCAATTTCATTGGCGAGGGGGTCACCAACTGGGGTGCGCTCATGGCCGCGGCGGTGATCATCGCCTTGCCCCCGCTCATTTTGACGCTGCTGATCCAGAAACGGTTGGTGGGTGGCCTCGCCTCGGGAGCGGTCAAGGGATGAACTTTGCAAAGTTTCACGGCGAGGGCCGCATTTCCATTGAGCAAGGGCCTGAACTGGTCCCAGGTCCCGATGAACTGCTCGTGCGCGTCAAAGCCTGCGCGCTTTGCGGAAGCGAGTTGAGGCAATGGCGCAACGGCTGGCCGGTGACGCCCGGGCATGAGATTTTTGGTGTGATCGATGCGCCACAGCATCCAAGGCACGGTCAGAGGGTTGTCATCTACATTCCGGTCTTCTGTAACGCCTGCGATGACTGCAGTTCAGGGCGGACGCACTTGTGTTCATCCCGCACACTCATCGGTTGGCAACGCAACGGGGGCTATGCCGACCGGGTTGTTGCACCGGAGCGCTGCCTGCTTGAAGTCCCCGATGACATCAGCGACCGCCTGGCTCCCTTGTTGCTGGACGTGATCGGCACCACGGCCCACGGCATTCGTCTGGCGCAGAAAGTCGTTGATCACGGCAAGGCGCTGGTCGTCGGAGCTGGTCCCATCGGACTGGGCGCAATCCTTGTCCTGCGCAATCTGGGGTTTGGGCCGATCGAGGTGATTGATCCCGTCCGGTATCGCTCGGAGTTTGCCGCTTCCCTTGGCGCCAGCATAGCGATCGCCGAGAATGCCGCTTCGGGGCGCTACAGGATTGTTGTCGAGGCAAGCGGAAAAGATGCCGGGCGCCAACTGGCACTGGAAGCAGTGGGCCCGGATGGCGCTGTCATCCAGATCGGAGAATCAGATGCATGGTCCATCAAGGAGACGCGCTCGATCCGGTTGAAGGATTTCTATCTGATCCGATCCTTTTATTTTCCGCTTTCGGATTTCGCGCAGAATACCGAGATCCTGCGGAGTAATCGGCAAGATTTTGGCCGGCTTGTCGACGAAACGGTTCCACTGGAAGGCCTGGAGGGTCTGTTTGGCGTTTTCGGTCAAGGCAAGCGCCTCAAGCCTTTGATGTGCCCAGTATGACGGGTCCACGTGTCGTCTGTGTCGGTAATGTGGTCCGTGATGAGGTCTTCCACGTCGATGTCCTGCCTGCAGCAGGGGTCAAGACCGATGTTCTGCATTATGATGGCCGGTTTGGCGGCCCTGCAGCGACTGCTGCGGTCGCCATTGCCCATCTTGGCGGCCGTGCATCCTTCTGGGGCCGGGTTGGGACGGATCCGGCGGGTGAAGCCATTGCACAGGCCTTGTCTCGTCATGGGGTCGACCGGGAAGGACTGGCAACAGTGCCGGGCGCAAGGACAATCCGATCGATCGTGATCGTAGACGGATCGGGCGAGCGCAGCATCGCGGTTGATCGCACTGGCCTACCGGTAACCGCCGGTGCGGTGCCGGACAGTCTTCCACAGGATACCGCAATCGCGCTGGTGGATACCCGTTGGCCTGCCGGTGCCCTGGCAGCGCTGGCTTTGGCAAACAATCGCAATCTACCAACCGTCCTGGATGCCGATGGTGGCTCGGCGGCAGATATGGAGCGTCTCGTCTCTCGGGCGGATCACGTCATTTTCTCCGCCCAGGGCGCGCACGACTACGTGGGGCCGGGTAGCCCGGAAGATCAGCTGAAGCGGATGGCAGGTCTCCGAGCCCGTGCGATTGCGATAACATGCGGTGGCGTGGGCAGCATTTGGATGATCGGCGGCAAAATCGTGCGCCTTCCAGCCTTCGCTGTCGAAGTACACGACACGACCGGCTGCGGAGACGTTTTCCATGGCGCCTATGCTCTCGCCGTGGCGGAGGGCAGGGAGATTGTTTGGGCTGCCCGGTTTGCATCGGCCGCGGCTGCCAGGAAAGCCGAGAACGGGGCAGGCTGGGAAGGCATGCCCGATAGATCAGCCGTCATTGAACTCATGTCGAAGGAGCGTCTCCCATGACCAGCACAAGACAATCGGTTTCTCCTGGCAAACTGTGGGGCATGCGCCGTCTCGCTGATGAGCACGGTTTCTGGAAAATGGTCGCGATCGACCAACGGACGCCGATGTTTGGCCCCATCGCGGCAAAGCGTGGAACCGCCACTGCCCCGACAGAGGATGTTGTCCGGGTCAAGCGTCTATTGGCGCGTCATCTTACGGCGCAGTCCTCGGCACTGCTGATGGACCCTCATCTCGCCTATCCTGACAGCATCGGTGAGTTGCCCGCGCACCGGGGCCTGATACTGTCTCACGAGCATTCTGAAACAGAAAATACGGCCGGTGGGCGCAAGAGCGTTCCCATCCCGGGCTGGTCCGTCGCGAAAGCCCGAAGGATTGGTGCCGATGCGGTCAAGGTTTTGGTTTGGTATCGGGCAGACGCCGCGCCCGACGTATGCGCGCATCAGGAAGCCTTTGTCCGTGCAGCTGCCGAAGAGTGTGCCAAGCATGACATCGTCATGCTTCTTGAGGTCCTTGTTTATCCCCTACCTGGCGAAGACCCGGCCACTCTGGCGCCTCGACGCACACAACTTGTCATCGACTCAATTCGACCGTTCTGCGATCCGGCGCTTGGCATCGACATCTACAAGCTCGAGCCACCAGGTCCGATTCATGGCGTACCAGCTTCTGACAGCAAGGACGCAGCAACCTTGCAGCAAGCCTATGATCAAATGGCGGCGATGGTCCCCGGACCGTGGGTCATGCTGTCTGCAGGGGCCGGGGCCGACGACTTCGAGCAGTCGTTGCACTATGCCTACAGGGCAGGAGCTGCAGGATATCTGGCTGGACGGGCCATATGGTCCGAGGCCTTCGACGCATTCCCGGATTACGACAAGCTGGAGGCCCTTCTGAAGACGCGCAGTCGCGACATCCTTGATCGGCTCAATGCATTGACCGACGCCAAGGCCGCACGCTGGCATGATCACAGGTTTTTTGGCGGTCAACATCCGGTTCCTGCGGTTGAACTGGGGGAGTTTCCCCGCACCTATGGTTGATGACGGGGGCAATGCGCACACGGCTTCTTCTCAGCCATCTGCATCGTTGCGGCCGTCGCATTCTGGTCATGATCAATGGGTCTCGAGTCGAGGACGGGCAGCGGGCGAGCCGAGAATGCTCCTGCTGGGTCTTCCGGTGACCGTCCGGGTTCCGGCACCGTCGGTATCATTCTGGATGCCGGCCTCGCAGCAACATCGGCCAATCTGCTTCTTGGGGGGGCGTGAGCCTTGGCTGCCGGGCTGGCCACAGGAAGCGCAAGTTGCCGATTGAACTCTTGAAGACGGTGATCCGGCGTTCTGTTCCATGGCTTCAATTGATTGAGCCGTACATCCGCCCAGATCGGTTGAATGCCGTGACGGGACGCAGCGCCGAGGCATTGATCGAAATTCCAAGGGTTGCGCACGACGGGCCGAGCTTGGGCAGTCATCATCAGCTGTCCGCAATCATCGGAATGATGTCCACAATGGCCCGGAATCTGTGTCCGCATTGCCGCGGAATCCGCACGCAATCGCACCCTGCCGCCGCAACCGGATTGGTACTTCTCCTGCCCGTAGGGGAAAATCCAGCGCCGGAAAACGATACGCAGCGCTCGATGAAGCGGGGGGCGTGGGTCCCCTTGCGTTGCTCCGACGGTGCCCGGCTGCGACAATAAAGCCCCTTTCGGCAGGCATGGCATATTCTGTATTTTCTGAAAATTCTGAAATTTGAGAAAACCCCATGAACCTTCCTCCGTTGTGTGAAGCCTTCGTCCTGCACTTCGGCGAAATGGGCAGCCGCTGGGGCATCAACCGGACGGTGGGCCAAATCTATGCCGTTCTCTTCATTGCCGAGCATCCGCTGTGTGCCGATGATATCGTCGAACGGCTCGGCGTCTCCCGTTCCAATGTCTCGATGGGCCTGAAAGAGCTTCAAAGCTGGAACCTGGTCCGGCAACGTCAGGTCCATGGCGACCGCCGCGAGTTCTTCAGCACCCCGGATGACATCTACGCGATCGTCCGGACGCTCGTTGAGGAACGCAAGAAGCGGGAAATTGACCCGACGCTGTCGATGCTGCGCGAATTGCTGATGCAAGCGCCCGGAACGCCGCAGGAACGACATGCCCAGGCGCGTCTCAAGGACATGCATGAACTGATCGAATTGCTGACGAACTGGTATGCTGACGTCCAGAAGCTCGAGACCGAGCGGCTGATACAGCTTCTCAGCCTCGGCTCGAAGGTCGTCAAGGCTCTCGAGATGAAGGACCGCCTCTTCACGGTCCCGGGCGGCAAGACCCGATCCACCAACCACAACAGCTGAGGCCGAGGACATTCTGTGATGGACCCGATCCTGCTCGCCCGCATCCAGTTTGGTGCCAATATCTCGTTTCACATCCTGTTCCCGACCATCACGATTGCGCTTGGTTGGGTGCTCCTGCTGTTCAAGGTGATGTTCAACCGCACCGGTGAGGACAAGTGGATGAACGCCTACCGGTTCTGGGTGAAGGTGTTCGCGCTGTCATTTGCCCTCGGCGTGGTGTCCGGAATCACCATGAGCTTCCAGTTCGGCACCAACTGGCCGGGTTTCATGGAAAGGGTCGGCAACATTGCCGGGCCGCTGCTGGCCTACGAGGTGCTGACAGCCTTCTTCCTGGAAGCGACATTCCTCGGCATCATGTTGTTTGGCTTCCGGAAGGTGCCGAACTGGGTTCACACGTTGGCGACGTTCCTGGTTGCGTTCGGCACCACCATGTCAGCCTTCTGGATCCTCGTTCTGAACTCGTGGATGCATACCCCCGCCGGTCATGAGATGCGCGACGGCGTCGCCTTTGCCATCGACTGGGTGGCCATCATCTTCAATCCGTCGCTGCCCTACAGGCTGGCGCACATGCTGCTTGCCTCCGGCCTGACCTGCGGCTTCCTGATAGCGGGTCTGTCAGCCTGGCGCTGGCTGAAGCATGATCGCGGACCCGATGTCATGATCGCCCTTAGGACGGGTATCACCATCGGCGCGCTTCTGATCCCGGTTCAGATCATTGTGGGCGACATGCACGGGCTCAACACGCTGAAGCATCAACCTGCGAAAGTCGCGGCCATGGAAGCGAACTGGGAGACGCGCGGAAATGTGCCGCTGGTGCTGTTCGCGATCCCGAACGAGCGTGAGCGCCGCAACGCGCTGGAGATTGCCATCCCGAACGGGGCGAGCCTGATTCTCAAGCATGATCCCGCCGGAATCGTCCCTGGACTGAATGAATTCGTCAGAGCCGACGGCACACGCCTGCATCCGCCGGTCGCGCCCGTGTTCTATGCTTTCCGGATCATGGTGGGCATCGGCATGCTGATGTTGCTACTGTCCTGGGCAAGTGGCTGGAGGCTATGGCGCAGGGGCGACATCACGGCACCTCTGGCTTGGCTGCTGGTCGGGATGACCTTTTCAGGCTGGGTGGCGACGCTGGCCGGCTGGTACGTTACGGAAATCGGGCGCCAGCCATGGCTGGTCACAGGCGTCCTGACGACGGCTGAGGCCGCCTCAAAGGTGCCGGCTGGTATGATTGCGTCAACGCTCGCGATGTATCTGGCCATCTATGTCGCGCTGATTGCGGCTTACATCTCGGTGTTGTTCCATCTGGCAGGCAAGGGGCTCAAGGGTGTCGCAGGGCCGGCCGGCCTTGGTGTGAGCAAGGGAGGTGCGCCCGTGCATCCGCGTGGCGCAACGGCCAGGAACGGCTGAGGGATCCATCATGCCGGCTCTTCTGGACGGACAGACCCTCCCACTCATTTTCGCTGCCCTGATGGGCATCGCGATCCTGGCCTATGTCATCCTTGATGGCTACGATCTGGGCGTTGGCATGCTGATGGCACTTGCGGACAGGCAGGAGCGCGACCGGATGGTGGCCACTATCGGCCCGTTCTGGGATGCCAACGAAACTTGGCTGGTGCTGGGGATCGGTCTGCTGCTCGTGGCTTTCCCCACCGCGCACGGCATGGTGCTTCAGGCGCTTTATCTGCCGGTGGCCCTGATGCTGCTCGGGTTGACCCTTCGCGGAGTCGCGTTTGAGTTCCGGGTCAAGGCTCAGGAGCAGTACCAACGCTGGTGGGATTGGGCTTTTGTCGGTGGTTCGGCTTTGTCGGCTCTGACCCAGGGCTACATGCTTGGCCTTTACATCATGGGTTTCCAGGAAGGCTGGCTGACGCACGCCTTCGCCATCGGGGCCGCAGCCGGCCTTGCGGCAGCCTACGGCTTCATGGGCGCCACTTGGCTGGTGGGCAAGACTGACGGCGATCTGCAGGCCCGGGCCGTACGCTGGACACGCCTGACGCTGGTGGCCACGGCCATCGGGATGGTGGCCGTCTCGCTGGCGACGCCGCTGGTCAGCCCTCGCATTTTCGAGCGCTGGTTTTCTTTCCCGAACATGATCGGTCTGATGCCCATCCCGCTGATGACCGCCGCGCTCTTTGTGGCACTCTGGGTATTCCTCAGGCGGATGCCGAGGCTGGACCATTCGCTGGACTTCGTGCCGTTCATGGGCGCGATGAGCTTGTTTGTCCTCGGCTTTCTGGGGCTCGCCTACTCGTTCTATCCCTACATCGTTCCCGAGAAACTGACGATCTGGCAGGCTGCCAGCTCGCCCGAAAGTCTGGTCATCATCCTGATGGGTGCGCTTGTCGTGCTGCCCTTCATCGCGTGCTATACGGCATTCAGCTACTATGTCTTCCGAGGCAAGGCGACCGAGTTGCGCTACGACTGACGCGTGCTGATGTTCATCATCGGGAAGCCGGCAGACGCCGCGCCTTCGATCAGCCACCAGACGGGCAGCATCTTGACCGGCTGCATGACGCGCCCGCGCCCGCGCCCGCATGTGTCCGACGACGCCCGGCATCCTGTTTTTCTCCAGACGAGAACCTGTCCTTGGCCAACCGAAGCTGTCAGTCAGCGCTGAAGAGTGCCCGGGAGAACCGGCAAGAAGCGCGTGAGGGCGATCGTGCCGATCAGATCATCCACGCCTCTTCAGCGAGGCCCGGCGATCCGCTTAGGCGAGGAGACCCTCGGCATGGGCCCAGTTCTGTGTCTTGACCAGTGCGCGCTCGTAGCGAGCGAACAACTCGTCGATCTCCGCTTCCGAAATGATCAGCGGCGGGCAGAAGGCCACGCGGTCACCGGCCAGATTGCGCAGGATCAGCCCCTGCTCCTGGGCGAAGGCGCAGGACTTGGCGGCCACGGCCTTCTTCACGTCGAACTGCTCGCGGGTGTGCTTGTTGCGGACGAACTCGATTCCGCCGATCAGGCCGACGCCGCGCGCTTCGCCGATCATCGGATGCTCGCGCAAGCTTTCGAGCCGCGCCAGGAAGCGCGGGGCCACCTTGCGCACGTGATCGATGATCTTGTCGCGATGGTAGATCTCCAGCGTCTTCAGCGCCACAGCGCAGCCGACAGGGTGGCCCGAATAGGTGTTGCCATGGCCGAAGGTGCCGATCTTGCGGCTCTGATCGACCAGCACGTCATGCATGTGTTCGGGGATGAAGATGGCGCTCAGCGGGAAATAGGCCGAGGTCAGTGCCTTGGCGCAGGAGATGGTGTCGGGCTTGCAGTCCAAGGTCGTCGATCCGAACCAGTTGCCGGTGCGGCCGAAACCGGTGATGACCTCATCGGCGATCATCAGCACATCGTACTTGTTCAGCACGGCCTGAATCGCCGGAAAATAGCCCTTTGGCGGCACGATGGCGCCGCCGGCGCCCATGACCGGCTCTGCGATGAAGGCTGCCACCGTGTCCGGCCCTTCGCGCAGGATCATCTCCTCCAGTTCCGCCGCCATGCGCGCCGAGAAGGCTTCCTCCGTCTCGCCCTCATGGCCGAAGCGGTAGTGATGCGGGCATGAGGTGTGCAGGATGCCCTGGATCGGCAGGTCGAAGTCGATGTGGTTGTAGGGCAGGCCGGTGAGCGAGGCCGAGGCCACGGTGACGCCGTGATAGCCCTTGAGGCGGGCGATGAATTTCTTCTTCTTCGGGCGGCCGAGCGCATTGTTCATGTACCAGATCATCTTGATCTGGGTGTCATTCGCGTCCGAGCCGGACGAGCCGTAGTAGATCTTCGAGACCGGCATGGGCGCGATCTCCTTGAGCTTCTCGGCCAGTTCGATGGCCGGGTCATGGCTGCGGCCGGAAAACAGATGGGCGAAAGGCAGTTTGGCCATCTGTTCGCGCGCTGCTTCGACCAGCTCGCCGTTTGAATAGCCGAGCGAGGTGCACCACAGGCCCGAAAGCCCTTCGATGTAATCGCGCCCCGCGCTGTCGAAAACACGCACGCCCTGCCCTCGCTCTAGCACCAGTGGGCCGACCTCGCGGTGCTGCGCCAGGTTGGTGTAGGGATGGACGAGTGTCTCAATGTCGCGGACTTGGGCGTTGGTGAGCATGATGTGAACCTCTTCGAGGATCACAGGTTTGACGGGTTCGCGGCAAAGCACAACCCCCAGAAGCGGATACGGGGGTCGTGCAGGGTGCGGTGACGCACAAGGCTGGCTGTCCGTGCCGTGCTCCCGGGCCCCGGATCGGGCGGTTTTCCCGCTGGCGAGGCCCTTGCGACGGGGCACAGGACTTGTATGATCGCCAAATGCGGACACCTGTTCGGAATGCGAACAAATTATCGGATGGCAGAGCCGGGCCGCAGCAGCGCGTCCGTGTCGGTTTGGTTATCAATCCGCTCGCGGGTCTGGGTGGAGCGGTCGGGCTGAAAGGCACGGACGGCGCGGCTGCCGAGCAGGCTCTGGCGCTTGGCGCGAGGCCGCAGTCGCACGCCCGTGCGGCCCGTGCGCTTGAGCGGTTGTCGGCGCTGAAGGACTGCATCGACCTGGTCTGTGCGGCGGGGGGGATGGGGGCCGATCTGGCAGCCTCGCTCGGCTTCAGCCACCGGACCCTCGGCTCGGCGGGGTCTGCCACGACGTCGCGCGACACGCGCGACGCGGCGGCCGCGATGGCTGAGGCCGGGGTCGGCCTGATCATCTTTGCGGGCGGCGACGGCACGGCGCGCGACGTCTTTGACGGGGCACCGGGCGTCGGGCTTCTTGGCGTGCCGACCGGCGTCAAGATGCATTCGGGCGTTTTCGGCGCGTCGCCTGAAGCGGCGGGCCAGGTCGCTGCGCTGGTCCTCGGCAGCGAGCCTGCACGGGTCGCGTGGCGCGAGGCCGAAATCATGGATATCGACGAGGAAGCGCTGCGCCTCGGCCATGTGGCGGCAAGGCTCTACGGCTATGCCCGCTCTCCGCACGAACGGATGGCCATGCAGAATTGCAAGACGCCGTCGCGCTGCGATGATGATCCGGCGCTGGACGCGCTGGCCCGGCGGATGGTCCGCGAGATGGACACGGGCGTCCTGCATGTGCTGGGCTGCGGTACCACGATGCGCAAGATCAAGCGACAGCTTGGCGGGGAGGGCACCTTGCTGGGCGTTGACGTTGCGCTGAATGGCCGTCTGATCGCGACCGATGTGGACGAGGCAAGGCTTCTGCGGCTCACAGGCGGCGTGCCGTTCAAGGTCATCACGAGTGTGACTGGCGGGCAGGGATTTGTCTTCGGCCGCGGCAACCAGCAGATCAGCGCGGCGGTCCTGCAGCGCGCGGGGCGCGAGAACGTCATGATCGTCACCAGCCAGAGCAAGCTGGTCATGCTCGATCCGCCATGCCTGCGCGTCGACACGGGTGACCGGCAGGTCGATGCGATGCTGGCCGGGTACATGCGGGTTCACACCGCCCCGGGCCACACCATGATGATGCGGATCGCCGCATGACACCCCCCTTCCCGTGACGATGAGAGGAGCCGGCCCCGTGAGTCCGACCAACGCCATAGCCCATCCTTACATGGCCAATTCGGTGCCCGAGATCAAAGCGGCGATGCTGAAGGACATCGGCGCCAAGTCCATCGCCGAGCTGTTCGAGCAGATTCCGGCCGATCACCGCATGAAGAAGCCGCTGAAGCTGGCCCCCGGCATGCGCTCCGAGGCGGACCTCAAGAAGCATCTGGTCGGCCTGCTGCGCAAGAACAGCACATGCGAGACGCATCTGAGCTTTCTGGGCGCGGGGATCTGGCAGCATCATGTCCCGGCCATTTGCGACGAGATCGGCACAAGGTCCGAGTTCCTGACCTCGGTCTGGGGCACGGCGATGTCGGATCACGGCCGCAACCAGGCCTGGTTCGAGTTCTGCGCCCAGCTTGGCGAACTGGTCGGCATGGAGTTCGTCGGCCTGCCCGTCTATTCCTGGGGCTGCGCCGCGGGCAACGCCATCCGGATGGCGGCCCGTATCACCGGGCGCTTGGAAGTGCTGGTTCCGGAGACGCTCTGCCCCGAGCGGCTCGCCGTGATCCGGCAATACTGCGAGCCCGCGGAGATGGCACGGCACATCAAGGTCGTGCCGGTCCGGCATGACGCGAGGACCGGCCTGATCGACCTCAAGGATCTCAAGGCGCGCCTCTCGGACAGGACTGCCGCCGTCTATTTCGAGAACCCAGGCTACCTCGGCATGATCGAGACCCAGGGAGCCGATATCGCGCGGATGGCGCGTGCGGCGGGCGCCGAGACCATTGTCGGTGTCGACCCGATCTCGCTGGGCGTGCTGGCCCCGCCGTCGGATTATGGCGCGGACATCGTCGTCGGGACGATCCAGACGCTCGGTGTGCATATGAGCGCCGGGGGCGGCGCGGGCGGCTTCATCGCCTCGCGGGACGAGGAGGTCTACGCCCGCGAATACCCGACGCTGAACATCTCGATCACCGATACGACGCATCCCGGCGAGGTCGGGTTCGGCCTGACGCTGTTCCACCAGTCGTCCTACGGACTGCGTGAGGAGGGCAAGGACTGGACCGGAAACTCTGTCTATCTCACCGCCATCCAGAACGCGGTCTACATGTCGCTGCTGGGTCCCGAAGGCTTCCGTGAAATTGGCGAATTGATCATCGCGCGCGCCCACTACGCCGCCAGGCGGATCGGCGCGATCAAGGGCGTGTCGGTCAACTGGCCAGCCGGCTTCTTCAAGGAGTTTGTCGTCGACTTCTCCCGCACCGGCAAGACCGTGGCGAAAATCAATAAGGCACTGCTGAAGCGTGGAATCTTCGGAGGCAAGGACCTGTCGAAGGACTTCCCCAGGTTGGGCCAGAGCGCGCTCTATGCCGTCACTGAATGCCATGGCGCCGACGACATCGATCGTCTGGTCGCCGCCCTCAAGGAGATCCTGTGATGAGGACGTCATCAAAAGCCTTGCCGACTGTGCGTGAAGTGCATCAGGCGCGCTGGAACGAGCCAGTCGTGATGGAGATGGGCGTCCCCGGCCGTCGCGGCGCGGTCTATTCCGCGCCGGAGGCGGTCGTCGAGAAGGCTGTCGGAAAGGCGGCCGATCTTGTGCCGGCCGCGATGCGCCGCAAAAACCGCCCTGCCTTGCCCGAAATGACCGAGCCGGATGTGCTGCGGCATTACCTGCACCTGTCGCAGATGGTTCACGGCATGATGGGCGTGAACCTGTTCGGCACCTGCACCATGAAATACAACCCGCGCATCTCGACCCATCTGACGCTCCGCCCCGAACTGGCGACGCTCCATCCCTACCAGCCCGAGGAAACCCTTCAGGGTCTGCTGGAGATCGTGCACAGCTTCGACCTCATCCTGCGCGAACTGTCGGGCATGGATCAGTTCGTATTTCAGGCGGCCGGCGGCGCGGGCGCGGCCTATATCCATGCCTGCATCACGCGCGGCTACTTCCAGGCGAAGGGCGAACTGGCGCAGCGCAACGAGATCATCTCGACGATCCAGACCCATCCGTGCAATCAGGCCACGGCGGCCACAGCCGGCTTCAACGTCATCACGCTGCCGTTGGAGGAGAACGGCTATCCCTCGATCGAGGCCTTGAAAGGCGCCCTGTCGAACCGCACCGCCGCGCTGATGGTCAACAATCCGGACGACATGGGCGTCTACAATCCGCAGATCAAGGACTGGGTGAAGCTGGTCAAGAAGGCTGGCGCGCTGGCTTTCTATGACCACGCCAACTTCAACGGCGTGATGAGCAAGATCAGGGCGCGCGAACTGGGCTTCGACGCCTGCATGTTCATGCTGCACAAGACCTTCGGCGGTCCCAAGGGCGGCGGTGGTCCAGCGGTCGGGGCCTATGGCTGCAGCGCCGAGCTGGAACCCTTCCTGCCAAAGCCCATCGTGCGGCTTGACGACAAGACGGGCCGCTACCGTCTTGATGCCGACCGCAAGCTCAGCGTCGGCAAGGTGCGTGAATACTTCGGCAATCTGCAGGTGGTGTTCTATGCCTATGCTTGGGCGCGGGCGATGGGAGGCGACGGCATCAAGGAGGCGTCCGATCTTGCGGTGCTCGCCAACAACTACATGGAGAAGAAACTTCTTGCGATCCCGGGTGTGTTCAAGTCGCAGCCGCAGATGACCATGCATCGCATGGAGATGACGCGCTACGGGCTTGGACCTCTCAAGGAGGAAACCGGCATCGGCATCGTCGAGGTTGGTGCGCGCATGACCGATTATGGCGTCGACAGCCCGTGGCTGAGCCACGAGCCGTGGGTCGTGCCGGAGCCTTTCACGCCCGAGCCTGGCGAATTGTGGTCCAAGGAGGATATCGACTACTGGATCGCGGCTCTGGCCAAGGTTTGCGAGGAGGCCCGCACGAACCCTGATCTGGTCCGGACGGCCCCGCACAACGCCGCAATTCACGCGATCAACGGCGCGCGGCTTGATGATCCGGCCTGGTGGGCCACGACCTGGCGGGCCTACAAGCGCAAGCAGGCGCCCGCCGCCAGGGCGAGCGGAAAGGCTTCGGCCAGCCGATGAGACAGGGCGTGATGATCGAGCTTACGGGACGACGGCCATGGCTCTGACGATCTACGGCGCGGCCCGGACCCGGACATCGCGCGTGCTCTGGATGGCAGAGGAACTTGGCGTCCCCTACCGGCACGAGAAGCTCGCGCCGCAGAAGGGCGAGACCCGGACCGCTGCCTTTCTGGCGCTGAACCCGATGGGACGCGTGCCGGCGATCGATGATGATGGCCTGATCGTCTGGGAATCGCTGGCGATCAACCTTCATCTGGCGCGGAAGTACGGTGCAGCAGCCTCCGCTGGCGGGCCCGCGCTGGGACCGCGCGATCTCGGCGAAGAGGCGCTGATGACCCAGTGGACGCTCTGGACGGCGACGGAGTTCGAGCCGGGCGCCCATGATGTGGTTGTCCAGACCATCAACCTGCCCGAAGACCAGCGCGACGCGGCCAAACGCGATCTGGCGCTCGCCGCCCTGGCGCGGCCGCTTGGAGCGTTGAACACGGCTCTCGGGCTTGGCGGCGGCCATCTCGTCGGCGGCCGCTTTACCGTGGCCGATCTCAACGCCGCCTGCGCGGCCTTCTATCTGCGGGCCGTGCCGCACGCGTTCGCGGCCTGTCCGAACGTGGCCGGCTGGTACGCGGCGACCACCGCCCGTCCGGCCTTTCAGCGCATGCTGGCCTTGAGGGACGCGGGGTGACCCTCCCGCCGGACCCGCCGCATCTGTGGCCCGAGGAACGCTGGCGATCGCTGGTGGGTCGCATTCGCGCCGGTCGCAGGTTGCGCCCTGCGGCTTGGAAGGATGGCGCGCGCTGCGCCGTGGCGCTGTCCTTCGATGCGGACCACGAGACCTTCGAGATGGGCCTTGGCGGTCAGGCCATGGGCCGGCTGGCCTGGGGTGAGTTCGGACGCCGGGTCGGCGTGCCCCGCATCCTGGCCCTCCTGAAGCGGCATGACGTACCCGCCACCTTCTTCATCCCGGCGGTGTCTGCCCTGATCGACCCGGACGAGCCGCGCCGCATCGCCGCGGAAGGCCATGAGATCGGCGTGCACGGCTGGATTCATGAGAACAATTCGCTCCTGCCCTACGAGGTCGAGCGCGATCTGATGCTGCGCGCCCGCGAGACGTTGGCCCGGCTGTCCGGTCAGGAGCCGGTCGGCCTTCGCTCGGCCAACTGGGACACCTCGCCCAACACGGTGCGCATCGTGAAGGAGATGGGTCTGGTCTATGACTCGTCCCTGATGGCGGATGAGGAACCCTATGAACTGCTGCTGGATGGTGTTCCAACAGGTCTCGTCGAGGTTCCGGTCGAATGGTTGCGCGATGACGCCGTTTACTTCCTCTTCAACCGTAATCCGGCCACCCGCCCTTACACCGCGCCTGCCGACGTGCTGGAGATTTTCCGGCGCGAGTTCGATGCCGCCTATGACGAGGGCACGGTGTTCCAACTGGTGATGCATCCTTTCGTGATCGGCTACCGTTCGCGGATATGGATCCTCGATGAAATGATCCGCCATGCACGGTCCCGGCCCGGAGTCTGGTTCGCCAGCCATGCCGAGGTCGCCGCCTATGCGCGAGACCACGCCGTCGCGGAGGCTGCATCGTGAACGGGGATAGCCAGGCGTCCATCGCCGTGGTCGGGGCCGGTTCGATCGGCGTGGCCTGGGCCATTGTCTTTGCGCGCGGCGGCCACGACGTGCGCCTGCAGGATCCTGACGCCGAGCGCCGCAAGCGGGCCCCGGCCGAGATCGCCCAGCGGCTCGAAGCCCTTGCGGCCGCGGGCCTCATCGATGAGCCGCCCGCCGCGCTCGCGAAGCGCATCACGCTGCATGCCGACCTTGGCGAGGCCCTTGCTGGCGTGGCGCATGTGCAGGAAAACGCGCCGGAGCGACTGGAGATCAAGAAGGACCTGTTTGCGGCGTTTGCACGTCTTGCACCACCCGATGCGGTCCTGGCCTCGTCATCGTCGGCGATCACTGCCTCCAACTTTGCGCCGGCGGACAGTGCGCGATCGCGCTGTCTGGTGGTGCATCCCGGAAACCCGCCCTTCCTGATCCCGGTGGTCGAACTGGTTCCGGCGCCGTTCACGGCGAATTCAGTGGTCGAGCAATGCCGCGAGCGGCTCGGCCGTTGCGGCATGAGACCAGTGCTGGTATCCCGCGAGGTGGAGGGCTTCGTCTTCAACCGCCTGCAGGGCGCGATGCTGCGCGAGGCCTATTGCCTCGTCCGCGACGGGGTGATCGGCGTGGAAGATCTTGACACCGTGGTGCGTGACGGCCTCGGCCTGCGCTGGGGCGTGATTGGCCCGTTCGAGACCGCCGATCTCAACACCCGCGGCGGCGTGGGCTCGCACGCTAAGAAAATGGGTCCGGCTTATGCCCGCATGGGCGCGGAACGGGGCCAGAACGATCCATGGACGGAGCCGCTGGTGGCGCGCGTCGCCGCAGAACGCCGTGCGCTTCTGCCGCTGGAGCAATGGCAGGCGCGCGTGGAGTGGCGCGACCGAGCCCTCATGGCTTTGGTCGTCGCAAAACAGAGCTTGCCGCCCTTCGAGCCGGAGAAGGGGCAGTGAGCGATCGACTGACCATCACCTTCGAGGGCCGCAAGGTCGGCGCGCATCCCGGCCAGAGCCTCGGAGCGGCGCTTGCGGCCAGCGGCGAACTCGCCCTGCGCCAAACGGCAGGGGGTGATTGCCGCGGGATGTTTTGCGGCATGGGTGTCTGTCAGGACTGTCTGGTGACGGTCGACGGCGCACCCAACCAGCGGGCCTGCATGGTCAAGGCGGCCGATGGCATGGTAGTGCGCCGGCAGGCGGCACCCGGTGAGACGCCGCCTGCGCGGATGGGTGCCGCGCCGATCCTGTTCGAGAACCTCCAGACGGTCACTGCGGATGTGCTGGTGATCGGAGGCGGGGCAGGGGGGCTGAGCGCTGCCCTGGCCGCGCGCTCCTGCGGCCTTGACGTGCTGCTCCTCGACGAGCGGCAGACGGAGGGCGGGCAATACTACAAGCAGCCCTCCGCGGCCCTGAAGGCTGAACCGCTCGACCGCCAACAGCGCGACGGGGCGGCCCTGCGTCAGCGTTGCGAAGGCGCCGGCGTGCGGATCATCGATGGTGCCGAGACATTCGCCGCGCTTGATGCAGGCTCCGTGATGGCGACCCATGCCGGCCGCACGGCAGTTTACCGCGCACGGGCGATGGTGATCGCCACCGGCGCCTATGAACGGGCCGTGCCAATTCCCGGCTGGACGCTGCCGGGCGTGATGACGACCGGGGCCCTCCAGACCCTTTGGCGCAGCCACCGTGCCTTGCCCGGCCACCGCATCCTGATCGCCGGCAATGGACCGCTGAACCTGCAGGTGGCCTGCGAAGTCATGGCTGCCGGGGCCGACGTGGTGGCGGTTGCGGAGGCTGCCGCGCTGTTCGCACCTGCCCGTGCCGGAGCCGCGTTGCGCATGGCGTTGCACGATCCATCGTTGACGGCGGCCGGGCTTGCGCTGATGGCGCGCGCCCGGCGTGGCGGCGCAAGTTTGCGATTTGGCCAGGTTGCGCGCGCCATCTCAGCGGTCAAAGGCGGGCTTGAGGTCGAACTCGGCAGCGCGACGGGCGGTCACGGCGAACGCTTCGTCGTCGATGTGGTGGCGCTGGGCTACGGCTTCCAGCCATCGAACGAACTGCTGCGGGCCCTCGGCGCCCGGCATGACCATGATCCCGGCATCCGCGCCCTGCGCACGGTGCGCACGCGGGAGTGCGAAACAACCGTGCCGAACCTGTTCGCTGTCGGCGACGCGTGCGGCCTCGGCGGGGCTCTGGCCGCTCTCGAGGAAGGAGAGATTGCCGGCCTGGCGATTGCGGAAAGACTGGGCGCTCGGTCACCCGCAGGCGTGTCCACGAATGCAGCACATCGCCGCCTCGAAGGCCATCGCCGGTTTCAGGCGGCCCTCTGGCGCCTCTATGACGCCCCGTCGCCGGGGCTATCGCTGGCGGACGATGCAACGCTGATCTGCCGTTGCGAAGAGGTCAGCAAGGCCGCCTTATTGGCCGCGATGGCCGACGGCGAACCGTCGATCGGCGCGGTGAAGCGGCGGACCCGCGCGGGCATGGGGCGCTGCCAGGGCCGCTATTGCGGACCGTTGATCGCGGCGCATCTGGCGGAGGAGACCGGGCGGCCACTGGATGAACGCGCACTGTTCGCGCCGCGTGCGCCCGTCAAGCCGGTGACGATTTCCGATCTGGTCGGTGGGTCGCCCCCATGAGCGGCTTCGATGTGCTGGTGGCGGGCGGCGGCATCGTGGGCATGACTGCCGCGTTCGACCTCGCGCGTGAAGGCCGGTCGGTGATCATCGTCGATGAGGGCCGGCATTCGGGTACGACCGCGAACGCCGGCAGCCTTCATATCCAGATGCAGAGCCGCTTCATCCGGATGTATCCCGAGCAGGTGGCCGACCTTGAACGCTCCTTGCCGCTTTATCCGGCTGGGGCGGCGCACTGGCGCGCACTGGAAGCGGAATTGGGCGTGGATCTGGAGATCAAATCCTCCGGCGGGCTGATGGTCGCCGATGATGCCGAGCAGTTCGCCTTTCTGGCGGACAAATGCGCCCGCGAACGCCGTCTTGGGCTTGATGTGCATATGCTGGAGCGGGCCGAGTTGGCCCGGATCGCACCCTACCTTGGCGATGCCGTCCATGGCGCCGAGCTCTGCGTGGAGGAGGGCAAGCTCAACCCGCTCAAGGCGAACGAAGCCATCCGCATGACGCTTCAGGCGCTGGGAGTCCAGCGCCTGGACGAGGCCGTGATCACAGCGCTTTCACCTGCCGGGCATGGCATCGAGGCCCGGCTGAGCCATCGCGGTGGTCAGCGAAGCCTGAGCGCCGGACAGGTCATCCTCGCGGCAGGATCGGGCACAGGCCAGCTTGCGGCCATGCTCGGCGTGGCCATTCCCACCGTGGCCGAGCCGCTGCACGTCAACGTTACAGAAGCGACGGCCCCGCTGATCGGCCATCTGGTGCAGCATGCCGAGCGGATGATCACGATGAAGCAGCTCGGCGCGGGGCAGGTCGTGATCGGGGGTGGCTGGCCGGCGCGCTTCACCGGCCCGGAAGAGTTTCCCACCGTCAATCCGGCCAGCATGATCGGCAATCTCAGTCTTGCCCAGCACATCGTGCCGCGGCTCGGTTCGTTGCGAGTGATCCGCACATGGGCCGGCGTCAACACGACGACCGACGGCCAGTGCGTTCTGGGCAAGCTCCCGGGGCACGACAACGTCTTCTCCGCCGTTCCGGGAGATGCCGGCTATACGCTCGGGCCTCTGGTCGGGCGCATGGCCGCCGCCCTGGCCATGGGCAGGGATCCGGGCCACGACATCGCCCGCTTCACGCCGGCACGTTTTGCGAAGCCCGGCTAGTCCCTGACCAGCGCGTTGATCCGGTCTGTCGCTTCCAACAGTTCCGGCAGGAAACGGCTGCGCATCTCTTCGGGCGTCACGCGCGCGCTCGGGCCGCAGACGTTCAGTGCGGCGATGATCTCGCCGGAGCGCGAACGGATCGGCGCCGAAACCGAGCGCAGCCCAACTTCAAGCTCCTCATCGACGACCGACCAGCCGACGCGGCGCGTCTCGTGGATGATGTCCCGCAGCTTCCCCTTGGCCGTCACCGTCTTGACCGTGTGGGCCGTCGGCTTGATCGAGCTGAGGGCCTGCTCGAGCGCCTCATCCACGAGCCCTGACAGCAGGACGCGCCCGATCGAGGTGCAGTAGGCCGGAAGCCGCGTGCCGACCCTGATGCCGACGTTCACGAGGCGGGCGGAGTGCGCGATGTGAACCACGTAGAGCACGTCCGTTCCGTCAAGGACCGCGCCGTAGCAGGACTCGCCGAGCTTCTCGGACAGCTCCGCCACGATCGGCCGCGCGCTCTCCCACAAGCTGGCGGATGAGATCACGGAGTGGCTGAGTTCCAGCAGCTTCGGTGTGAGCTGGAAGCGCTTGCCGTCCGTGGCCATGTACCCGGCATGAGCAAACGTGAGCAGGAAGCGGCGCGCGCTGGCGCGGCTCATTCCGGCGTACTCGGCCACCTCGGACAGTGTCATCCTCGGTTTATGGCGGCTGAACACCCGCAGGACATCGAAAGCTTTCAGAACCGACCCCACGATTTCGCGGTCGGGATTACCCCTCTCCTGCAAGGCATCGGGACTTCCCTCGACCACGGCTTCATCGAGATCCGCCGGACGCAGGTCCTTGAGACGGGAAGACGGATGGGATTGCAGCATGATATCCTCGCGTAAGAATTCTTGATGTAACCCGGATGCCTGTTTCCGTCGATAGCGGCTTTGGTCGTCTTTCGGCGGACCAAAGGCCCTGTAGGTCAACTGCCTGTCCCCTCGTCGGTCGCATGGAGCGGCATCTGTCAGAGCGCGCGCCGGGACTACGCCACGGTATCGTTTATGTTCGCAATGCGTACAATATTCCGCAAATTGTGCTTGAAGTGTGACTTGCGACCTGTTCAATTGCTGGGGCCGGACCGCCGGCCATCCTCGCACAGACCAGGCCGAGGGCGGCTTCCGGAGCGTGCTTTCGGGCCGCAGGGTTGCACAAGAACAGAGCGCTAAAGGGAGAGCCAGATGAGCAAAACAATTTCTCAGCCCGGGCATGGTGTGTCGCGCCGCGCGGTTCTCGCCGGCATGGGTGCGGCCGGAAGCATGGCGGCAGCCGGCACGATGCCGACGCCGGCCGAAGCGCAGACGGTGACCTTGCGGTGGTGGTCGCCGCAGACGGCTCCGGCGCAGCGCGAGGCCTACAATTTCCAGATCCAGACTTTCGAGGCAGCCAACCCCGGCGTGAAGGTCAACTTCGAAGCGACCTCGGACGAAGGCTATCCGGCCCAGATGGCGGCGGCCTTCGCCTCGGGACAGGTGCCGAACGTCGTCACCCATCTGCCATCCTTCGCTGTCTCGAGCTACTGGCAGAATGGCCTTCTCGAGCCGTTCAACGACGTCATCAACATGATCGGCCCGCAGAACTTCTTCGAGGGGGCCAACCGCATCTACGAGGTCGCGCCCGGCCAGTACGCCGGCACCGGCATCGGAGGCTCGGCTGCCAACATGATGTGGCTGCGCACCGATCTGATGCGCGAGGCCGGCCTGACGACGCCGCGCACCTGGGATCAGCTGCGCGCGGCCTGCCAGCGCCTCCAGCGCGCCCCGGTGTTCGGTGCGCCGCTGCCCTATGCCCGCAACTCGATGACCTCGCTGATCTTCATCAGCTTTGTCCACGGCGCCGGCGGTTCGATCTTCACCCCGGACCTGCAGGTCAATGTCGACAATGACGCCTTCCGCAACGCGCTCGAGTTCTACAAGTCGATGCGCGAATTCTGCCCGCCCGGCGCGACCAACTACTCATGGGGCGACAGCCTGACGGCCTTCGTCTCGGGTGCGACCGCGACCGGCATCTACACCGGCCGCGTGCTGGCGAACGTGACGCAGCAGAACCCCCGCATCGCGGACTTCGTCACCTGCCAGCCCTATCCCACCATCAGCACCAGCGTCCCGCACTGGACCTTCAACGATTTCCCCTCGGTGATGATCCCGAAGGGCGCTCCGAACCTCGACATTACCAAGCGTTTTGCCGCGCACCTGTTCCGGGCCGACGGCTATATCCGTCAGCTTCATGCTGCTCCCGGCCACGTGCTGCCGGTGCTCAAGACCGTCTATGAGAGCGCCGCCTATCAGGAGAACGCGCTGATCAAGAAGTACGCGGCGGATGTGCAGATCATGTCGCAGCAGGCCTCCGCCGGGCACAATCTCGGCTGGGAGACGGTCCGCCACAAGCCGAACACCAAGGCGGGCCAGATCATCGCAAGCCATGTCTTTGCCGAGGCTGTGCAGCGCTATGTCGGCGCCAACGAGCCGATGGCCCAGGTCGTGTCGGGTGTCGCGCGCCGTCTCGACGAGCTGATGCGCGCCTGATTTCCGCGCGCACCTCCTGCGGGTCGTGGCAGGTCTGCCGCGGCCCGTTTCTTTCCATGAACGGCATGTCGTCAGGCAGATGAGCGGCAATCCACTCGACAAGCGCTATGCTGTGCTGGGCGCCATGCTGATCGCGCCGACGGTGCTGGTTTTCTGTGCCGTGATTGTCTATCCACTGGTGTCGGCGCTCTATCTGAGCCTGTTCACGATCTTCACCCCGACCTTGCGCGGCAGCTTTGTCGGTCTTGGCAACTATGCCTATCTCGTGAACTCTCCCGAGTTCTGGCGCTCGCTCTGGAACACCTTGCTCTGGACCATCTGCACGCTGGCGCTTCAGATCGTGTTCGGCGTCGCGGCAGCCTTGATGCTGCACCAGAACATCGTCTTCCGCTCGTTGGCCCGCAGCCTGATCCTGTTCCCGTATTTCGTCTCGACCGTGGTGGCCGTTCTGGTCTGGCGCTGGCTGTTCAACGATTTGTACGGGGTGATGAACCATCTCATGCTCATGGCCGGGCTGATCAAAATGCCGCTGGACTGGCTGGGTTCGATGCCCAACGCCATGATCAGCATCATCCTCGTCGGCGCCTGGAAGTATTTCCCCTTCGTCGTGATCGCCGTTCTGGCCCGGCTGCAGACCATCCCTGACGCGCTTTATGAAGCCGCCAAGATCGACGGCGCGGGAGCCTGGTCGCGCTTTGTCGACATCACCTTGCCGCAACTGCGCGACGTGCTGGTCGTGGTCGTGCTCCTGCGCGCCATCTGGGACTTCAAGGAATTCGATCTGATCTACCTGCTCACCGGGGGCGGGCCGATCATCGCCACGCAGACCTTGCCGCTGATGGTCTACAAGGATGCCTTCGGCCTCAACGACATGGGGCGGGCCTCTGCGGTGGCGGTGAGCATGATGCTGGTGATGCTCAGCTTCATGGTGCTCTATCTGAAGCTGGCGGGCCGCGACGAGCGCGAGAGCCAGCGATGAAGACGATTGCCGGCCGCATTGCGTTCAACCTGTTTGCCTGGACGGTCGTTCTGGTCACGGCCTTTCCGCTGATCTGGATGATCCTGACCTCGGTCAAGCCGCAGTTCGAGCTGTTCCGGATTCCGCCGACCTTCTGGCCCGAGCAGATCACCTTCGAGCACTATGTCCGGCTGATCTACGAGACGCCGTTCCTCAAATACATGCGCAACTCCCTGATCCTCGGCTTCGCCACCACAATCGTGGTCGTCGTGGTGGCGACGCTGGGCGCGCACTCGCTGGTGCGGTTCCGCTATCCGGGCCGCGAGCGGTTGGCCCAGATGGTCCTGTTCACCTACCTGCTGCCGTCTGTTGTGCTGATCCTGCCGCTTTATCTGATGATGGTCTGGCTGGGCATCGCCAACACCATTTTCAGCCTGGTGATTGCCTATACGACCTTCGCCTTGCCCTATGCGCTCTGGCTGTTGCGCTCCTTCATGCAGGGTATCCCGGATGATCTTGAAGCCGCCGCCTTGGTCGATGGCGCAACCCGGATGGAGGCCTTTGTCGACGTGATCCTGCCGCAGGCCTTGCCTGGCATCATTTCGACCTCCCTGTTCACCTTCATCCTCGCCTGGAACGAGTATCTGTATGCGCTGGTGCTGGTAAACACCGATGAGGCCCGGCCCCTGACCACGGGCGTGATGAGCATGCTCGTGTCGGCCTTCAACATCGAATGGTCGCTGCTGATGGCGGCCTCGGTGATGATGTCCCTGCCGCTCATCATCATCTTCGCATTCCTGCAGACATACCTGACGCGCGGTTTCGGTGCCGGCGGGGTCAAAGGCTAGTCATGGCGGACGTCTTGTTTCAGAAAGTGCGCAAGGCCTTCGGCTCCGCGGTGGCGGTCAAGTCGCTCGATCTTGCGATCGGCAGTGGCGAGTTTGTCAGCCTGCTCGGCCCATCGGGCTGCGGCAAGACCACGACGCTGCGCATGCTGGCCGGCCTGGAATTCCCGACCGAAGGCGAGATCAGGATCGGTGACCGGGTCGTCAACGCCGTGCCGCCGGGGCAGCGCGACATCGCCATGGTCTTCCAGAGCTATGCGCTGTACCCGCACATGAGCGTTGCCGAGAACATCGCCTACCCGCTCAAGAAGCGTGGCATCGGTCGTGCCGAGCGTGACGCCAAGGTGGCCTCCGTCGCAGCGACCCTGCAGCTTGGCGCTTTGCTGGATCGCAAGCCGCGGCAGCTGTCGGGCGGCCAGCAGCAGCGTGTCGCGCTTGGCCGGGCGCTGGTGCGTGATCCGAAGGTGTTTCTGCTCGACGAGCCCTTGTCCAATCTTGATGCCAAGCTGCGCGCCCATATGCGCGCCGAACTGATCGAACTGCACCGGAAACTCGGCAAGACCTTCATCTATGTCACGCATGACCAGCTTGAGGCGATGACCATGTCCGACCGCGTTGCGGTCATGCACGAAGGTGACCTGCAACAGTTCGGGGCGCCCATGCAGGTTTATGAGAAGCCGGCCAATCTGTTTGTCGCCGGCTTCATCGGCTCCCCGGCGATGAACCTGCTGGCGGGTGTGCTCGAGCCCTCGGGTTCAGGCCTGGCCTTTGTGCGACAGGGGCTGCGGCTGGCTGTCGGCGATGGGGGGCAGGCCGGGCAAAAGGTGACGCTCGGCGTCAGACCGGAGGATATCGCACTCGGCTCGGGCCCGTTCGTGGCGACGGTTCGCATCGTGGAGCCGACTGGCCACGAGACCATCGTGATCGCCGACATCGGTGGGCAATCGGCGATCGTCCGCGTCCAGCCGGACACGGCTTACGCCGTTGGATCGGAGACCCCCTTCGCCGTCAGGACCAGCCGGTTGCATGCGTTCGACAGCGTCACGGGCGCACGGCTTGACCTTGCCTTTGCGCTGCCTGCGAGCTGAGCATGTTGGACTTGAACACGACAACACCGCGGTTAAGGAACAGCCATGGATAAGAGCAGCGTCAACTGGGCCGGCCCTATGCCAGCCGTCACCACCCCCTTTGACCGCAACGGGGCCCTCGACCGGGCAAGCTTCCGGGCCAATGTCGACCGCCTGATGAAACTCGGCGCGACCGGGGTCGTGGCCAGCGGCTGCACAGGAGAGTTCTGGAGCCTGTCGCCGGAGGAGCGCAAGGCAGTCTATGCCGATGCCGTGGAGGCCGTAGCCGGGCGTGGAACCGTGATTGTCGGCGTCGGATGCGTCGGGCCAGCCGACACCATAGCGCTGGCGCGCGAGGCGAAGGCGGCCGGAGCCGATGGCGTGCTCGTCTTGCCGCCCTATTTCGTCAAGTTGTCGGATGACGAGATTTTCACCCACTACAAGACCGTGAATGCAGCCGTCGACCTGCCGATCATGGTCTACAATATCCCCGGCAATGCGGTGAATGCCGTGACGCCAGCCCTTGCCGACCGGCTCGCCGACCTCGACAAGGTGGTGGCCATCAAGGAGAGTTCGGGCGACTGGAACAATTTCTACGCCACGATGATCACCGTGAAGGACCGTCTAAGGGTGTTCTGCGGCCCGTCCTCGGTTTTCGGTGCGCCGGCCGTCGGGCTTGGCGCGGATGGCACGGTGGATTGCTTCCCCAATGTCTGGGCCGGCTGTCTCGACATCTACTACGCCGCACGTGATGGCGATGCGCGCAAGGCGGAAAGTCTGCAGGAAACCGGGCGTCGGATCACGGATCTGTTCACCGGCGGTGGCCGCACGCTCTATCCGGCCACGAAGGCGGCGATGGACATGCAGGGCTTTCCCGGCGGTGGCAGGCCGCGCGCGCCCCTGCAGCCGCTGGAGGGCGAGCCGCTCAAGGGCCTCAGGCGCGGCATGATCGAGCTTGGCGTGATGGCGGGTTGACATGGACATCGGATTGAAGGGACGCAAGGCCATCGTCAGCGCGGCCAGTCGCGGCCTTGGCAGGGCGTGCGCGTTTTCGCTGGCCAGCGAAGGCGTGGATGTCACCATCGTCGCGCGCCATCGCGAGGCCCTGGAGGCGACCGCCGCCGAGATCCGCGCCGCAACAGGCGTGACGGTCACGACGGTCGCAGCCGATGTGAACACGGCTGAAGGGCGGAATGCGATCCTTGCCAGTTGCCCCGAGGCTGACATCCTCGTCTGCAATCCCGGCGTCAGGCAGGTCCCCGGGGACTTCCGCGGCTGGGAGCGTGAGGAATGGCTGCGCTGGTGGGATGACCACTTCTTTTCCGCAATGGACCTGATCCGCCGCGCCACGCCCGGCATGTGCGATCGCAGATTCGGACGCGTCGTCTCGATCTCGGTCAGTTTCGTCAAGTTCCCGCAGGTCGGCTTCGCCCACAGTCATGCGGCCAGACTGGGCCTCTCGGGCGCCATTGCGGCGATCGTCCGCGAGTTGATCCCGCACAATGTCACGGTCAACAGCGTGTGCCCCGGCCTGTTCGACACCGAAGCGCTGCACACCAACTGGCATGCCCATGCCAAGCGGCTGAACACGACCTATGAGGCCATCAAGGAAGACCGTCTCAAGGGCTGCCCGGCGGGCAGGCTCGCCGACCCGAAGGAGTGCGGCGATCTGGTCGCGTACCTGTGCAGCGCGCAGGCCGGCTTCATCACGGGCCAGAACATCGTCAATGACGGCGGTGTCTATCAGGGACTGTTCTGACCATGGCGTCGGCTGACACAAGCCCTGCCGTGTTGCCGGTCGACGGCCGCGTGATCGCGATCACCGGCGCCTCCCGCGGGCTGGGTGCCGCGATCGCGCGCCGCCTCCATGCCGATGGCTACACGCTGGCGCTCGGTGTCCGCGATGTGGCGGCGACGCGGTCCCGGCTCGATCTGGCCGGGCGCTGCACATTTCACCATTTCGACGCGCTCGACGCGGGCAGTGCCGAGGTTTTCATTGATGCGGCGATCGCGGCGCATGGCAGGCTCGATGGCCTGATCAACAATGCCGGTGTCCTGCGGCGTTTTTCGTTCGATCATCCCGATGAGCGCGCGCTGGACGAGATGTGGGCCGTCAACGTGAAGGCCCCTTTCCGCACCATCGCCCGGGCCCTGCCTGCGCTGAAAGAGTCGGGCCATGGCCGCATCGTCAACATTGCCTCGACCGACGCCAAGCGCTATCGCGACCCGTCAGCCCCGCTGGGCTATGTGATGTCCAAGCATGCCCTGCTGGCGCTCAGTCACGCCGCCAAGTTTGCGGGCTGGGAGGATGGCGTTCGGGTCACGGCGCTCTGCCCCGGCGCGATCGACACCGAACTGATTGCAGGCCTTCCGGGGGCGACGCCGGCTGCCAACCGCCTCAAGCCGGAGACAGTTGCGGAAGCCGTTTCGCTGCTGCTGCGGCTGCCGAACGCGGCGACTGTCGCGGAGATGGTGATGAACACCCGGCTGGAGGCCAATTTCTGATGCCCGCGCGCTCACCGCTTGCTGATCAGGAACGGCCCCAGGTCGACCTCCGGTTGGCGGCCCAGCACCAGATCGCCGATGGCGCGCGCCACGACCGGTCCCGCCGTGAAGCCCATCCATGGAAAGAAGCACAGGAAGAAGCCCGGCGTGCGCGGTGCCTCGCCGAGCAGCGGCTTCCAGTCTGCGGTGCCGTTGACGATCGCCGCCCAGGTCCGGACGACGTCGACGCTGCCCAAGTCCGGAACGACGCCGAGAGCGACTTTCAGGTTGCCCACCAGAGACGCCATGTCGGCCACGGGGCGCCCCTGCCCATCAAGCCGGGCGTCCCAGCCCCCGCCGATCAGGATGTTGCCGAGCCGGTTCTGCTTGAGCGAGAGCTTTTCGCCCGCAGCATACAACAGATGGCCGATCAGGGGAGCGGTTGGTTCGGTCACGCTGGTCTGGATCGGATAGGCCTCGATCGGCAGGTCAAGCCCGACCATGCGCGCAAGCTGGCCAGCCTCGGCCCCTGCACAGTTGATGATGCGCCGGGCGCGGATCGGCCCGCTTGTGGTCGCGATATCGAAACCGCCTGGCCGGGCTGTGAGGCCGATCAGGGCCGTGCGCGTCATGATCCTGGCTCCCAGACGGGCGGCGGCGCGGGCAAAGGCGGGCGCGGCGATCAGCGGGTTGGCCTTGCCCTCGATCGGGTAATGAACCCCGCCAATGGCCCGCTCGGTGACATAAGGAGCGATGGCCCTGAGCTCGCTCCGGCTGAGCAGATGGCCTTCCAGCCCCTGTTCGCGCTCGATCGTGAGTTTCAGCCGCAAGCCCGCAAGGTCCGCCTCGTTGAACGCGCAGACCAGCCCGCCTGGCTGGTCGACCTCCAGGTCAACGCCCAGTTCGGCGCCAAGTGTCGACCAGAGCGCGATCGAGCGCATCATCAGTTTCACGGTCGGCGCGAACGTCCGCGTCCAGGCCTCGCCATGGGTGGTGAAGGGTTCGTTCGGGATCTGCGCGTGGATCGAGCCGGAATTCGAGCCGGACGCCTGCGTGTTGAGATCGAAGCGCTCGATCAGCAGGGTCTCGACGCCGTTCTTGGCCAGATGGTGGCTGAGCGCCGCGCCAGCGAGGCCACCGCCGACAATCAGCACGTCGGTCCGCAATGGATCACGCGGCTGCCGGGCGTCATCGACGCCAACCGGATTATCGCCATCAACCGCGGGAGTGAGCAACATGTCTGATCTCAAAGTCGCCGTGTCGACGTTTCCATATCTTTATTCGCATTCAGGCTTCGCAGCACTCAAGCACCTGCATGCCATGGGTTACAAGAATTTTGAGATGATGATCTTCCCGCCGCATCTGTGGCCGTCCGAACTCACCCCGAAGGCCAAGCGCGACATCGGCAAGTGGCTGGACGACAAGGGCTGCAGGATCACCTCGTTCTGCTACCCCTTGCTCGACAACAACCCCAATTCGGTCTGCAAGATCATGCGTCGCTATACGCTGGACCGCTACAAGGAAGCGATCGAGCTCGCCGCCGACTGGAAATGCCCCTATGTCTGCGCCATTCCGGGGCCTGTGAACAGTCTGATCGATCCGCCCGTCGCGTGGATGCGGGCCTGGTTCATCGAAGGGATGAAGGAACTGGTCAAGTTCGCCAGAGGCTCCGGCGTCGAGATCATCCTCGAGAATGTGCCCTTCACCTATCTGCCGTCCGCACAGCAGATGCTTGATGTTGCCAACGACATTGGCCCTGATTTCGGGATCAATTTTGACATCTGCAACTCGGCCTTCATCAAGGAGGACGTGCCTGCAGCGATCAAGCTGCTCGGCAGCCGCATCAAGAATGTCCACATCTCGGACTCGACCTTCGCCGTGTTCAAGCACGACAGGCTCGGAGGTGGCATCGTCAAGCCCGGCCCCGCCGCCAAGGCGCTGAAGGACATCGGCTATGATGGCATGACCGTGCTCGAGATCATTGCCGACGCCATGAACCCTGCCAACACACCCGATGCCGACATCCTTGCCTCGCACGACGTCCTGGGCAAGCATGGCTGGCAGAAGCGCATCTGAGGAGAGGATCAACCATGAAACAGTTTCGTGCCTGTCACACCGTCACCGTCACGCCCTTCACGCCGGATGGCCGGAAGATCGACGTTCCTGCCCTGAAGAGGTTTCTCGACTGGCAGCACCGCAGCAAGGTCCCAGGGGTCATTCTCCTCGGCACGACCGGCGAGTTCCTGACCGTTTCGGATGCCGAGCGGGCCGAACTTGTCGAAGCCTCGGTGCAGCACTGCAAGGGCAAGATGACCGTGATGGTCGGCGCCACCCATGCCCATACGCCGACGGCGGTGCGCTTTGCACGTGAAGCCGAAAAAGCCGGCGCGGACGGCCTGATGATCGCGCCGCCCTACTACTACACCCCCACCGAAGACGAGATCTTCAACTACTACGCGGCCATCTCCGAAGCCGTGTCCATTCCGATCATGCTCTACAACAACCCCTTCACCACCAATGTCGATATGTCGGCGAAGCTGGTGGCGCGCATGACGAAGGCGTTGCCGAATGTCCGCTACATCAAGGAAGCCAGCATGGATGTGGCGCGCGTCTTCGACATCGTCGAGTTGACCGACGGCGTGATGAACGTCTTTGCCGGCGAGCGCGTCGTCGAAAGCTTCAAGCTCGGCGCGGTTGGCTATGTCGACCCCAACGGCAATTTCTGTCCGCGTGCCTCCACCGGCATGTGGACCTTGCTGGAGAAGGGCGATCTCAGGACCGCGATCAAGATCCAGCATCTGATCGACGCGATGTGGGGGATTATCAAACAGGGTCACCCGCTTTACGGCCACCAGTGCTATTCGAAGGCGCTCGCCGCTGCGGCAGGCTATCCGGTCGGGGATGTCCGCCCGCCGATCACGACCTTTGCCTCGCTCGGCAAGGAGGGCACCGACCGTGTGGCCAAGCTGACACGGATCATGGCCAAGCTCGATGCGATCATGGACAAAGTCGAGGCAAAAGCCGCCGCGAAAGCCGAGCGCGCCGCCCTCAAGGTGGCGGCGTGAGTATGACGGCCTCGCCCGCGCTGTTCTCCCCCTTCACGATGCGTGGCGTCACGCTGAAGAACCGCATCGTGGTCTCTCCGATGTGCCAGTATCTGGCCGTGGAAGGGCAGCCGGGCGACTGGCACATGGCGCATCATGCGCGCTTTGCGCTAGGCGGTGTGGGCGCCGCGATCCTCGAGGCGACGGCTGTCAGCCGCGATGGCCGCATCACCCATGGCTGCACCGGGCTGTGGGAGGATGCGCAGATCGCGCCGATGGCTCAGATCACGGCCCTTTACAAGGCCCATGGCGTCGTGCCGGGCGTGCAGATCGGCCATGCCGGTGGCAAGGCCGCGACCCAGCGCCCGTGGGAAGGCGCCGGGCCGTTGCCCGAGGACGGACCCGAGCCGGCCTGGGAGATCATCGGCCCGAGCGCGGTGAAGATCCGTTCGAACTTCCGCACGCCCCGGCCTGTCACCGTGGCCGAGATCGCCGGAATTGTCGCGGCGTTCGGGCAGGCGGCCCGCAGAGCGGTTGCGGCGGGTTTTGACATCGTCGAACTGCACGGGGCCCATGGCTATCTGCTGCATTCCTTCATGTCGCCGCTCACCAACCAGCGCACCGACGCCTATGGCGGATCGCTGGACAACCGGATGCGGCTGGTGCTGGAGTGCGCTGCCGAGGTCCGTCGCGCGGTTCCCGGGCATGTCGTCGTCGCCTACCGTGCATCGGTCGTCGACAACCTCGATGGCGGTATAGCCGTCGGCGACAGCGTTGCGCTGGCCATCGAACTCAAGCGGCTTGGCGTCGACCTGATTGACTGCTCGGCTGGCGGGATCGCCTTGCCTGTGTCCCTCCTGCCCCAGAAGGTGGAACACGGCTTTCAGGCCCCTTTGGCCGAAGCCGTGCGGCACGGTGCCGGGCTTGCCACCATGGCGGTTGGCCTGATCACCGACCCGGTCAAGGCCAATGCGATCATCGCCTCGGGCCAGGCCGATCTGGTGGCGCTGGGACGTGAGCTTCTGGCCGATCCGAACTGGCCCTATCATGCAGCGATCGCGCTTGGGCTCGACAAGCCGGAAGCCATCCTGCCGATGCAGTATGCCTTCTATCTGGAGCGCCGGGCCGCCGTCCAGGGACGGTAGCCGGACAGGATCATCTCAGGGGACCAGGCCTGCATCGACAGGCAGCACACGTCCGGTCAACCCTGATGCCAGATCGCTGGCGAGAAAGACCGCAGCCCGCGCCACATCGTGTTCGGTCGCCATCCTGCCAAGCGGCGTCTGTGCGGCAAAGGCCGACAGCGCCGCATCCGCCGAGGGGCCACCCTCGCTGGCCCGCTGCTGCAGCCGTCCGATCAGCGCCTCCGTCGCCACCGGGCCGGGCGCGAGCGCGTTGACGCGGATCCCGTAGCTGCCAAGGTCGAGCGCTGCGGCGCGCATGATGCCCAGCACGGCATGCTTGCTGGCGGTATAGAGCATCTGGCGCGGATGGGAGACCATGGCGTTGATCGAGGCCATCAGGATGATGGCGCCGCCACGGGTTTTCAGATGCGGCACGGCATGGGCCACGGTCGCCGCGACGCCGCGCACATTCACCGCCATCACGGCGTCCCACTCGGCAAAATCGAGATCTTCCGTTTGCCGCCAGGGCGGGACAAGCCCGGCATTGGCGACCACGACATCAAGCCCGCCCAGGCCGGCGGCGGCCTGCGTGATCGCCTGCTCGACTCCGGCAAGATCGGTGATGTCGCAGGCGAGGGCGAGGTCGCCCCGCCACGCGCCGGGCGCGGCCAGCGCGGAGGATTGATCAAGCGCAGCGACCTGAGCGCCAGCATCGCAGAAGGCGCGGCCGATCGCAGCTCCGAGGCCGCGCGCCGCGCCGGTGACGAGGGCCCGTCGGCCGTGCAGAAGCGGTGCTGTCATGGCTGCTCTGTTCCGGTTCCGGCCGCCTGCATTCCAAGGTCGAGCGCCGCGATCGCGGCAACGGAAACGGGTCTCAGCGGCGTGCGCGGTGCGAACATCTGCTCGGCATCGGGCTGTTGCCCCAGCGCGCCAGCAAGCAACTCGGCAGCCAGCGGCGCGCAGTAGCGGCCCTGGCAGCGGCCCATGCCGAGCCGGGTCTGGCGCTTGATGGCCCCAAGTGTCGTGGCCCCGTCATCGAGGGCGGCAAGCAGCGCGCCCTGCGAGACCTCCTCGCACCGGCAGACCAGTGTGTCAGGCTCGGCCAGTTCGGTCGTGATCGGTCGGCCGCGATAGATTGACCAGAGCGCTGACTGGAACCGTGACGCCCGTCGCAGGGCTGTGTGGGCCCTGGCGAGCGCGCGCGCCTGCTCCGGGGCGGGCACGGCGCCGCAATCGCGGGCCGCCGCGTAGCCGGCGACGGCCCCGCTGGCCATCGCGATCCGCGCCCCGCCAAAGCGCGCGCCGTCGCCGGCGGCAAAGATGTCTGGCCTGCTGGTCCGGCCCTCGCTGTCGCAGGTCAGCGCAAGATGCCGCCAACGCGCATCAAATTCGATCGCGCAACCCAGTGCGGCGGCAAGCTCCAACGCCGGATTGAAGCCGTATCCCAGACACAGCACGTCCGCCTCAAGCCACCGGCTCAGGCGCATGTCGGGCTTTCGGCCCGCGTCGAGCGGCGCCAGCGCAACCCGTGACAGACGCCCATCGCCTTCGGCTCTCATGACGGTGTGGCCATGCAGGACGGGCACGCCGTGCCTGAGCAGGGCCAGCCGGTAGCTCAACCCGTCCGCGACCAGCCGCGGCGCCATCGCCAGCATCGTGGCGAGATGCGGCACGGCCCGCAGGCCTGGCGCGGGCGACACTTCGGCCACTGCGACCACATCAATGCCGGCGCGCAGGAGTTCAGCCGCCAGTTGCAGGTTGAGCGGACCATGTCCCGCAATCAGCACCCTCCGGCCCGGCGAAACCGCACAAGCCCTCAGAAAGCCTTGTGCCGCGCCGGTTGTCATCACGCCGGGCAAGGTCCATCCGGGGAAGGGCGCTGCCCGCTCGACGGCGCCGGTGGCCAGCACGAGTTTGCGGTAGATCACCCGGCGCGTCCCGCCCGGCTGAACAATCAGCAGATCATTGGCCCCGGTGCTGGACCAGACGGCGGCTTCGGCGAGGTGAATGACGCCGGCGGCGATTGCACGGGCGGCGAGGGCGCGCCCCGCGCGGAACTGGCGATCCAGCGCCGCCTCGGTCATGGGCAACCCCTCAGCCGGTTGCTTGAAATACTGTCCGCCAGCCTGTTTCCGCTCGTCGATCATGGCCACGCGGAGCCCCGAGCGGGCTGCGGCCAGTGCCGCCGACAGGCCGGCCGGACCGCCACCGACCACCGCGACATCGACGCTCAGCGGCGCCTTGCCGCCAGGTCCGGTCCGGTCCGGCGCTTGCCGAAGGCGCGGCGTATGCGTCGCGACAGCCATGCCGTCCGCCACTGGCGTGACGCAGGCCCGCACCGTGTCGCCATCCGCCATAACGAGGCAATCATGGCAGGCGCCCATGCCGCAAAATGGTCCGCGCACCATCGTATTGCGCGTCAGCCGACAGGCCGCCTGGCCAGCCACAGCCAGGGCCGCCGCGATGGTCTCGCCGGGATGGGCCTGCAGCGGCTGGTCATTGAAGCTGAACGTGAGCAGCGGTTGGCGTGGCGCAATCCCCGGCAGCGCGACCCGAAGGCCTGCCGGTGGCCTCGCCGCCTTATCGGACATAGCTTGCGCCATTGACGTCGAGGGTCGCCCCCGTCAGGTGCCTGACCTTGCCCGTCGCAAGGAACGCCACGAGTTCGCCGATGTCGGATGGCGGCACCCATTCGCCCATGGCCAACATGGCCGTCACCTTGTCCTCGCCGCCCTGTGATGCGGCGAAATCCTCAGACATGCGCGTACGCACCACGCCCGGCGCGACGACATAGCTCAGGATGTTGTCCTTCGCATAGCCGCGGGCGATGCTCTGGGCGGCGGCTTTCACCGCTGCCTTGCTGGCCGCATAGGCGAGCATGGCCGGGTTGGTCACGCCGCGCTGGGCCGCCCAGCTCGAAATGGTGATCAGGACGCCGCCGCCGACCTCGCGGTAGTGCCGCACCGCATGGCGCATCAGGCGCGTCGGCGCCAGGACATTGATCCGCCATTGGCTGTCCCATGCCGCATCCCAGGCCTCGATCCCGTCATCGATGCCGCCATCGACCAGCATCACCGCCGCATTGAGGACAACCGCATCGATGCGCCCGCGCCAGGCCAGCGCGGCCTGCCAGAGCCCGTCCATGCTGTCCGGCTGGCCCTGGTCAGCGCTGATGAAGGTCTTGCGCTCCACCGCAATGGCGCTGAGAGCGGCCTCCGCGCCGGCAAGGTCGCGACCGTAATGGGCGATCACGCTCGCGCCGTCAGCCGCCAATGAGGCGGCAATGGCCGCGCCGATTCCCTTCGACGCCCCGGTCACCAGAACCACTTTGCCGCTCAGTTCCGCCATGCGCAATTCCCCGCCTCACCGCCAGCGTAGCGCGACCCGACGGCGATGTCAGCAGGCAGGTCGTTCGCATCGCGAACATGTCTCCCGCATCGCGAACTTCTTGCACCGGTTTACAAAACCTGTTTAGTTCGCTGGACAAGGCTGTTCTATGTGCTCCGCACGAGGCTGGCGAAGGGTTGGGGAGTGTGGAACTTGAAGGCTGCCGTGCGATCGACCCTGGCCCTGCTCGAACGGCTCAACACTGCGGCCTACTACCTGATCGGGGGTATTCTCGCGCTGATCTCCGTGGTCGTTCTGGGTCAGGTTCTGGTCCGCTTTGTCCTGACGCATCTTGGCCTCAACATCTCCGCGCCGTGGACGGAAGAGCTGGCGCGGTTCCTTCTGGTCTGGCTGATTTTCCTGGGTGCGGCGGTCGGCTGCAGGCGCATGCAGCTGATCTCGCTCGACTTTGTGCTGAAGGCGCTTCCCGGACTGATCGGGCAGGCGGCGCGCTACATCGCGCTGGGGCTGTGCCTTTATCTGTTCATGCTGCTGGTGATCTACGGACACCAGTTCGTCCGCATCATTGGCGCGACGGAATTGAGCCCGGTGATGCAGATCTCCAAGTCGTGGGTTTACTGGGCCATGCCGGTGGGCGGCGCGCTCATGATCATCAACACGCTGGCCTTCATCGCCGAGGCGCTTGTCGACGGCAAGGACATCCGCGCCGCTGGCGGCATCGCGGACACCGATTGATCCCATGACTGCTCTGATTGTCATCATGCTGGCCCTGTTTGCGCTCAGCGTCCCGATTGCCTTTGCGCTCGGGATTGCCGCTTTGCCCTTCTTTCTGGAGCGCCGCCTGCCCCTGATCGCCATCCCGCAGGTGATCTTCGATTCCATGGACTCGTTCGTCCTGCTGGCGGTGCCGCTCTATGTGCTGGCCGGCCGGCTGATGATGACGGGCGGGGTGGCGCGCAGGCTGGTCGAGTTCGCTGTATCGCTTGTCGGCTTCCTGCGCGGCGGTCTTGCTGCTGCAACAGTGCTGACGTCGATGCTGTTCGCCACGATCTCCGGGTCCTCCGCCGCGACCGCTGCCGCGATCGGCTCGACGCTGATCCCCGAGATGGAGCGCAAGAAGTACCCCCGGCCCTTTGCCGCAGCCGTCGTGGCCTCATCTGGCGAGCTCGGCGTCATCATCCCGCCCTCGGTGCCCATGGTGATCTATGCGGTGATCACCGGCATCTCGATCACCGACCTGTTCATCGCCGGCATCATACCGGGCATCATGATCGGGCTCTCGCTGATCCTGACCATCGTCGTGGTGTCATCGATCCGCAATTACGGCGAGCGGGAGCCGTTTCAGCTGAAGCCCTATGTCGCCAACATCGGCGTCGCGACAAAGCGCGCGGCCCTTTCGCTGGTGATGCCGTTCATCATCCTGGGCGGCATCTATGGCGGCGTGTTCACCCCGACGGAAGCCGCGGTTGTGGCTGTCGCCTATGCCCTGTTTCTCGGCTGCATCGTCTACCGCGAGATCCCCCTGAAGGCGCTGCCGCGGATCTTCGCAGAATCCGCCTTCACCTCGTCGATCGTGATGATCATCGTCGGCTTCGCCTTTGTCTTCGCCTATGCGCTGGCCCTGATGCAGGCGCCGCAGCAGGTGGCGGCGGCCATTCGCGGCGTCTCCAGCGACCCGATCGTGTTCCTTTTGCTGGTCAACCTGTTCCTGTTCGTGGTCGGCATGTTCATGGAGACCTTCGCGGCCATCATCATTCTGGCGCCGGTGCTGGCGCCTGTCGCGCAGCAGCTGGGGATCGACCCGGTGCATTTCGGGCTGATCATGATCGTCAATCTTGCGATCGGCATGGTCACCCCGCCGGTGGGCGTCAATCTCTTCGTCGCCTGCGGCATTGCCAACATCACCATGGAGCAGCTGATGCGGCCGCTTCTGGTGTTCCTGTGCGTGCTGATCATCAACATGTTCATCATCACCTATGTGCCGTGGCTCAGCCTCGCGCTCATCCGGTGACAACCAGAGGGAGAAACTGACATGGCGTTTCTGAAAGTGATTGGAGCGGCCCTTCTGGGGCTGGCAAGCCTGGTGGGGGCGGCGAAGGCGCAAGCCCCGATCGAAATGAACATCGGCCATGTGCTGAGCGAGCGCAGCTTTTACCATGTGGCCGGCCTCAAGTTCAAAGAGCTGATGGAGGCCCGCTCCAATGGCCGCGTCAAGGTCAACGTCCAGTGTTGCGGTGCGCTCGGCAACGAGGGCCGCATCATCCAGTCCGTCCGCACGGGGGTGATCGACGCCGGCTTCTACGGTCTTGGCTCGCTTGAATCGACGATTCCCGAGTATCGCGTCCTGTCGCTGCCGCACCTGTTCGATAACCGGATGCAGGCCGAGCGCATCCTGCGTGGCGCGGTCGGTGAGCGGCTGCTCAAGCTGGTCGAGCCACATGGCATGGTCGGGCTCGCCTTCGGCGCCATCTTCGAGCGCCAGATCGCCACGCGCGACAAGGCGATCAACACCCCGGCCGACCTGCGGGGCCTGAAGATCCGCGTGCTGCAGACCCCGGGCTGGGTGCAGGCCTACACCGCGGTCGGCGCGCAGCCGACCCCGATGGCCTATGGCGAGGTCTTCCTGGCCATGCAGAATGGAGTGGTGGACGCGCTCGAGGTCTCTCCCGATGCGATGGTGGCCGACCGCTTCATGGAAGTCGCCAAGCACTATGCGCTGACACGTTTTCACCAGTCGACCACGATGTTTGTGTTCTCGCAGGCGAAGTTCAATGCGCTGCCGGCCGACATCCAGGCGATGGTGCGCGCTGTCACGCCGGAAGCCGTGCAGGCCGGGCTCGATTTCCACAACAAGTTCGGTGATGAATCGCTCGCTGCGGTCCGCGCCAAGGGCATTGCCGTGACCGAACCGGCGATCGGACCGTTCCGCGACGCTTCGCGGCCGTCATGGGACATCATCCTGCGCGATGCCGGTGCCAACGGCCGCACTCTTGCCGATGAAATCGAGGCCGCCCGGCGCGCCATGAACTGAGCCCGCAATCCCCGGCATGCGTGGCCGAGCGGTCGGACACGCATGCCGCTCTGCGACAACCCGGGGCCCCGTCACGCAGGCGGGGCCCTTGCCGTCTGTGTGTCCGGCGCAACGACGGGCATCATCGACCACATCAGGCTCATCGGAGCCTGCACGGTGATCTTCCTGACCACCGCCAACATCCTCGTCGCGGACGACTTCCTGTGCGGATGAAGGCCGAGTGGCTCGGTTCCGGAGCCATTGCTTTGCTGAGGGCGCGCGCAATCCACATTGGGCGCCCGTCCGCCGGCTCCCTGCATGCTGATGCCGCCGATGGATGGCCACCTCGCGAGTCACGAGGTGAAGCGCTGTGCCAGCGTCCCTCAGGCGCGTGGCCCCCTGCTGTCAAGACCCTGAGGAAGCGGCTTGACGGCGCACCGGGCGCCTTCTTTAAGGGTCATCGTCCCTTGTCTGCGCAGCGGCCTTTGTCTGTCGTGCGCCTGGCAAGGTCTGGATTGCGCCCGTCCCGAAAGTCGAAGCCTTGCCCAAGCTGAGTGTACCGCTCCACAGCACCGATCGTGATTTCCGCGGCTACGGTGCCAACCCGCCGCCCATCCGCTGGCCGCGTGACGCCCGGCTGGCGCTCTCGATTGTGGTCAATATCGAGGAAGGGGCTGAACTGTCGCTCGGTTCGGGCGATGCGACCAACGAGTTCATGTATGAGGCTGCCGAAAAGGTCGACGGCGTCCGCGACCTGTGCATGGAGAGCCACTATGAATACGGCACGCGCCGTGGCTGGGGCCGCATCCGGTCCACGCTGAAAGCCCATGGCGCGCATGCCACCCTCAATGCCTGCGGCCGCGCGCTGGCCTTGTCGCCTTGGCTGGCAGCCGAGGCGGTGGCGGACGGGCATGAGGTCTCGTCGCATGGCTGGCGCTGGGAACGGCAGGTCCACATGAGCGAAGCCGAGGAAAGGCAGGTGATTGCCCGCGCCGTCGACGCCATCGCGGCGACCGCCGGAACGCCCCCCGTGGGCTGGCACACCCGCTCGGCAACCTCGCCCAAGACGCGGCGGCTGCTCATCGAGCATGGCGGATTTCTGTACGATTCAAACGCCTACAATGATGACCTGCCCTACATGGTGAGCCAGAACGGGCGCGACCTTGTTGTCCTGCCCTATGCCTTCGACACCAACGACATGCGGTTCCAGCCTGGCGGCGGCTTCGTGCAGGGTGATGACTTCGCCCGCTACTGCATCGCCTGTTTAGACCGCCTGTATGCCGAAGGCGCAGATGAGCCCCGCATGATGTCCGTCGGCCTGCATCTGCGCATCATCGGCCGACCTGCCCGCATCGGCGGACTGGAAACCTTTCTGAACCATGCTGCCAGCAAGCCGGGGGTCTGGTTCGCGAGGCGCGACGAGATCGCCCATGCCTGGCGCGATGGCCTGGGGCTGGCGCGTTGGCAGCCGAGACCGCCGCTTTCGGACTTCGTGGCCTGATGACCCCTCTGCTGCGCGATCTTGTCGGCTATGGCGGGCAGTGGCCCGCCGTCACCTGGCCCGGAGGTCGCAGGCTCGCCGTGTCGGTTGTGATCAATTTCGAGGAAGGCGCGGAGTTGCAGGTCGGCGACGGCGATCCTGTCTCGGAGCGCCTGGGAGAGGTGATCAGCGTGGTCGAGCCCGGCGTGCGCGACATCGGGCAGGAGCAGATTTTTGGCTATGGCATGCGGGCCGGGCTGTGGCGCATGCTGGATGCGCTTGACGGCGAAAGGCTTCCCGCCACGTTCTTCTTCTGCGGACGGGCGGTTGAGCGTGTCCCGTCGCTGGCGGCGGAAGTTGTCCGGCGCGGGCACGAGCCCGCGGTGCATGGCTGGCGCTGGACACCGCACAGCGCCTACGCCGACACTGCCGACGAGGCCCGTGACATTGCGCGCTGCGTGGATGTGATCCGGCAGTCAACCGGCACGGCCCCGCTCGGCTTCTTCTGCCGGGGCAGCGAGAGCCCGAGGACCCGCGCCTTGCTGGCGGAACAGGGCTTCCTGTACAGCTCGAACGCTTTCGATGATGATCTGCCTTACTGGGACCGGTCAGTTTCGCCCGCGCTTCTGATCGTGCCTTACGCGCTCGACAGCAACGACATGAAGTTCTTCCACCCCAACGGTTTTGTGAGGGCGTCAGAGATGGTCGCGTATGTCGCAGACGCGTTGTCTGTTCTGATCGCGGAGGCGAAAGCCGGCAAGCCGCGCCTGCTCAACATCGGCTTCCACCTGCGCATCGTCGGCCGTCCGGCGCGGTTCAAGGCCTTTGCCGATGTCCTAGCCCTGCTCAGGCGGCATGATGCCGATGTCTGGGTGGCGACAAGGGTCGACATCGCACGGAGCTTTGCCGCCCAGTGTCCGCCGTGACCCCGTCAGGTGCGGCTGTTGTAGCGCGTATGCGGATCGCCCCGTTCGGCATCAAGCCAGCCATCATAGAAGGCCCGCACATGCGGAAATACGGCGCCTGACAGCTGCTTGCGCTGCTCTTCCGCCTGGCTGCGCGGCTGCCGGAGCAGATCCGCGATCTCGTCCAGCACCGCATCGCGGTCGAGCCGGGCGAAGCGGCCTTCGGCGTAGACCACCTCGCCGCCGATCATCACGCTCTGGACGGCGTTGGTCCTGGCGCGCTGGACCAGCACGTCGATCACCGGCAGGGCGCTGTCCTGATAAGGATGCGTCATCGCCTTCCAGTCCAGAATGACCAGATCGGCGGAGGATCCGGGTGACAATCGTCCGATGCTGCTGCCGAACGGCGTCGTCGCCGCGCCATGCGCGGTGGCCATGCGCAACACCTGCGCAGCGCTGGGGAAAGGTGCGTCGATGCCCGGCTCGCGATGGGTCCGCAGCACCATGCGCATCTCCTGCAGCATGTCCCGGTCATCGTTGATGCCCGCCTCGTCGATGCCGATGGCGACCGGTATCCGGCGCGCCAGGAAGCGGTTGACCGGGGCGATGCCGCTCTTGAGGCGGAAATTTGATGAACAGTTGTGGCAGACATGCGTGCCGGTTGTCCCACACAGCTCGATGTCGGCCTCGCTCATCCAGACGCCATGGCCGATGGTGAGGCGCGGGCCAGCCAGCCCCATCCGGGCCACATGCGCGAGCGCCGAGCCGCCGGTGCGGCGCTGCGCGTAGACCTTCTGATAGGGCGTCTCCACCAGATGCATGTGCATCGGCACGGCATGCTTTTCGGAGAGCTGGCCGGCCACATCCAGCGCCTTGTCGGAGAGCCAGTGCAGGTTGGCGGGCGCGACCTGGACCTTGATGCGCGGATCATCCTTCGCCGAGGCCATCAGCGCCTCGAAAATGTCGATCTGGTCGCCAAGCGGGATGGTGAAGCGCTTGAAGTAGGCCTCCATTTCAGGCTGCAGGCTGGCTGGCAGCGAGGCTGTGAACACCGCGTCATCTTCGTAGACCAGCCGGTTCTGATCGCGTAGCGCCATCGAATAGGACGCGCGCATGCCGATCTCACGATAGGCGTTCATCACCGTCCGGCCGGCGGCGACCACGGCCTCGGGCGAACCCGGCGCGCGCGAGTGCAGGTGCTGCACGGTCGTGACGCCGCTCGCGATCATCTCGAAGGCCGAGAACAGCGTGTCGAGCCTGAGATCGACGTCGCGCAGCGCCAGCCGCGAGGCGAACCACAATTCCAGCGGATGATCTGGCGAGCCAAGCTGCAGCGGGGTCAGCCCCACATGGTGATGGGCATTGATCAAGCCTGGAATGATCACGCGGCCCGGGCCGCCAAGCAGTGCCGCCCCGGGGTAGGCGGTTTTCAGGTCAGTTACAGGCCCGATCTGGGCGACCACGCCATCCACCACCGCGATCGCGGCCTCACGGTGAACCAAGGGCTCGCCCGTGCTGGTGAAGCCCTCGAGAATCCAGTCAGCAGCGATGAGTTTGGGCGTCACGGCCTCAGTCCTCTCGTGCCAGCCGGGCAGCGAGCGCAGCTGCGATGCCAATGCTTGGCTTTGCCGGCGGGCGGGCGAATGTTCCGGCGCTGGCCTTGCGCGGGTTCAGGGCGAAAAGCCCTTCAGCCTGCGTCACGGCTGCCTGGATGCCGTCCACCAACGGCACATGGACCCTCTCGCGGATGGTTGCGGCAAGTCCGGACAGCGGCGCGCCGGCAAGGATGACGACATCTGCGCCATGATCCTTGACGACACGGTTGGCGAGCGTGATCAGGGCGGCCTCCTTCTCGTGCTGCACGTCGGCGAGCGAATTGAAGGTGCCCTGCAGTGAAAAGATGCCGGCACAGCGGCCCCGCAGGCCGTTCCAGTCGAGGCACTCATTGTACCAGGGCACCAGACCGCCGGCAAAGGTGACGATGCCGAAGGAGCGGCCCAGCATGCAAGCGCTCAGCATCGCGGCTTCCGCCATCCCGACCACCGGGATATCGAACAACTCGCGCGCACCGCCAAGGCCGGGATCGCCGAAGGCCGCGATGATGGCGGCGTCAACCCGGGTATGCACATCCGAAAGCATTTCGAGCGCGATGGCGCCGCCGAGGGCCGCGTCGGCGCGGCTGGAGATGTAGGGCACGCCGCGTGTCGCCGTCATGGCGACCAGCTCGGTGCCTGGCTGCGCAACTGCCGCCGCAGCCAGCATCAGCTTGACGGTGACAGCCTGGGTGGTGTTGGGATTCAGAACGAGAATGCGCATCTTGGTTCCGGTTGACGGCCTCAGAAATCGGCGAGGCGGCGCAGGCCGACAAGCCTGTCTCCAATGATCAGCACCACAATGGCGAGCACGATCAGGCCTGTCGAGATCGCGGCGATGGTCGGGTCGGGCCTTTCCTCGACCAGTTGCAGCATCTGCAGCGGCAATGTCTTGGTCCAGGCATTCGTGAAGAAGATCGAGACCGGATAGTTATCCATCGACGCGAGGAAGGCAAACATGCCGGAGGTGAGGAAGGCGGGTGCCAGCGCCGGTGCCATCACCTTGCGCAGCGCCTGCCCATAGGAGCATCCAAGCGTGCGGGCCGCATCGATCAGCGTGAAGTCGAACAGGCTGAGCGAGGCCAGCACCGTGCGCACCACATAGGGCATGGTGATGACCACGTGCGCCACCAGAAGGCTCGGCCAGGCCTCGCGCAGGCCGACGAGCTTGAAGCCCTGCAGCATGGCGATGCCGACCACCAGGCCAGGCACCATCAGCGGAGAGACGAGAAAGGTCGCAATCGCGTCACGTCCGGCAAAGCGCCCGCGCACCAATGCGATCGCGCAGAGCGTGCCGAGCACAAGCGAGATGGCCGTCGACAGCCCGGCGATCTGCACGGATGTGAGCAGGGACGCCCACAGGCCGCGCGTGGTCCAGACCCGCTCATACCAGCGCAGCGACCAGCCCGGCGGCGGCAGCGTGAACACCGCCGAGGAGCCAAAGGACACAGCCACGGTCACGACCAGCGGGGTCAGCAGAAAGATGATGGCGATGACCGCCATTATCCAGACCAGGGCCGATGTGATGCGCTCGATCCCGGTCATAGCGAACGCCCGACGCGCTTCGACAGCCAGGTGGACAGCACCACGATCGAGACGGCGATCACCAGAAGAATGACCGCCGTCGTGGAGCCGAGCGCCTCGTTGCGCATCAGCAGGTATGACCGGCCGGTCAGGGTTGCGAGCGTCTGGAAGCGATCACCGATCAGCAGGCTGGGGATGACAAACATCGACACCGCCATCGAGAAGACGAAGGCGGAGCCACTGACGATGCCGGGCAGGGCCAGCGGCAGCAGGATCTTGCGGAAGCGATAGAACGGGCTCGCGCCCAGCGTCGCGCCGGCCTCCGTCAGGCGTGGGTCGATCAGCTTCACCACCGAGTAGATCGGCAGGATCATGAACGGCAGGAACACATTGGTCGCGCCCACGATCAGGCCGGCCTCGGTAAACAGCAGCCGCTGGGGTTCGGCCCAGATTCCGATGGCGACCAGCCCTTGCGAGATGACACCATCACGTCGCAGCACAATCTGCCAGGCAAAGGCCTTCACCACCACCCCGATCGACAGCGGCAGGATCATCGCCACCAGCAGCATGACCTGCATCAGGCCGCGTGCCCGGGCCATGGCGATGGCCACGGGATAGCCGATCACCAGCGACAGCAGCGTGACCCAGAACGCGATGCGCAGTGTGTTGCCCATGACGCGCCACGAGAACGGATCAGCGAAGAACGCGGTGAACTGCGCGATCGTGAAGCCGTCCGGCCCTGTGACGCTGCGGCCCAGCAGCCAGAGCAGCGGCAAGGCATAGACGACGGCGAGATAGGCGACCGCCGGAAGCGCCAGCCAGATCATCCGGTCAAGGCGCGCGCCGCTCATGCGGATGGCCCGGCGGGATAGACCAGCGTGTCGGCAATGGACCATGACAACGGCACCTGCTGCCCCGGCGCCAGCCCCGCCGGCAACTCGCCGCCGGTCTCGAGCAGGAACGGCTCATCGATGCCGGAGACGAAATGAACCTGGATGCGCGACCCCTGAAACACGATGTCCTGGATGGCGGCCGCGACAGTGTTGGCGCCGTCTCGGGCGCCGAACACCATGCGCTCAGGCCGCACCCCGATCAGAACCGAACTGCCCGGCAGGTGGTTGCCATTTGCCCGTATGCTGCCGAACGCGGTGTCGATCAGCAGCTCGCCAGCCCCTTCCATCGCCGACACCTTGCCCCTGAGCCTGGTCGACAGCCCGACGAATTCGAGCGCGAAAGCCGTAGCGGGCCGACGGTAGATCGTGTCGGGCGTAGCAAGCTGCTCGATCAGCCCCCGGTTCATCACCGCGATCCGGTCGGACATGATCAGCGCCTCATCCTGGTCATGGGTCACGAAGACGGCGGTGGTGCCAAGCTCGCGTAGCAGGCGCTTGAGTTCGATCTGCATGGTCTCGCGCAGCTTGCGGTCGAGCGCGGAGAAGGGCTCGTCCAGCAGCAGCAGCTTGGGCCCGACGGCCAGCGCCCGCGCCACCGCCACCCGCTGCTGCTGGCCGCCGGACAGGGCCTTCACCGACCGGTCGGCAAAGGCCGACATGTGCACCAGGTCCAGGAATTTCGCGACGATTGGCCGGATAGAGGATTTTTCGGTGCCTTTCGCATGCAGGCCGAACGCCACGTTCTCGGCCACCGTCAGGTGCGGAAACAGCGCATAGCTCTGGAAGACCACGCCGACGTCACGGTGATGCGGCGGCTTGGCCGAAATGTCGGCGCCATCGAGCATGACGTGGCCCTGATCGGCGCCGAGCAGTCCGGCCACGATCCGCAGCAAGGTGGTCTTGCCGCAACCGGACGGGCCGAGCAGCGAAACGAACTCGCCCCGCTCGACGGCCAGATCAACCCCGTCCAGCACCTTGCCGGCGCCAAAGGACTTGCTGGCCCGCCTGATGTCGAGAAACGCCGCGGGATGGCTGATCAGTTCGGGCATGTCAGGTTGAGGCGCAGCGTCCGGGCACGCTCAGATCGCCATCTCGCGGTCCCAGCGCTGCACCCAGCTGTTGCGATTCTCGGCCACGAAGGCCCAGTCGATCGGATGGACGGTCGCATTGGTCGGCATGCCGGGTGGAACGGGCACATCGACATTGGTCGGCAGGGCAAAGGTCGGCGGGGCGATCCTCGCCTGGACCTCGGCGCCCAGAAGCTCGTTCACATAGGCGTAGGCCAGGTCAATGTTGGGGCTGCCCTTGACCAACGCGATGCCGGATGGCACCGGGAAGATGCCCTCCTTCGGGGCGGTCATGTTGATCGGGGCCCCGTCGAGGCGGCGCTGCATGCCGAAAGAGGAGAGCGCGCCGACGATCATGTGGGCCTCGCCCTGCTCCAGAAGGGAGAACGCCTGCGGCATCTGGCTGTAGGCGGTCAGCAGGTTCGCCTTCAGCGTCTTGAGCTTGGCGAAGGCGGCGTCGATGTCCTTGTAGGCCTCGGCCATCGGCTTGCCGATGATGCGGCCCTTGAACTTCGGGTCGAAGGCGTCAGCCCATGAGGCCGGCGGTTCCTTCAGGACATTGGTGTTGTAGGCGATGCCCTGCCAGGGCTGGAGGTAGTTGGCCCACATGCCGTCCATGTGCATGGTGCCCGGCTTGAGCTTGGCGACGTTCGGGCACTTTGCGGCGGTGATGGGCTCAAGCAGGCCCTCGCGCACGGCGAGGATCATGACCGGATCGTCCATCTGCACGACAGACAGATAGGGCTTGTCCTTGTTCTTCTGCATCTTCTCGAGATTGACCAGCGAGCGGGTGCCTTCGAAGGTGATGCGCGCATTGTACTTCTTCTCGAACATCGGCGCGACATGGGTCTCGACCCACGGCTTGTGGCTGGCCGCGCCGCCGATGACCAGTTCGCGGGTTTGCGCGCGCAAGATGCTCGGCATCGCGATGAGCGAGAGCCCTGTCGCTCCCGTTCCGATGAGCAGTCGGCGGCGGTCAAAGCCCTGTTTCGTGATGTCAGCCATGTGGGGATCCTCAAGCGGCAATGCAGATACCGCCTGAGGTTCAGCAAGCCTCGTGCCACCGCCTTGGACGCTGACTGACAAACATGACAGAAGATTTGCCTACAATAGAGGCAAATTGTCCGATTGGTATGCAGATCGTCACGCTGGAACGGCAGATGCGTCTGTCAGACACGCCTCTATCGCAGCGGCGACGGCCAGAAGCTGCCGGTCCTTGCCCCGTGGCGCGACCAGCTGCAGCCCGATCGGCAGGCCTTCGCTGTCCAGCCCGCACGGGATCGAGATCGCCGGTTGACGCGCATGGTTGAACAGCGGCGTGAACACTGCGTGGCCGCGTGGCCCGACAGCCACGCCGTCGATGCTTTCTGGGCCAAGCTGGTCGGCCGGCCAGGCGGTGCATGGCGTCGTCGGACCGGCCAGCACATCGACCTGATGGCGATCGAAGAAGCCGGCCGCCGCCTGCGCCACGGCCTCGGACAGTAGCAGCGCCCTGACCACGTCGGCACCGCTGAACGCCATTCCGGCACGGAACTGGGCGGCCAGATCAGGATGGATCGCGTCAGGATTGCTGTTGAATGCGGCGCCGTGGATGGCCGCAAGGCCTGCGTGCTGGATCGGGCTGAGCCCAGATTCCGCCGCGCCTGCAGGCCAGACCGGGTCCAGCCGGATGGTCCGCCAGCCCTCGCCGGTCAACCGCGTGAAGACGGCTTCTACCGCATCGCGGACGACGCCATCGACCGGCACATCGAGGCCCCATTTCGGGGTCAGCGCAACGCGGATGGTGTGGGCGTCGAACGCCGCGGCAGGCTCGATTGCCGCTGCGTGCGGGTCGCGCCGGTCTGGACCGGCCATCACCGCGAAAGCCGCTGCCGCCTCGGCGACCGTGCGGGCGATCGGGCAGATGCAGGAGGTGCCGAAGAACGGCTCCTCGAAGCCCGGCCCATAGGGGACGGCGCCCCCTGACGGCTTGAAGCCGACCAGCCCGGTGTGGGCTGGCGGTCGGCGGCTCGATCCGCCCGCATCGGTCCCTATCGCCAGCGGAACCATCCCGGCAGCCACCGCGGCAACCGGACCACCGGAAGACCCGCCCGGTGTCCGCGCGGGGTTCAGCGGGTTGCGGGTTGTTCCATGCACAAGATTGCGGGTCTGTCCCGAGCAGGCAAACTCCGAGGTATTGCTGATGCCGACGATCACGGCGCCGGCCGCGATTAGCCGGGCGACGGCGATGGCATCCGCCGGCGCGATGAAGTTCCGGAACAGGATCGAGCCCTGGGTGATCGGCATGTCCTTGACCCAGATATTGTCCTTGATCGTGACGGGCACGCCGGCCAGCGGCAGCCGTTCGCCGGCTGCGATCCGCCGGTCGATCGATTCTGCCCGGCGTAACGCATCGGCGCGGTCCACATGCACGAACGCATTGATGGGGCCGTCCAGCGCCGCAATCCGGGAAAGGGCATCATGAGCGCACGCACGCGCGGTTTTACGCCCTGCATTGACCGCCGCTGCAATCTCGCCGAGCGCAGGCCAGGCAGGGAATACGGGGCGCGGCGTGTTCAGCCTGGGCTCGTCGAGCCATGGGCGCTTTGGATTTTGCATGCCGCAGTGTCCTTGATCACCCAACGGGCTTCATTCCACCTTGGCGGCACGTTCGCGCTCCGGCAAGTCCCCCGGGGGGGCTGCGATGGCGGTCACACTGCCCGGAAATCGATCGGGTGGTGCCCAAAAAGCCCTTGCATCGAACGGAGCGGTCGTGACAGTCTCATCTCCATGCCAAGCAGGGGACATGAGTTGATCGGGTGGCGCGCGCGCAAGGCGAAGCGTGGCTGCCGGTCGCGTCGTGCCTGGGCTGGCCGCTCGCGTTCCTGCCGCGCCCATGTGGCGCTGATCGCGTCATCTCAGCGAACGCTGATCTGACAGCGCGGCCTGCGTGATGCAGGCCGCCCGGCGCGTGGACCCTGACGGGTGACGCCGCCAACCTTGCCTCCTGCAGGCCTCGACACCGCGGCGCATCCGGATCCAGCGCGCCTGTCTAGCACCCGTTCCCATCGATCTTTCCGGCTTTCATGCCAACACAGAAGGATAGCGCCATGCCAAACGGACTTGACCGTCGTAATTTGTTGACAACCGCCGCCGGTGCCGGATTGGCGCTCGCCATGCCTTCGGTCGTCAGGGCGCAGGCGGCGCGCGAACTGGTGATTGTGACGTATCCGGGACGGCTGTCGGAGCCGCACCGCTGGCTCGGCGACCAGATGGAGCGCAGACATCCGGGTCTGAGAGTCCGGCTTGTTCCCTCGGACAGCCAGGACATCGTCGCCCAGATCAAGGCCTCCCAAGGCTTCTCGCCCTTCGACGCGATGCCAAATGACGAGCCGCCGCATATCACGGCGGTCAGCGAGGGCTACATCGCTCGCCGCAGCGATGCGCCGCTCAAGAACCTAGGCAGCGTCTTTCCCGATCTGTTGGCGAAATCGCAGGGCTTCGGCGTGCCAGCGACCTATTCGCTGATCGGCATCGCCTACAACAGCCAGATGGTGCCAAACCCACCCACGAGCTGGGCCGATCTCTGGCGCCCTGACCTGCGCGGCAAGGTCGGCATTGCGCGCACCTCATCCAATCTGGGGCTTGCCACGCTGGCCATTGCGGCCAAGAGCTTCGGCGGCTCCGAAAGCGCCCTTGATGTCGGCTGGGACAAGCTCAGGGAGCTTCAGCCCAAGGCAGCCCGCTCTCCCGCCATCCTGACCCAGATGCTCGAACGCGAGGAGATCGCGATCGCCCCGCTGTGGAACAACAACACCGCGGCCGCCGCGGACAAGGGCTTGCCGATCAAGTTCATGATGCCGGCCCCCGGCGCGATCGCCATCATCTCGTTCTTCGCCGCAATGGCGAAGACGCAGCACCCTGACCTGGTCAACGAGTGGCTCGATGGCATCCTGTCGCCGGAATACCAGGCCCGCGCGGCTGGCGCTCCCTACTTCTTCGGCCCGACCATTCGCGGCGTCACCGTACCGGACGCCGCCAAGCCCTATACCCCCTCCACGCCAGCCGAGGTCCTTGCCTTGCAGACCATTGACTGGCCAAAGATCGCCCCGCAGCGCGGGGCGCTTGTCGAACGTTTTGACCGCACCTTTGCCATCTGAAACCCATTGTCACGGAGAACGTCCATGTCCCTTCGACTGACCCGGCGCTCGATCCTAGCCGGAGCCGGCGCGACCCTTGCCGCGCCCTCGATCCTCAACGCCCAGGCCGCCCGCGAACTGGTCATCGTTTCCTTCGCTGGCCAGTTGCAGGAGCCGCATCAATGGCTCGCCCGCCGCATGGAGGCCCGCCATCCGGGATTGCGCATCAGGCTTGTGCCGAGCGAGAGCCAGGACATCGTGGCCGCCATCAAGGCCGCACAGGGCTTCTCACCCTTCGACGCCATGCCGAATGGCGAACCACCCCACCTGATCGCCCAGCGTGACGGTTATATCCAGAAGCTCGATGCTGCGAAGGTGCCCAACGCGGCCAATGTCGTGCCGGAGCTGATGGCGAAATCGGCCGGCTTCGGCGTGCCGTCGAGCTATTCGCTGATCGGCATCGCCTATAACGAGAAGATGCTGAAGACAGCGCCGAAAACATGGGCGGATCTGTGGAACCCCGAGTACCGCGGCAAGGTCGCCATCCCGCGCGCCTCCTCGAATCTGGGGCTGGGTGTGCTCGTGATCGCTGCCCGCATCTTCGGCGGCTCGGAAGATAATCTTGATCCGGGCTGGGCCAAGCTCCAGGAGCTGAAGCCGCAGATTGGCCGTTCGCCGACCGCTCTCCTGCAGATGCTGGAACGCGAGGAGATCGCGATCGCGCCGATCTGGAACAACGACGCCGCCGGCGCCGCCGCCAAGGGCCTGCCGATCAGGTTCGTGCAGCCCGATCCCGGGCCGGTCGCCATCATTTCGTTCATGTCGGCAGTCACCAACACGCGTCAGCCCGATCTGGTGAATGAGTGGATGAACGACATCCTGTCGGCCGAGTACCAGCAGTTCGCCGCGAACGCGCCCTACTTCTTCGGCCCGACTGTCCGGGGCGTCACGGTTCCGGATGCCGCGAAGGCGTACACCCCATCCAGCCCGCAGGAGATCGCCAAGCTGCAGACGGTGGATTGGGGCAAGATCGCGCCCAATCGCGGCAAGATCGTCGAGCAGTTCGACCGCGTCTTCGCACTGTGAGCACCATTACCGGTCCTGCCGGCCAGCTTTCACCGATGCTGGCCGATATCGCCAGGCAGCCAGATGTCCTGATCGGCCTCTCGGCGCGAGCCAAAGCGATCGCCGCTCTGGGACGCGAGCACGTGCGCCCGCGCTCCGGCGGACGCGTCCTCGTCAGCGGCTGTGGCGACGGCCTGTTTGCGGCCGAGGCTGCAGCGGGCTTCGCCGCCTCGATCGGGCTTGACTGGCGGCCGATCGGGGCCCTCGACCTTATTCTGTCGGCTGAGCGGCTGCGCCCCAGCGACCGCGTCATCTGCATCTCCATGTCCGGCAATGTCGACCGCACTGTCGAGGCGGCCCGCGCAGTCCACGCCGCGGGCATCCCGCTGCTGGCGCTCGTTAATGGCGGAGGTGGCCGGCTCGGCGAGATCGCGGCAGACAAGCTCTCGCTCGATCTGCCTGACATCGCGCCCTTCCTGTGCGGAACGGCCAGCTACACGGCGACGGTCGCGGCTCTGATGTTGCTGGCCGCTGGCGCACGCGAGGCGGCCATACCTGACCTGCCCAGCGCCGCCGAAGCCCAGCGGCGCGCGATCCTGACCTGCCGCGACAGCATCGAGGCCATGGTCGGGACTCTCCCCACCGGGGTGCGGCTTGTGTCCGCCGGGGCCGATTCAGGCACGGCGCGCTACGGGACCGCGAAGTTTGTCGAACTGACCCGGACACCTGCCTGGTCGGCTGACCTCGAAGAGTTCGCGCACAGCCAGTACTGGTCGATGCCGACCACCGATCTTGTCGTGGTGATTGCCGCCGAGCCGCGGCTCGGCGCCTATGCCGAGGCGTCCTGCACCGCGCTGGCGAAGCTGCCGGTCGTGACGCTGGCGATCGACACGGCCGCAAGCCCGGTTCGTTCCGCGGCATCCAGGATCACGCTGCCCGATCTCGCGCCCGGACTGTCGCCGATCGTCACCGCCATTCCGCTCCAGTTTCTGGCCTATCATCTGGCGCTGGCCACTGGCTTCGACCCCAACCGGCGACTGCATCTGAAAGACGACAGCCGGCGTTTCGCCGTGAGCCGCGAGTTGACGCGGCGCTCGCTGCTGGGGACCGGACAGTGACGCCGCGCATCCATGTCATGGGCTATCTGTCGATCGACACCATCAGCACCGCCGGACAGGTCCTGCGCGATGTCCCGGGCGGGGCGGCGCTTTATGCTGCCCTCGGCGCGCGTGCGGCCGGCGGCAAGGTCTCCATCACGGCCTGCGCGGGCGAGGACTATCCGGCCGCATGGCGCGACCGGATGGCGGCGCTTGACATCGACGTCTCTGGTATCAGGCTGAAGAACGGGCCGACGCGTCGGGCGCGGCTGACCCAGTTGCCTGATGGTGCCAGGCTCTCCACCCATCATGACGAGCTGGACTGGTGGGAACGAACGGACGCGCTGGCCCCCGAATGCGACGCCACGACGGATGCGGATTGCCTTGTTCTGGCGCCCATGCCTCCTGAGCTGGCCTTTCGCGCCGCGCGCGCGGCAACCTGCCCCGTCATCGCCGATACGAGTGCGGCCTTTGCCAGACGCGACCCCGGCGCGGTGATGTCCCTGGTGGCGCAACTGTCATGTTTTGCGCCCAGCCTTGAGGAAAGTCGCATCCTCCTGCCTGGCCTTCCCGACAATGCGGCGCTTCGCTACCTTGCCGCCAGCGGTCCGGATGTGGTGCAGAAACGCAGCGCGGCGGGAATGGCGGTGTGCGCGTCGGAACAGGGCCTCGTCCGGCTGGTGCGCGCGCCTGCCGTCGCCGAGGTTGATCCGACCGGGGCCGGCGACGCAACCGTCGGCGCGCTGGCGGTCGGCCTCGCCAACGGGTTGTCGCTGCGCCGGGCGGCGGAGCAGGCGGCCGAGATCGGCGCCCGAACTGTTACTGACCATGGCCCGGCTGCTCTGGGTCTCACCTGGCATCGGGCATCCTGCGGGTTGGCCTCATGACGCACATTCGCCTTGAGTCCATCGAAAAGAGCTACGGCCAGACGAAAGTCCTGAATGACTGCACCCTTGAGGTCGCGCGCGGCGAAGTGATGACGCTGCTCGGGCCGTCGGGCTGCGGCAAGACCACGCTTCTGCGCACGTTGGCCGGCTTTGTCCGGCAGGACCACGGCCGCGTCGTGGTCGGAGGCGTGGAAATCTCGCATCTCGCCCCGAACCGTCGCAGCGTCGGCTATGTGTTCCAGAATTATGCGCTTTTTCCCCATCTCAGCGTCGCCGACAATGTCGCCTATGGCCTGAGGGTCAGGCGGCGGCCGACAGGAGAGGTCACGGAGCGCGTCACCAAAGCGCTGCAACTGGTCGCCCTTGACGGCTTCGGCGCGCGCTATCCTGCGCAATTGTCCGGGGGGCAGCAGCAGCGCGTGGCCATCGCCCGCGTGCTGGTGCTGGAGCCCGAGGTGCTGCTCCTGGACGAGCCCTTCAACGCGCTCGACGCCAAGCTCCGATTGACCATGCAGGTCGAGTTGCGCAAGCTCATCGACCGGGTCGGCATCACCTCGATCTTCGTGACGCACGACCAGAGTGAGGCGATGATGCTGTCGGACAAGGTCGCGGTGATGCGCGCCGGCCGAATCGAGCAGGTCGCCGCGCCGCTTGCAATCTATGACCGGCCCGTCAACGATTATGTGGCCTCCTTCATCGGGCGCGCCAATGTCCTGTCGGTCGAGGTCCGTGGCGGGGTTGTCGCCTCAGCTCCCGAGGTCGCCGCCAACAGGGCTGATGGTCCCGCCAGATTGATCGTCCGGCCCGAGAACCTCGCGATCGCCACAATGGATGCATGCTGGAGCGGCCGCATCCTGTTCGCCTCGGCGCAAGGCCCGTCAATCGAATACGAGGTCGAGGCCGGGTTGCCCGAACCGCTGCGGCTGGTGGTCCCGCGGCAGGCGGGCGAGGCCGCCTTGCCCGCCGGGGCCGCCGTCGGTGTCCGCATTGTCGATCCGGGGGCCTGCATCGTGATCGGCGGTGGCTTCGGTGTCTGATCGCGCCCGGCCGGACCGGGAGGTCATGCACCCTGTGGTAAGGCGGGTGCTGCATGGCGGCGGCTTCTGGCCCGCCTTGCCCGCCGTCACCTTTCTGGTCGTGTTCCTGGTCCTGCCGATGCTGACGTTGCTGGCCTTTGGGTTCGTGACGATCGAGCGGGGTCGCATCGTCAGCGACACGTTCACCTTGGAGCATCTGCACAGCGCGCTCGGCGACCAGCTGATCTGGCGGCTGTCCTGGCGCAGTTTCTATGTGGCGGTGATCTCCACTGTCCTGGCGCTGGTCCTGGCCTATCCGGTCGCCTACCTGTTCAGCCAGACCAGTGGCATCTGGCGCACACTGATCCTGATCGCCGTCATTTCGCCGCTGCTGACCAGCGCCCTGGTCCGCACCTATGCCTGGCTGGTGATCCTTGGCG
>JAPLOU010000075.1 GCA_026400535.1 Hyphomicrobiales bacterium
AAGCGGATGCCGACATCGTGCTGCAGCGCGTCCGGATTGTAGAACGGGCTGCGCGGATTGACCGAAAGGCGGTCCGGCAGGGGCGGAAGGGCAGGGGTTTCGTCGGACATCTCAGGCTCTCGCTTGGCAGGCGCGTCGCGCGTTGGCGCACTCATAAGCCGAAGAGTCCGAGAAATCCACCTTCCGCAGCGCAGTGGTTTCGTGCGCAGCGCAGGCCGATTGCACTTTGGGCTTAGGCCCAAAGGAGGCGTTGTCTGCTGGTCGGCACGGTTCAAGATATAGTCTGGACGGATGCCCGCTTCGGGCGTCACCGGAGGATTGGCGATGTTTCCGCACGACGCCCTGACCTGGGGCATCATGCTGTGCAATTTGGCCCTGCTGGCGGTTCTCTATGTCCTGATCAGGGGCAGGCGCACAAACTGAGCCGCCGCATCGCTGCGACGGCTCTTGTCAATGTCGGGCCGGTCAGGCCTGCGGCGGCTTGCTCTCGGGCCCTGACGGCTCCCCGGCCTTCGCCTCCTGCTCATGCCGGGCCTCGCGCTCCTGCATGAAGCGCTCGAACTCGGTACGGTCCTTGGCCCGCTTGAGGTCATCCAGGAATGCCCCGAAGGCTTCCTGTTCCGCCACAAGCTTGCGGCGCTCCTCCTCAAGCCGCTCCAGCGTGGCGCGCTTGTAGTCTTCAAACACGGCATTGCCGCTGTGGCGGGACAGGTTGCGGCTGGTCTGCGACCACGGCGCCGCGCTCCAGCTTGCGCTGTTGCCCATGCCGGCGAAGGCGGGGCGCTCGTTCCGGTGCCGCGACGACCAGATATTCCAGATCAGGATGGCAAATCCGATCGGGGCGAAGACGATGAAGCCGATCACCATCGCCGCGATGTTGAACGGCGTCCAGCCATGGCCAGGACGCCAGCCATGCTCGCGCCATTCCGCTTTCCGAGCGCGCCACTCGGCCCTGCGCTCATCTTTCCACGCCCGATACTCGTCGCGGCTCATGTGCTGCCGGCCCCAGTTCTGACTGCAAGATCCCACGTCACGTCTCCTATGTTAATGTGACTTACATTCACATAGGATAAGACCGTGCGGTTTTCAAGTCAGGCCGGATCAGGTTGCCAAAATTTAATGACGGGCGCTGGCTGGCCTTGTCATTGCGGATTGTTCGCCAGTGCGAGAGCGCCGCGAACGAGGCGTTCGACGCCTTCCAGAAGCAGTTCCTGCGGTTTCACGCCAAAGCCGTTCTGCAACTGGCCGCTGGCGGACAACATCGCCACGCCATGCGACAGCGCCCAGACCTGGCACGCCAGCTTGAGCGGATCGAGCCCCCTCGGCGGCGGATCGCCGATGCGTGCCTGCAGCGCCTTGACCAGTGATTCAAAGCCGCTGTCGGCCATGCCCTGGGGCGGCGGCCCTTGATGTTGACCCATGAACATCGCCGCATAGGCGCCCGGTTCTTCCTGCGCAAAGGCAAGATAGGCGAGGCCCATGGCGCGGAACGCCGCGATCGGGTCGGACTGGCCGGCAAGGGCGCCCTTCTGCCGTTCGGCGAAATCCTTGAAGCCGCCAAGCGCCACCTCGGCCAGCAAGGCCTCCTTGTCGCGGAAGTGGCGATAAGGCGCCGCCGCGCTGACGCCGGCGCGGCGGGCCGCATCGACCAGCGTGAAACCCTGGGCTCCGCGCTCTGCCAGCAACTGGCGCGCAGCCTCGATCAACGCGTCGCGCAGATTGCCGTGGTGGTAACCCTTGCGCGCCGACAGGTCAGATGTGAATTGGGTTGACATTACGTGTATCTGGCTGATGCGGGGGCAACTGGCAAGGACGCGCTGCCAGACACCGTGGCCAACAAGTGATGCCATTGGCAAGGGTGCCCCGAAATGCCTATGTAAGTCAGCGACCTGCCTGTCCTCGAACTTGAGCGCGATCCCGACCTATGCGCCGTATTCTGATCCTGCGCCATGCCAAGTCCGACTGGCCATCCGGTTTGACAGATTTCGACAGGCCGCTCGCAGCGAGGGGGCGCGTGGCTGCGCCGTTGATGGGTCGCTACCTGAAGTCGGAACATCTGCTGCCGGATTTCGCGATCGTCTCTTCCGCGCGCCGCACGGTCGAGACCTGGGCGCTGATCGAGCCGGAACTCGGCGAAAAGGTTCCGCATCGGTTCGAGCGGCGCATCTACGAAGCGCCGTACGAGCAGTTGCTTGATGTCGTGCGCGCCGTGCCGGCCGAGGTTCGCACCTTGCTGCTGGTCGGGCACAATCCCGGTTCGGAAGAACTGGCCAGCGCCATGACCGGCTTTGGCGACAGATTCGCTGCCCAGCGCATGCAGCGCAAGTTTCCGACCGCAGGTCTGGCGGTCGTCGACTTCGAGGCCGAGGGCTGGGCCGACCTCGCTGAACGCTCGGGCCGGCTCGACCGTTTCGTGACGCCTGCCACGCTGGGCGACGGGCCGGACGAATGAGCGCGGCCTCCGCGGGCTGGCTGGACAGCATCCGTCATGCGGCGCTGTCGCTCGGCGACGCCATCAGCGGTGTAGCGCATCCCAGGCTGCGGCTTGGCGTGACCGGGTTGTCGCGCTCTGGCAAGACCGTGTTCACGACGGCGCTGGTGCATCATCTGACGACGGGAACACGGCTGCCGCTGCTGCGGGCGTCGGCGGAGGGCCGCATCACCCGGGCCCGCCTGTCGCCGCAGCCGGACCAGACGGTGCCGCGTTTCCCCTATGAGACGCATCTGGCGTCCCTGACCGGCGATGAACGGGCCTGGCCGCAATCCACGCGCCGGATCAGCGAACTGAGGGTCGAAATCGACTACGAGCGTGGGGCGAGCGGGTGGCGCACGGGGCCATCCTCGCTGACACTCGACATTGTCGACTATCCGGGCGAGTGGCTGCTTGATCTGGGCCTGCTTGACATCAGCTATGCCGAATGGTCGCGGCGGACCGTCGCGGACGCCCGAAAGGCGCACCGGCTGCCGATGGCGCAGCGCTGGCTGTCGCTGCTGTCCGGGCAGAACCCGCAGGCGCAGGCGGATGAGGTGGTGGTCGAAGACGCCGCGAACGCCTTCAAGGGCTATCTCGCGGCCTTGCGGGCGCATCCCGAAATGGTCGCCGTCACTCC
>JAPLOU010000012.1 GCA_026400535.1 Hyphomicrobiales bacterium
GTCGTCTATGGCGGCATCGGCCGCGCCGCGCGCGACTGGGAGAGCTTCGACCGGATCGTGCATGCGCTCAAGACCCTCGAAAGCGACGAGACGCTGCTGGTGCAGTCCGGCAAGCCGGTCGGCGTCTTCCGCACCCATTCGGATGCCCCGCGCGTGCTGATCGCCAATTCAAACCTCGTGCCGGGATGGGCCAATTGGGAGCATTTCCACCACCTCGATAAGCTCGGGCTGATGATGTACGGCCAGATGACGGCGGGCTCGTGGATCTACATCGGAACGCAAGGCATCGTGCAGGGCACCTACGAGACCTTCGTTGAGGTCGGGCGCCAGCATTTCGGCGGCTCGCTCAAGGGCAAGTGGATTCTCACCGGCGGGCTGGGCGGCATGGGCGGCGCGCAGCCGCTGGCGGCGACCATGGCCGGCGCCTCGATGATCGCGGTGGAGTGCAAACCGTCATCAATCGAGTTCCGCCTGCGCACGCGGTATCTCGACGTGAAAGCCGCAAGCGTTGACGAGGCCCTGGAGATCATCCAGCGCCATCACAAACAAGGCAAAGCGGTCTCGGTCGGCGTCCTTGGCAACGCCGCGGAGGTGTTCCCCGACATGGTCCGTCGCGGCATCCGGCCCGATGTGGTCACCGACCAGACCTCGGCCCATGACCCGCTGAACGGCTACCTGCCAGCGGGCTGGACGCTTGAAGAATGGGAGGCGCGCAAGGCAAGCGACCCGGCCGCGGTGACGCTTGCGGCCAAGCAGTCCATGGCTGTCCACGTCAGGGCGATGCTTGATTTCCACCGTATGGGTGTGCCCACGCTCGACTACGGCAACAACATCCGCCAGATGGCGAAGGACATGGGCGTGGCCGATGCCTTCGATTTTCCGGGCTTCGTTCCGGCCTATATCCGACCGCTCTTCTGCCGGGGAATCGGGCCGTTCCGCTGGGCGGCGCTGTCCGGTGATCCTGACGATATCCACCGCACCGACGCCAAGGTGAAGGAGGTGATGCCGCATGATGCGCATCTGCACAACTGGCTTGACATGGCCAGGGAACGCATCAAGTTCCAGGGCCTGCCGGCCCGCATCTGCTGGGTCGGTCTCGGCGACCGTCACCGGCTCGGGCTCGCCTTCAACGAGATGGTGGCGCGCGGGGAGATCGGCCCCGTCGTCATCGGGCGCGACCACCTCGATTCGGGCTCGGTTGCCTCGCCCAACCGCGAGACGGAGGCGATGAAGGACGGCTCGGACGCCGTTTCGGACTGGCCCCTGCTGAACGCTCTGCTCAATACCGCGTCCGGCGCGACCTGGGTCTCCCTGCACCATGGCGGCGGCGTCGGCATGGGCTATTCGCAGCATTCGGGCGTGGTGATCCTCGCCGATGGTACGCCCGAAGCTGCGCGCCGGCTCGAGCGCGTGCTGTGGAACGACCCGGGCACTGGCGTCATGCGCCACGCCGATGCGGGCTATGAGACGGCGATTGCATGCGCACGCGAGAAGGGACTGAACCTGCCGGGGCTGTGATGGACAGTGTCCTTGCGCGCCTGTCACCACGTCACATCCAGCCGCTCCAGCCCATGAAAATGGTATGTGTCGCGATAAACCGGGGCTGAGGCCAGCTTCAGCCCCGGCAGGCGTTCAAACAGCACCGGCAGGGCCACTTCCAGTTCGAGCCGCGCGAGCGGCGCGCCGATGCAGAAATGGATGCCAGCGCCGAGGCTGACCTGGGCATTGCCGGTGCGTGCCGGATCGAACCGGTCGGCCTGTTCAAACCGCGCCGGGTCGCGATTGGCAGCGCCGAGCAGGAGCCCGACCTCCTGGCCCTGCCTGAAGGACAGGCCAAAAGCCTCGCAATCCTCCATTGCGTAGCGCTTGAACAGGTGCAGCGGCGCGTCATAGCGCAGGACCTCCTCCACGAACGCGTCCGCACCGCCCGCACCGACCAGGCCGCAGACGTCCGTCGCGTGCTCCAGCAGGGCCTTCACACCATTGCCGATCGCGTGGACTGTCGCTTCATGGCCAGCATTGAGCACCTGGATGCAGGTCGAGATCAGTTCATCCTCGCTGAGCCGGTCGCCTGCGCTTTCCGCTGCGATCAGGGTGCTGATCAGATCATCGGCCGGCCGGCCGCGGCGCTCATGCACATAGCCGCGCAGAAAGGCCACGAAATCCTGCGTGGCGCGCACCGCCTCATCCTCGATGGCGCGGCTGCGCCTGAACTGGTGCATCGCCACCATGGCATGCGACCAATCGAGCAGATCGGGCGTACGCTCCGCCGGCACGCCCAGCAGTTCCGCGATGACGATCACGGGAATCGGCGTGGCGAATGCGTCAAGCAGGTCGATCTCTCCCCTGCTGTCGAAGCGGTCGATCAGCTCATGGGCCAGCGCGCTGATGCGCGGCCTGAGCCGTTCCACCTGCCGCGAGACAAAGGCGCGGTTGACCAGCGTGCGGATGCGGGTGTGGTCCGGAGGCTCCAGCGCCAGCAGCGTATCGCGCTCGACCGCGGCATAGGGTTCGAGGTGCGGCTCCGGTTCCGGCCAGCCCAGAGCCGCACGCGTGGTGACATGGAGGATCTGCCGGCCAAAGCGACGATCCTTCAGCAGCGCTGTCACCTCGGCATGGCCGACAAAGCACCAGTGGCCATACTGCTCCCACCAGAATGGGGCACCACCGGCCCGGATCGCCCCATAGGCCGGATAGGGATCCTGCACGAAGACCTGATCACGCGGATCGAGGCTGACGCGGCGGCCTGTGATGTGGAGGGTCGGCGGGAGCATGATCGGACGTTGTCGCCTTCAGTGCCACGGCCAGCCTCTTGCTGACCATGCCGGTTGCGTTGCCCGTAATCCTTCCGCACCCGGATCGCCGCCACAAGGGGGGTGATGACATTGGTGGGTGTTTCGGACCATGATCGGCCATGCGCATCAGCCAGCTCTCCCCCGCATCCTACGGCCGCTTTCCCTGGAAGAATGGCGGCGGCGTCACGACCGACATCGCCGAAGACCGCGAACCGGGCTCCGCGGCCGGCGGCTGGGACGGCGTGATCTGGCGGCTCGGACGCACGACGATCAGCGTCCCGGCCCCGTTCTCCGATCTTTCGGGCTTCGACCGTTTCCAGGTGGTTGTCAGCGGCGCAGGCCTCGTGCTCGACACGCCGGAGGGCGAGGTCGACCTGCGTGAGCCCTTCAGACCAGCCCGCTACCGTGGCGAAGCACCGATCGCGAGCCGGCTGGAGAATGGACCGGTCGAGGTGGTGAACCTGATCGCCGACCGGTCGCGGGCTGCGATCAGGCTTGATGTCCTGCGGGCGGGCGACCAGCTTGCGATCGGAGCGGACACCTCGGTGATCTACGCGCCAACCGGACCATCGCACATCATGGCCGTCGACCAGCCCTGCGCCATCTCAGCCGACCATGCCGTCCGGATCGACGATCTCGTCGGAACCCTGGAATGCAGGTCCGGGGTCGTGCTGGTGGCCAGCATCAGCCGGCGCGCAATCTTGGGCCACTGACGCCGGTCTCACCAGGTCGCGTTGAGGCCCGCATAAAAGGAGCGGCCGGCGGTGCCGAAGTCCTTGACCTCCTCATAGCGCACGTTCGTCAGGTTCTCCGCCCGGACATAGAGGTTGAGATTGTCGCTGATCCGATAGCTCACCCGCGTATCGAGGCGCACGTAAGGCGCCAGCTTCAACCGTTCGTTCCGGCTCGAGAAGCGCTCGCCAACCAGAAACAGTGTCGGCTCGATCGAGATCTTCGGCATCGGCGTGTAAACCAGCGCGAATTTGCCCTGATGGGCCGGGCGGCGGGCAAGCTTCAGTTTCGTGGTTTCGTCGATGGCATCAAGGTGGGTGTAGCTCGCGCGGGCGTTCAGGTACCCCTCGACCAGCACGGCGTCGGCGGCCATTTCAAGACCCTGCGTGCGGGCGCGCGCCACGTTGACATACTGGCCCAGTGGCCCAAACGGACCGGGTACGCCGCGGTTGAAGTCAAAGTCGATCAGGTCCTTGATCCGGTTTTGGAACAGCGTCGCCGACAGCGTGAGCCGGCCATTCAGGAGGCTCTGGTCGATGCCGATATCCGCACCAACCGACCCTTCGGGCTTAAGGGCCGGATTGCCGACGCGGGTCGGCCCATAGATCGAGAATTGCTGGAACAAGGACGGCGCTTTCGCGCCCGTGCCCAGCGACGCCCGCAGCTTGGTGCCGCTCTCGGGAATGCGATAGGCGATGGTGGCCCGGCCCGTGAGGAATTCCTTGACCTGCTCGACCTTGTCGAGCCGTCCCCCGAATGACAGCTCCAGCCTGCCCCCGAAGCTGATCTGGTGCAGAACGAACAGATTGGAGGCCCCGCGCAGATAGCTGGCACGCTCCGGCGCGTTGAACGAGTTCTGGCCTGGGACGGTGGCAGAGCGCAGCGTCTCGCGTTCGATACCGCCACCGAAGCTCAGCGTGCCGAGAGAGCCAAGGCGCGCAAGGCCAAGATAGTCGGCCCCATAGCGCTGCCCGCGGTAGACATAGCGGTTATCCTCGCGGGTCAGACCGAAGCCGAAATCGTAGCGCTGCACGTCATCGATGCGCCGGTTGGTCTGGTTGCCGAAGACGCTGAACTGGTGGCGGAACAGGCCACCTGTTGGATCGATGACCGCCTGGATATAGCCGTTGAGCAGCTCCGAACGTGTCTTCGACGGCGTGTCAGGCAGATAGCCAGCGCCGGCAAAGGCTGCATCATAGGCGGCATCCGAACGCCCGGCATAGAGTCCCGCCTCCAGTTCGACGCCCTCGGCGACGCGCCAGGCAAACCGGGCGTTGCCGGCGATGCGGTCATAGCCATCCTTGTCGAACGGGCCGAACTGCGCGAGCCTCGGGATCCGGTTGCCATAGGCGGAGAAGCCCAAAGACCGGACGCCGACGACGCCAAGCGAGTACGACAGATCCTGTGTGCCACCCGAGATGCTGGCACGAGCGCCGATGGTGCCAAAGCTGCCCCCTTCCAGCGTCGCGCTGGCGCGCGGCGCACCACGGCCCTTGCGGGTGATGATGTTGATAACCCCGCCAATGGCGTCAGAGCCGTAGATGGCTGACTGCGGTCCGCGCAGGATCTCGATGCGCTCGACATCGGCCATCGCGAGGTTGTTGAAGTCGAACTCGCCTGCGCCAGCCGAAGGATCATTCACGCGGATGCCATCGATCAGCACCAGCGTGTGGCGGCTTTCCGTGCCGCGCAACTGGACAGTGCTCAGCTGGCCGGCTCCGCCATTCTGCACGACGCTGAGACCGGGCTCCGCGCGCAGCAGGTCAGCAACGGTTCCGGGGGAGGCCTTCTCGATCACCTCGGCGCGGATCACCGTGATGGCCGAGCCGGAGCGCTGGATCGCGATTGGCTGCCGCATGGCCGTGACCACCAGGGCCAGCGGGCCGCTTCCCGCGTCCGGCGGAGCGCCCTGTGACCGGGCCGATTGCATGAACTGGAGATGAGAAAAGGTTGCCGCGCACAGCGCGGCTGTCAGACGAAGGACAGCCATCATGTCTCCGAGCCCCGGCCCACCGCCAGGTTGAGGTTGCACAAGCGTCCGGCCGGTCTCCTGGCTCGCGGGTCATTGCGTCATCCTCGCCTTCCCGGCTGCACAATGCGTGCTGGGCCAGTGGTGCATGTGAAGTGACGCTCGCCGCTGACAGTTGCGGGGGCAGCTGCGGCATTGGCCCCAAAGGACCGCACCGCATTCCCGTTTCACCTTCCCTCGCGGGTTGGCACCGAAAGCACGTGTCAAGAAACACGCCGGCAAGGCATTGGCAATCCGTAACCACCGCTGGCTGCGGTTCCGTCAGGCTTGTCCACGGGACCACGGGGGCATTGTGCTCTGGGCATTGTGCTCAGATGGAAAAAAGCGGTAGCTTTCATTTGAACCTTTTGAAGGAACGCGGCGACCCATGTTCGAGCCGGTCAATGCAGAGATTGCGCCGTGAACCAGCAGCTTGAAGACGGCGAGCTGATCACGCGCATCGCACGGGGCGACCGGCTTGCCATGCAGGTCCTGTTTGCCCGCCACAATTTGCGGGTATTCCGCTTCGTCGTTCGGCTTGTGAAAGACGAGACCGTCGCGGAGGACATGATCGGCGAGGTGTTTCTTGATGTCTGGCGACAGGCCGGGCGTTTCGAGGCGCGTTCGTCGGTCGCGACATGGCTGCTGTCAATTGCCCGCTTCAAGGCGCTCTCGGCGCTGCGCAAGCGACGCGAGGACCAGCTCGACGAGGACAAGGCGGTCGAAATCGAGGACGATGCCGACACTCCTGAAGTGGCCTTGCAGAAAGGCGACAAAGGGGCCGCGATCCGCGCCTGTCTGGCCAGATTGACCGCCGAGCATCGCGAGGTGGTCGATCTGGTCTACTACCACGAGAAACCGCTCGACGAGGTCGCGAAGATCACCGGCGTGCCGGAAGCAACGGTGAAGACGAGACTGTTCTATGCCCGCAAGAAGCTCTCCGAGCTGCTTGCGGCCGCCGGAATTGACCGCGGCTGGCCATGAGGCCCGCTTCTGGACACGCAAAGGATCAAGACGATGGCACCGCAACCCTTGACCGCAGCAGGCCAGGCTGTCGAAGAGCTTCTGCCCTTCTACGCCACCGGCGCGCTTTCCAAGATCGAAGAGAAGCAGGTCGCCGAGGCGCTCGCCAGCGATCCTGAACTGCGTCGCCGCCTGGCGCTGATCGAGGAAGAGCAGACCGAAGTCATCCTGCTCAATGAAGGCATCGCAGGTCCGTCAACCCGGGTTCTCGACAGGCTGATGGCCGCCATCGAGGCGGAGCCAAAGAAGGCCGTCGCCGGCGCGGGCTTCGGCGAAAGGCTGGCGGGCTGGCTTCAGACGCTCACGCCACGGCAGGCTGTCTGGGCCACGGCTGCGGCTGCGCTGGTGGTGATGCTGCAGGGGGGCGCCCTGATCGGGCTCATGGTCAACCGGGACAGCGGCGGCACATTCCAGACCGCATCGCAGATCGGCGCGGCCACGGCCCAGACCGGCACGGCCTTCACGATCATGTTCCAGCCCGACGCCAAGGCATCGGACATCGCAGCGCTGATGGACAGGACCGGGGCCAGGATCATCGATGGTCCTCGCGCGGGTGGCATCTTCCGTATTGTTGTCGGAGACAAGAAACTGGACGACGCCGAAGCCGGCGCAATCGCAGGCCGCCTCCGGGCGGAAACGGGCCTCGTCAGGCTCGTCTCGCCGGCGCAGAACTGACCAACCCGGATCGGCAAGGAGGGGCAGCAATGAAACGGAACCTGATCCTTTCGGCCTGCGTGGCGGCCTTGCTTGCCGGCCTCGCCGCGCCGGCCCTCGCCCAGTCGCAGGGCGGAAAGGATGGCGGCGGAAGGGATGGCGGCGGCGGTGCCGGCGGGGGCGGGGGCGCGGGCAGCGGACGCGGCGGATCCGAGGGCGTCGGGGACAGCAGCGTCTATTCCTTCCAGCGGGCGGAGTTCCAGCGCCAGCGCGAGGAACGGCGCAGGCTGCGCCTTGAGGCCAATGACGGAACACGCTTCCTGCCCGATCCCCCACCGCCAAGGCTTCGTGCGGCCTTGCGGGTGCGCCTGCCCGAAGACGAGCCGGTTGTCCGCATGTTGACACCTCCGCCGCGCACGCCGCGCGTTGTCGCAACGCCGCCTGCGCCGCAGCGGCCGTCCGGCGTGATCATTCCGGCCGCCTCCGAGCAACGCCTCGAGCCCGACCATGTCATCATCCAGGCATCGGCAAGCCTGACGCCGGCACAGCTCCAGGCCTTGCTGCAGGGCAACGGGCTGGTCCTGGTGGAGAGCCAGCGGGTTGCCTTGCTGAATCTGACCGTCCATCGTGCCAGGATCAGCAATGGGCGCACGCCGCGCCAGGTGCTGCAGGCACTCGCCCGCGACAGGCGCATCGTGCGGGCCCAGCCCAACTTCATCCACAGCCTGCCGCAACCGAGCCTGCGGGCCGCCAGCCTGCAATCAGCCGGGGCAACCGGCGCGAGCGGACCACTGCCGCAGTACGCCGCCGAGAAACTGCGCCTTGCCGACGCGCACAGGCTGACCCGCGGCGAGCGCGTGAAGGTCGCGCTGGTCGATTCCGGAGTTGATGTCACCCATCCCGAACTCAGCAACGTGCTGGAGAAATCCTTTGACGCCGGCACCGCGCAGGCGCTCGGCCCTGAAAGCGCCGACAGTCACGGCACCGGCATGGCCAGCGCCATCTTCGCCCATGCCCAACTCGCCGGAGTTGCCCCGGAGGCCAGGCTTCTGGCGGCGCGCTCCTTCGGCATCGCGGCCCAATCCGGCAATTCCGCACAGCAGGGCACAAGCTGGCATGTCGCCCGGGGCATCGACTGGTCGGTCGGCGAAGGCGCGCGCGTGCTCAACCTCTCCTTTGCCGGCCCGCGTGATGCGATGGTATCGGGCATCCTCGCTGCCGCGACGCAGCGCGGCGTGATTGCCGTGGCCGCCGCAGGCAATGCCGGCCCGACCTCGCCGCCGCTGTTTCCGGCCTCCGATGCAAACGTCATCGCCGTGACGGCGACGGATGAGGGCAACCGCGTGTTCGGCATGGCCAATCGCGGGCGCTACATCGCCGTGGCCGCGCCCGGCGTCGACGTTCTGGTGGCGCAACCGCAGGCAGGCTACGGCCTGACGACAGGCACCTCGGTGGCCACAGCCCATGTTTCAGGCGTCGTGGCGCTGATGCTGGCGCGCGACCCGCGCCTGACGCTTGTCCGCGCCCGCGCCATCCTGACAGGCTCCGCCCTGGACCTTGGCCAACCCGGGCCGGACAGCGACTTCGGGTCCGGCCTTGTCAACGCCGCCGCAGCCCTAGCCCGCGTGCCACTGTCGCAGGCCGCGCGCTGAGGTGCACCGCCGGTGGCCTGCCACCCCGCATGATCGGGGATGCCGATACATGCGGGTGCTCGCAAAAGAATTCTTCAACCTGTCCTGAACCGTTTTGCAGGCCGCCGCGACCAATGGGCATGGAGGCGATGAACGCCCTCCGAACAGCCAACCCCAGAGGAGCACGTCATGATCACCCTGTTCTCGAAGAAGACCTTCGCCGCCGCCGCCGTCGCCCTCGTCA
>JAPLOU010000049.1 GCA_026400535.1 Hyphomicrobiales bacterium
CAGACGGCCCATGTTGATGGCCTGCGCGTGCTTGTGCGCGAGGATCTCCTGGCAGGTGCGGACAGGTCTGGCCCGGCGGCGAAACTGGCCGGGCGCTGACGTGAGCCCTGGCGCCGGGCCGGATCGCTGTCGGTGCTGTGCCGCAGCGGTCATGCCGGCACAATGGGCCTGGCGCTGACCGCGCTCGGCTGTCTCGCCTTCTCTGCCTGGCGCTGTCCCTCCCTGATGGAAGGCAATGACGACAGGCCTGTTTGATCATCGTCACCGATGAGGCGCTCGACGGGGCAAGAGGCGACAGCGCTGTGTTGAAGACCAACCCGCTTATCGCGGTAATGCTTTGCATCCCGGCAGTCGCTGCCGCCCGTCTGTTCGCAGGCGCGGCCGAATGGCGGCTTCCGGCGCACGATCCCGCCGTTGCGGCCATGGCGGCGACAGGACTGTGGCTGCAGGGCGGGCTGTGTCCTTCAGGCCTGCCCGGTGACGGCCCTGTCGTCACCGGCTTTGCAGCGTTGGCAATCGGCGCCGTCCGCACCGGGTCTGGACAAAGCCCACCCGCGCAACGCCAGACCTGTCCTCGCAGCAGGCTCGATCCGGAACGGCATCTCCCGCGCCCGCCGTGCCCGGACCTGATTTCAGCCCAAAGCCGGACTTGCCGCCAGCCCACGCCATGCTTTAGACAGCGCGCAAAGACCTCATGTCGGCGTGACACGGGGACGGATTTTATCGGGGAAGGTCGTTTGTCATGAAAAAGATCAAGGTTGCGGGAACCGTCGTCGAGATGGATGGCGACGAGATGACCCGCATCATCTGGCAGGGCATCAAGGACAAGCTGATCCACCCTTATCTCGATCTGAACCTCGAGTACTACGATCTTGGCATGGAGCATCGCGACGCCACCAACGACGAGGTCACCGTCGATGCCGCCAACGCCACGAAGAAGCACGGCGTGGCCGTGAAGTGCGCCACCATCACGCCGGACGAAGGCCGCGTGGCCGAGTTCAACCTCAAGCAGATGTGGAAGTCACCGAACGGCACGATCCGCAACATCCTCGGCGGCGTCATCTTCCGCGAGCCAATCATCTGCAAGAACGTGCCGCGCCTGGTGCCGGGCTGGACCCAGCCGATCATTGTCGGCCGCCACGCCTTCGGCGACCAGTATCGCGCCACCGATTTCCGTTTCCCCGGCAAGGGCACCCTGACGATCAAGTTCGTTGGCGAGGACGGCGCCGTGATCGAAAAGGAGGTCTTCAAGTCTCCGGGCTCCGGCGTCGCGATGGCGATGTACAATCTTGACGACTCGATCCGCGATTTCGCCCGCGCCTCGCTCAACTATGGCCTGAAGCGGAAGCTTCCGGTCTACATGTCGACGAAGAATACGATCCTGAAGGTCTATGACGGACGCTTCAAGGATATCTTCGATGAGATCTTCAACAGCGAGTTCAAGACGCAGTTCGACGCGCTGAAGCTCACCTACGAGCATCGGCTGATCGACGACATGGTTGCCTCCGCCCTGAAGTGGTCGGGCGGCTATGTCTGGGCCACCAAGAACTATGACGGCGACGTGCAGTCCGACATCGTGGCGCAGGGCTTCGGCTCGCTCGGCCTGATGACCTCGGTGCTGATGACGCCGGACGGCAAGATCGTCGAATCCGAGGCGGCCCACGGCACGGTCACGCGCCACTACCGCGAACACCAGAAGGGCAAGGAAACCTCGACCAACTCGATCGCCTCGATCTATGCTTGGACCGGTGGCCTCAAGCACCGCGCCAAGCTCGATGGCAATGCCGAGCTCCAGCGCTTCGCCGAGACGCTCGAGCGTGTCTGCGTCGAAACGGTCGAAGGCGGCTTCATGACCAAGGACCTTGCGCTTCTGGTCGGCGCTGACCAGCGCTGGCTCTCGACCACGGGCTTCCTCGACAAGGTCAGCGAGAACCTGACCAAGGCCATGGCGGCCTGACAGATCAGGGCCCGCACAAACAACAAGGGCCGGCTTGACGCCGGCCTTTTCGTGAGCTGGGGACCTGCGCCGGTTGCTTCAGGCGGCCAGCGCCTTCTCGACCGCGGCGATCGCGTCGTCGGCCTTTGTTCCGTCCGGGCCCCCAGCCTGCGCCAGATCGCGGCGGCCCCCGCCGCCCTTGCCGCCCAGAGCCTCGGATGCCGCACGCACCAGCGTGACGGCGTCAAAGCGCCCGGTGAGGTCGTCGGTCACGCCAACCACGGCGCCCGCCTTGCCGTCAGCTCCGACGCCGACGATGGCCACGACGCCTGACCCGACCTGCTTCTTGGCCTCGTCCGCCAGGCTTTTCAGGTCCTTCATCTCGACACCGGAAACGGCGCGACCGACAAACCTGACGCCGGCGATCTCCCTCACAGGATCGCCCGCCGCCGTTCCGCCAGCCATCGCCAGCTTCTTGCGGGCCTCGGACACTTCGCGCTCGAGCTTCCGGCGTTCATCAAGGATGGCGGCAAGCCGCTCTGCCGCATCCGCGGGTGTTGTCTTCAGAAGGCCGGCCAGCGCATGAAGCCTGCGGCTCTCGGCGCCCAGGTGCCGCCGGGCAGCATCTCCCGTCATGGCTTCGAGCCGCCTGATCCCGGCCGAGACAGCGCCCTCGGCGACGATGCTGATGAGCCCGATGTCGCCGGTCGCGCTGGCATGCGTGCCGCCGCACAGTTCGACCGAGAAGGTCTTGCCGGCGTCATCCCCGCTTCGCACGGTCCCCATCGACACGACGCGGACCTCGTCGCCATACTTCTCGCCGAACAGGGCGCGCGCCCCAGAGGCGATGGCGTCATCCACCCCCATCAGCCGCGTCACCACCGGCTCGTTCTGCAACACGACGCGGTTCGCGATCGTCTCGACCACCTCGAGCTCGCGCTCGGACAGGCCCTTCGGATGGCTGAAATCGAAGCGCAGCCGGTCCGGCGCGACCATCGAGCCCTTCTGTGCCACGTGCTCGCCGAGCGTCTGCCTGAGTGCTTCGTGCAGGAGATGGGTGGCCGAGTGATTGGCCCGGATCGCGCTGCGCCGGCCTGTGTCGACCGCCAGCTCCGCCGTCTTGCCGACGCTCACGCGTCCGGCCTCGACCTCGACCAGATGCGCGAACACGTCGCCGACTTTCTTTTGCGTATCGGTGACGCGCGCCCGGAACCCGTCCCCGGTGATCAGCCCCGTGTCGCCGACCTGTCCGCCCGACTCGGCATAGAACGGCGTCTGGTTCAGTAGCACAAAGCCGGTCTCGCCCTGGCCGAGGCTTTCGACCCCGACCCCGCCACGCACCAGGGCCGTGATCACGCCTTCCGCCGTCTCCGACGCATAGCCCAGAAACTCGGTCGCGCCGACCGTGTCACGCAGCCCGAACCATACCGTGTCGGTGGCTGCCTCGCCCGAACCGGCCCAGGCGGCGCGTGCCTTCGCCTTCTGCTCGCGCATGGCGGCATCGAAGCCGTCGATGTCGACGGTGATGTCGCGCGCGCGCAGGGCGTCCTGCGTCAGGTCGAGCGGAAACCCGAATGTGTCATAAAGGGTGAAGGCGACCGAACCTTTGAGGCGGGCACCGGCCGACAGCCCGGCCGTCTCGCTGTCAAGGATCGACAGGCCGCGGGCCAGCGTGGTGCGGAACCGTGTTTCCTCGAGCTGCAAGGTCTCGGCAATCAGCGCCTCGGCGCGCACCAGTTCCGGATAGGCCTGGCCCATCTCGCGCACCAGCGTCGGCAGGAGCTTGTAGAGCAACGGATCGCGCGCGCCGAGCAACTGCGCATGGCGCATGCCGCGCCGCATGATCCGGCGCAGCACATAGCCGCGTCCCTCATTGGACGGCAGGACGCCATCCGTGATCAGGAAGGCCGAGCAGCGCAGATGGTCGGCGATCACCCTGTGGCTCGCCTTCTGCACACCGTCCGCATCGACATTGGTGAGTTCGGCGATGCGCCCGATCAGCGCGCGGAACAGATCGATGTTGTAGTTGTCATGCGTGCCCTGCAGCACGGCCGCGATGCGCTCGAGCCCCATCCCGGTATCGATCGACGGGCGCGGCAGCGACAGCCGCTGGCCATCGGCTGTCTCCTCATACTGCATGAAGACGAGGTTCCAGATCTCGATGAAGCGGTCGCCGTCCTGGTCGGCCGAGCCGGGAGGGCCGCCGGGGATATGGTCGCCATGATCGTAGAAAATCTCCGAGCATGGCCCGCACGGGCCGACATCCCCCATGCGCCAGAAATTGTCCGATGTCGGAATGCGGATGATCTTGTCGTCGGTGAGGCCGGCGATCCGCTTCCAGAGGGAATGGGCCTCGTCATCCTCCGAATAGACGGTGACCGTCAGCTTGTCCTTCGCAAGAGCGTATTCCCTGGTAACCAGCGTCCAGGCGTGCTCGATCGCGACTTCCTTGAAATAGTCCCCGAACGAGAAATTCCCGAGCATTTCGAAAAAGGTATGATGGCGGGCCGTGTAGCCGACATTGTCGAGGTCGTTGTGCTTGCCGCCGGCGCGCACGCACTTCTGCGCGGTGGTGGCGCGCGAATAGGGACGCTTCTCGATGCCGGTGAAGACGTTCTTGAACTGGACCATGCCCGAATTGGCGAACATCAGGGTGGGGTCGTTGCGCGGCACCAACGGGCTCGACGGCACCACCGCGTGGCCCTGACCCTTGAAGTAATTCAGAAACGTTGACCTGATCTCGTTGACGCCACTCATGGCCCTGCCACCTGATGCTGAAAAATCGTGCGCGGACGGGGCCGCGCCTGACCTCTCTAGTGTCGGGTTTCATGCCTGTCCACAAGCTGGATCGCTGCCCCGCCTCTGGGTCCGGCACAAAAAGGGCGGCGCAAACCGGCAAGGTTCGCGCCGCCAATGCTGCTCGGTGAGCACGGCGCCCGGCTTGCGGGTGCCGCGATCGTCACATCGGCTCGGTGTCGTCGAGATCGTCCGCCGTCGGCGCCACGTTGTCGAGAATCTTCTCGGCAACCGTGGCCTGGTTCTGCCGGATCATCATCTCGATCTTGGCGGCAATGTCGGGATTGGCCTTCAGGAACGTCTTGGCGTTCTCGCGGCCCTGGCCGAGGCGCTGGCTGTCGAACGAGAACCACGCGCCAGATTTCTCCACAATGCCCGCCTTGACGCCAAGGTCGACCAGTTCGCCGACCTTGGAGATGCCTTCGCCGTACATGATGTCGAACTCGACCTGCTTGAACGGCGGCGCCACCTTGTTCTTGACGACCTTGACGCGGGTCTGGTTGCCCACGGCCTCGTCGCGCTCCTTGATCGTCGAGGTGCGGCGGATGTCGAGGCGCACGGAGGCGTAGAACTTCAGCGCATTGCCGCCGGTGGTTGTTTCGGGTGAACCGTACATCACGCCGATCTTCATGCGGATCTGGTTGATGAAGATCACCATGGTGTTGGAGCGCGAGATCGAGCCGGTGAGCTTGCGCAGGGCCTGGCTCATCAGGCGTGCCTGCTGGCCGGGCTGGACCTCGCCCATCTCGCCCTCGATCTCCGAGCGCGGCACCAGGGCAGCGACCGAATCGACCACCAGAACGTCGATGGCGCCCGAGCGCACCAGCGTGTCGGTGATTTCCAGCGCCTGCTCGCCCGTGTCCGGCTGCGAAATCAGCAGATCGTCGAGCTTAACGCCGAGCTTGCGGGCATAGATCGGGTCGAGCGCATGCTCGGCGTCGATGAAGCCGCAGACGCCGCCCTTCTTCTGAGCTTCGGCGATGGTGTGCAGCGCCAGCGTGGTTTTGCCCGAGGATTCCGGCCCATAAATCTCGATGACGCGGCCCTTCGGCAGCCCGCCGACGCCAAGCGCGATGTCGAGGCCGAGCGAGCCTGTCGAAATCGTCTCGATCTCGACGGCCTGCTGGTTCTTGCCCAGCCGCATGATCGAGCCCTTGCCGAAGGCACGCTCGATCTGCGAGAGCGCTGCATCCAGAGCCTTGGTCTTGTCCATGGAGGAGCCTTCAACAAGTGAGAGTTTAGCTTGGGCCATCGCCGGCGTCCTTATGGCACGGGGTGAGTGAGGGTACAAAGCGCATGCACCTCGATTATCCCCAATGTACCTTATTTGTTCTCATTCGCAAGTTCTTTTTTTGTTCCTGTTCGCTGACTGGCCCGGCGCCAGCGGGCGTCGGTTGACTGACACCCCTGTGGGGGCTGCTGCACCGCGATCTTGTGCGGATCCGGGATCGCTCTTTGTCGTGGCTGGAACCATCGCCATCGGTCGTCAAGCTGCCGATGCTCCGCGCCGCGTCGCACGGTTCCATGGTCGCCGCGAGGGCCTGCGCGGAATCGCCGCTGGAGCGGTGGTGCTGACCCACTGCACCGGGACCTGTCCGGTCGACGGCAACCGGGCCTGGTGGCTTTGTGCCTTCGGCGACTGTCCTTTGCAAACCAGTGCCTTGCCGTCTTCGGTGCGGTGTTCGGCGGGGGAGCGGCCGTCGGTCTGTTGGTTGTCCGGAGCAGTGATGTCCTGACGCTGTCCCTGCAGCGATCAAGCGCTACTGCTCCTGACACCGCCGCGGTTCTGCGCCGCCACTTGGTACGCCTGAGGCCGCCGATGTGGGTATCGATCGCTGTCTTCGCAGCGATCGTCACTGCGACGCCGCCTTCGATCGACACGCGAGACCTGTCAGCCTGGTTTCAGGCTGTCTTCGAGGCCGACAGCAACGGACCTGCCAGCATGCGCAACCGTCTTCTCAAGCAGACACAGCTGAACGTGGTTATCTGGATCATGCTGGTGGTGTTGATCGCGTCGTCATGGATCGTGCTTTTGTGTTCTCGCCGTCGGGACGATGGATGCGCCGTGCATTGCTGGTCGGCCTGATGGGCCTGGGCTGGATCTCCATTCGACCGGCGGAACGGACCTCGCTCGTGTCCTGTTCTGCGTCAGCCTGGCCTGCTGATAGCCGTCGGGCCCAAGAAAACTTCAGAGCCAGAATTTCGGAGCCAGGATTTCGGAGCCAGGATTTCGGTGTTGCGACCATCAGCGGCGATGGCCTGTCACGCGGTCGGGCTTTGTGCCGACGCCAGGCTGGGTGGCCTGACGGGATCTGGAAACACGATCGTTCTTGCCGCAGGCGCGGGCCTGCGGATCGTGGCCGTGCTCGCGCTGGCCCGCGCGCCTGTCGTCCACGGGCTTGACCATCGGCTCGGCCGCCTTGCAGGACGGGTGTCTTGCAGTGTCTGTTGTCTCCACATCCCCGCGATTTCCGTCATGGCACAGCTGTTCCTGCGCGCCGGCTTTGCCGCCTCGGCATCAGGCGTCCTTCGCCCGCAGTCGTCGTGGCGACCTTGATCACAACGCGTATCATCGCCTCGGTCTGCCATCGCTGGATTGAAGCGCCATCGGTCAGGCTGGGCCGTGCCTGCTCGGAGCGAATCGTGCAAGGCGGATCCGCATGGACCCCATGCTGCGCTGAGCGCGCGATGAGACTAAATTGTCGGACATTGCCTTAACCGGACCCTTACCGGTTGCGGGCCATAGCTCGGGAGCAACAACCGGAGTCGTCTGGTGTCCCAGCCCCATGCCCTGACCATTCGTGGCCTCGTCAAGCAATTCGGCGCCTTTCGCGCCGTCGACGGCCTTGATCTCGATGTGCGCCGCGGCGAACTTTACGCCCTGCTCGGACCGAACGGCGCCGGCAAGACGACCACGCTGCGCATCGTGGCAGGCCTTCTGGCCCCCGATGAGGGCGCCATCGAGGTGTGCGGGGTGGACCGGCTGCGTGATCCGGTGGCGTCGAAGCGCCTTGTGGCCTGGCTTCCGGACGAGCCGATGATCTATGACAAGCTCAGCCCGGTCGAGTACCTCGGCTTTGTCGCCAGCCTCTGGCAGGTTGCTCCCGACGAGGCCAGGCGCCGCAGCGACGAGCTGATCACGGCGCTTGAGCTGGCCAAGGTGGCCCATCAGCGCTGCGAGGGCTTCTCCAAGGGCATGCGCCAGAAGGTGGCGCTTGCGGGCGCGCTGATCCACGATCCGCAGTTGCTGATTCTCGATGAGCCACTGACCGGCCTTGACGCCTCGATGGCGCGGCATGTGAAGGGGCTGCTGCAGGAGCGGGTCGCCAGGGGCGCGACCGTAATCCTCACCACCCACATTCTCGAAGTCGCCGAGCGGCTCAGCGACCGGATCGGCATCATCCGCAACGGCCGGCTGGTCAGCGAGGGCACGATGGAGGAGCTGCGTCCGGGCACCGGCCCGCGGGACAGCACGCTGGAAGACGTTTTCCTCGACATCGTGGCGCAGGCACAGGCCGCATGACGCGCGCAACCGTGAGCCCCGCAACAGCCGTCCTGCTGAACGAGTGGCGTCTTGCGACGCGCGGCCTCGCCGACATGATTGGACGCGGCGGCGAGCGTCCGGGTCTGCGCCTGGCCGGACTCCTGTCGGTCATGCTGCTGGTCGTCTTCGGCATCGCTTCAGCCATCCTGAGCCAGGTCGGTGTGCTCGATGCGGGCAACGCGAAAACACTGGTCACGGTCTCGGTCAACCTGAGCTTCATCTTCATCCTGATGATCTCGGCTGCGCTCGATTCGGCGACGTTCACGCTCTACAGCCGGGGCGACTACGACCTGCTGTTTTCGGCGCCGGTCTCGCCGCGGGTGATCCTGCTGGTCCGCGCCGCCAATGTCTTCTGCTTCACCATCGCCAAGGTGACGCTCTATGGCGCGCCATTCCTGATGCTGCTCGCCCTGGAGCGGGGACCGCAATGGCTGCTGGGCTTTCCACTCTTCATGGCCCTGGCGCTGGCGGCCAGTGCGTTGGCCATTGGCCTTGCCATGGCCTTCGTGCGGCTGATCGGCATCAAGCGCACCCGCGTCGTCTCGCAGGTGATCGCTGCGCTCGCCGGCCTGCTCGTCTTCGTCATGATGCAGTGGGATGTCGTGATCGCTCCGGCGGTCAAGGACAGCATCGCCACGCCCGAAGGGAACCTGCCGGACGGCCTGTTCTGGCAGCTGGCCTTTGCGCCGGCCCGCGCCCTTCTGGGCGATGGCTCTGCCGCGTTTCTGGTCATTGCCCTGGCAGGCCTGTTCTGCGCTGGGCTGCTGATGGTCCTGGCTCGCCCCTTCGCTGACAATGCGGTGTTGGCCGCAGGCACCGAGGCGGCGCCGGCGTCGTCGCCGCGCAAGCAGGACAAGGCCTCGTTCGGCCGCTCGCCCTTCGCGGCGCTGGCGCTGAAGGAACGCCGGCTGATCCTGCGTGACCCCTGGATCCTGTCACAGATCCTGATGCAGTGCCTGTTCCTGCTGCCGATCAGCATCTTCGCCGTGCACCAGTTCCTCATCGGCAAGCAGGATGCATCCTCCCTGGCCCCGCTGCTTGTGGTCCTCAGTGGCCAGATCGCCGGCGGCCTCGCCTGGATCGCGCTCGCCGCCGATGATGCGCCTGACCTGGTCGCCACGGCGCCGCTCGATGGCGCCACCATGCGCCGGGCAAAGCTCTTCGCGGTGGCCTGGCTGACCTGGGTGTTGGTGGCCACGCCACTGATCCTGCTGCTCTGGGCCGTGCCGGCGACCGGGCTGATGAGTTTCTGCGGCGTGGCGGCCAGCGTGGTCTGCGCCATCCTGATCAATCTCTGGCACCAGCCCAGGAACACGCGCGTCGGCATGATCAGGCGCCGCGCCAAGGGCTCGACCATCGTCAACCTGATGGAGATCGGCTGCCTGATGCTGATTGGCACAACCGTTTGGCTGATGCTGCAAGGCCTCCCGTCGATGGCGCTTGCCGCTATGGGGTTGGCCGCTGTCGTCATGGCGATGCTCTATGTGGCCCGGCGTCCCACCCTTCCGGGCGTTGAGCCCGCGCAGGGCTGACGCAGGCAGTCCGATCAGCCCCGCCGGTACCGCGTTCAGGCCATCAGCCGGGCGACCTGGCTGCGCACGAAGGGCAGCAACTCTCGGTCGAACCAGGGGTTGCTCTTCAACCAGCCATTGTTGCGCCACGACGGATGCGGCAGTGGAATGATCCGCGGCGTGCCGCTTCGGCCGTAGATCGTCTCCCAGTTCTGCACCAGTTCGGTCAATCCGCCGCCGCCGCCCCGGCGGCCGAGGTGATACTCCTGCGCATACTGGCCAATCGCAAGAATGAGCTCGATCTGCGGCATTCCTTCGAAGACGCGCGCCCGCCAGAGCGGCGCGCACTCCCGGCGCGGCGGCAGGTCCCCGCCCTTGGCGTCTTGCCCCGGAAAGCAATGGCCCATCGGCACGATGGCAACCTTCGCCGCATCATAAAAGTGCGCCTCGCTGAGGCCGAGCCATTCGCGCAGCCTCACTCCGGAAGGGTCCATGAAGGGCTTCCCGGTGGCGTGGGCGAGGGTGCCTGGTGCCTGGCTGGCGATGCAGATGCGCGCGGTCGCACTCGCCTGGATGATCGGACGTGGCTCATGCGGCAATGGCCTGTCCTTGCGCGGCATGTCGCGGCAGACGCGGCAGGCCCGCAACTCGGCGACAAGCTCGTCGAGCGTGACAGTCAGGGTTTCATCGGATCGGATCTTGCGGGGCATGGTGTCCCTTACACCATCAACGGCGCTTGTCAGGTCCCCTCATGCCCCCCAACTTGGGCGGACCATGAGCCGCGCATGCCAGGCGGCCAGATGGGTGAGGCCCGGCGGGACGTCGATCCTTGGCACACGGGCAAAGTCGAGCGAGACGCCGCCGGTGATGTCGGCGATGCTGACCTGCTCGCCGCAGATGAAGGGGCGACCGTCGCCGAGATGGTCGTTGATCATCTGCATCTGAACCTGCGCGCGCTCACGGTTGGCCTCGCCCCAGGCGGCCACCTGCGGCACTTCGCGATGGGCCATGTGCGCGTTGGTGTGGCGGAAGGTCTGCGCGATGTTGGTGTAAAGCCCGAACTCCAGCCGCCGGTTCCACATCTCGACCAGCGCGCGCTCCCTGGCTCCGGTGCCGAACAGGGCGGGGGTGGGGTGCAGTTCCTCGAAATAGCGGCAGATGGCGACGCTCTCTGAAATCACCGTGCCGTCATCCAGCACCAGCGCCGGCGTGCCCATCCACGGGTTGAGGCGTGCAAATTCCGGCTTCCTGTGCTCCAGCCCGGCCAGATCAAGCTGGATCAGTTCGGGCATCGGCAGGCCCTTCTCGGCAATGAAGATGCGGGCACGGCGCGGGTTCGGCGCACGGGTCACGTCATAGAGCTTCATGGTCAGACCCCTCTTGGCGGCATCGACGAGACCAGAAATGCCGGTTCCGGTCAATCACCCGCTTGTCCGGATCAGGCTGTCGATTGGCGCCCTGGTCATTCGTCATGGACAAGGAAGGCGCATGGCCCTCGACGGTTGTCCCCCTCCATGGGAGTTGCTCGCGCTCGCGCCAAGCGTCGGCAGCGCGGTCGGGCTGGCCGCAGCGCTGGGCCGGTCGGATGATCCGGGGCACGGCCCGCGGGCGGGTCTTGCCGTGTGCGACGCCTTCAGCGCGCAGATCGGTGACGATGTCCAGCTTTCGTGGGCGACGAAGGGCATGTTGCCATGGCGAGGCCCGCGAGCAGTTTCAGCGCGCAATCGCCCTGAGCGCCGACCCGGAAATCGGGGCCGTTCTGGCAGGCTCCATCGCGCAGATGCTCCGTCAGGGACTGTGATCCTGACATGGCCAACAGAGCAGGTCGCTCGCGAGACATGGCCTGTCAAGTTCAGCCTTGTGTCCAAAGCCGGCAGGAACACTGTCACGCTATCCGGTTTCCGCGATGCCGGAAGTCGGGAGGATGGCTGAAGACCTTGAGCTGGGGTCAGGCGTTCTCGACCCGCGCGAAGGGCAGCACATGCAGGCGCCGCTTCGTCGCCGCAAAGACCGCGTTGGCGACGGCGGGGCCGATCGGCGGCACGCCGGGCTCTCCGACACCCGTCGGCGCATCCGTGGACGGCACGATATGCACCTCGACCACCGGCATCTCGTCGAAACGCAGAACCTCGTGGCTGTCAAAATTGGTTTCGACGATATGGCCCTTGTCGAGGGTGGTCTGCGATTTCATCACCGCGCCAAGCCCAAAGCCGATGCCGCCCTCCATCTGGGCGCGGATGTTGTCCGGATTGACCGCAACGCCGCAATGGACGGCGCAGACCACCCGCTCGACCTTGAACGCGCCGTCTGGCCGCATGGCGATCTCCACAACCTGCGCGACCTCCGTGTCGAAGCTCTCGGCCAGGGCGATCCCACGAAAGCGGCCCGCCGGGAGGGCGGAGCCCCAGCCGGCCTTCTCGGCGGCCAGTTTCAGGACGCGCGCATGCTTGGAGGCCGGGTCGAGCAGCTGCATCCGGTACTCATAAGGGTCCTTGCCGGTCAGCGCGGCCACCTCATCGAGGAAGACCTCGACCGCATAGGCGGTGTGGGTCGAGCCGACCGCGCGCCACCAAAGCACCGGAACCCCTGTCCGCGTCGTGGTCAGTTCGACCTTCTGGGCTGCGAATCTGTAGGGCAGGTTGATGGCACCCTCGACCGAGGTCATGTCGACGCCGTTCTTCACCAGCCCGGCGGCGAAGGGCGTGCCGGCCACGATCGACTGGCCGACGATGTGGTTGTACCAGCCCACGATCCGGCCGTCCGTGTCGACGCCGGCTTTCAGTCGATGCACATAGGCCGGTCGGTAGCGGCCCGCGCGCATGTCGTCCTCGCGTGTCCACTGCATCTTGACCGGCGCGCGGAAGTCGATCGCTTTCGCCACTGCAACTGCTTCGACGATCACATCGGCATCAATGACGGCGCGCCGGCCGAAGCTGCCGCCGGTCTTCATCACATGCATGGTCACCTGACCGGGCGGCACGCCTGCGATCGCCGCCGCCGTCCCCTGATAAACGTCCGGCATCTGGTGCCCGCCCCAGATCTCGACCGTGCCATCGGCATTGCGGCGCACGACAGCGTTGAGCGGTTCGAGCGCGGCATGGGCGATGTAGGGAAACTCGAACGTCGCCTCGATGGTGCGGGCGGCGCCGGCAATGGCGGCCTCCGCATTGCCCGCGTTGCGGGCCGTTGCGAGGCCCGGCTTCAGGGCGAGTTCGCGGTACTCCCTGGCAAGATCGGCACTGGAGCGTTTCTCGGCCTTGCTGTCGTCCCAGACGGCCGTGACCGCCTCTCGGCCCTTGAGTGCCGACCACATGTCGACGGCGACCACGGCGAGCCCGCGCGGATGCTGGACCACGTCAACCACGCCCTTGATGGCCTTGGCCTTCGAGGCATCGAACGAGGTCAGCGTTGCGCCGAACAGCGGCGGATGGATCGGCACGGCGGTGAGCATGCCGGGCAGCTTCACGTCGATCGTGTAGTCCATCGCGCCGCTCGACTTCGCCATGGAGTCGAGCCGGCGCAGCGTGTCATTGCCGATGAAAACCCAGTCCTTGGGGTCTTTCAGCGTAACCTTGGCCGGGGCCGGCAGGGCGGCTGCTTTGGCCGCAAGGTCGCCAAAGCGGGCGGTGCGCCCGGAGGCATGGCTGATCACGCCCTTGGCGACGCGGATTTCGGCTGCAGGAACGCGCCATTCGGCCGCCGCAGCGGCCACCAGCATCTGCCGCGCCGCAGCGCCGGCGATCCGGTAGCGCTCCCACGACGACGTGGTGCCGGTCGAGCCGCCCGTGCCCTGGACCGCCCCGCCCCAGGCCACGTTGCCATAGAGCTTCGGATTGCCTGCGCCGCCAATGGCCCTCATCTGGGACCAGTCGGCATCGAGTTCGTCCGCAACCAGCGTGGCGATGCCATCATAGATGCCCTGACCCATCTCCATATGGGCCGCGATAACGGTCACGCTGTTGTCCGGCGCGATCCGCAGATAGGCGTTGAACGGCCTGACGCCGCCGGTCGCGGCGCTGGCCGCATCGGCTGGGCGGAAGCCCACGGCGAGGCTGCCGGCAACGGCCGCGCAGCCGATCATGAAGGAGCGGCGGCACGGTGCGGCATTCTCGAGCCGCGTCATCATCTTGGCGAGCATGGCATCGTCCTCCCTCAGGCCAGCGCTTTGGCGGCGGTGTGTACGGCGGTGCGGATGCGGGCATAGGTGGCGCAGCGGCATAGGTTGCCGGCGAGCGCGGCATCAATGTCGGCGTCGCTTGGCGTCCTGTTGGCCTCAAGCAGCGCGATGGTGGCCATCACCTGCCCTGACTGGCAGTAGCCGCATTGCGGGACATCAAGTGTGGCCCAGGCGGCCTGAACCGCCCGGGCCACTGGCCCGGCGGCAGCCTCGATCGTGGTGATCGCCTGGCCGGCAACCGCCGAAACCGGCATCGAGCAAGAGCGCACCGGCTGGCCGTCGATGTGAACGGTGCAGGCGCCGCATTGGGCGATGCCGCAGCCGAATTTGGTTCCGGTCAAGCCGACATGGTCACGGATGGCCCAGAGCAGCGGCATGTCCGGGTCGATATCGAGCCGGTGCATGGCTCCGTTGATGCGCAGTTCGATCATCGCGAACTCCCCTGCAAGGCTTGCTTGACACAAGACGTTAGCACGCAGGATTTGACAGCATGAAGGCACATTCGCCAATTTGTGTCGCTGCCAAGTCTGTTACGCTGCCAAGTCTGGGCCGCGCTGCCAAGTCTGGGCCGCGCTGCCAAGTCTGTTACGCTGCCAAGTCTGGGCCGCTGCCAACGCCGCCCAAGGCTCATTGGCGCGGGTTGGCGGCCCGGTAGTCTGCCGGCGGCACGAACTGTCCGCTCCACAGGCCGACCATCCGCCGCTGCGCCTGCGCCTCGGCCGACCGATAACCGCCGAAATCGACGGCGATGCCCTCGCGCACCATGGCGTCGTTCAGCACCTCGTCGCCGCGCATGCAGACGCCGAGCATGCGGCCGTAACGATCATGGCCTTCGATGCGGCAACTCACCGCGCCGCGCTGCAGCCGCGCGTTGAGCCAGCGCTTAGCCTCGACACCACAGGCATAGTCGCGCCCGACGTGGTTCTTGCAGTACTGGCTGATTTCGGGGGCGTCGATGCCCTTCAGGCGGACTTCCTGCCCCGCCACCCGAAGGCTGTCGCCATCGATCGCTTCGCCGAAGCCCGCCACCACTTCGGGCACTGTCCAGCGTCTGTCGATCTCGCGGGCGAGCAGCGCCAGAAGCACAAGGACGCCCAGGCCGGCGAGGAGTTCGGCCAAACCGAAGCGCCTCGACAGGCGGCGCGATTGATCGAATCGGATCCGGCGCATCAGGAGGACTTTAACGATTCGTATGCTTTGTTGAACCGGCGCGCGCGCGCCGTCGCGTGTTTTGGACCCAGCTGCAACCCATGTCGCCCAAGTCGATCCCCGATTCCGTCAAGCAGTCGATGTCGCCGGTGGTGACAAGCCGGCGCAATGACGAGGACCGGATCGGCCAGCGCCGTCGGCTCGGCCGCAACATCCAGAGCGTGCGCGAGCGGCTCACCTCCGCCAGCGGACTTGAGCGCTCCTTCGATTCCGAGTTGATCCGCCAGTTCGCCCGGAAGTCGACCGGTGCGTCCGGCGCAATTCTCGCCACCCTGACCATTCTTGTCGGCCTGATCGCGACGGTCTGGATTCCGGCGCAGCTGATGGCGATGTGGGCTTCGGCAGCTCTGGTGATCTGCGCCTTGCAGTATCTCCTCGCCCGGAACATCCTGCGCCGACTTGAAAGCGCCGACAGTGTCAGCCCCGATCTGATGATCATGATCACCGCGCTCCAGACGCTGGTCTGGAGCGGTCTTGTCCTGATCTTTCTCGGTGCGGGCGAGCCGGCGGCCAGAGTGTTCATGGTGGGATCACTGATGTTCTTTGGCCTGGTGGTGGTGCTCGGCGCCTATACCGTCCCGGGCGCTGTTTACATGGCCATTATCCCGCTGCTGATGGCGCTGGCCTCGCTCTTGTGGATCAATCGCGATGTCGGCACGATGACCATCGCCTCGGTTGGTCTCGTTTCGCAGATCTTCTTCCTCTTCCTGGCCAACGGGCTCTATTCGCAGGCCGTCGCCACGCTTGAGTTCCGCGCCGAGAAGGACATCCTGATCGCCGACCTCGAAACCGCGACGATCAACTCCGAGGATGCCCGGCGCAAGGCGGAGGAGGCCAACCTGGCCAAGTCCAAGTTCCTCGCCACCATGAGCCATGAACTGCGCACGCCGCTGAACGCGATTCTCGGCTTCTCCGAAGTGATGAAGAACGAGGTCTTCGGCCCCCATGCTGCGCCGCCCTACCGCGAATACTCCAGCGACATCCATGCCAGCGGCCAGCATCTGCTGAACCTGATCAACGAGATCCTCGACCTCTCGCGCATCGAGGCCGGCCGCTACGAGCTGAAGGAAGAGGCCATCAACCTCGCGCACATCGCCGACGAGTGCCTGCACATGCTGACCTTGCGCGCCCGCGGCAAGAGCCAGACCATCCGGCAGGCGGTGGAGCCGGACCTGCCGAAGATCTGGGCCGACGAGCGCGCCATGCGCCAGATCATTCTGAACCTTCTGTCCAATGCGCTGAAGTTCACCCAGCAAGGTGGTGACATCATGCTCAAGGTCGGCTGGACGGCGAAGGGTGGACAATATGTCTCGATCACTGATAACGGTCCCGGTATTCCCGAAAACGAACTGACGAGCGTCCTGTCCAGCTTCGGGCGTGGCTCCCAGGCGATCAAGACCGCCGAAGAGGGCTCCGGCCTCGGCCTGGCCATCGTCAAGGGGCTGGTGGAGATGCATGGCGGGGTGTTCACGCTCAAGTCCAAGCTCAGGGTCGGTACCGAGGTCAGTTTCACCGTTCCGCCCGTGCGGGTGATGAGCACGCTGGCGGCGATCAAGCCTGTGGAGCACCGGCTCGCATGACCCCGGATTTGTCCTCAGATTGACAGGCGCGGGCCGTTCTTTTAGGTTTTCATGTCGATTGATGCGGCAATCAGACCAGTTCGCAGGACGTCCGGGCCATCCGGGGTCAGGCGCGAGTCGCCCGGCCTCCTCGTCGACGACCCCATCGGCCCGCCATGCGGCAGGCCAGACAGAATAAACTGACGAGAGAGCACGACGATAATGGCGACTGGTACTGTCAAGTGGTTCAACCCGACCAAGGGTTATGGTTTCATCCAGCCCGATCAGGGTTCCAGCGATGTGTTCGTTCACATCAGCGCGGTCGAGCGCGCCGGCCTCACCGATCTGCGCGAAGGCCAGAAGGTGTCCTACGAAATGGCGACCGACCGCCGCACCGGCAAGCAGTCCGCCGACCAGCTCAAGGTCGTGGGCTGAGGCGGTCTCCGCCGGGCAGGCGCCTGCATGAAGCCGGGGTCTCGCGCGCCGGCTTATGTGTTTTCAGAGCATCTCCTCAGAGCGTCTCCACCGTCTCGGGGTCGATGATCTCGATCCTGCGCGCCAGGATGTGCGGGCCACCGGCCGCGCGCCAGGCCTGCAGATGCGGCGTGGTGAAATGCGCGGCCAGTGCCTCGCGCGTCTCCCAGCGTTCGACAAAGACCAATGCCTCGGGGTCCGTCACATCGACGTGGAGATCATAGGAGATGCAGCCAGCCTCCTGGCGCGTCGCGTCAAGGCAGGGCTTCACCGCAGCAATCACGGCAGGCAGGCTGCCCGGCGTGATGCGGAGGGTAGCGATGAGATAGATCATGGCAGTCTCGTGGATGGCGGGGACTGCATGTTGCCACAGCCCGTCAAAACAAGAAATACCGCTGCGCCATGGGCAGCACCTTCATCGGCTCGCACACCAGAAGTTCGCCATCCGCCGTCACCACATAGGTTTCCGCGTCGATCCTGATGTCCGGCGTCGCGTCGTTGTGGATCATGCTCTTCTTGCTGATCCCGCCGCGCACGTTGCTGACGGCGGCGCATTCCTTCGAGAGCCCAAGGCGCCTCGCCCCGCCATTGGCCACGAACGCCTGCGAGACGAAGGTGAGGGACGTGGCGGTCATCGCCTTGCCGAAGGCGCCGAACATCGGGCGGTAATGCACCGGCTGCGGGGTCGGGATCGAGGCGTTCGGGTCGCCCATCGGCACGGCCGCGATGCTGCCACCCTTGATCACCATCGATGGCTTCACGCCGAAGAAGGCCGGGTCGAACAGCACAAGGTCCGCCAGTTTGCCGACGGCGATCGAGCCGATGTGCTGTGACACGCCATGGGCAATGGCCGGGTTGATCGTGTATTTCGCCACATAGCGCTTTGCACGGAAGTTGTCGTTGCCCTTGCCGGCATCCTCGGGGAGCGCACCGCGTTGCACCTTCATCTTGTGGGCGGTCTGCCAGGTGCGGGTGATGACCTCGCCGATGCGGCCCATGGCCTGGCTGTCCGAACTCATCATCGAAAGCGCGCCGAGATCGTGCAGGATGTCCTCCGCCGCGATGGTCTCCTTGCGGATGCGGCTTTCGGCAAAGGCAAGGTCTTCCGGGATCGACGGGTCGAGATGGTGGCAGACCATCAGCATGTCGAGGTGCTCGTCGAGCGTATTGACGGTGAAGGGCCGCGTCGGATTGGTCGATGAGGGCAGCACGTTGTGCAGCCCCGCCACCTTCATGATGTCGGGCGCGTGCCCGCCGCCGGCGCCCTCGGTGTGGAAGGCGTGGATGGTGCGACCCTTGAAGGCGGCGATGGTGTCATCGACATAGCCGCTCTCGTTCAGCGTGTCCGAATGCAGCATGACCTGGATGTCGTGGTCGTCGGCGACGCTCAGGCAGTTGTCGATGGCGGCCGGTGTCGTGCCCCAGTCCTCGTGCAGCTTCATGGCGCAGGCGCCGGCCTCGATCATCTCGATCAGCGCCGCCGGCGTCGCGGCATTGCCCTTGCCGGAGAAGGCGAGGTTCATCGGAAAGGAATCCGCTGCCTTCAGCATCTGGGCCATATGCCAGGGCCCGGGCGTGCAGGTGGTGGCCGAGGTGCCGGCGGAGGGGCCGGTGCCGCCGCCCAGCATCGTGGTCAGCCCGCTCATCAGCGCATCCTCGATCTGCTGCGGGCAGATGAAGTGGATATGGCTGTCGAAGCCCCCCGCCGTGACGATCTTGCCTTCGCCGGCGATCACGTCGGTGCCTGGCCCGATGATGATCGTCTCATGCGGGGCCCTGTTGCTGAATCCGGCCTGGATGTCCGGATTGCCCGCCTTGCCGATGCCACTGATACGCCCGTTCTTGATGCCGATATCGGCCTTGACGATGCCCCAGTGGTCGAGGATCAGCGCGTTGGTGATCACGGTGTCGGCCGCGCCCTCGGCATTGGTCATCTGGCCCTGGCCCATGCCGTCGCGGATGACCTTGCCTCCGCCGAACTTCACCTCCTCGCCATAGCTGGTGAAGTCGCGCTCCACCTCGATGTAAAGCTCGGTGTCGGCCAGCCTGACCTTGTCCCCGGTGGTCGGGCCGAACATGGCAGCATAGGCATTGCGCGAGATGGTGGCTGGCATGGCAGTCCCCGATTCCGGAAGGTTGGGTCAGATCGCGCTCGCGACGTGTGCGAGCCCTGCGAGGGCAACACCGGTTCCCGCGATCCGCACGGGCCAGCCCGCGCCGATCCGCGCGAACATCGCAGCCAGCCCGCTGCCGGCTGCGAGCAGAACGACACTGGCCATCAGGAAGCCGCCTGCGAAGGGCAGGGGTGCGCCCTGCAGCTCCATGCCGTGGGCCGCCCCATGCGCGATGCCAAAGGCGGCGATGGCGGCGGCACCCAGCCAGACCGGCGCTTCGAGGCGCAGGGCGATGGCGGAACCCAGCAGCACCACGGATGCGAGGATCATTGTCTCGATCTGCGGCACCACGAAGCCGGCTTGCGTGAGCCCGAAGCCCGCCGCCATGGCGGCCATGAAAGCCGCGGGCCAGGCGAGCCTTGCGCCGTGGCCACTGACGGCAGCCCAGAGGCCGATGGCAAGCATGGCCAACACGTGGTCCAGACCCGTCATCGGGTGGGCAAAGCCGCCCGCAAACCCGCCACCATGGCCGGGATGGGCAAGCGCGGGCGTTGCGATGAGTACAAGGGCGAGGGGCAGGATGCGCTTCATCTGGCGGACCTTTGGGATCGACGGGACAGAACGGATATCTGGGAGGTTGGGTCGACATCTCTGCCGCACGGCAGGAGTGGTCTGCCGCGCGCGCCGGCTGAGTATGCCGGTGAGCATCACGACACAAGCTCCCGCCCGCGCGTGGCCTGGCTGGCGATCAGCTGCCAGGCATCGTCGCCGCGGCGTGACAGCATCTGCGTCCAGTGCACCGCGTGGGTCTTGCCGTCGGAAGCCTTGATCGGGGTGATGCCGCGCACCACCGCGGCCCAGCCGCCGGCGTGGATGCTGACGCTGCGCTCGGAGAAGGGCAGCAGCTCAACCGTCGCTTCGCCGGTCAGCAGCGACACGATGCGGGCATCGCGCCCGTCGACTTTCGCCGATGTGTGGGTATGCGTGAAACTCTCCGCATAGAGCTCGCGCAGCTTGACAACGTCCCTGGCCAAAACGGCCGTTTCAAGCGCCTTGTAAAAAGCGGTGACCTCGTCCGTGACACCCGCCTGGCTTTGTGGAGACAGGATCGCCGGCGGGTGGGCGAGGGCAGGGGTGGCAGCAAGAAGCGCACCAAGAAGCGGACACAGTGCGGCCCGCCGCGTCATGACACCCTTCTTCAAGACGCCGTTGCCCATCACAGCTTCCCCATCACCTTCTGCTGGAAGCCAAACACCTCGCGCTTGCCGGCCATCTCCACCAGCGTGACATCACGCGTCTGGCCCGGTTCGAAACGCACGGCTGTCCCGGCGGCGATATCGAGGCGGTAGCCGCGCGCTTTGGCACGGTCGAAGCTGAGCGCGTCGTTCGTCTCGAAGAAATGATAGTGGCTGCCGACCTGGATCGGCCTGTCGCCGGTGTTGGAGACGGTCAGCGTCACGGTCTTGCGCCCCGCGTTCAGCACGATATCGCCCGGCAGCGTCATCACCGTGCCTGGCTCAAGCGCATGCGTGGCGGCTCGGATCGGCTCGTGCACGGTAACAAGCTTGGTGCCGTCCGGAAAGGTCGCCTCGACCTGGACGTCATGGATCATCTCGGCAATGCCATCCATCACCTGATCGGCCGTCAGCACATGCGCTCCGGCTTCCATCAGATCGGCGACGGAGCGGCCATCGCGCGCGCCTTCAATGACGAAGTCGGTGATCAGCGCGACCGCCTCGGGGTGGTTGAGCTTGACGCCGCGCTCCAGCCTGCGCCGCGCCACCATGGCGGCCATCGAGACCAACAGCTTGTCCTTCTCGCGGGGGCTCAGCATCATTGTCGTCTTCCCCTCAGCTCTGCCAGCTGCGCGGCAGGGGCGCACCCGTCAGGTGGATCATGAAGCGTGCGAGATCAGCCCGCAAGGCCGCGGCATCAGATGACAGGAAGCGTGCGATCAGCATGCCGTCGAGGCCGGTGACGCCGCTTTCCGAGACGGCGCCGGCGAGCGCCTCGCGCGCGCTTTCGACGCGCGCCGGCGCGTTCGGCGAAACCATCAGGACCGTGGCCGTTGCGCGCGCCCCTGCCGCAACGGCCTTGCGCTGCAGCGTGACATTGACCAGCCGGTCAATTTTCACATCCTCGGCAAGAATGAGCTTGCCCCCACGCCGTATGCGCCAGCGATCGCGCAGGCTGGCCTGTTCGAGGATTTCGCCCATGGCGAAGCGCCCGAAGTAAACGCTCTCGCAGGCGATCAGCGTCGCGTCAGGGGCGATGTCGGCCTCCAGCGTGCGGCGCAGGTTGGCGCGCGCGAACACGATCGCCTCCTGCGGCAGCCAGTTGAGGCAGGCTCCTGAGCCGACTGTCAGATGGGTCGAAACCAGGGTCTCAGGCCCCTGGCTGCGATAGATTTTCTCCGCTGCCTGTGTGGTGACGATCGCTCTTGCCCCGTCATCGACGGCAATGCACGCATCAAAACGGTCGCCGCCGGTCAGGCCGCCGCCAGTGTTGATCAGCACGGCCTCGCACGTCGCGTTGAAGGTGCTCGGAAAGCGGACCCGGTAGCCGCCGCCTTCAGCAACTTCCGTGCGCACGGTGCGATTGCGGGCCAGGGCAAACCGGACCCGGACACCGCCAGCGGCACGCACATGCGCCGGCATCAGCGCCGTGACTGTGTCTGCCGCCGGAAGGTTGGCCGCATCATGGGATGGCCGGTCAAGCATGCGAATGATCTGAAGTTTCTTGTCAAATCATCGCGCCTCGGGATGTCACCCGCAAGGGCAAGCGAAACACGTGGCTGCACGAATATTGTGCAAGCAGGCGGATCTTGCCGACATGCCGAGGCCCCGCAGTGTTCGGGGCTTCGCTGCGCTCGTGCCGCTGCCGGTTCAGAGGATGTGGGCAACGCCGACCCGCGCCGTGTGATCGGAAGGGTCATGCCGGCTGGCGAAGCGCGGGAGCGCCACGAGCAACGCGTCTGGGAGCGTCCTTCATCCGGATAACGCTACTCCACCTTGCCGGCCAGGTTGCTGGTGAAGGCATGGACGAGCCCTGCCCCGATCGTTTAGCCCGTCCGCGTCTGGGTGAAGCCCTCGCCGATGGCGCGGTTGAAACAGCTGTGCTGCATCTTGGTGACGGTCACACCGCCCATGACACATCGATGAGCAGGTTGTCGACCGGCGGGACACCGAGGCGGGCGCGGACCTGGCCCTGCCAATCCGAGCGGAAGCGTGTTCTGGTCGGCGCGACGTTGGTATCGCCGCCGCGATAGCCGGAAGCCTCGATAGCGGCCTCGACGCCGACGACCACGGCGCCATATTGCCGATTCTGGCCCGCGTGAAGGCCACCGATAACGCCCTTCGGGCTGAACCTGCGGTTGAAGCCTGAAACGAGGCCGGTTGCGGTGACGAACGCGGTGGTTCTGTCATCGCCCCCCTTGCAGCCGACCTCAGCGCCGGTGCAAAAGCCGGTCCAGTTGCCGGCCGTGAAGGCGGGCGGGATCGGCGCCATGGCCCGCGATGGGATGTGAGCCGCCCGCACGCCATTAACGGCCAGCGTCGGGACCCGCGGCAACGCCCGCGGCCAAAGTCATTGCAAAGTCATTGCAAAGTCATTGCAAGGTCATCGTCAGGCGCGACATCGCAACTGCCCTCCACGAGGGGTTGTGCGGCTGGACGTGCGCCGCCGGCGATATGTCGCCGCGAACCGTGAGAAGGTTCACGGCAGCCCATCATTCCATCAAGGGAGCGGCGGCTTTCGCGCGCTGGTGTGCCGGACGGTTCCGCACGCGCGTCTCGGCCGCGAGGCACAGGATGGTGAACAGCATTTGCGCGCCGCAATGGGCGGTGTTGCTGGTGCCGTCATACTGCGGCGCGACCTCGACCACATCGCCGCCGATGATGTTGGCGCCGCGCATGCCGCGCAAGATAGCCAGCGCCTCGCGCGGGGTCAGGCCACCGACCTCGGGTGTGCCGGTGCCGGGCGCATAGGCCGGGTCGAGCGAATCGACATCGAAGCTGATGTAGGTCGGCCCGTCGCCGGTCACGGCGCGGGCCTTGGCGACCACGGCATCGAGGCCCATGGCGTCCACCTCGTTGGCGTGGATCATCGTCATCCCGCTCTCGGTCGAGAACTCCCACAGATATTCCGCGCCGCCGCGGATGCCGATCTGGATTGTCCGGTCCGGATCGAGCACGCCCTCCAGCACAGCCTGCCGGAACGGCCCGCCATGGTGGAACTTCGTGCCCTCATAAGGCCCCGACGTGTCAGCATGGGCATCGATGTGCAGCATCCCGACCGGCCGCTCCTTGCCCAGCGCCTTCAGGATCGGCAGCGAGATCGAGTGGTCACCGCCGACGGCGAGCGGGATCACGCCGGCCGCGTGAATCCGGCCAAAATGGGCTTCGATGTCCTCGTGGCATTGCTCGAGCGAGTAACGAGAGCGAAACGGCACGTCACCAATATCGGCGATGGCGAGATCGACAAACGGCGCGGTCCCCATCACATGGTCCATCGGCCCGATCCGTTCGATCGCCCGCACCGCCCGTGGCCCGAGGCGCGCACCAGCGCGGTTGGTGACGCCGAGATCCATCGGCACGCCGCAAATGGCGATGTCGAGCTGGCCGAAATCCGGCAGCGACGTCGCATCGGGCCGGTACGGGGCGCCGCAGAAGGTGGCGACATCGGCGAAGGGCCATTTGCGCTGCGCGCCCTTGAACTGGCCTGCCGCAATGCGGGCAAAGGCGGCATCGAAAATGTCTCCGCCCAGCGCGCTGCCATAGCGCGCCCGAAGCTGCGCCAGCTTGTCCTGTGTCATTGTCGATCCTGTTGGTGGGCCTTGGCTCCAGCATTGTCCGTCATCAGCCAGCAGGCAAGCGCAATGCGTCCCGCGCGCAGCGGAGAATGGGCGATAAGTTATTGGTTTCATTCGCAGCACGGCACGCGATGTCCGTAAAAAAACTTACACAAAATTCATGTTTTTTTGTTGCATGCGTTCGGACACATCGTATTGATGGCATAACTCGTCGAAGCTCTGTCAAGAACGGTGGAGCGCGAGGGTTTTCATTGGGAGAGAGATGACCATGAAGCGTCGCCAGTTTCTGAAGACCGCTGCCGTTGGCGCAGCCGCAGGCGCAATCGCCAGCCCCGCTGTTGCACAGTCCATGCCGGAGGTGAAGTGGCGTGTGACGTCCAGCTTTCCCAAGTCGCTGGACACCATTTACGGCGCGTCGGAAGTTTTTGCCAAGGCCGTTGCCGAAGCCACCGACAACAAGTTCCAGATTCAGGTTTTCGCGGCCGGCGAAATCGTTCCGGGCCTGCAGGCATCCGACGCCGTGACCAATGGCACAGTCGAGATGTGCCACACAGCCTCCTACTATTACGTCGGCAAGGATCCGACCTTCGCCTTCGGAACGGCGGTTCCGTTCGGGCTCAACTCCCGTCAGCAGAACGCCTGGTTCTACCATGGCGGCGGTCAGGCGCTGATGAATGACTTTTACAAGAAGTACAACATCTACTCCCTGCCGGGCGGCAACACGGGCTGCCAGATGGGTGGCTGGTTCCGCAAGGAAATCAGGACCGTCGCCGACCTTCAGGGCGTCAAGATGCGCATCGGCGGCTTTGCCGGCCAGGTCCTGCAGAAGCTTGGCGTCGTGCCGCAGCAGGTCGCCGGCGGCGACATCTATCCGGCTCTCGAGAAGGGCACGATCGATGCGGCGGAATGGGTCGGCCCCTATGACGACGAAAAGCTCGGCTTCAACAAGGTTGCGCCGTTCTACTATTATCCGGGATGGTGGGAGGGCGGCGCCGCGCTGCACTTCTTCATCAACCAGGCCAAGTGGGATTCGCTGCCGGCCACCTACAAGTCGATCCTGACGACGGCGGCGGCTCTCGCCAACGTCGACATGCAGGCCAAGTACGACGCCCGCAACCCGGCCGCTCTGAAGCGTCTGGTCGGCGGCGGCGCCCAGCTTCGCCCCTTCACCCCTGACGTCATGGAAGCCTGCCTCAAGGCCGCGAACGAGGTCTACGCCGAGACCTCGGCCAGGAACGCCGACTTCAAGAAAGTCTATGACGCCATGGTGCCGTTCCGCAACGACCAGTATCTCTGGTGGCAGATCGCCGAATACAACATGGACACCTTCATGATCCGCGCCCGCGCCCGTGGATGAGCCTCCAGCCGGCGCCCTGCGCCGGTCAGAGGCCCGGTGGCGCTTCTGAAGACCGGTCACGCCCGGCCAAAGCATCCTGGCCGGGCCGATGGTCTGAATTGGCCGGACGCCAAACCGAAACCTTTTAGCCTGAAACCCCGGCAGCAGTGCCGGGGTTTTTTCGTTCGTGACGGCGCGATCTCATGCTATGGGAATCCCACCATGTCCCCTTTGTTTCGATCCGCCGCGATGATCTTGGCGCTTGCCAGTCCAGGCTTGGCTTTGCCTGCAAGGGCGCAGCAGCTCGCAGAGCCGATTCCGCAACGCCGTGACGCCATCACGCAGCCGATGAAGCCGCAGCCGCAGCGTGACGCCATGGTCCCTTGTCCCGAACATGGTCCCGGGTTCGCCCGCCAGCCCGGGGGCAGCACCTGTGTGCGCGTCAGCGGTCAGGTGCGGGGCGAGGTTGGCCTGCGGGATCGCCGCTCGCGCCTCAATGACAGCAGCGGCTTCAATTCTCAGGCGCGCGTGCTGTTCGACAGCCGTACGCCGACCGAATTCGGCACGATGCGCGCCGTCATCAGCGTTCGCGGTCAGGCCGGCTCCGGGTTTCTGAGCAACCTTCGCTGAGCGCGGACCCTCCCCCCGGCGGGCACCTGGCATCGCCGCAGAACGCGCCCGTCCAAGACGCCAATGACACGCCAATGACACGCCAATGACAAAGCCTGCTCTCGCGACCGGGCTTTGTCATTGCTCGGAGCTGACGCCACCGCTTACTGAATCTTCGGTGGTTGGGTGAGATCGAGCGGGGGCAGTCCACCCGGCGCACCACCGGGAGCATCCAGTCCGGGAATGGCGATATTGTTGAACTGCTGGTCGATCTGCTGCTGGTTCAACTGCACCGTCGATTTCTTGTAGTGCATCACCATTTGCGGGAAGGTGATGACGAGGCCGACCATAATGCACTGGATGATCACGAAAGGCACCGCGCCCCAGTAGATCTGGCCAGTTGTGATGGGCTCCATCGACTTTCCGGTGATCTTGTCGGTGTACGCGAATTTCGGCGCCACCGAGCGCAGGTAGAACAGGGCGAAGCCGAAGGGCGGGTGCATGAAGGAGGTCTGCATGTTGACCCCCAGGATGACGCCGAACCAGATCAGGTCGATGCCAAGTTTTTCGGCGGGCGGGCCGAGCAGCGGCACGATGATGAAGGCCAGCTCGAAGAAGTCGAGGAAGAACGCCAGCAGGAATACCAGCACGTTGACGAAGATCAGGAAACCGGTCTGGCCGCCAGGCAGCGAGACGAGCAGGTGCTCGACCCAGAGGTGGCCGTTGACGCCATAGAACGTCAGCGAGAACACGCGGGCGCCGAGCAGGATGAACAGCACGAAGGCGGAGAGCTTTGCTGTGGATTCCGTCGCCGATCGCACGATGCCCCAGTTGAGACGCTTCGGCTCGTTCGACATGAAGCGCTTCAGGCCGGCCAGCAGGATCGCGCCGGCTGCGCCCATCGCACCGCCTTCCGTCGGCGTTGCCACGCCGATGAAGATCGTGCCCAGAACCAGGAAGATCAGCGACAGCGGCGGCACCATGACGAAGGTCACCTGCGTGGCGATGCGGCTCATCAGGCGCAAGCCCGTTGTTTTCTCGATCACGCCGACGATCGTGGCGTAGAGCGCGCCCGCAGCCAGCGCTTCAGAGAGCAGGGCCCAGGATGGATAGCCGTTGGCCTTCAAGGAGTACCAACCCGCGGCCAGCGCGAGTGTGGCGAGGGCCGTGAGAACGACGCGTTGCGGCCCGAACAGCTTGTTGAACAGGGCGCACAGGAAGGACACCACGACACCGACCGACATGGTCAGGATGACGAAGTCCGCGCCACTCTTGATGCTGGTCTGGCTGATCACATAGTAGCCGACGATGCCCGAGAACAGGACAAGCACGCCCAGTTGCCAGACCCCTCGCGAGCCGTCCGGCTCCTTAAAGCCGATGTCGGCCACCGGCAGTCCCGGCACGTAAGATGGGCGGATCAGCGAGACGAGGAAGATGTAACCCGCATACATGGCCGACAGCACGAGACCTGGCACGAATGCTCCCTCATACATGTCGCCCACCGAGCGGCCGAGCTGGTCGGCCATGACGATCAGGACCAGAGATGGCGGGATGATCTGCGCGAGCGTGCCTGACGCGGCGATGACGCCGGAGGCGACGCGCCGGTCATAGCCGTAGCGGAGCATGATCGGCAATGAGATCAGGCCCATCGAGATCACCGATGCAGCGACGACGCCGGTGGTTGCCGCAAGCAGCGCGCCGACGAAGATCACGGCATAGGCGAGACCGCCGCGGATCGTGCCGAACAACTGGCCGATCGTGTCGAGCAGGTCCTCCGCCATGCCCGAGCGCTCCAGGACGAGGCCCATGAAGGTGAAAAATGGAATGGCGAGCAGCACGTCATTGTTCATCGTGCCGTAGATGCGCTCTGGCAGCGCCTGCAGGAAGTTCGGCACAAACAGGCCAAGCTCGATGCCGATGATGGCGAAAAACAGGCCGTTGGCCGCCAGTGCGAAGGCGACGGGATAGCCCAGCAGCAGGAACACCACGAGGGCCGCGAACATGATCGGAGCCATGTTCTCCCTGACGAAGCCGGCAAGGCCGCCGCCGGCAGTGGCGGCGAAGGCGTCGGCGGTGTGGACGGACAGGAGCAGCACGACGGTGGCGAAAGCCAGCCCGAGCGCGCGGCGAAGAAACGATGAGGTCATCGGTCGATCTCCGGAATGAGGACGCGTCAGGCGTTCAGTTGCTGGCCTTGCCCGCGCCATGGATTGGCACGGTCCTGGCGATCGGCGCGATGCCGTCTGCTTCGGCCTGCTTGAGCAGCCGTTCTGCCTCGGCGAGCGCGGCTGCCGCGTGGCCGCCGTCATGGGCGGTGTGGGTGTTGTCCTCGATCAGCCCGCGCATGATGGCGATGCGCTTGATGATTTCGGAAATGCCCTGCACGGCCAGCAGGACGAAGCCGATGAAGACCAGCGATTTGGCCGGCCATTGCGGCAGGCCGCCGGCATTGAGCGATTGCTCATTGATCTTGTAAGAGCGGGTAAAGAAGGGCCAGCCGTCGATCACCATGATGATGGCGAACGGCATCAAGAAGAGCACATGGCCGACAAGATCGATCGTTTGCTTGAGCCAGCGGGGAAACAGGTTGTTGACGATGTCGATCCGGATATGTTCCTGGCTGATCACCGTCCATGGCGAGCACAGCAGGAACACGGCGCCGAACAGCACCCATTGCAGCTCAAGCCAGGAATTCGACGAGATATCGAACAGTTTCCGGATGATGGCGTTGATGGTCGACACGCCGATGGCCACCAGAATGAGCCAAGCGACATAACGTCCGATCAGCGTGTTCACCGCATCGATCATGCGGCTCAACGATATCAAACCACCCAAGGTCATCCCCTTTGTTTTCTTGTTGTTCGGCGCCTTCTCGAGCCGTTCTAGCACAGCGCGGATATGTGAAACCCTTCACGTGATAACGCACGATCGATAACGCGACAAGCGATCGAAAAGCCTTTGTCCGCGATCATTTGGTTTCAGTTGAAACGATTCAGCCGGATCAGGGCGGTGGCCCCCAGGGTGCAGACCAGCATGATCATCAGGAAGGCCGGCGGCCACAGCGGCGTCAGCATTCCCGCCAGATAGGCGGCCAAGGCGCCAATGCCGAGTTGCACGAAACCGGTCAGCCCGGCCGCCGCTCCCGCCAGATCCGGGCGGACCGAAAGCGCCGATGCTGTTGCCGCGGGAATGCACAGCCCGTTGCCGATGCCGTTGAGCATCAGGGGCAGGAAGAGCAGCGCCGGCTGCCAGGTGAACAGGAACGGCATCGCCGCGGCAACGCTGACCGAGATCGCCGACAGGATCAGTCCGAGCGGGATCAGGCGTTCCGTGCCCATGCGCTGGCCGAAGCGCCCGGTCAGGAAATTCCCGAACATGTAGCTGCCGGCCATGGCCACGAAGAACAGGCCGTAGATTTCCGGCTCGGCGCGCATGTGCTCCACCACCGCATAGGGCGCGCCCGCAATGAAGCTGAAGAAGGTCGATGAGACCAGCGTCAGCACGCCGGCATAGATCACGAAGCTGCGCTCACGCATCAGCATCGGAAAGGCGCGGAACACATCGCTGACGCGTTGCGGCGGTCCGCTGCGGTGATGGGTTTCTGGCAGCTTCAGGATGGCGCCAGTCGTGGCGATCACGCCGACCGCCGCCATCAGGACGAAGATCGCGCGCCAGCCTTGGGTCTTGTGGATGTACCCTCCGATCAGCGGCGACAGCATGGGCGCCACCACCATGGCCATGGTGACGTAGCCGATGATGCTGGCCGCCTCGTCGCGCCCCGCCATGTCGCGGGCGATGGCGCGGGTCAGCGCGAAAGCCGAGCCCGCCCCGACGGCCTGCAGCATGCGCGCGGCCAGCAGCATCGGCAGATCCGCCGCAACAAGCCCGACGAGCGAGCCCAGCGCGAAAATGGCGAGCCCTCCGATGATGCAGGGCCGGCGACCGAGCCGGTCCGAGAGCGGCCCCACGACCAGTTGCGCCAGCGCGACGGCGAACAGGTAGAATGTCAGCGTGAGCTGGATGGCGGCATAATCGGTTTCCAGCGCGCGGGCGATGGAAGGCGTGGCCGGCGCCAGCACGTTGAGCGCGAAGGGCTGCACCGCGCTGCACACGACCAGGATCGCCAGTGACGGCCGAACCCGCGCGGGCCCGGCCGCTTCGCCGGTCATGATGCGGTCACCTCGGCTGTTCGCACGCGTTGCCGGTGCAAGGTGTAAAGGCCGCTTCCGACGATCAGGCAGGTGCCGAACAGGGCAGTTAGGTCGGGCAGGTCGCCAAAGACGAGCGCGCCGAGCGCAATGGCAAATACCAGGACCGTATAGCGGAACCCCGATACCAGCGACACGTCGGCATCGCGGAACGCCACGATGATCGCGTAGTTGCCGGCCGCCACGAACAGCGCGGCCCCCATGAGATAGATAAGTTCGCGCTGTCCGACCGGTTGCCAGGTTTCGGCCAGGCCGATCACCCACCCGGTGATGCAGACGACGATGGTGGTCGTGAAGGTCACGACGGTGGATGGCACGCCGGCGCCGATCTGCCGTGTCACAAGATCGCGCGCGCCGACGAGCGCGGCGCTCGCGAGCGCGACCAGGGAATAGATGGTGAAGCCCTCTGATGACGGCCTCACCACGATCAGAACGCCGATAAAGCCCAGGACCACGGCCGCCCATCGCCGCCAGCCGACCTTCTCGATCCCGAGGATGGCAGCCATGGCCACCAGGATCAGCGAGGCCGCCTGTAGGATTGCGGTGATATTGGCGAGCGGCAGATGTGCCAGCGCCAGGATGAAGGTGAAGGCGATCGCTGATTCGAGCGCGCCGCGGAGCGCCACCATGGGATGGGCCATGGCTCTCAGATCCGAGAAGCGGCCGAACATGCACACGAGCAGGAGGCTCGCCGCAACCGCGAACAGTCCTCTGATGGCCAGGACCTGACCGGTCGGCAGTGTCTGGGTCGAGAGCTTGACCAGCACGTCATTGACCACGAACGTGGCCATCGCAGCCACCATCGCGATGACGCCGCGACGGTTGCTGGCCGCGCTGGCGCCGCCGGCCGGCGTCAAGGTCGGATCCCTCGTTCAGTCACGCGGCACGCGTGAAGCGGCTGAGGCTGAAGGCAGACAGATCGAAGCGGCACGCGCCTGTGACGCTGAGGTCGGCCAGGATTTCCCCGATGGCGCTGGCGAACTTGTAGCCATGGCCGGAGCAGCACGAGGCGAAGACCACCTGTTCGGCCCCTGGAATGGTGTCGATCACGAAATGCTCGTCCGGCGTGACGGTGTAGATGCAGCCCTTGAGCGCCAACGGTTCCGGGCTTGCATCGGGGAAGTAGGTTTCGATGGCGTCGCGCAGGAACTTGGCTTGCCGTTCGGTGGGCGTGCGGTCGGGCTGCGAGGGGTCGATCGGCTCGCGCCCGAAATGCGGCCCTCCGAGCTTGAAGCCGGGATGCTCCCAGAGTGGAAACCCGTAGAAATTGCCTTCGTCGACGGTCAGGATGAACACGGGGACGTTGCCGATCCGGAACGGTTCCGGGTTCCTGACAGTGTACCAGCCGATCGCCTGCCGAACCGTCTTGATATGGGGGGCAAGCGCCGGATTGAGTGTGTCCATCCAGGCGCCTGAGGTCAGCACCAGCCGGCCTGCGGTGTATGTGCCCCGGGCGGTGGTCACCTTGACCCCGCCATGGGCGGTGGTGCTCCAGTCGAGAACAGGCTCGTTGGCGCGGATGGTCGCGCCCGCCGCCTGCGCAAGGCCCACATGGGCATAGATGGCGCGCTCGGAAGCGACGAAACCGCCATCGGGCTGCCACAGGCCGACATGGCCCTTCGGCAGGTTGAAGGCCGGAAAGCGCGCCTTGATCTGTGCATGGTTCAGCAATTGGTGAGTCAGTCCGTGGTCCAGGCAGGATTGGAGGGAGCTTTCGACAAAGCCGGCGCCTTCCGGCGCAAGGTCCACCGAACCGGTCACATAGAGCAGTTGCGTATCGGCGCGCCGGCCGGTCTCCTGCCACAGTTCATGGGCGCGGCGCACGATCGGCACATAGTGGGAGCCCTCGAAATAGGCCAGCCTGATGATGCGCGTCATGCCATGCGAGGAGCCCATGGCGTGGCCGATGTCGAAACGCTCGAGCCCGAGCACACGCTGGCCGCGCTTGGCCAGTTCCCAGCAGGCGGCGGAGCCCATGCCGCCAACCCCGGCCACAATCACATCGTAATGGTCGCTCATCGCCGGCCCTCGTTATCCTTTGGTAAGCGGCGGGCATGCGATGGTCCATCGGCGTTGCCTCATGGCGGCATGACAAATCCGCGCATGTGGGTGGATTCAGCCGCCATTAACCATCCGTAAGACCTTTGCGTCTACCACTTCATGTAGGTTCAGACATGGTGAAGCGTCGATGGCTTGTCGTTCAGTTCCGGTCGTTGTCCGTTTGATCGCCGAGACCTTGCACGTCCGCCGCGCTGTGGAGCAGACGGGCGGGATGATGGCGGCCCGATGACCAGACCAGCCTTCGGGCCCGAAATCCCGCGGTCAGAGCCGCCGGATGCCGCCGCGGCGCAGGCCGGCGCGGACCTGGCCGAGCGGAAATCCCCGCTGCTCCGCCTGGTAGGCAGGATCAGCACGGGGCTGGGGCTGACGGGGCCGCGCCCGGCCGCCGACGAGGCAAAGCCCCCGGCGCCGCCGGCCGAGCGGGCTGGCCGCGATCCAGACGACATCGAAGCGGTCCTGCGCAGCCGCCATTTCCGGCAGTCGATCGACACGATCGAACATGATGTCAGCGGTGCCCTGTCCCGTCTCAATGCCCTGATCGAATCGTCCGGCACGTTGACCACCGAGACCGCTGCCGATCTTGAGATCATCCACAGCAGCATGTCGGCGCTGCGGGCGGCGGCCAGCCATGCGAGCCGCGACGTGGCCCAATTGGCGGAAGCCTCGGTGCAGGTCTCGAACAGCGCGGAAACTGTCAGCAGCAACATCCGCAAGGCAAGGGCCAGCGTCGATCAGGCCGCCGGGGTTGCCAATTCGACCACCGACATCATGCTGTCGCTGTCAACGGCGTCGGGCGAAATCTCCGGGATAGTCGACACCATCGCCATGATCGCGCGCCAGACCAATCTGCTCGCGCTCAACGCCACGATCGAAGCTGCGCGCGCCGGCGAAAGCGGCCGGGGCTTCGCTGTGGTGGCTCAGGAGGTCAAGGCCCTGTCGATGGAGACGGCGCGCCGCGTCGCCGACATCCGGACGCGTGTGGCGGACCTTGAGAATGCAACCTCGAAGTCATTTGCCGCGATGTCCGAGATCGCCACGCTGATCACCTCGGTGAACCCGATGGTTTCGGTCATCAGCGATGCCATGGCGGAGCAGGCGCAGTCGGTTTCCGAGTTGACGCGGCGCACCAAGATGACGGCTGGCTTCATCGACAGCGTGGCCGAACGTGTCGAGAGCATCGAACAGATCACCTCGACCGCGAGCGGCCGCAGCACGGCGGCGACCGAGGCCGCGGCCGAAGCCTCCCGCGAGGCGGCCCAGGTCTCGCATTTCATCGCCGCCATCCGGCAGGCCGGTTTCGCGGCGCGGCGGCGCCATGACCGCTTCCCGCATGAGCGGCAGACGCGGATCACCGACGGGATGCGCAGTTGGCTCACCACAACGATCGACATCAGCAAGGGCGGCGTGCTTCTGGTCCGGCCGGACAACTGCGACCTCGAAACCGGCCATACCATCGGCATCACCTTCGCCGAAATTGGTGACATCGCTTCAACGCTGGTCGGGATCAGCGCGCAGGGCCTGCATTGCTCGTTCCAGCCGATGGATGACAGGACGCAAGGGCGGCTTCAGGCGGCGATCGAGGGGATCAAACAGGGCTACCGGCCGCTGATCGAGCGCGCCCAGGCTCTCAGCGCGGAGGTCACGGCGGCGATGAACGACCTGTTGAGGTCCGGCGCCCTGAGCGAGGCGCAGCTTTTCGACGGCACCTACAGGCCGGTTCCCGACAGCGATCCGCCGCAGTTCGAGGTGACTTATCTGGCCGCGCTGCGCCCCTACCTGGCGGCAATCTGCGAGGCGCAGCTGAAGCAGGACCCCAGCCTGATCTATTGTGTCGCTGCCGATCGCAACGGCTATGTCGGCGTTCATCATCCGATGACGTCGCAACCGCAGCGCAAGGGCGACACTGCCTGGAACCATGCCCACGCCCGAGATCGCCGATTCTACAATGACAATGCCGGCATGACTGCCGCGCGCTCGGTCCGCCCCTTCGTCATCCAGACTTACCGGCGCAACGTTGGTTTCAGCAAGCTGCAGGTCATCCGCGAGATCTCAGTCCCGATCTTCGTCGTGGACCGGCATTGGGGCGGGCTGAAGATGGGCTACCTGCTCTAGCCGCCGGTGACGCTCATGTGACGGCCGACCGCAGGCCGGTTGGCCCGGCGATCAATGACAAAGTCATGGCCCTTCGGCTTGCGCGCGATGGCGGCCTCGATGGCCGCATGAAGCGGTCCGTCGCTTTCACTGCTGCGGATTACGCCGCGCAGATCGGCAGCGTCCTCCTGGCCAAGGCACATGAAGAGCGTGCCGGTGCAGGTGAGCCTCACCCGGTTGCAGCTTTCGCAGAAATTGTGGGTCATGGGTGTGATGAAGCCCACCAGCCCCCCGGTCTCGCCGACGCGGACGTAGCGCGCCGGGCCGCCGGTGCGGTAGGCGTCCTCGACCATGGTGAACTGATCCATCAGCCGCGCGCGGACCACCGATAGCGGCAGGTACTGATCGATCCGCATCGGTTCGATGTCGCCAAGCGGCATCACCTCTATGAAGGTGATGTCCATGCCATCGCCATGGGCCCAGCGGATCAGGTCGGGGATCTCGGCCTCGTTGATCCCGCGCAGCGCCACCGCATTGATCTTGATCCGAAGCCCGGCCGCCCTCGCTGCGGCGAGGCCCTCATGCACCTTGCCAAGATCGCCCCAACGCGTGATGTCGCGGAACTTGTCGGCGTCGAGGGTGTCAAGCGAGACGTTGACCCGTCTGACGCCGCAGTCCGCCAACGCACTTGCGTGCTTGGCCAGTTGCGAGCCGTTGGTGGTGACGGTGAGCTCCTCCAGCCCCTGGCCCAGATGGCGCGAAAGCGACCGGAACAGGCTCATGATATCGCGGCGCACCAGCGGCTCCCCGCCGGTGATGCGGATCTTGCGCGTTCCGCGTGCGATAAAGGCCGATCCGATCCGGTCAAGCTCTTCCAGCGTCAGCAGGTCGCGCTTGGGCAGGAAGTTCATATCCTCCGACATGCAATAGACACAGCGGAAGTCGCAACGATCCGTCACGGAGATGCGAATGTACTCGATGGTCCGCCCGAAAGGGTCGACCAGCGGCGCAGTCACGGGGGCTGTCATGTCAGTCATCGGGCATCCGGAGCAGGGCCGCGCCATCGGCCGATGGCATGGGCAATCGTTTGACCGTTGAGACAAATCGCGCTTGCATCGACCCGCTCGCCGTCCATAAACGTACTGCTTATGTGGAAGATCAGGGCCGCGCCGTCAATGCGCACGCCTGACGCACCAGCCAAGGCGGCATCGCAGCATGAGCAACCAGCAGAACTGGCCCACCGAAATTCGCCTGAGCAAGGATCGCCGTACGCTCAGCGTCAGCTTCGAGAGCGGCGAACGGCACGACCTTGCCGCGGAGTACCTGCGGGTCGAAAGCCCCTCGGCCGAAGTTCAGGGCCATGGTCCCGGCCAGAAAAAGATCATGGCCGGCAAGCGCGACGTCGAGATCATCGCCGTCCAGCCGGTCGGCAATTACGCGGTCAAGCTGGTCTTCGACGATCTCCACGACACGGGCATCTACGGCTGGGACACATTGGCGGAGATGGGGCGCCAGCACGCCCAGCGCTGGGCTGCCTACCTCGAAAGCCTGTCGGCGGCGGATCTGAGCCGCGAGCCGCCGCGCAGCAGCGGAAAGGCCTGACGCCTTTTGCCCGGGGGTGCGCAAGGCGTCGGTCCAGTGCAGCCGATCGGATCTTGCCGTACCCTGTTCCGGGCTTGCATCTGTTGAAGTGATTTCAGCGCATTCGATGAAACATCATGGCGAATAAACCTGCTTTCACACGACCTCTTGTTAAGGCTAATCGAAATCTGACAGTTGCTGTTACCATCGGTTAAGCTTGGAGGGGCATCTTGACTCCTGGGTGAGACAGGAGGCTTCGGCATGCAGGCACGCGTGATGGACAGTCCGCTTGAAGCGGGTGGCGGCGAACGCCGCAATACGCACCAGCTCAGCGAGCGCATGATCGGCCGCGTCATCGCTTGTGACGGGGTGCGTGCCACGATCTCGGCAGCGGCCACGAGCCTGGTCGGAACGCAGACCGACTTCTGGTCAATCGGCAAGCTGATTTCCATCAGCATGGGCAACGTCCGCGTTGTCGGGCTGGTCTGCGAAATGAGCGCCTGCAACGGGCTGTGGGATGAGGGTCTGCGGAACGAAATACAGGTCCGGATCGAGCTCGTTGGCGAGATCATCGACCATGGCGATGGCAAGGTCGAGTTCCGCCGCGGCATCAGCAACTATCCGCATCTGGGCGCGGTTGCCCATCGGATACGCGTCGCCGACCTGCTTGCCATCCATGATATCGGGGAGCGTGCCGGCATCGAGGTGGGCTGGCTTTCGCAGGACAGCACGATCCCTGCGACCGTGTCGGTCGAGGATATGCTGCGCTGTCACTTTGCCGTGGTCGGCACCACCGGTGTCGGCAAGTCAAGCGCCGTGGCCATGCTGCTGCGCGAGGCGGTTGCCAAGAAGCCCAATTTGCGTGTGCTGGTGCTCGACCCGCACAACGAATACGCCCACGCGTTCCACGCCAATTCGATCTCACTTGATTCCACAACGCTGGAGCTGCCGTTCTGGATTTTCAGTTTGGAGGAAATGACGGACGTCGTCTTCAGGGGGCGCCCGACGGTGCCGGAAGAGATCGACGCCCTGCGCGAGATCATCGCGATGGCAAAGGGGCGCTACCGTGCCGCAGGAGAGGTGGCCCTGTCGTCGACGCTGATCCGCAAGCCGCTCGACGTCGCCAACTTTTCCGCCGACACGCCGGTGCCCTACCGCATGTCGGATGTGGTCAAGATCATTGAAGAGTTCCTGGGCCAGCTTGAGCCGCGCTTCAGTCGCTTCCATGTCCGCAGCCTGCGTAGCCGCATCGAGAGCCTGAACAGCGATCCACGCTACCGCTTCATGTTCGGCCGCACGACCGCCGAGGACTGTCTGGACCGGGTGATCAGCTCGATCTTCCGGGTTCCGCACCAAGACCGCCCGATCACCGTGCTTCAGCTGGCTGGCATCCCGTCGGAAGTCGTGAACGCCGTGGTCTCCGTGCTCGCCCGTCTCGCCTTCGACATTACGACCTGGAGCCGCGGCCAATTCGAAGTGCTGTTGCTCTGCGAGGAGGCCCATCGCTATGTGCCGAATGACGCGGCCCTCGGCTTCGGCCCGACGCGCGCTGCCATTGCCCGGATCGCCAAGGAGGGCCGCAAGTACGGCTGCTATGTTGGCATCGTGACGCAGCGGCCAGGCGAGCTTGACCCCACGATCCTGTCGCAGTGCTCGACCGTCTTCGCCATGCGGTTGGGCAACACGCGAGACCAGGACATCATCAGGGCAGCCATTGCCGACAGCTCCGCCAGCACGATCAGCTTCCTGTCCTCGATCGGCAACCGCGAGGCGATCGCCTTTGGCGAGGGCGTTGCGACCCCGATGCGCATCACCTTCAAGCATCAGTCGCAGGCTGAACTGCCAGCCGCCGCGCATGGCGCGAAGGACTTCCGAAACGCCACCGAGAGCGGGATCACCCTGCGCGAGATCATCGGCCGCATGCGCGGCGGCAGCGAAACCATCGATATTCGTTGAGGCAAGGCGGCGGTGTCCGCCGCATCAGCATCGCCGTGGATCAGCAAAAAGGCCGGCTTCACGCCGGCCTTTTCAGTCTTGGACCTGAAGCCCGGATATCAGCGCAAGACCACGACGCGCGTACCCACCTTGGCGCGCTCGTACAGATCGATGACGTCATCGTTCAGCATCCGGATGCACCCCGAGGACACGGCCTGTCCGATCGTCTCCGGCTCGTTCGAACCGTGGATGCGATAGAGCGAGGAGCCAAGATAAAGGGCGCGCGCGCCCATCGGATTTTCCGGGCCGCCAGGCATGAAGCGCGGCAGGTCGGGGCGGCGGCGCAGCATCTGGGGTGGTGGCGTCCAGGTCGGCCACTCGGCCTTGCGGGTCACGGCCTTGGTGCCGGACCACTCGAAGCCGGGCCGGCCGACGCCGACGCCGTAGCGGATAGCCTGCGTGCTCGACAACACGAAGTACATGCGGCGCTCGCGGGTATCAACCAGGATCGTGCCCGGAGCGTACCTAGAATTGTAGGTGACAGTTTCACGCGGAATGGCGGTTGCCTGCGGCTTGAAGCCTTCAGGCTGCATCAGGAGCGGCTGACGGGTCAGCGGATCGACTTCGGCGGAGGCCGGAGCTGCGATGACGGCGCCAAGCAGAACTGCAGCGACCGAAAGAACAAGACGGCGCATATGACCCTCTGGGAAAAAATTGACGAGCGAGAACCGATCCTCGCCACGTGGAAATGTCTGATTTTGGCCGCATTGGCAATCCGCAGAATCCACATCACAGGAAAGTGAAGAAAAGCTCACTGGACGCGTGGCCGATGTGCAACACGTCGACTGATCACCACGCGGATCGACACCATCGGCGCCAGCCGTGGACCGCGCCGGGGTCAAGCCCACGATAGCCTGTCTTGACGGGCCAGCGTGGAGCGCTTATCCCACCGGCCACCGGGCGCGTAGCTCAGCGGCAGAGCACTCCCTTCACACGGGAGGGGTCACAGGTTCAATCCCTGTCGCGCCCACCATCGTCGCGCCCACCATTGTCGCGCCCGCCATTGCGTGCCGATGAGCCGGCTGAGCGCCTCTCGCCGCGCGGCCGCTTCACGATCCTGAGCAGGCTGTAGACCCGCCCGAGGCCCAGGGGCGCCGGCTCATGCATCGTGCAATCCGCCTTGGTCTCGCACCATGCCTCGATGCGGCTGACTGGAAAATCCGGCCTCAGCCCGACCCCTGCGATCAGCGGCGCCACCGCGCTCTCGAATGCTGCCAGATAGCGGTTTGCCGAGCGGAAGTGGCTGACGATGATGATCTCACCCCCCGGCTTCAGCATTCGAAGGCTGTTGTCGAGCGCTGTTTCGGGATGGGAAACGAGCGTCAGCACGAAAGGGAAGACGATTGCATCATAGCGTTCATCCGGATGCGCCATGGTGTGGACGTCGGCGATGTCGAGCGCCTGCACATGCCGGAGGCCCTCGCGCTCAACCCTGTCCTGCGCCTTGAGGAGCATGGCGGGGGAGAGGTCCACGCCCGTGACACGGAGGTTGCGGCTGTAGAGCGGCAGCAGCAGCCCGGTGCCCACGCCAACCTCGAGGACCTCACCGCCGACCCGGTTGGCCGCCTCCGCTGCAGCGACATGCGCCGGCTGGAACAGGTGTTTGCACAGGCCGTCATAGACATGGGCCCAGCGCCCATAGGCTTTCGCGACCATGCCGGTGGGAAGGTCGCGGGCGATGACAGGCATAGGGCAACTCCGGTGATGACAGGCCGATGTCCATTGCGCTGATTTCCATGACATTCCTTTGACGCTGCCGCCGCGGGCCGCCGGCGTCATCAAACCGTGATGAAGATGGGCGATCCGGGGCCCCAGGTGCGGTAGCCGTCGGTGCCGATTCGATGCCGATTGTTGCCGTGAGGCGCCAGAGCAAGGCATTGCGTATGACCGAAGCCCAGACCTACCGGACGCTCTTCATCTCGGACGTGCATCTCGGCACGAAGGCCTGTCAGGCCGAGGCCCTTCTGGGCTTTCTGCGCGATCACGACGCCGACACGATCTATCTGATCGGCGACATCATCGATGGCTGGGCGCTCAAGGGTGGCTGGTATTGGCCGCAGGCGCACAATGACGTCGTGCAGAAACTCTTGCGCAAGGGGCGCAAGGGCGCGCGCATCATCTACCTGCCCGGCAATCATGACGAGTTCCTGCGTGGCTATTACGGCACCCATTTCGGCGGAATCGAGGTGCAGGAAACCGCGATCCACGAGTCGGCGGACGGCAAGCGCTACCTTGTCCTGCATGGCGACGCGTTCGATTTCGTCATCCGCCATGCCCGCTGGCTGGCCCATCTCGGCGACACCGCCTACGACGTGGCCATCTTCCTGAACCGGATCGTCACGGGCGTCCGCCGCCGGCTGGGCCTGCCTTACTGGTCGCTGTCGGCCTGGGCCAAGCTCAAGGTCAAGAATGCGGTCTCGGTGATCTCGAAGTTCGAGGACGCCCTGACCCGCGAGGCGGAGCGCCAGGAAGTGCAGGGCGTCATCTGCGGCCACATCCATCATGCGACATCGCGCGAGATCGGCGCGGTTCATTATCTCAACAGTGGCGACTGGGTCGAAAGCTGCACCGCCATCGCGGAGCATCACGATGGCCGCATGGAGGTTATCCACTGGATGAGACAGGGGCCGGGTCTGGCGTCGCGACGCATGCGCGGTGCGCCCGAGCCGGACGAGGCGGACACAACACCGGTGCCGATTGCTGCCAGGCAATGGGCCTGACCACAGCACAGCACGATCACGCTCAACCATGAAACTGCTGATCGCCACCGACGCATGGTCACCGCAGGTCAACGGCGTTGTGAAGACGCTGGGGTCCCTGGTCGCGGAGTTGAGGCGGCGTGGCGTTGACATCTGCGTGGTCACCCCAGGCGACTTCCCGACCATGCCATTGCCGACCTATCACGAGATCAAACTGGCCTGGCCATGGCCGTCAGTCATCCGTGAACGGCTCACTCGGTTCAGGCCCGACCACATTCATATCGCCACCGAAGGCCCGATCGGCTGGGCGATGCGCCATGCCTGCCTGCATGACGGACGCGTCTTCACCACCAGCTATCACACCCGCTTTCCCGAATACCTCTTGGCCCGCGCCCCGATCCCGCTTGATGTCAGCTATGCCGCGCTGCGCGGCTTTCACAATGCGGGCCATGGCGTGATGGTATCGACCCGTTCCATCGAGAACGAACTGGCGGCCCGCGGCTTCACCAATCTGATGCGTTGGGGCCGCGGCGTCGACCTGAAGCGCTTCTCGCCGGATGCGCCGACCGACGCCCTGCCGCATTGGCCGCGCCCCGTGTTCCTGACCGTTGGCCGGCTCGCGCCCGAGAAAAACCTCGACGCCTTTCTCGGGCTCGACCTGCCGGGCACGAAGGTGGTGATCGGCGATGGACCTTCGGTGACCGAACTGCGTGACCGCCACCGCCAGGTGGTCTTTCTGGGCCAGCGTAGCCATGACGAACTGCCATCGCTCTATGCCCACGCCGATGTCTTCGTCTTTCCGAGCCTGACAGACACGTTCGGCCTTGTCCTGATCGAGGCGATGGCCTGCGGCCTTCCCGTCGCGGCCTTCGACGTTGCCGGACCGCGCGATGTGGTCGGCAACAGCGCCGCCGGTGTGCTCGGGCCGGATCTCAGGGCGAATGCGCTGGCGGCCTTGCGCATCAGGCGAACAGTCTGCCGCGAGCATGCGCTCGGCTTCACCTGGGACAAGTCTGCCGACCAGTTCATCGCCAATGTCGAGGCCGCGCAGAACGCGAAACGCCGGGAACTTGAATCAGCGGCCTGATCCGGGCTGCGCCACGGCGCCGCAGCGATCCTGATTTGTCGATGCGGCTGGCCTAGCTAACAGGGTATGACCTCATTGGCCGGACCTTCCCGCATGCTTCATACGTTCTACCGTTTGCTTGCGATCGTGGCGCTGCTTGGGCACGCAGATGTTCAAATGGTTTTGGCGCAGTCCCCGGACAGGGTCAGGCTTGGGTCCTATGCAATCGATCGCACCGAGGTCAGCATCGGCCAGTTCAGGCTCTATGCACATGAAAGACAGATCGTGACGGCCGCAGAGCGCGAAGGTGGCGGCTTTGAGTTCAATGGCGGCTGGACGCGTCGTCCAGGCTGGACCTTCAAGGCACCGCAGGGAAAACCGGGTGCCGACAGCGAACCCGTCACCCATGTTTCGTGGCAAGAGGCCAGCGACTATTGTGTCTTTGTCGGCGGACGCCTGCCGACCATGGCGGAATGGCGGAATGCCGCCTACTCCGAACAGCGCGATCAACCGACCGATGGCTTTGTCAAGGGGCGCACCTATCGCTATCCCGTGGGCGAACAGCCGGACGGAATGAACAACAATCGGCTTGCGCATGTCCCGGTCGGCACCACCAAGCGCGGTGTCAACGGACTGTTCGACATGGGGGCCAATGTCTGGGAATGGATCGCCGACCGGCGGGGCAGCGACGCCCTCACGGCCGGCGGTTCGTGGTGGTATGGCCCGGCGCAGGCGCGTGCTGAAGGGATCCAGTGGAAAGCTGCAGTTTTTTACGCAGTCTATGTCGGTTTTCGCTGCGCCTATGATGTGGCGGGCTGACATGCGTCGCCGCCTTGTCCTTGCGTTCCTGATGGTCGTGCCCAGCCTCAACCCGGTCACGGGGCAGGTCGCGGAGGATGCAGCCTGGGAGGCCCTTCGTGGTGGCGGCATCGTGCTGTTCCGCCATGCCAATGCGCCTGGCGGGGGTGATCCGGCCGGAATGCTGCTTGCCGACTGTGCAACACAGCGCAATCTGGATGTGACCGGCCGGCAGCAGGCGCGCCGGATCGGGGAGGCCTTCCGGTCCCGGCGCATCGCGGTCGGACGGGTGCTGAGTTCGCAGTGGTGCCGCACGCTCGAGACGGCGGAGCTTGCGTTTCCAGGTCGGGTTCAGCCGGAACCGATCGTCAATTCCTTCTTTGCTGAGCCGGGGAAGGGGCCGGACCAGACCCGTGCCGCCCGTGCGTTGCTTGGCGCATGGTCCGGTCCGGGCACCCTCGTCATTGTGACACATCAGGTCAATATCACCGCCCTGACAGGCATCGTGCCGGCTTCCGGCGAAGGGGTTGTCATCAGGATCGAGGGCGGGACCCTGGCCGTGATCGGACGTCTCCGGCCCTGACCCCACGCCGATCAGCCGCGCCGGCGGCCGTAAAGCTCGAGCTTATGACGCACGATGTCGAAACCGAGCTCTGCCGCGATTTCCGCCTGCAGCTTCTCGATCCGCTCCGACCGGAATTCGATGACCTGGCCGGTGTCGATGTCGATCAGATGGTCGTGGTGATCGCTGTCGGCATTCTCGAAGCGGGCGCGCCCGGCATCGAAGTCATGACGCTGGATGGCGCCGTGATCCTCCAGCAGCCGCAAGGTCCGATAGACCGTTGACAGTGACACGCTGCCATCCAGCACGTAGGCGCGGTGGTAAAGCTCATCGGCGTTCGGATGGTCACGCGCCTCGGCCAGCACCTTGACGATGACCTTGCGCTGCTCGGTCAGCCTGACGCCGGCAGCCTTCAATTCGGTCAGGAACCGCTCATAGCGCTGCGCAGGCGTGATCATGATGCGAAAATAGCCTTGTTGACACGCAGATGCAAACCTATTTGCCAATGATTCGCAAATGCGTTGACAGATGCAAGTAATTCGCAATAGCATGATCGTCAGCAAGGGAGTTTGTGAATGGTTGATCAACCTGCTGGCTGGACACGCCGCACGTCTCTGGCAGCTCTCGCCGCCGGGGCAGGGGGGCTTTTGGCGATGCAAGCGCCGGCCTTTGGCCAGAGCCCCCGCACTGGCGGCGGCCCGCTCAGGGTCTTGACGACCTTCACGATCATCCAGGACATCGCCCAGAACGTGGCGGGCACCACGGCGATCGTCGAATCCATCACCAAGCCGGGCGCCGAGATCCATGACTATCAGCCGACGCCGCTTGACGTGGTGAAAGCGCAGTCCGCCGATCTGGTCTTGTGGAACGGCATGAACCTCGAACGCTGGTTCGAAAGGTTCTTCGAAAACGTCAAGCAGGTGCCGAGCGCCGTCATCTCCACGGGCGTCGAGCCCATACCGATCCGGCAGGGTCCGTATGATGGTCGGCCCAATCCGCATGCCTGGATGTCGACCAGCGCCGCCCTGATCTATGTCGAGAACATCAGAAAGGCTTTGAGCGGCGCTGATCCCGCGAATGCGGCGACCTATGCCGGCAATGCCGCTGCCTACAGCGCCAGGATCAAGGCCATCGACGAGCCGTTGCGCCAGCGGCTGGCTTCAATTGCGGAGGCGCAGCGCTGGTTGGTGACGTCCGAGGGGGCATTCAGCTATCTGGCGCGAGACCATGGCATGCGGGAGGCCTATCTGTGGCCCATCAACGCCGACGCGCAGGGCACGCCGCAGCAGGTGAGGGCGGTGATCCGGACGGTCCGCGCCAACAGGATCCCCGTCGTGTTCAGCGAAAGCACCGTGTCGGACAAGCCGGCCCGTCAGGTCGCGCGCGAGACCGGCGCGCGCTATGGCGGCGTCCTTCATGTCGACAGCCTCAGCGACGCGCGCGGCCCGGTGCCGACCTATCTGAAGCTGCTGGAGGTAACGGTCGACACGATCGCCAAGGGGTTTGGCAAGTGAGCGTGCCGGTCGGCGGGGCCTGGTTCGCCTTGGGACGCCCCGTATCCGTGGCCCATCCGCCGGCCATGATCGATGTTGCGGGCATCTCCGTGACCTATTCCAATGGCGTGACGGCGATCAAGGACGCCAGCTTCGCGCTCGGCTCGTCCACGATCTGCGCGCTTGTCGGCGTCAATGGCTCGGGCAAGTCGACACTGTTCAAGACCCTGATGGGCTTCCTGACGCCGGCCACCGGATCGGTCACGATTTCCGGTCTGCCCGTCCCGGATGCCCTGAAACGCGGCATCGTCGCCTATGTGCCCCAGAGCGAGGATGTCGACTGGAGCTTTCCCGTCCTGGTCGAGGATGTGGTGATGATGGGGCGCTATGGCCACATGAACGCCCTGCGCCTCGCCAGCGCCGCCGACAGGCGGGCGGTCGATCAGGCGCTGGAGCGTGTCGACATGGCTGTCTTCCGCAAGCGCCAGATCGGCGAATTGTCGGGTGGGCAGAAAAAGCGCGTGTTCCTCGCACGCGCGCTGGCGCAGGCGGGATCGGTCATCCTGCTTGACGAGCCGTTCACCGGGGTTGATGTGAAGACAGAGGCAGCGATTATCGCCTTGCTGCACAGCCTGCGCCGCGAGGGCTGCCTGATTTTCGTCTCGACCCACAATCTCGGCAGCATCCCCGACTTCTGCGACCATGTTGTCCTGTTCAACCGGACCGTGATCGCGGCCGGCCCCACCCAGGCCACCTTCACCGAGGCCAACCTGGCCCGCGCCTTCGGCGGCGTGCTGCGCCATGTCCGCCTGGGCGGGGCCGACCTGCATGATGATGCCGACGGTCGTTCGATCACGGTGCTGACGGATGACGAGCGCCCGCTGGTTCTCTATGGCGAACAGGATCGCAAGACGATGGTCACCCCCGGCAAGAGGGAGCAGGGCGCATGAGCCCCGACGGTTGGCTGACGCTCCTGTTCGAGCCCTTCAGCTACGGCTATATGTCGAAGGCCATCTGGGTCAGCGCGCTGGTCGGGGCGGTGTGCGGTTTTCTGTCCTGCTATCTGATCCTGAAGGGCTGGGCCCTGATGGGAGATGCTCTCGCGCATTCGGTTGTGCCGGGCGTCGCGCTCGCCTACATGATGGCGCTTCCCTATGCTCTGGGTGCCTTTATCTCGGCCATTCTCGCAGCGCTCGCCATCAGTCTCGTGCGCCGCATCACGCTGCTGCGCGAGGATGTGGTTATCGGACTGGTCTTCACCAGCATGTTTGCTGCCGGCCTGCTGATCGTTTCGATCAGTCCCACCTCGGTCAACGTCCAGTCGATCGTTCTTGGCAACGTGCTCGCCATCTCCGACGAGGATGTGGTGCAGGTCATCATCATCGCCGCCGTGTCGCTGCTGATCCTGGGCCTGCGCTGGAAGGACCTGATGCTGACCTTCTTCGATGAGAGCCAGGCGCGGATCGTCGGCGTCAACCCGCAGCGGCTGCGCGTCCTGTTCTTCGTCCTGCTCAGCGCCTGCACGGTCGCGGCCTTGCAGACAGTGGGTGCCGTACTGGTGATCGCGATGGTGGTGACGCCGGGCGCGACGGCCTACCTTCTGACGGACCGTTTCAGTCGGATGATCTGGCTGGCGATGCTCATCGGAGCTGCGACAAGCGCGGTTGGGGCCTATCTCAGCTTCTTCGTCGATGGCGCCACGGGGGGACTGATCGTCACCCTCCAGACGCTGGTGTTCCTCGGCGCCTTCGTGTTTGCTCCCAAGCATGGCCGTCTGGCCGCACGCCGCTCATCACGCGCGACGTCGGGGGCGCCGGCATGACCGTGATCACCTGGCTGACCGCGCCCTTCGCCTTTGACTTCATGCAGCGCGCGTTGATTGTCGCCGTGCTGGTCGGCGCCATCTGCGCGCTTCTGTCCTGCTTCCTCGTGCTCAAGGGCTGGTCCTTGATGGGAGACGCGGTCTCGCACGCCGTCCTGCCCGGCCTTGTCATCGCGCAGGTGCTCAACCTGCCGCTGATGCTGGGCGCTTTCGTGGCGGGACTGGCCTGCGCCCTCGCCACAGGTTACCTCAAGCGCAACAGCCGTGTGAAGGAGGATGCCGTGCTCGGCATCGTGTTTTCCGGCATGTTCGCCCTTGGCCTCGTGCTGTTCGCCAAGGTCGGCAGCGACCAGCACCTGCTCCACATTCTGTTCGGCAACATGCTGGGTGTGCGCTGGGATGATGTGATCAGCACCGCGGCTGTGGTCCTGCCGGTGGGTGCGCTGGTGCTGCTGAAGCGCAAGGACCTGTTGCTGGCCTGTTTCGACCCGGCCCATGCGCGCGCCATCGGCTTGCCCGTCGCGCTGTATGAAGTCGGCCTTCTGGCGCTGCTGGCGCTCACCATTGTCGCGTCGCTGAAGGCGGTTGGCGTGATCCTGGTGATCGCCATGCTGATTGCGCCGGGAGCCATCGGCTCCATGCTGAGCAAGCGCTTTGACGCCATGCTGGCCATCGCGGCCTGCGCCGCCATTGCGTCGAGCGTGGTCGGCACCATCCTCAGCTTTCACCTTGATGGAGCCACCGGCCCGATGATCGTCGTGGTGCAGTCGGTGCTGTTTGCCGCGGCCGTCATTGTCGCGCAGTGGAAGCGCCGCCGCCTGATGGGCGCCTGACAGTGCCCGCTGTCGACCCGCGCCTGCGCCGCGCGGCGCAGGCGTTTACGGGCTGTTAACCATGTCTGCCTAGCCTGAAGCCTGGCAGAATATGGCTTTCCGGGTGGGGCATCAACATGAGCGAATACCGCCTGATTGGCGTGACGACGCCCCAGGCTGCGGACAAGCTGATCGCTTCGGGCGCTGCGTTGGCAGGCGAGCCCGTGTTCATCACCCGCTATCCCGGCCTCGCCGCCTTAAGGGTCAGGGCCGACGAAGCGACCCCCGTTTGTTCGACCGATTTCCGGCAGCAGGTGGAAGCCGCAGCAGCGGCAGGCCCGCTGCTACCGGGCGCGGCCGACAATCCGCTCATCGATGAGACCGAAGCCCTTCGCGCGCTGGCCATCGGACATGCGCGTCTGAGCCAGGCGCTCGACCTGTTCAGCAGCCACCGGCAATACCACATCACCGTGTCATGGAACCCGCTGATCGCGATGGCCCATTGCGCCACGCAACCGGAGTTCAAGGCTGCCCTGAGCAAGATCGATGGCGATGCCGCCGCCCGCAGCCGGACGATCAGCGATCTGATCGCCGCCGCACGCGACCGGCTGCGCGCCGGAGCGGCGAAGCGCCTCGCGCTCGCATGCGCGGCCCTCCTCGAAACGCCGCCGCCGAGCCCGTCCATGGTGGCCAGCATCGTCGTTCTGGTCGATCAGGCCAGGGAGGCCGCCTTCGACGCCGCGCTTGAAGATGTCTACGCGTCCTTTCCCGACCTGTCAGTCGAGCAGCTTGGCCCGTTGCCTCCATCTGCCTTTGCGAGCCTGGTCATCGAGCGGCCCTCCGCCCGTGACATTGCCAAGGCCAGACTGGCTCTGGGTCTCGACAGTCTCCACAACGAGACGCTCCACACGGCCTATGCTGCTGCCATCGCTCCGGCCTGCTCTGGTGACCAAGACGATCCGGCCCGCTTGACCGCCCTGACGCAGGCCTACCAACTGCTCCAGCGCCTTGATGAAGCCAACAGCGCCGGCGGCGACCGCAATGCGCCGATCCTCGTCGACCTCGTGGGTGCCGGAGGGACGCGTTGGGCCGCCTGATCCGCCACCAGCCTGTTCGACCAGCCTCGCCATCCTGGCGCGCTCTTGCCCTTCTGAAGGCCTGTCCACCAACTCCGCACCGGTGAGTCAACCCCATGTCGCAGCCAGTTTCATCGCCTGATGCTCCGCCGACCGCATCCCTTGGAGCTTTGCCGGCTCAACTGGGCGCGCTCCTCGCGCTCTGCGCGGCTCTGGCCGGGGCCGCTCTGGCGAGCCAGCACCTCGGATCGCCGCTGCTGGCCACCGCAGCCATGCTGGCCCAGCTCTGCCTGCTGACAGGGACCCTGTTGCTGCTGCCGCTGCTCCTCGACCGGACAGTCCGGAAGCCGCTGGCGACGCTGGCCAGGGGCATGATCTCGCTGACGCCACCCCACGCTGATGACATCATCCGCCTGTCCGGGCGCGCGGATGCGGTCGGCGAAGTGGCACGCGCCTCGATCCTGTTGCTTGAACGCCATGACCATGTTGAGGGCATTGCCAGCAGCGTGCGCGATGCCCAGGGCGTCGCCCGGGACCTGCGCAAGATGGCGGACATGATCGGGGAGGGTCAGAACCAGATTGCACACTACCTGCTGGGCGCGACACGGGAGATCGAGGCTCTTCGCCGGGTGGCCAGTGAGGGGCAGACCGGGCTCAACGAGACCTGGGCCGCCGCGTCGCAGCAGACCCGGCGCGAAGTCGAGGCGCTCAAGGCCCTCCGGCGTGATCTGTCCGCGTCCGGCAGCATGGTCGAGGATGCCGCAAGGCTCCTGCAGCGCGAGGCGCACAGCCTCGGCGCGCACAGGTCGCTCGCCGGCGCATCGCTTGATGCGACGATCCGCGACCTTTCATCCGCCTCCCGTGCCCTCGCCACCCAGGTCCGCACCCTCGGTCCGGACGGCCATGACATCGCCGGCGCATTGGTTGACATCGGCGACCGTCGCGCCTCGTTTGTCCAGACCATCGACCAGGTCACCATCGCCGCGCTGCGCCTTGAAGACCTGCTGCGCCGCGTGGATCAGCGCGTACGAACGGCTCACGGGGAGGTAGGTTCAACCCCATCGTCGGTCGACGCAGCCGCTCTGAACGCCGATGACGCGATCCCGTTCGAGCAGCTCGTCGGGCGCGCCTTGCCGGCTGCAAACCATCCGGAACCCGTGCTTCAACGCGGGGCCGCCTGAACACGCCCGCCGTGATGGTTGGCCTCAGACAAGAGCAGGCGTGATACGCGCGATGGCATCGGGCAGCTGGTCGAAATGCTGGATCACCACATCCGGCTCCAGGGCCTCGATCGGAACCTCCGTGTAGCCGAAGGGCACGCAGATCACCGGCAGGCCGGCATTGCGTGCCGTCAGGATGTCTGTCCTGGAATCGCCGATCATGATGGCGCGGCGCACGTCTCCGCCAGCAGCCTCGATGACCATGGTCAGGTGCCGCGCATCAGGCTTGAAGAACGGATAGCTGTCCCGCCCGGCGATGGCGGCGAAGCGCTCCGTGACCCCAAGCGCCTCAAGCAGCAGCCGCGAATGGCGCTCCGGCTTGTTGGTGCAGATGGCGAGGCGGTGGCCGGCGCCAGCGAGCCTGTCGAGGGCGCCCAAAACGCCGTCAAACAGGTAGGACTCGTCCGCCACGCGTCCGGCATAGACCTCGAGGAACACCTGGAACAGCGCCTCGAGCTTCTCGGGCGACAGCGGCCTGTCATACAGCCTGAAGCCGCGCTCGATCAGCGCCCGCGCGCCCGCGCCAACCAGGTCGCGCGCGATGGAGACCGGCAGCGCCGCAAGCCCTTCCTGTGCCAGAACGACATTGAGCGTGCCGATGATGTCCGGCGCGGTCTCGGCCAGCGTTCCGTCGAGATCGAACACGATTGTTGGGGGGCAGGACGGCTGGTGCATGCAGTGGCTTTGCCGGGTTTGTATCCCCGGATCAAGTCCGCTTGGCGCATGATCCACCATGAACGGGCCATTTTGGGACTGACGTGCCGGAAATGGATCTAGCCGCCCGTGTCACCCCGGAGCCTCAGGGCCTCGTCGATCTCGGCGCGGAGTGCAGCTGCCGCAGCGCGCGGGTCGGGCTTGCCGGCAATGCCCGCCACGACCGCGATCCCGTCCGCGCCGGCCATGATGCAGTCATGCGCCGCGCCAAGGTCCATCCCGCCGATCGCCACCAGCGGCCTGCGTGACTGCCGGACGCAGGCCGCGAGCCCCGCAAGCCCCATCGGTTCGGCGGCGTCGGGCTTGACGCCGCGCGAGACCACTGGCCCCACGCCGAGATGATCGACGGTATCCCAGGGCACATGCGCCATCTCGGACGGCTGCGTGATCGACAGGCCGATGATCGCGTCCGGCCCAAGGATGGCGCGCGCAGCCGCCGGCGGCAGATCATCCTGGCCGACATGGACGCCCGCAGCGCCGACGGCGCGCGCGACATCGGGCCGGTCATTGATGATCAGCGGGACCTGAAGCGGCGCGAGGACTGCCACCAGCGCGCGGGCCTCGTTCACCAGCGCGCCTGCCTTGGCGACAGGATTACGCAACTGGATCAGGGTTGCCCCCCCCTGCACCGCGGCCAGCACGGTTTCGACCAGACCGGCGCGGGCGCACAGCACCGGGTCGGTCACAAAGTAGAGCCTGAGATCGGCCGTGGTCGCCATGGCTGCGCTCACCGGACCGCGGCGATGGCGTCGATCAGCTTGGTCGCAAAACTGCCCGGTCCGGGGCTTCCAGGCTCGGCCAACTCGGCGGCGCGCTTCATCAGGGCAAGGCCCGCGATCGCCGCGTCCTTCGGCGCCGCCACTGCGAGAAAAGCGCCGACAAGGGCCGTCGTGGCGCAGCCCGTCCCCGTCACCTGCTGGCTGATGGCGTGCCCGCCTGTCACGGGGATGACATCATCTGCGATCACGAAGTCGGTAGCGCCTGTCACCGCCACGACCGCTCCGGTCAGATGCGAAAGCGTGCGCCCGGCCTCAATGGCCTCTTCGCTGCCGGAGAGGGAATCGACCCCGCGCCCGCTGCCCGCAGCCCCGGCCAGGGCCATGATCTCGCCGGCATTGCCGCGGATCACGGCTGGCTTCATCCGGCTCAGCCGCAGGGCGACCTCGGTCCGGTAGCCAGTTGCACCGACCCCGACCGGATCAAGCACCCATGGCACCTGCCGCGCGGTCGCGCTGGCGACCGCCAGCTCCATGCCGGCCACGAATCCAGCGTCGAGTGTGCCGATGTTGATCACCAGCGCCCGGGAAATGGCCGCGAACGCGCCGGCTTCTTCTGCGGCATGAACCATTGCCGGTGAAGCGCCTGCGGCGAGGAGTACGTTGGCCGTGAAGTTCATCACGACGAAATTGGTGATGTTGTGGATCAATGGGCGCTCGGCCCGCAGTGTCGAGAGTGCGGCAGACAGCTCTGCCCTGTGCGATGATGACATCCATCCCTCCGCCGGCATGACCCGGATCAGGTTCGAAGGGTTCGGATTGATCCGTCTCAGCAAGACCGTGGCTCGGCCTGCACCCCTTGGCTGGGCGCAACCGTAGGACGGGTTGTGCAAAAGCGCAATCCCGCCGCGCGCATGCCCGGCCATTGCGGCCGCGCGTGCGGATGGGGCTCAGTTGAGGGTCATGAAGCCCTTTGCCGGACGCGTGTCCCCGCCACCGATCCCGAGCACGTGCAATGCGCGTGCCTCCGGGTCCGGCAGGCTGACGGGCCGCACCGGCGCCGGCGTTTCGCTGACCCAGGCGCCATTGCGCAGAGCCTCACCGACAGCGTCACCCTCTTGCGCCGCTGCCGCGGAAGCGCCGCCGACGCCCGTCGCGTTGATGGCGCGCCGCAAGCCAACAGCCGTGCCGACGACCGCCCCTACGCCGGGCGCCGAGGTGGCCGCCGCCACAGGTGATTGTATTGAAGCCGCTGGAGCGGGCTTTGAGCCGGGCAGGAGACGTGTGCGTTTGGCTTCAGCCGTGCCCGCCCAGACGACCAACAAGCCGGCAACAAGGAGGACAAGAGGTGACATGCAGCAATCTCCTGACGCAACAATATTGCGAAGACATCACACACGTGTGAGGAAACGGTTGGCAAACATCATTAACGGCAGCGGACAAATGTCATGCACCAGGATCCAGCGCCACAAGAGCGGAACCATGCCTGTCCGCCTGGCGCACTCATCCACAACATGTCGGATGGTAATCCCCCCGCTTTTGGCGGGGTCTCTGCGTAGAATTCACACGGCCATTTCAGGCCTGAACTCGAGGCCGTCATAGATCTCGTTCAACGCCACCGCCATCCTCGATCGCCTGCTCCATCGCGCCCATGCCCTCAACATCAAGGGCCGAAGCTACAGGCTGCGCGATCTCGAGGAAGCCCTGAAGGGTTGACCATCCCAAAACCCGCACCCGGCCGACCGCGCCTCCGGGGCGCGCGCTCTGACGCGTGACGGTCAGCGCGCACCCCGGAGCCGCTCCGTTGCGCGACACCTCGTAAAACTGGGTGTCGCTTGACAGGTGTCGAAGGCACAGCAGGCTGGCTCCGTCATGACCCCGCCAGGGCGGTCCTGAGCGGCACTGTCCGGCAGGCCGACGCTCAGGCACCTTGTCACACCGGGTCAGGCCGCTATTGATGGCTGAAGGGCGCTTCCGTGCTGCCCGGACGTGCCCGCATGACCGCAGACGCTTCCCTCTACCGCCCGCCGGCGCCCAGGCCAATGTCGCCGACGCTGTCACTGCTGCGTGTGCTGGCGATGCAGCCGCGCAGCCTGCTCAGCCTCGTGCCGAGGCAGGCCTACACCGAAATGGTGACGCCTCTTGGCATGTCGCGGCGCGGCATCCTCCTCGTCAACGATCCCGAACTGACCCGCACCATCCTGACCAATCCGTTGGAACATTTCCCCAAGAACGACCTGATGGTCGGTGCGCTCGAGCCGCTGGTGGGCGAATCCATCTTCGTGTCGGATGGTGCGGCCTGGCGCCGGCAGCGCGCCATGGTCGAGCCTGCTTTCAGCCACATGGGCATCGCCCGTGCCTTCCGCTGGATGCGCGAGGCGGTGGATGATTATGAGCAGCATCTCGATGGCGTTTCTGGGCGGGGGGAGGCCTTCTCGCTCGATGCGGCCATGAGCCACCTGACGGCGGACATCATCTGCCGCACGATCTTTTCGCAGTCGCTGGAGCTTGGCACGGCGCGGGATGTCTTCATCTCCTTCGCCGAGTTCGAGCGCTCGGTGGCCAGCGTCGATCTTTATCAGCTCATCCTCGGCAAGCCCTGGGGCAAGGTCCGCCAGCCCGGCCATGTGCTGGCCGCCTGCGAACGCATCCGCGCCCATATCGATGCCTTGCTCACCCCGGCGCTGGAGCAGGGGGCAAGGGGCGCCGGAGGCGTTCCTGACCCACGTGGAGACATTGTGTCTGACCTGGTGGCGGCGCGCGATGCGGATACAGGCGAGGGCTTCACCCGCAAGGAGTTGATCGACCAGATCGGCGTCTTCTTCCTCGCCGGCCACGAGACCACCGCCAGCGTGATGACCTGGGCCTTCTTCATCCTGTCGCAGCGTCCGGATTATGCGGAGCACATCCGCGCCGAGATCGACGCCGTGGTGGGCAATGGTGAGATCGAGCTCGGCCACGTCAAGAAACTCGAGTTCATCCGCGACGTTTTCCGCGAGGCGCTGAGGCTCTATCCGCCGATCACCTTCATCCCGCGCGTTGCGGCCGAGGACACGATGATCGGCCCATATCGTGCGAAAAAGGGCGCGATGATCATGATCGCGCCGTGGACGACGCACCGCCACCACGCGCTCTGGCCCAATCCGGACCGTTTCGATCCGGATCGTTTCACGCGCGACCAGATCATCCCCGGCAGCTACATGCCATTTGGCCTCGGTCCCCGGATCTGCGTCGGTGCCGCCTTCGCCACCATCGAGAGCGGCCTGATTCTGGCCAGATTGATCCGCCGCTACGACTTCGAGGCGATCGCACCCGATCAGGTCAAGCCGGTGGCCCGGTTGACGACACGGCCCGCGAAACAGATCATGATGCGCGTGAGACTGAGGCGGTGAGGCCTACACCCGGCGCCGCATTCTGCTTGACGATCGGACGCGTGCCTACCGCACCGGCGGCGCGTACAGGATGCCGCCCTGGCTCCAGAGCTGGTTGAGGCCGCGCGGAATCCCGAGGCGCGAGCGCGTGCCGACGTTCCGCTCGTAGATTTCCGAATAGTTGCCGACAGCGAGCACGGCCTGGGCCGCCCAGTCGTCGGCCAGGCCGAGCCTGGGGCCGAGGCCTCCCTCTGCACCCACAAATCGGCGCACATCAGGCTTTGTGGACGTGCGCGCCTCACGGACATTCTGCGACGTGATGCCCAGTTCCTCGGCACCGATCAGGGCGAAGTTGACCCATTTCACCACCATGTGCCAGCGCACGTCGTCGGCACGGGTGACGGGCCCCAAAGGCTCCTTCGAGATGACGTCAGGCAGGATGATCGCGCTGGCTGGGCGTTCCAGCTTCAGCCGTTCTGCGTAAAGTCCGGACTGATCCGTCGTCATCACCTCGCAGTCCTTGCGCGCGAAGGCGGCCAGCGTCGATGCCGCGTCCGGAAGGACCCTCAGCTTTGCCGCAACATTGTTCTCGCGGAAAAAGTCGGACGCGAGCGCTTCGCCGCTGGTGCCAGCCTGCGCGCAGGTGGTCCTGTCACCGATTTCGAGCGCGGAGGTGATGTTGCTGTCGCGATGGACCATGAAGCCCTGGCCATCATGGAAATTGATCCCGGCAAACAGGAAGCCGAACTCGGCTTCGCGTTGCAGTGTCCAGGTCGTGTTCCGCGACAGGACATCAATCCGGCGCTGGCTGAGCGCTTCGAAGCGCTCGCTGGCGGAAACCGGCACGAACGCCACCTTGTCGGGCGAACCAAGCGTTGCAGCCGCCAGAGCGCGGCAGAAATCGACGTCAAATCCGCTCCATTTGCCGTCAGCCGCTCGCTCGGAGAAGCCGATCAGACCGGTGCTGACCCCGCAGATCAGGCTGCCGCGTTGCTTGACGGTCGCCAGTGTATCGGCCGCCGCCAGTCCTGAGCCCAGGGCGAGTGCGATGACCGCGCCCGAAACCGCGCGGATGATGTCGATCATGTGAGCCCCCTCAAATCGATGGACCGTGCCTGATGACGACTTTCGTGCCCACCGGTACGCGGGTGAAAAGATCGATCACATCGCCATTGGCAAGGCGAAAGCACCCCGAAGAGATCGCATGACCGA
>JAPLOU010000001.1 GCA_026400535.1 Hyphomicrobiales bacterium
CCACGAGAATACCGTTTTCGCCTGTCCTGATCACCTCCGTCACCGGCGGCGTTGCTGAAGCGATCACGAGGTTTTCGGCAGCCATGCTCTCCAGCATCGACCATGACAGGACGAAGGGATAGGTCAGATAGGCATGCGCCCTGCTGACGCGCAGGACCTGGCGGTAGGCGGGATAGGGGATGCGGCCGAGAAAGACGATGCGGCTCAGGTCGAGCCTGTCGCCGACCTGCTTCAGCATGACATCCTTCCAGTTGCCCCCTTCCAAAGGCTTTGCCCCGTAACTGACTTCCTCGCCGCCCACGATCAGGGTGACGGCGCTCGGACGGGCCTTCTGGATGGCGGGAAGCGCCCGCATGAAGATGTGAAAGCCGCGATAGGGCTCCATGTTGCGGTTGACGAAGGTCAGCACCTCATCGCCCTGCCGGACGCTGCGCCCGTCCGGAAGCTCGAACACGGCATCGGCGTCCGGAGTGATGAAGGCGGTATCGATGCCATCGAAGATCACGCTGACCTGGTCGTGAAAGCGGGCCGGCAGGGAGGATTTCTGCCATTGGGTCGGGCTGTAGCCCCAGTCCATGACGTCAAAGCCGGTCAGCAGGTTGGCGTTCTTGGCCCTGAGCCGCGAGCGGCCCTGCAGCGAGTCGCGGCTGAACTCCGGATCGAAGGCATAGTCATAGCCTTCCGCCCGGTAGAAGAATTCGAGGAACAGGAGCATCCGGGCTTTTGGCCAGATATCCTTGAGGAACATGTGCTCGCCCCAGCCGGGATGCGCGATGATGATGTCGGGGATGAAGCCCTTCGTGCGCAACTCGATGGCCGCGCCGGCCGCCGCTTCGCCGCGGATGACCTTGGTCTCGAAGTCCGCCGCCAGCGGATGGATGTCCTTGGCGGAGTTGCGCCGGGGCTTGTAGGACACGATGGTCACGCCGGGCGTCGGATAGGCCGGCGGGTTGATCGACAGGGCGATAACCTGGTTGCGGCTATCGCCGGCCAGCGCGCTCGCGGAATACCGGAACTGGCCCGGAAAGTTCTGGTGAACAAACAGGATCTTCATGGCAACGTCCCCGCGCCGTCGATCCGTCAGGCGCTGAGCGCGGCCTTCACCAATCCGCTGGCCTTGGCGAAATCCATCTGCCCGGCATACTTGGCCTTCAGCACCCCGACGACCTTGCCCATGTCCTTCATGGAGGTCGCCCCCGCCTCGGCAATGGCGGCAGCAATGGCGGCAGCGATGTCGGCCTCGGACAGTTGCTTCGGCAGGAATGACGAGATCACGGCGATTTCGCCATTTTCGATCTCGGCCAGTTCAGGCCGTCCGTTGGCGCTGTAGATGGTGGAGGACTCCTGCCGCTGCTTGATCATCTTTTGCATGACCGAGAGCATTTCCTCCTCGCTGGCCTGCCCGCGCCCGGCGCCGCGCGCCTCGATGTCCTTTTCCTTCATGGCGGCCTGGATCAGCCGGACCGCCGAAACCTTGCCCTTGTCACCGGTTTTCATCGCGGTCTTGAGCTCGTCCATCAGGCGGTCACGCAGGGCTTC
>JAPLOU010000024.1 GCA_026400535.1 Hyphomicrobiales bacterium
ATTGGATCCTGTCGGCACGGTGAACGTCAACAGGGCGACCGGCAGCGAAACCGCGATCGTCGTCAGCGAAATCCAGGCCATGATGGTCTGCGTCGGCTCTGTCCGCGTCAGGCCCTTGGTCGCAATGTTGATCGCCGCTCCATTGGCCGCCATGTACAGCCCGACAAGGACCACCCAGTCGAAGGGTACGGCTCCGGGCCGTAGCACGATCAGGACACCGCAGAAGCCCACGATGGTTGCGGACCATCGCCGCCAGCCGACGGACTCACGCAATATCACCTGGGCGGCAACTGTGGTGACCAGAACGCCTGCAAAGGACAGGACCGTCGCCGTCGCCATCGGAAGATTGGCAAAGACGAAGAAATAGGCGGCCAGCCCGGTGACACTGAGCAACCCGCGTCCAAGGTGCATGGACGGGCGGGACGTGGCAAAGGCGTTCACGACGCCGCTTCCCAGCCAGATTCTCAGAAAGCCGAACTGAACGAGCGCACGGATGACGCCGATCTGGGCTAGATCAATGCCGGGGCCGATTGCGCGGGCGAAGGCGGCTTCAAGCGAAAACAGCGACACCGCGGCAAAGGCGAACAGGAAGGCCCGCGCTCCGGTCCCCGTGGTCACGGACGGCCTACGCGCGCCACTACCGTTTCGAGCCGGACGTCTGCAGGCGCTTGGCGCGCGCCACGAGCAGGATGTGATCCTCCAGCGCGAGGCGGCATTCGTCGACCGTCAGCGTCTTGGCGGATTTCACCGCCTCGGCAATGAAGTCGCGGAATGCCCTGTGCTGCTCCGCGATGGCGAACAGGTTGCTGTCGCGGTAAGCCTCGAGGCTGAAAATGATCAGCACATGACGCGCGATCGCTTCCCAGAGCGTCGAGGAAATGAGGTTTCCCGAAGCCCTGCAAATCGTGCGGTGAAACTCGACATCCGCCCGCAGCGACGCCCGGCGGTCATCCGCCCGCGCGGCCGATTCCATCTGTTTTATGGCGCTGTCCAGGTCCGCGAGATTGGCTTCGCCACGGCGCCAACGATCCACCGCATCGCGCAGCAGGAAGGCTTCCAGCATCAGCCGGACCTCGAAGACCTTTTCGATCGTCTTCGGGTCGAAGGCGGAGACCCGAAATCCGCGATGCCCTCCGCCCGAGAGAATGCCCTGGGCGTGAAGAACCTTCAACGCTTCCCGGATGGGCACACGGCTGACGCCGAAGCGCTCCGCCAGCGCCGTCTCGATCACCCGTTCTCCGGGTTCCAGATGCCGGGTTGCGATGGCTTCCGCAACGGAATCGGCGATGGCTGTTGCCAGAGACGCCCGCTGCGGCAGCGGGAAATCGTCAAAGGCCGCGTCGTTTCGCATCTGGGCGAAGGTCATCGGACAGCTTTCTCACGATCATCCTAGCGGCATCTTGTCCGGATCCAGGTTTTCGATGTCGCCGACCGGCCAGACCGCCTAGGAAATAGGCAACACCTGACCAACATTTGTGTATTTGAATACATTTTTGTTGTCCATAGAGCGAGGCCTTTTGATGTGTGGATGCGCATCAGACCAGGGCACGGCGAACCATGTCGACGCCGTAATCGCGTTCAGCCGCCGCGCGTGTCACCTTTTCCTCGCGCAAATCCGCCGCAAGACGGTCAAGTGGACGCTCAGTCGGCGGGCCATAGCCCCCGGCGCCCAGCGTTTCGACGCGGATGGTTTCGCCGGCCGCCATTACAAGTCCGGAGGACTTTGAGTGCAGAACTTCCTCGCGCTCGGTGCCGGGATTGCGCAGGATGCGCGTGACGTTCGACGGCTTGCCGCCGAACACGCCCGGCGCGGGAATCACATGTGCATCCGAGCGCGCCGAGAAGATCGTGCCGTCGGCCAGGATGCGGATCTGCCGCGCCATGCCGAGGCCGCCACGGTGCCGCCCTGCCCCACCTGAATCGGGCACGAAACAATACTCCTCGAGAATCAGCGGATATTCGAGTTCCAGCGCCTCGGCGGGCAAGTTGGTTGAATTGACGGTATGGACGTGGACAGCGTCCATGCCGTCCCGGTCCGCAAAGGCGCCGGCTCCGCCGCCCATGCTTTCGGGATAGACATAGGTCGCCTGCCGTTTCGGGTTGAAGCCCGAGACCGAGGTGGCTGAGGTGGAATCGTTGCAGGACGCCATAACGCGCTCCGGCGGCAGCGCCTGAAAGAGCGCCCCGAAGACCGCCCCGCACAGCCGGTTCGAGGTGACGGCGCGGGCTGCAACGGCGGCAGGCGGGCGCGGATTGACAATGGTTCCCGCTGGCGCCGTAATGCGGATCGGATCGATGATGCCCTGGTTCGGCATCAATCCGGGATCCAGAACCGCCTTGACGCAATAGTAGCATGAGGCCTTGATGGCGGAGTCGGGGAGATTGATTGCGCCGCGTGCCTCGGGTCCGGAGCCATCGAAATCAAGCTCAAGCGTCTCACCCGCGATCCGCGCGGTGCAGACGATCGGAACCGGCGCACCGGGAAATCCGTCATCATCCATCGAGCGCTCAAAGCGGTAGATCCCATCCGGCAGGGCCGCGATACGGTTCTTCAAGCGCCGCCCGGTGTAAGCCAGAATATCCTCGATCGCCTGTTCCGTCGCAGGCCAGCCCATGCGATCGAGCAGGGCGATCAACATCGCTCCGCCGCGCAGGTTGGTGCCGATCTGGGTCCTCAGATCGAGGAGCCGTTCCTCCGGATCGCGCGTGTTGACGGCAATCAGCGACAGCAGATCCTCATCGATGGCGCCTGCCCTGGCGATCCGGATCACCGGCAGCCTGATGCCCTCCTCGAAGATCGAACGTGACACGCCGGAGGTCGAGCCAGGCGTGCGGCCGCCCACATCGGCATGGTGAGCGATGTTGCCGGCGAAGAAGCGCACCTCACCTTCATGATGGATCGGCGTGATGATCGAAATGTCCGGCAGATGACTCCCGCCCGCGAGATACGGATCGTTGCAGATGAAGGCGTCGCCGGGGGCCATCTCGTCCAGGCGGTAACGCGCCAGGATGGTTTCCACCGCGCCGATCATGGCGCCGAGATGGATCGGAATATGGTCCGCCTGCGCGACGAGCCGGCCGCGGGCGTCGAACAGCGCGGTCGAGGCGTCCTTGCGCTCCTTGATGTTCGATGAAAACGACGAGCGGATGAGGATCGACCCCATATCCTCGGCAATGGCCAGAAGGCGGTTTGAGAACACCTCCATCTGGATCGGATCGGCAATGGGCTTGCTCACGCATTCACCTCAACGATGATGTTGCCGAAAGGCTCGACAATGGCGCTCTGGCCGGGGAAGAGAAGCGTGGTCGCGCTCATCTCGTTGATGATGGCCGGTCCCATGATCGCAACGCCCACCGGCAGCCGGTCACGGTCGAAGACGGTGGCTTTCTGCCACCCATGCCGGGTATCAACATAGAGCTGGCGGTGTCCGATGACAGCCGCGCCAAGTGAAGGGCCGCCCGTGATCCGGCTTTGGGGTGCCTTGTTCACGGCCCCGGTGGCCTGGACGCGGGCTGAGACGAACTCCACCTCGCGCGTGCGGATGGCATAGCCATACTCCTGCGTATGGGCGTCATGAAACCGGTCGATCAAAGCGGCGAGTTGTCCCGCCCGCAGCCCGTCGCAGTCGACTTTGACCTCGAAGTTCTGACCCCTATAGCGTGCATCGAGGACACACCGGAACGACCGGGAGCCCGGCGCGACGGCCTCGCCATCCAACCACGCGGAGCCCTCGGCGATCATCTCGTCGAATAGGCCGAGCACCTGCTGCCAGCTCTCCGCGGACGCATCGGCGAAATGGCTGCGCACATAGTCGGATGAAAGATCGCTCAGCAGCATGCCGCGTGCGCACAGCGTACCCGGCTCGCGTGGCACCAGCAGGCGCGGAATGCCACACTCGACCGCCACCTCCGCCGCATGCAGCGGCCCGGCCCCGCCGAACGCTGCCAGCGCGAACTCGGAGACGTCGTAGCCCTTCTCGACCGAGACCGATCGGATGGCGCGGCTCATGTTGGCGTTCGCGATCTGGATGATGCCGAGCGCAGCCGCCTCGATCGGCAACCCGAGTGGCTTGGCCACCCGGTCATGGATCACGCGCCGCGCCGCATCGAGATCAATCGTCATACGGCCCCCGAGAAGCGTGCCGGCATCAAGCCTGCCGAGCGTGAGATTGGCGTCGGTGATCGTCGGCTCCGTTCCGCCGCGGCCATAGGCAACCGGCCCAGGATCTGCCCCGGCCGACTGGGGACCCACTTTCATGGCGCCCGCATCGTCGATTCGTGCGATCGAGCCGCCGCCTGCCCCGATGACGTGAATGTCGAGCATGGGTGTCTTGATCGGGTAACCTGCCACCAGCCGGCTTGATGTGTACAGCGGCTTGGAGCGATGGATCAGCGAGACATCCGTCGACGTACCCCCAACGTCGAAGGTGATCAGATTGGGAAAACCCGCCACACGGCCGATCTCCGCCGCGCCGACCACGCCTGCCGCAGGACCAGACACGCAGGTACGCACCGGACAGTTCCTGACTGTTGCGACCGACATCAGCCCGCCATTGGAGTGGATCGTGTAGGGCTCGGCAGGAATGCCAATCGCCTTCACCCGCTCACGGAAACGGTCGAGATAGCGGCCCATGCGCGGGCCGACAAAGGCATTGACGACCGTGGTCGACATGCGCTCGAACTCCCGAAACTCGGGCAGGATTTCCGAGGACGCGCTGACGAATACGCCCGGCATGTGCCGTTCTACGGCGGCCTTCACCCGGCTTTCGTGGTCAGGGTTCGCGTAGCAGTGCAGGAAGCAGATCGCGACACTCTCGACACCCGCCTCGGCAAGCCGGGCGATTGCCGCCTCAAGCATCGACTCATCCAATGACACGAGAACACATCCGTCAGGCCCGATCCTCTCGACGACCTCGATCCTCAGATCGCGCGGCACCAGAACCGGCGGCTTCTGGATGCGGTAGTCGTAAATGGAGGGTCGCGCCTGACGGCCGAGCTCAAGCACGTCGCGGAATCCCTTGGTGGTCAGCAGTCCTGTGCGGGCCCCCCGACGTTCAATCACGATGTTCGTGGCGACCGTAGTTCCATGGCCGAGATAGCCGACATTGCCGGCCTGAAGGCCAAACCGATCCAGCATCTGCAGAAGGCCAGCTTCGATGGCTGCGGACGGATCATCCGGGGTGGACGGCACCTTGAAAAAGCGGATGCTCCCGTCTGCATCGTCATGGAGTGTGAAATCCGTGAAGGTTCCCCCGACATCGACACCAATCCGATACATTGTCGCTTCCGAGTTCCAGCCGACGCTCGCGCAGCGCCCCGCAAATGATTGTCTAGTTGTATACAGTCAAAATCGCCTTGTGAAGCGTGAGCCGGGTCTTTTCGATGGAGGGTTTCGAACCAGCATTGGCCCTGCCATCGTGCGACCGGCAGATGCGCCAGCCGCCAGGACCTTACGGCGGATAGCGGTCAAGATTCACGTTAGAGCGCCGGAGACGTCTGGTCATGCTCATGCGCCATCATGTGGGCTTGTCAGACATGATTGAGGTGGACACCTGACATCGCGATCTCAGGCGGTTCAGACCCAACAAACATTGCTTCCGGACCTCCGGATGGACGCAATGGCTTTGGCCTTGATGCTCCGTGCGCGCCCGGAGCTGTCGATCGAGAACACCTCCCCTGCCCTTTCCTGCATCGCTGAAACCGCGCGCGGCCATGCCGCAAACCGTTCCAGCGCCAACACCCGCAAGGCCTATCAATCGGATCGGATGCTGCTCACGCGCTGGTGTCGAAAAAAGGCCTCGACGCCCGCGAGCCCTCGGCGGACGTCGTCGGGCTGTTCCTTGCAGCGTAGGCCTCGGGTGACGGCCTCGCAAAAGCGGCGCGCTCCACCATCGACCGGCGCCTTGCCACAATCACCACCACCTCCTCTTCCGCCGGTACGCCGCTGCCTGGCAGGACCGGCATATCACCGATGTCATGGCCGGCATCCGCGGCCAGCAGGCGCGTCCGCCAAGTCAGAAGGAGGCGCTTCTCGCCGAGGATATTCTCGCAATGATCGCCGCCTTGCCGAACGATCTGCGGGGTTTCCACGATCGCGCGATCTTGCGCATCGGGTTTGCAGCGGCCTCTGGCGCTCGGAGATCAACGGCCTCGATTGCGGGCCGGAGCAAATGACCGGTTCCGGCTGCTGGGTGGAGATCGTTGACGATGGGGCTCTTCCGAGCGTTCCTGCCCGGTTCACGCCCTCGAAACCTGGTTGACACACGCGCATCGTCCATGGCCCGGTCTTCCGCCGGATCGCCACGAAGAACAGCTGTGTCGGCACCGAACGGCTTGACAACAAGCATGCCGTGCGGTCCGTGAAGCAGACGGACCTGGAGGTGGGCCTTTGCCCGGATCTGCCCAAGAGGGATCGCGCCGCGCTCTTCGGCGGGCTCAGCCTGCTCGCTGGCCTCGCCCCCTCGGCCGACATCGATGAAGCGCATGTCCAGCACCGGCTCGGCCATGCCTCCGCCGACATGACACGCCATCATCAGCGCAGACGTGACCGGTCCAGAGTTCATCTGACAAAGGCCGCGGGGCTCTGAGCGCAGCCGGGGACAGCGGCACCCGGCAGTGGACAGGCGCACGTCCGTCCTGGCGTCAGTCCGGAAGGATGGCTGACAGGCGCTGCTGATCAAGAACGCGGATCCCGCCCGGAACATCGAGAATGATCCGGTCGCGCATCCATCGTGCCATGGTCCGGCTGACCGTTTCGATGGTGAGCCCGAGATGGTCGGCCATGTCCTGTCGGCTCATCGGCAGGCTAACCGTGGCGGAGCGGCCATTGATCCGCCCCAGCCGCTCACGCCAGCGCAGCAAGAATGCCGCGACCCTCTCTTCGGCTTTCCTGCGTCCAAGGACGACCATGTGGTCCTGGGCAATCGTCAATTCATGCGTGGCGGCCAGGTGCAGGCGTTCCAACAGGGATTGCCTGACGTGCGACAGGGACGTGAAGTCCTTCCGGTCAAAACGGCATAGACTGGCAGTGGTCAGCGCATCCGCCGAAAAGCGATAGGTTTCGTCGAGCGACAGGCCGATGAAGTCCCCCGGAATAGCAAAGCCGATCACCTGCCGCCGCCCATCAGCGAGGTCGCGCTGGAGCCGCAGCGTGCCGGATGTGACGGTGTAGACAAAGCGCGCAAGATCTCCCGCCTGAAACAGGGACGTCCGTGGCGACAGCTCGACATGCGCAGCAAGCCGCTCCAGATCGGAGATGTCATCCTCGCCCAGGGCCGAACAAACGGCATAGAGCCTGACGCGGCAGGTGGCACAGACCGAACTGCAACCCCGAGGACTGGTGCAAAGCCCGGCAACAATCGAATTGACTGATGCGTCACCCAGACCGGATCCATCACTGAGACTGACCAAGATGATGCCCTTCCATTCGAGGCTCACGCGTCATTAAAACGTTTAGGTCTGTGCCTACCGTGCGTCAATTGCGCACTCGACGCCTCTCGCTGGCAGCGCAGCCATGCCCAAGAACCGATGAATTCAAGCTTAGACCCTCGTTTGATCCTGATCAAGGCCATGGGCGAGATCCTCGTGCGAGCAGACTGATGCAATCGCACACGTGGAGCATGGCACATGGCTGTGACAGAACGAACACTGACGGTCGGCGAAACGGCCGGAGCAATCCTGTGCGGTGCCTTCGCACTCGCGGCGGTGATCATTGCGGGCCTGACCCACCATGCGGGTTACAGCTTTCACATGCTGGTTTTCGCGGCAGCCGGCGCCTGGGGCTGCTTCACGATCATCAACCGCGCCTTCGACGGTGTCGGCGGCATCGAGCCGCTCGAGATCGACGGCAAGCCCAACTACAACATGGCCCCGGTCAAGTTCGCGACTGTCGCGGCGATGTTCTGGGGAATCGCCGGGTTCACCGTGGGGCTTCTGATCGCGCTGCAACTGGCTTTCCCGGCTTTCAACCTCGACCTGCCCTGGACAAATTTCGGGCGGATGCGCCCGCTGCATACCTCGGCGGTGATCTTCGCCTTTGGCGGCAACGTGCTGCTCGCAACGTCCTTCTACGTTGTGCAGAAGACCAGCCGGGCGAGGCTCGCGGGCAATCTTTCGCCCTGGTTCGTGGTGCTGGGCTACAACCTTTTCATTGTCATCGCGGGCACGGGCTATCTGCTCGGCATTACCCAGGGCAAGGAGTATGCGGAACCGGAATGGTATGCGGACCTGTTCCTGACCATCGTCTGGGTGACATACCTTCTTGTCTTCCTCGCGACGCTGTGGCGGCGCAAGGAGCCGCACATCTACGTCGCGAACTGGTTCTATCTCGGCTTCATCGTCACGATCGCCGTGCTTCATCTCGGCAACAATGCCGCGATCCCCGTCTCGATCCTGAGCCCGAAGAGCTATATCGTCTGGTCCGGCGTCCAGGATGCCATGTTCCAGTGGTGGTACGGCCATAACGCCGTCGGATTCTTCCTCACAGCCGGCTTTCTCGCCATCATGTACTACTTCGTGCCGAAGCGCGCGGAGCGGCCGGTCTACTCCTATCGCCTCTCCATCGTGCACTTCTGGTCGCTGATCTTCCTGTACATCTGGGCAGGTCCGCATCACCTGCACTACACCGCGCTGCCTGACTGGGCCCAAACCCTCGGCATGACCTTCTCGATCATGCTGTGGATGCCCTCCTGGGGCGGCATGATCAACGGCATGCTGACTCTGGCCGGGGCCTGGGACAAGCTGAGGACGGATCCGGTCCTCAGGATGATGGTGGTCAGCCTCGCCTTTTACGGCATGAGCACCTTCGAGGGTCCGCTGATGTCGATCAAGGCCGTCAACTCGCTCAGCCACTACACTGACTGGACCATCGGCCATGTGCATTCCGGCGCGCTCGGCTGGGTCGGCTACATCTCCTTCGGCGCGATCTATTGCCTGGTCCCATGGCTGTGGAAGAAGGAGCGGCTCTACTCCCTCAAGATGGTCGAATGGCACTTCTGGGTCTCGACCATCGGCATCGTGCTCTACATCAGCGCGATGTGGGTCTCGGGCATCATGCAGGGCCTGATGTGGCGCGCCTACACCTCGCTTGGCTTCCTCGAATACTCGTTCGTCGAAACCACGGCCGCCATGCACCCCTATTATGTGATCCGCGCCATGGGGGGAGGACTGTTCCTCGCCGGTGCGCTGATCATGGCGTTCAACCTCTGGATGACCGTGCGCGGCCACCAGCGTCTCGAAGAGCTGCAGGTCGGCTCACCCACCATTGTCCCCGCAGAATGAGGCGACGTTCATGACCGCCGTCACAACACAACCCAAGCCGCGCAAGTCGCTCTGGGCCCGCCACAAAATCTTCGAAACCCATTCGATCGTCCTGATCCTGGGAATCCTGATCGTCGTGTCGATTGGCGGCCTGATCGAGATCGCGCCGCTCTTCTACCTGCAGTCGACCATCGAGAAGGTGTCGGGCATGCGCCCCTACACGCCGCTCGAACTGGCCGGCCGGGCAATCTATGTCCGCGAAGGCTGCTACAATTGCCACAGCCAGATGATCCGGCCGCTGCGTGACGAGGTCGAGCGCTATGGCCATTTCTCGCTGGCTGCGGAGAGCATGTACGACAAGCCCTTCCAATGGGGCTCCAAACGGACCGGGCCCGATCTGGCCCGTGTCGGCGGCAAGTACTCGGACGAGTGGCAGTTGCGCCACCTGATCAATCCGCGTTCGCTCGTGCCGCAGTCGATCATGCCCGGCTACCCCTTCCTCGCCCAGACCGAGTTGCGCTACGCGGACATCGCCACCGAGTTGCGCGTGAACCGCGCCTCCGGCGTGCCCTACAGCGACGAGATGATCGCCAACGCCGAGAGCGATCTGCGCACGCAAACCGATCCTGACAGCTCGACCGCGACAGCCTTCGCCGCGCGTTATCCCAAGGCCGAGATCCGCAAGTTCAATGGCTCTGCGAAGGAGATCACCGAGGCCGACGCCCTGATCGCCTACCTCCAGGTGCTTGGCACGCTGGTCGACTTCAAACTCTACGACAACAAAGCAAACCTGAGGTGACCGCGATGGCCAGTATGTATGCCTATCTCGCCGGCATCGCCCAATCTGTCGGCCTCGTCTACTTCGTGGCGATGTTCCTGTTGGCGGTTGCCTATGCGCTCTGGCCAAGCAATCGCACCCGCTTCGAACGCGCAGCCCAGACGCCGCTGAATGAGGATTGAACCATGGCGCCAGACCTTGAAAAGCCTGCAGTCGATGCGGTGACCGGAACGCCCACCACAGGCCACGAGTGGGACGGAATTCAGGAACTCAACACGCCGTTGCCGCGCTGGTGGCTGTGGACCTTGTACCTGACCATCATCTGGTCGGTCGGCTACTGGATTGTCTATCCCGCCTGGCCACTGATCAGTTCACATACGACAGGGATCCTCAACTACTCCAGCCGGGCCGAGGTCGGCGAGGAACTTGCGAAGCTGGCGGCCCTGCGCAACACGCAGGCGGCCGGACTCGCCCATGCCTCGCTGACCGAGATCAAGGCGAGCCCCGACCTTCAGCGCATCGCCTTGGCGCGCGGCAAGGCCGCTTTCGGCGACAATTGCGCGCCATGCCATGGTGGGGCCGCCACGGGCGCGGCAGGCTTTCCGAACCTGATCGACGATGACTGGGTCTGGGGCGGCAAGCTTGATGAGATCCAGAAAACCATCTTGCACGGCATACGCTGGGAGCAGAACCCGGAGACGAGAGTCGGCAACATGCCCGCCTTCGGACGCACCGGCATGCTCAAGCGCGAGGAAATCGCCCAGGCGGTGGAACATGTGCGCTCGATCGCGGGCCTCGACGTCGACAAGACCGTCGATCTCGCCAAAGGCAAGGAGGTTTTCGCCGCCAATTGCGCGAGTTGCCATGGAGAAGGCGGCAAGGGCAACCAGGAGCTCGGCGCTCCCGACCTGACCGACGCGATCTGGCTCTTCGGCTCGTCGCGGCAGGCGATGACGGAAGGGCTCATCAATGGACGCGGCGGGATCATGCCCGCATGGAACGGACGGCTGGACCCGGTCACGATCAAGGCCCTGACGGTCTATGTGCACAGTCTGGGCGGCGGCCAGTGACCACCCTCGACATCAAGGGGATACAAGAGGCGGCCGATGACCCGCGGGATGACATCCCGCTCTATGCACCCGCGCCGAAGGTCTATCCGCAAAGCGTCAAGGGCAGGTTCCGCCGCATCAAGTGGGGCCTGCTCTTTTTCTGTCTCGGCATCTACTACCTGCTGCCGTTCGTGCGCTGGCACCGGGGGCCGAGCCTCCCGGATCAGGCGGTCCTGATCGACCTGGAGCGCAAACGGTTCTACTTCTTTTTTATCGAATTGTGGCCCCAGGAAGTCTACTATCTGACCGGCCTCCTGATCCTCGCAGCGATCATCCTGTTCCTGATGAACGCAGTCGCGGGGCGCATCTGGTGCGGCTACCTGTGCCCGCAGACCGTCTGGACCGACCTGTTCATGTCGGTCGAACGCTTCTTTCAGGGCGACCGCCGCGACCGCATCAGGCTCGACGAGGCGCCGTGGTCTTTCGACAAGATCTGGCGCAAGGCAGCAACCCACATCAGCTGGCTGATGATCGCCTGGTGGACGGGCGGTGCCTGGGTCCTGTACTTCGCCGACGCACCGACGCTCGTCCTCCAGCTTGCGACCTTGCAGGCTCCGATGACAGCCTATCTGTGGATCGGCATTCTGACCTTCACAACCTATGCTCTGGCCGGCCATATGCGCGAGCAGGTCTGCCTTTACATGTGCCCCTGGCCACGCATCCAGGCGGCGCTGACCGATGCCGATGCGCTCAACGTCACCTATCGGCATGACCGCGGCGAACCCCGCGTCTCCGTTAAGCAGGCGGCAAGGTTGCGCGAGGTGGGACAGCCGGCGGGCGACTGTATCGACTGCCACCAGTGCGTGGCCGTCTGTCCAACCGGCGTCGATATTCGCGCCGGGGCACAACTCGGCTGCATCCAGTGCGGGCTGTGCATCGATGCCTGCGATGACGTCATGCGCAAGGTGATGCGCCCGGCAGGGCTGATCGGCTACGACACCGAAGCGGCCGTCGTCGCGCGCGCGGCAAGAACCACTCCGCCAGCCCGCAGGCTGATCCGTCCGCGCACAATCTTGTATGCTGCGATCATTTCACTGGTGGGCGGCGCGATGCTGTATCAACTCGCCACCCGATCCTTGCTCGATCTGGCGGTCAACCATGAGCGGACACCCTTGTTCACAACGCTGCGCGATGGTTCGATCCGCAACAGCTACACCTTGAGGATCGCCAACAAGCGCAGTGAAGCACGTCCGCTCGCGATCACGGTCGGTGGCCCGGCCGGCACGGCCTTCGAGATCTCGGGTGCATCGCCGTCGGCTGACTGGCGGCCGATCGTGACCGTTCCGGCCGACCAGACCATCGAGATCAGGCTGTTCGTGGCCATGCCGAGGCGTGTTGCAACCAGTTCGTCGCAGCTGATCCAGATCAAGGCGTCAGACCTCGCATTCGGGGAGAGTGTCACGGTGAAGGAGAACTTCTTTGCTCCCTGACCATATTCAAAGCCGGAGTCCGCGCCATGTGCTGTTGTGGAACGCTCATGTTGCCCGTTGAGCCAACCGCCATGGGCAGCCCGCCCCGTCCGGTACACGTCCGCACGTCCTTCACGCTGAGCGGACGCCATGTCCTGATCACCTTGTTGGTGTTCTTTGCCGTGGTCGCCAGTGTCAACGGGCTGATGATGCGTCTGGCCATCTCGAGCATGCCGGGACTGGACGCGCGCAACGGCTACGATGTCAGCCAGCGCTACAACGCCAAGATCGAAGCGGCTACAGCGCAGCAGGGTCGCGGATGGCAGGTGACGGCGCAGGTCGGCAGAGGGGCCTATGGCGCTTTGGTTGCCGCGGACTTCGCCTCTTCAAACCTTGCACCTTTGGGCGGCATGACCGTCAGCGCCACGCTGGAACACCCGGCCACAAGGCAGATGGACCGCTCCCTCGCGCTAAAGGAAACAACACCGGGCCACTATGAAGGGCTGGTGCCGGGCCTGCCCGGCGGCGCCTGGACCTTGGTGCTGAGAGTCGAGAAGGGGGGTCTGGAGCATCCGGTCTTTGTCTCGCGCAACCGCATCCAGGTGGAGCGCTGAGACATGGACAGCGCTGTCGCAGTTGCAGCCCGTCCCGACCGGCTGGATGGCTTCCTGAAGGCGCTTGATCCGACGACCGCCGAAATCGAACTGGCGGTCGACGGCATCCATTGTGCCGGCTGCATCGCGACCATTGAACGGGAGATGGGCGTGTTTCCCGGTGTCGTCCGGGCCCGCCTCAACTTCACCGACAAGCGGCTAAGGGTCGCCTTCCGGACCGCACAGGCCAATCCGACGGCCCTGATCGGGCGGCTGTCGGATCTCGGCTTCGCAGCCCACCCGTTCTCCCCCATCCGCAAGGACGATGCGGCGGATGTCGAGCAGCGCCGCCTGCTGCGCGCCCTCGGCGTCGCCGGCTTTGCGGCGATGAACATCATGTTGCTGTCCGTGGTGGTCTGGGCCGGCCATGAAACCGGTCTTGACGCGGTTTCGCGCGATTTCTTTCACTGGGTTTCCGCCCTCATCGCTCTGCCGACCGCCGCTTACTCGGGCCGGATCTTCTTCGACAGCGCCATTGCCGCCCTGAAGCGGGGCCGGACCAACATGGATGTTCCGATTTCGCTCGGAATCATGCTGGCGCTCGGCATGTCCGTGATCGAAACGCTCAACCATGGTGAGCACGCCTATTTCGATGGCGCGGTGATGCTGATCTTCTTCCTGCTCATCGGTCGAACCCTCGATCAGGCGATGCAGCGCCGCACCCGCGCGGTGGCCGCAAACCTGGCCGCGCTGCGTGCCGAAAGCGTGACGAAATGCCTGCCCGATGGCAGCCTTCGCGACATGGCGGCGGACATGGTCCAGCCCGGCGACGTGATCGTTGTCCATCCGGGGATGCGTGTGGGCCTTGACGGCGTGGTCGAGCACGGCGTGTCGGACCTCGACCAAAGCCTGGTGACCGGAGAAACGGCGCATCAGGCCGTCCGGGCCGGCGACACAGTCTATGCTGGCACGCTGAATCTCAGCGGCCTCCTGCGCGTGCGGGTGCTCAAGCCTTCTACCGGCACGCTGCTGGCCGATGTCGAGCGCCTTCTTGCGAAGGCCACGGAGGTGCGCGGCGCTTATGTGAAGCTGGCGGACCGAGCCGCGCAGCTTTACGTGCCCTTCGTGCACGCGACGGCCCTGCTGACGTTCCTCGGTTGGCTGGCCTATGGGCTGCCATGGTCCCAGGCTCTGGTGATCGCCATCACCGTGCTGATCATCACCTGCCCCTGCGCCCTCGGCCTTGCCATTCCCGCAGTTCAAGTCGTGGCGGCTGGCGCCCTGTTCCGGATCGGCGTCCTCACCAATTCCGGCGACGCGCTCGAGCGCCTTGCAGCGACCGACACCGTTGTTCTCGACAAGACAGGCACGTTGACGTTGCCCTCAAGCGAGATCGCCAACATCGCTGCTCTGCCACCGGAACTGGTGGGACGCGCCGCACGGCTGGCGCTGGCGAGCCGCCACCCCCTCTCCGCCCCGATCGCCGCGCTCGCCCCCGGGGGCTCGCCTTACCCGACTGCGCGGGAAGCGCCCGGCGAGGGCATCCGCGCCTGTGACCACGGACGGGTGCTGAAGCTTGGCAGCGTGGCGTTCTGCGCCGCCGAGACAGAAGCCGACCGACTGGCCGAGCGCTATCCGGATGCGTCCATGGTCGCGTTTTCAGCCGGCGACCAACGGATCGTGTTCGCGATCCGGCAACCGCTGCGCCCCGACGCAATCGAGGCCGTGGCATCCTTGAAAGCTGCGGGAATTGCCGTCGAGATCCTCTCGGGCGACCGCAGCCGGCCCGTCGCAGCCGTGGCCAAGGAGCTCGGGGTCGCTTGCTGGATGGCCGGCGCCACCCCTGCCATCAAGGTCGAGCGCCTTCATGCGCTCAGGGCGGACAGCCGTCATGTCCTGATGATTGGCGATGGCATCAACGACGCGCCCGCGCTTGCCGCGGCCAATGTCTCCATGTCGCCCGTCTCGGCCACCCATCTGGCGCAGGCCCAGGCCGATTTCCTGCTGCTTGGCCAACGGTTGAGCCCGGCAGCCATGGCGATTCGGATTGCGGCCAAGGCAAAGTCGCTGATGATGCAGAACCTCTGGTTCTCGGTGATCTACAACATCGTCGCGGTGCCGATCGCCATCTCCGGCCATGCGACGCCGCTTGTGGCGGCGCTCGCGATGTCCGGCTCATCGCTGGTCGTCATGCTGAACGCCCTGCGGGCACGTCAGACGGGGCAGACCTGATGAATGTCCTTGTCTACCTGATGCCTCTTGCCCTCGGGCTGGGTGGACTTGGTCTCGCTGCCTTCCTCTGGGCCATGCGTTCAGGGCAGTTCGAAGACCTCGACGGCGCCAGCTGGCGCGGCATTCACGATCCGGATGATGAACGCGATCAGGTCTGAGCCTGGCGATCATGCGTCATCAATCCTCGAGCGAAGCCGGGAACAGCCCCAGCGCAAACTCCCCTGCTCCTGTCTTCCCGGTCTGCGCCTGCAGGTATCCGCCGGCGGACTTGCGCCGGTGATCGGTTGACGGCAGGAGCGGAACAATCTCGTATGGCGGCTGGTGAACTGTCCCGTCTTCTCCAAGACGCAGATCGTTCAAGCGGCCAGCATTTCGGATGGCCAAGTGGGCATCATGCGACGGGAGCATAAGGCCCCTGGCGGAGCCGTAAGGTCTTCGCCATGGCGCAGGAGGGGCGTTTCGGGACGAGGATCGGCGGGCTCGTCCGTCATCTGCCTCAGACGTGCCCGTTCGGAAATAACCCGGACGCCGCTGTCCAGATTCGTTGGGGTGTCGTACCGAAGAGCGCCTTTTGTGTGCGCGCAGAGGTCAAGGGGGCTTAGGCCCGCTGCCGCAGGTAGCCCTCGACAGTCAGCACGACGTGGTGATTCCACCTGCCCGAAACGGGTCGTTCTCGCGACTTGCCTTGATTGCGCGTGTCTGAAGCCTCGCCCCATCCTTTCCTGGGGCACGGGCACCCTTTTTCCCGCAGACCCTGTCTGTGAGGCCTCGCTGCGGTGACGCGACTTCAGTGTCACGAATCGGCCTCGGGCCGGTTTTTGGCTGTCTGGAGCCATGCGCCCCGGCGAGGGGGCCATTCATCGCCCGCATCGCAATGGGCTGGACTTGCGCCCCATCGCGCCGTGATATGCACGCCTGATCCCCCGCACCGAATGAGGCGAATGATGGACAACCGCAACAGCTTGTGGCGTGAGGTCGACTCGCTGCGGGAGCGTTTCATCGCGCTGTCGGACCGCGTCTGGGGCATGCCCGAGGTCTGCTACACCGAAGAACGCTCCTGCGCAGAACATGTTGCGGAACTGACTGCCCAGGGTTTCCGGGTGACCCGGAATGTCGCCGACATCCCGACCGCCGTGATCGGCGAGGCGGGAAAGGGCGGGCCGGTGATCGGCTTCATGGGCGAGTATGACGCGCTGCCGGGCCTGTCGCAGCAGGCGGGCGCGGCGAGCCACATGCCGATCGAGCCCAATGGCCATGGCCATGGCTGCGGCCACAACCTGCTCGGTTCCGCCGCCCTGCTGGCGGCAACCGCCGTGAAGAACTGGCTCGGCGCGACCGGCACGCCCGGGCGCGTGCGCTACTATGGCTGCCCTGCAGAGGAAGGCGGCGCGGCCAAGGCCTTCATGGTGCGCGCCGGCGCCTTCAAGGATGCGGATGTGGCGATTTCCTGGCATCCGCACAATTTCTGGGAGGTCACGCCACCCCTTTCGCTGGCCAACACCCGTGCCGATTTCATCTTCACCGGGCGCGCCGCCCACGCGGCCGCCCATCCGCATCTGGGCCGCAGCGCACTTGATGCCGTCGAATTGATGAGTGTCGGCGTGAACTACATGCGCGAGCACATGCCGAGCGACGCGCGCGTCCACTATGCCCTGCTGGATACGGGCGGAATCGCACCGAACGTGGTCCAGGCCCATGCGCGGGTGCGTTATTCGATCCGGGCCATCGATCTGCCGGGCATGCTTGAACTGGTGGAACGCGTGCGCAAGATCGCGGAAGGCGCGGCCCTGATGACCGAGACGACAATGCAGATGCGCGTCATCAGTGCCGTCTCGAACATCCTTGGCAACGCGCCTCTCGAGACCCTGATGCAGGGCATCCTGGAGGATCTCGGCCCGCCGCACTTCGACGATGCGGACAGGACCTACGCCGAGGCGATCCGCAAGACGCTTTCGGCACAGGACATCGCCACAGCCTGGGCCGCGATCGGCCAGCCTGACAGTGGCGCGGCGCTGGCGGATTTCACGGTGCCCGCGACAACCATCCGCAAGCCGATGATCGGCTCGACCGACATCGGCGATGTCAGCTGGGTGGTGCCGACGGTTCAGGTCCACGCGCCCACAGTGGCGATCGGCACGGCGTTCCACACCTGGCAGGTCGTGGCGCAAGGGACATCGCCGGCTGCGCACAAGGCAATGGTGCAGGTGGCCAAAGCCATGGCAGCGGCGGCTGTGGCCGCCTTGACCGACCCCGCGTTGCTGGCTGCCGCCAAGGCTGATCATGCTGCGCGGACCAAGGCCACGCCCTATGTCTGTCCGATCCCGGCAGGGGTCGATCCGCCCCTGACCATGTCGCGCGGCTGAGACAGACGATGCGCTTCGGCTACGATTTCAGGTACCGGCGCGTGCTGATCACCGGGGCATCGTCCGGACCCGGGGACCTTCAACGTGACCCCGCCATCCATGGTGCGTTGCCTGCGGATCGGCAGACGTGAACGGCGCGCCAGCGCGGGTGAGCCGTCAGCCGGGCTTGCGCGGCATCACCAACCTGACAACCACCGGCAGGAGAAAGCCCACCGCCATGAAGCGCACGATATGGTGCGCGCCGACATAAAGCGGATCAAGTCCAAGAACGACAGCAAGCAGCGCCATGGCCTCGATGCCGCCGGGGGCAAAGGCAATGAAGGCGGCCGCATAACTGACCTGCGCCAACCAGGCGGCGGGCCAGGCGAACAGGGCCGCCATGCCGACCGACACCACGAAAGCCCCGACCGCCAGCGGCAGCAGTCCGCGCAGCGCGCGGCGGTCCAACCCTCCGAGGCGGGCGCCAATCATGCCGCCCATGATGACGAAGGCCGGGATCGACAACAGCTGCGGCAGCGAACCGTGCACAAGGCCGCTGCCATGCAGCACGGTGCTGGCCAGCGTCGCGCCGAGCACGATGGGCGCAACCATCCCCATGCGCCGGAAGACCAGACCAGCCGCCAGGCCCGCTCCGAGCATGATGGCGGTGTCCGCAAGCGACGCAGCCGGGTTCGCCAGCGCCGTCTGCGTCGGCGAGATCCCGGCCAGCAGCACCATCCCCGGAATGGCCGCCACCAGCACGAACAGGCGGAAGAACTGGATGATGGCGATCTGCGGCAGGTTCTCGGAGGCCTCGCGCCCGATCGCCATCACGGCGGACAGGGCTCCGGGCGCCGAGGCCAGAAGGGCATCAAGCCGGGACCAGCGGCCCACGCGGACCAGGAACAGCCCTGTCACCAGCACGATGGCCACAAGGGCGCACAGGAGCAGGATGATGCTGCCCGGATAGCGCGCGGCGGTCTGCATCGCCTCAGGTGTAGCAGATGATCCGATCACAGCTCCGGTGAGCAACATGCCGACATCGATGACCGGGATGGCCGGCCCCTGCCAGTGATGGACGAGTGATACCAGCGCAACGGCCAGCATCGCGCCGGTCAACCAGCCAGCGGGAACGCCCAGCATATTGAACGCGAAGCCGCCTGCAAAGGCCACAGCGAGCAGCGCCGCATCATCGGGCTGCGGCAGCCATCGTGGCAGCAGGACCCGGTCAACCATGTCGACGGGTGGCGTTGGCCGCAACGGTCAGGCCGCAACAGCGGAGCGAGATGGTGCCGGGCTGTCCGCACGGCATTCAGCACGCTTCCCGCGACATGCAGCTCACGCGAGCAACGCCAGCAATTCGCTGGTCAGGGGCTTGCGCATCACCAGAACATTCGAGAAATCGCGCATGGCGTGGTGAATATCCGCCAGCGGAAGGCCGGAAATGACGATGACCTTCGGGGGAACAGGAAGCCTGAACACGCGGCGCACGACCTCCGTGCCAGGCTCGCCCGGCAAACCGATGTCGACCAGAACCATATCGTCGGGTTCGACAGTCGCTCCGGATCCAAAGGCCTCGCTGTCAGGATACAGCTGGACCGAACGCCCGACCGCGCGGCACAGTTCGGACAGCGCGTCCCGAACGCCGTCGTCATCCTCGACGATGTGGACTGTCATTGTCCCTCACGCGACCGACCGCTTGCCCATCTCCCAAGGGCACGATCTGCGCAGGTTTCGACGGCGCTTGGAATCCCCACAAATACCTATGCCGATCAACAGGATGCGACGGCCATGGCTTGCGTCACACCCGCGCGGCCTCGCGGTAGACCAGACGAACGAGTTCGGCGGTATTGCGGGCCTTGAGCTTTTCCATGATTCGCGCGCGATGCACCTCGATCGTGCGCGGGCTGATCCCGAGCAGGCGCCCGGCTTCCTTGTTGGATGCCCCCGCCACGATGTGTTCCAGCACATCCACTTCGCGGGCCGTGAGGTTCTCATGGCCCGGGAAAGCCGGAAGGCGGCCATGCATGGTCACGGGATTGAGACGGCTTGCCTGCGCCATGGCCTCGCGCACGCGCTTGAGCACGATGGTGGCGTCGAAGGGCTTCTCGATGAAGTCAAAAGCGCCGTGCTTCATGGCGTAGACAGCCATCGGCACATCGCCCTGACCGGAAATCATAACGACAGGCGCGTGATAGCTGGCACCGCCAATGGCGTCGAGAATGTCGAGACCCGAGCGCCCGGGCATGTGAACGTCCATCAGAATGCAGCCGGCCTTCAGGCGCATGGCGTCAACAATGAAGCTGTCACCGGTCTCGTAGGTGGTGACTTTCATTCCCTCCATTTCAAGGAGAATCGATAACGCGTCCCTGATAGCCGCATCATCGTCGACAATCACGACATCAAGCTCGAAACCCTGAAATGACTGATTCATCCCGCCCCTCCCCTTTCTTATGACTTGTCCGCTTCAGCGGCGGCCGCCATGGGCATGGCGGCAACGCTGTCACGATTTTGAGCAGCGGTATCGGCCGCTGCCGGCAACCTGACCGTGAAGCAAGCCCCCTTGCCGTCACCGCCCGGGTCCACCAGAAGCTCGCCCATATGGTTCTGCGCGATGGCTCTGGAGATTGTTAATCCAATACCCATTCCGTTCCCCGCTTCGCTCCGGAAGGCGTTGAACAGCGTGCCCATCCGTCCGGCCGGAATGCCCGGACCGCTATCCGCCACGCTGAGGCAGACAATGTCGCCTTCGGCCCATGTCGTGACGGTCACGGTCGGGTCGGCCTCGCACTGGCAGGCCTCTATGGCATTGCGGGTCAGATTGAGGACAATCTGCTGGATCTGCACCGTATCGATCAGCACCCCGGGCAAGGTTGTTGGCCCGAATCGCCTCAGGTAAACTGACCTGTGATGCCCCAGCATGGCCAGTTCCAGTGCCTCGTCGACCACAACGTTGAGGTTGGCGGTCTTGCGCTCCGGCGCGCGCTTCTCGACCAACTGGCGCACCCGCTGAATGATCGAACCGGCGCGCTGGGCTTCACGCGTGGCCTTGCCGAGCAGCTCGCTGGTGCGGGGCTCGAGCCGGGAGTGCGTGACCTGGATGCGGTGAACCTCGCGCTCCAGGGCCTGCAGGTAAAGCATGATGGCTGTCAGCGGCTGGTTGAGTTCGTGGGCAAGCACCGACCCCATCTCGTCGAGCGCCGAGACACGGGTGACACGAATCAGGTCTGCCTGGACCGACGCAAGGCGCCGCTCGGTCTCGCGGCGTGCACTCAGATCGCGGATGACGCCGATGAACTGCCGGCCATTGGGCGTCTGCGCCTCACCCACCGACAGATCGAGCGGAAAGATGGAACCGTCCTTGCGGCGGCCCTCGACCTCGCGGCCGATACCGATGATCTTGCGCTCTCCGGTCGCGCGATAGCGCTGGACGTACAGATCATGGTTGTCGTGATGGGCCTGCGGCATCAAAATCCGCACGTTTTCGCCGATCACCTCAGCCGCATCATAACCGAAAAGGCTTTCGCAGGCCTTGTTGAACACAAGGATGCGAGCACCTTCGTCCATGACGATGATGCCATCGGGTGCCGTCTCAAGAACGCTCTCGAGCCGAGCTTCTGAGAGAGTGGGCCGTCTGACGCCCTGCATCGCGGAAATCCACGGTCATTTAAACAAACTATAACGATTGAACTGTCGCAGATATGGCTACAAATGCAAGCTCGACCAGTGCCTCCACACAATTTGTCACATGGCGTTGACGATCAGGCTCCTTGAATCGGCACCTCGGCTGACAGGTCAGAGCGTGGCGATCACATCCTGCAGCCGGCGGACCGCCTCATGCAGGTCGTCATGCCTGCGCGCATAGCACAGCCGGAGGCCCTCTCCGGCACCTGTCCCGAAGGCCGAGCCGGGTGCCAGCCCGACATTGCCCTCGTCCACGAGCCTGATCGCGAAGGCGCGCGAATCGGTCACGCCGTCGATCGAAAAGAAATAGTAGAACGCGCCGACAGGGGCGGGGGTGCGCACGCGGCCGGTGGCCTGCAGACCGGACACGACAATCTCCCGCGCTTCACGGGCGCGCGCGATCTGATGACCCAGAAAACCCTCGCCGTGATCCAGCGCAGCAATCGCGCCGCGCTGCACGAAGACCGGCGAGCCCGAGGTCGCGTACTGGATCATGTTCTCGATGATCTGTCCGAAATGGGCCGGCGCCTCGAGCCAGCCGATGCGCCATCCGGTCATGGCCCAGTTCTTCGAGAAGCTCTGGACGAACAGCACCTTGTCGCCCTCGTCCATGACGTCATGGAAGGACGGCGCATGTGCGGAGCCATCGTAAACAAAGCGGCCATAGATCTCGTCGGCGATGATCCACAGATCGTGCCTGCGTGCGATCGCCAGGATCGCGGCCAGTTCCTCGCGGCTGGCTGTCCAACCTGTCGGATTGGCCGGGGTATTGATCGCGAGTACCTTGGTGCGGGGCGTGATCGCGCGTTCGAGCCGGGCGAGGTCCAGGGTCACGCCATTGGCCGAGAACGTCATCGGCACATCCACCGGCGTCGCGCCGTTGACCCCGATCGCGGCGCCGAAATTCGGCCAGGCGGGCGTCGGGATCAGCACCTCGTCGCCAGGGCCGCTCACCAGGCGGATGGCGATCTGGGTGGCCTGCATGCCGGAACCGGTGACAAAGAACCGCTCCGGCGAGAAAGCGCGCCCGAAAAGCCGCTCGTGATAGCGCGCCAGCGCTTCGCGCAGGTCGGGAATCCCGCGCTGCCAGGTGTAAAAGGTTTCACCGGCCGCCAGCGAGCGGGTCGCGGCGTCGGAGATGAAGGAAGGCGTGGGCAGATCACCCTCGCCGACCCAAAGAGGAATCAGGCCCGGCTTGAGGCGGCCGTGATTGACGACATCGACAATGCCGCTGGACGGCGCGGCGCTCGCCTCGGGCCGCAGCGCGGCAATTGCGGGTTGATGGCTGTCACCGGCCCGAGCGGCCATTGGCTCTGTATGCGTCGTCATCGGCCAGGACTCCCGTCATCTTCCTGTCTCATAGGCCGAATGGCCGCATTCTGGCCATCCGTCCCGACATGAAATCTGACGATGGGGCCATCAGATCAGTGCATGGGTCGGCAGACCCCTGTCACGCAGGCGTTTCGCCAAGCGACGGGGAACAGACCAGCCCCCCGGGCCGCACAAGACCCGCCGCGCCGAATTGCTGCGGGTCCCCGGAAGACGGGATGCAACGCGGCCAATGCCGCGACGGATCACGACTTCAGCGCGTCGCGGATCTGGGTCAGGAGCTTGACCTCGTCGGATGGCTCGGGCGGAGCGGCCGGGGCGGCGGGCGTGACCGTCTTCATCCTGTTCATGGCCTTGACGACCAGAAACAGGACCCAGGCGATGATGAGGAAGTTGACCACGAAGGTGATGAACTGGCCGAAACCGAGCATCGCGCCGGCCTTCTTCGCGTCGGCATAGCCGGTGCCCGCAGCAACCTTGGCGCCAAGGGAGAGGTAAAGATTCGAGAAGTCGATGCCGCCCGTGATTGCGCCAATGATCGGCATGATGATGTCGGCAACCATGGATTCCACAATCTTGCCAAATGCGCCGCCGATGATCACGCCGATCGCGAGATCAACAACGTTCCCCTTCATGGCAAAGTCCTTGAATTCCTGAAGCATCGTCTCGTTTCCCTCGCATTCATGGCCACAATGGCAACTTACGGAACATCCTAATCCGCATATTCACGTGATTACGATAGATCCAGTCTGTTCGAAAGCGAAAAAGCATCCCTCGATTACCGTCCCGTTGTCCGCGTGTCTCGGCCGGCCGCTTCACGCGCCGGCCTTGGAATGACGTCGCAGGTGCACTGCATCCGGGACGCATACGCGCCTCAGTCTCCGGACCTCATCCGGGAGTACCATCGCGCGGCCCGGCGACGCGATGGTGCGTGATTCCACATTTGGCTCATTCTCCGCTAGGCTTCCTGCGAGGAGATTGGCGTGATGCTGCCCGGCTGGTCTGTTGTGCTTGCGGCACTGGTTTATCTGTTCATCCTGTTTGCCGTTGCCCATGCAGCGGACGGGGCGGGCCGGAAGATCATGCGCGGACCTGCCCGCACCACCATCTACGCCCTGGCGCTGGCGGTCTATTGCACGTCATGGACCTTCTACGGGTCGGTCGGCTTCGCCAACCGGGCCGGACTCGACTTTCTCGCGATCTATGTCGGACCGATCCTTGTCATCGGCCTTGGACATCGGATTGTGGCGCGCATCGTGCGTCTGGCAAAGGCCCAGAACATCACCTCGATCGCCGATTTCGTCGGCGCGCGCTACGGCAAGAGCGAGCGGGTTGCAGCGCTGGTCACGATCATCGCGGTTGTTGCCGCCCTGCCCTATGTCGCCCTGCAGCTGAAGGCCGTGTCGTCCTCGCTGTCAGTCTTCATCGAGGTATCCGACGGAACGCAGATCAATGACAAGTTGCCGGTGCTTGGCGATCTGGCGCTCCTCGTCGCACTGGTCCTTGCCGCGTTCGCGGTCGCATTCGGGACACGCCATATCGACGCGACCGAGCACCAGGACGGGCTTGTGGTTGCGATCGCGCTCGAATCGGTGGTCAAGCTGGTCGCGTTCCTGATCGGCGGATTCTTCGTCGTTTACTGGATGAATGATGGCCTGGGAGCCATTGTGCAGAAGACGGCCCAGCCGGCGCTCAACGACCAGATTCCACTTCTCGAACGCACCTCAAGCCTGACCACATTCCTGACGCTGACGCTGCTGTCGGCCTTTGCCGCCCTGCTGCTGCCGCGCCAGTTTCACATGGCCATTGTCGAGAACCGGGACGAGCGGGACGTCCGCCGCGCCGCCTGGCTGTTTCCGCTCTACCTGATCCTGATCAACTTGTTTGTCCTGCCGATCGCGATTTCGGGCGAGACGCTGCTCAATCTCAATCCGGCCGAACGGGACATGACGATGCTGCTGCTGCCGCTGAGCAAGGGCGCCGGGCTGATCGCGATGATCGTGTTCATCGGCGGGCTGAGCGCGGCGACCGCCATGGTGATCGTGGCTTCGGTCGCGCTGGCGATCATGATCTCGAATCATCTGGTGATGCCGCTGGTGGTGCGCGGCCGCAGCCTGATGTCGCAGTGGCGGCGGACGCAGAGCGCTGCGCCATCGCTGGAGACCGGCGGCGGCGACCTCGGCTCCCTCGTCATCACGATCCGGCGGATCGCGATCATGATGATCGTGCTGCTCGGCTATGTGTACTACCGCGCTGCGGGCGACGCGGCGCTGGCGAGCATCGGGCTGCTGTCCTTTGCCGCCACGGCGCAGATCGGCCCGGTCTTCGTCGCCGGGCTGGTCTGGCGGCGCGGCACGGCTCCCGGCGCCTCGGCGGGCCTGATCGCCGGGCTGCTGACCTGGATCTACACGCTGCTGCTGCCCAACCTCCTCGGCACCGACCCTGCCTGGATGCCGATGATCCAGAACGGGCCTTTCGGCATTGCGGCGTTGAGGCCGACTGCCCTGTTCGGGGCCGATCTGCCGCAACTGACCCATGGCGTGGTGTTCAGCCTTCTGTTCAACATACTGGCCTTCATGCTCGTTTCGATGCTGCGGCCGGCGAACGCGATCGAGAGGCTCCAGGCCGCGAGCTTCGTCTCGGCCGCCGGCCACGGGATGGTGCAGAACCTCCGGCTCTGGCGTTCCTCCGTCACCATGGACGAACTGCAGGGCACCATCGCGCGCTATCTCGGCGCCGACCGCACACGTGCGGCGTTTTCCGGCTTTGCACGGACCAACGGACGCGAAACTTCGCCAACGCTGCGCCCGCGCGGGCACGACGAAGCCGACATCCACGCCATCCGCTTCGGCGAACACTTGTTGGCGTCCGCCATCGGGGCGGCGTCCTCGCGGCTTGTGCTGTCGGTGCTGCTCAAGCGCCGCAACCTGTCGAGCGAGGCTGCGTTCAAGTTGCTCGACGACGCCTCTGCCGCGCTGCAATACAACCGCGACCTGTTGCAGCATGCGCTCGATCAATCGGGCCAGGGCATCACCGTCATCGACAAGGAGCTGCGCGTCCTGTGCTGGAACGAGGCCTTCATCAAGCTTTATGACCTGCCGCCCCACATGATGCGGGTCGGCACCGGGCTTGACGAAATCGTGCGTTTCAACGCCGAAAGCGGATCTTATGGCGAGGGGCCCGTCGACGATCTGGTGGCGCAGCGGCTTGAAAGCTTCCTCAATGACCGCGAGCCCGTGCGCCTGCGCATCTACCCGTCCGAACGCGTCATCGACATCCGCTCCAACCCCCTGCCCGATGGCGGCCTTGTCACGACCTATACCGACATTTCCGACGCGGTCGCGGTTGAAGAAGCGCTCGAGCGGCGCGTGCGCGAACGGACCGAGGAGCTCACGCGCGTCAACACCGCCCTGCAGCTGGCCAAGCAGCAGGCGGAAACCGCCAATCTGTCGAAGACGCGCTTTCTGGCCGCAGCCAGCCATGACGTCCTGCAGCCGCTGAACGCGGCGCGGCTCTATGCGCATTCGCTGACCGAGCGCGACCGCACCGCCGGCCGGCCTGAACTGGCGGAGAATGTCGAGGCCTCGCTGGACGCGGTCGAGGAAATCCTGACCGCGCTCCTCGACATCTCGCGGCTCGACGCCGGCGCCATGAAGCCGGAGATCACGAGCTTCCGCGTCGATGAGCTTTTCCGGCAACTGCAGCGGGATTTCGAGCCGCAGGCCCGCGAGAAGGGCCTCAAGCTTCGTTTCGTCTCGACACGCCTGACCATCCGCTCGGACCGGCGCCTGCTGCGCCGCGTCCTGCAGAACCTTGTCTCGAACGCGATCAAGTACACACCGTCGGGCAAGGTTCTGGTGGGCTGCCGCCGGCGCGGGCCGCTGCTGCTGCTCAAGGTCATGGATACCGGCCTTGGGATCCCGCAGGCCAAGCAGAAGGCGGTGTTCCGTGAATTCGAGCGGCTCGACCAGGGAGCCAGGATCGCGCGCGGGCTGGGCCTCGGGCTTTCGATCGTCGAGCGCATCGCCAGCACGCTCGGCCACAGGCTCACCCTGCGCTCTGCCCCCGGACGCGGCTCGACCTTCGAGATCGCCGTGCCGCGTGCCGCGGGACTGGCGGCCCCGGCACCGCAGGCCGAACGCGCGGCCAGCAGCTACGCGCCGCTCAAGGGCATGCTGATTGTTGCGATCGACAACGAGCCGACGATCCAGGACGGCATGAAGCTTGTTCTCGGCGGCTGGGGCTGCGATGTGGTCACCGCCGCCGATGCCGGCGAAGCGCTCATGGCGCTTGAGCGCAGCGGCCGGGCTCCCGATGCCATCATCGCCGACTTCCACCTTGACCAGGGCAACGGCATCGCTGCCACGCTCGCTTTGCGCGATGCGCTCGGGCACTTTGTTCCGGCGACCCTGCTGACCGCGGACCGCTCACCGGAGGTACGCGCGCAGGCGGAGGAGGCGGGGATGCAGATCCTCAACAAGCCGCTACGGCCGGCGGCGCTGCGGGCCCTGCTGTCGCAATGGCGGATGACGCGGACGGCGGCGGAGTGATTCACCCCGCCCGTTTCATCGCGTCTTCGGCATCGAGAAAAGCCGCGACCTCCGGACCCGGCGCCGGGCTTTCCGCCACAACGCCCATCTCGTCCATCATCCGCTGGATGGGCACGAACTCCCTCGCCTTGCGGTCATAAAGACCGGCGCGGACCAGCGCGATGGCATTGGTGATGTCTTGCCCCTTCGCATCCTTCGACACCAGGCGGTGCTCGATGACGAGCCAGGTCTCGGCCCAGCACAAGACGCGCGTTTCGAGCGTGAAGGGCTTCAGCAGACGCAACTCGCGGCGGAAACGGATCTTGCCGGCGCTGATCACCGGCATCCAGCCATGTTTCAGCCAGGCGCGCCACAGACCACCCCGGAGCATCAGGTCGGTGCGCCCAAGATCCATCAGGGTCCAGTAGCGGCCATTGTTCATGTGCAGCGATGTGTCGAGGTCATGGAACCAGACCCGGAACGAAACATGCGACACCTCAAACGGCGCGGCCAGCGCGCCGCGGAAGCGGGCGCTGGCGATGAGCCAGATCAGACGCAGCCAGAGGTTCACGCAGCCTTGCCTGGCTTGGCGTAATAGCTGCCGCCGGTCTTCGCCATCTCGACAAGATGCTTGTTTGGCTTGAAGCGTGGGCCATAAGCCTTGGCCAGCTTGGTGCACATCGCGACAAAACGGGCATGGCCCATGCCTTCGATGTAGCTGAGCGTGCCGCCGGTATATGGAGCAAAGCCGAAGCCGAGGATCGAGCCGACATCCGCCTCGCGCGGATCGGTGACGACGCCTTCCTCGACCGTGCGGGCGGCTTCCAGCGCCTGGATGGCGAGAAGACGGTTCTTCAAGATCTGCATGTCAACCTGCTCGGGCTTGAGGTGGGTCGGCTGCAGCGTCACCAGATCGGGCCACAAACGCTTGGGAGCACCTTCGGGATAGTCGTAAAAGCCCTTCTTGGCCTTGCGGCCGGTGCGTCCGAGCCTCTCCACCATCTCGATCAGCAACGCCTTCTGGCGCTGGTCGATCGACTTCGGCCCGAGCTGGACCTCGGTCGCCTTCATGATCCTGAGGCCGAGATCAAGCGCGATTTCGTCATTGAGCGAGAGCGGACCGACCGGCATGCCAGCCTGCTTGCCCGCCGCCTCGATCATGGCTGGTGGCACGCCCTCGAGCAGCATTTCATACCCCTCGGCGATGTAGCCCAGCACGCAGCGGTTGGCGAAGAAGCCGCGCGCATCATTGACCACGATCGGCGTTTTCTTGATGGCGCGGACATAGTCGATCGCCATGGCGAGCGCAGCGTCACCTGTCTTCTTGCCCAAGATGATTTCGACCAGCATCATCTTCTCGACCGGCGAGAAGAAATGGATGCCGATGAACCTGTCGGCGGCCTTTGACGACGTGGCAAGGCCGGTGATCGGCAGCGTCGAGGTATTCGAGGCGAAGATCGTGCCCGGCTTGATATGGCTTTCGATCTTGCGGATGACCTCGTCCTTGACCTTGGGATCTTCGAACACGGCCTCGATGATCAGGTCACAGGCGCTGAGCGCACCATAGTCTGACGTGGGCGTGATGCGCTCCAGCAGCGCCTCGCGATCGGCAGTCTTGGCGCGGCCCTTCATGATCTGGTCGGTCATCAGCTTGTGCGAATAGGCCTTTCCCTTGTCGGCGGCTTCCTGGTCACGGTCGAGGAGGATGACGTTCATGCCCGCATTGGCCGTGACATAAGCCACACCAGCGCCCATGAAACCGGCGCCGACCACACCCACTGTCTTGATCGCGGTGGCTGGCTCGGCCTTCGGGCGCCGCGCGCCCTTGTTGAGGTCCTGCATCGACATGAACAGCGTCCGGATCATCATCGCAGCTTCGGTCGAGCGCAGGATCTTGGCGAAGTAGCGGCTCTCGATCCTGAGGCCGAGGTCCATCGGCACCTGAAGACCTTCATACACCGCCGACAGGATTGCCTGCGCGGCGGGATAGTTGCCTTGCGTCTCGCGGCGATAGATCGCGTTGGCGGGCGGCCAGATCTGCATGCCCGCGGCCGAATGAACCTTGTTGGAGGGCAGCTTGAAGCCCTTTTCATCCCAGGGCGCGACGGCAGAGCCGCCAGCCTTGATCCAGCCCTTGGCGGTCTCGACGATCGCATCCCTGGCCACAACCTGATGCACGAGCCCCATGGAGCGGGCCGGCAGCGGCTTGATCTGCTCGCCCTTGAACAGCATCTGCAGCGCGTCGCCGGTCTGCATCAGGCGGGCCACACGCTGGGTGCCGCCGGCGCCCGGAAACAGGCCGACCTTGACTTCGGGCAGGCCGACACGGGTCTTCGCATCGTCCGAAATCACGCGGTGATGGCAGGCCAGCACCAACTCGAACGCGCCGCCGAGGCAGACGCCGTTGACGGCGGCCGCAAAGGGCTTGCCGCAGGTTTCAAGCTGTCGGAACAGCAAGGAAAGCTTGCGGCTTTCCTCGAAGAAGTGGTGCATCGCCGCCTCTTCGCCCTTGGTCCTGGCGAGCTTGGCATACTCAAACCCGAGGCCCTGCAGCATGGTCAGGTCGGCGCCGCCGGAAAACTGGTCCTTGCCGGAGGTGATGACGCAGCCCTTGATGGCTGCGTCTGACACGACCGCGTCGATGATGGCCTTCAGTTCCGCCATCACCTCGGGCGTGATCACGTTCATCGAACGGTCGGGCATGTCCCAGGTGGCCAGGGCGATGCCGTCGGCGTCGGTTTCGAAGCGGAAATTGGTGAGTTTCATGGTCATGATCTGCGCTCTCAAACGCGTTCGATGATGGTGGCGACGCCCATGCCTGCGGCCACGCAGAGCGTGATCAGGGCGGTCTGTTTGCCCGTGCGCTCGAGCTCGTCGAGCACCGTGCCGAGGATCATCGCGCCGGTCGCTCCAAGCGGGTGGCCCATGGCGATCGCGCCGCCATTGACGTTGAGCCGCGCGGGATCAAGATCGAAGGCCTGCCGGTAGCGCAGCACCACCGAGGCGAAGGCTTCGTTCAGCTCGAACAGGTCGATGTCCTTGAGTGTCATCCTCGCCTTCTTCAGCACCAGTTCGGTCACATCGACCGGGCCGGTCAGCATCAGGGCCAGATCCGAGCCGACGGTGGCATAGGCGCGGATGCGGGCGCGCGGGGCCTTGCCCATGGCCTTGCCGGCTTTCCTGGAGCCGACCAGCACCGCTGCCGCGCCATCAACGATGCCCGACGAGTTGCCGGCATGGTGAACGTGATTGACGAACTCGACATCAGGGTGCGCATAGGTCGCGACGGCGTCGAACCCGCCCTGCTCGCCCATCATGGCGAAGGCTGCCTTCAGCGAAGCCAGGCCCTGCATGTCAGCAGCGGGGCGGATTGTCTCGTCACGGCCGAGGATGGTCAGGCCATTGACATCCTTCACCGGAATCACCGCGTTGTTGAAGTAGCCCTTCTCCCAGGCGGCATGTGCGCGCTTGTGCGACTGCACCGCGTAGGCATCGACATCATCGCGGCTGAAGCCAAACTTGGTGGCAATCAGGTCAGCGGCCACGCCCTGCGGCATGAAATAGGTATCGATCGCGACGGAGGGATCGACCGCGATGCCGAAGCCCGAGGCGCCCATGCCCACCCGGCTCATGCTCTCGACGCCGCCGCCGATGGCGAGGTCCTTTTGGCCAGACATCACCTGCGCGGCAGCGAGGTTCACCGCGTCGAGCCCGGAGGCGCAGAAGCGGTTGATCTGGATGCCGGGAACCGACGGGCCATAACCGGCCTTGAGCGCCACGGTGCGGGCGATGTCGGCGCCGGCTTCGCCGACAGGATCGACGCAGCCGAAGACGACGTCTTCCACCAGCGCGACGTCGAGATCATTGCGCGCCTTGATCGCCTTCAGCGTCTGCGTGCCGAGCTCGATGGCGGTGACTTCATGCAAGGAGCCATCGGCCTTGCCCTTGCCGCGCGGCGTGCGGACGTGATCATAGATGTAGGCCTCGGCCATGGTGGGTTCCTCCGAACGGTTATCTTTCCGGGTGTCATTCCCGGCCGGAGCGCCACGGCGCGAAGGGGACGGGACTCCAACCGATTGCCAGTGCTTGCGGGTCACCGTCCCGACGCGTGCGACGTCGCCAAGGATGACACCCTTCCTTGTTCCGAAACCTAGAACTGCTCCGCCGTGAACGCCATCGTCATATCTGCACCGGCCTGGATCCGGGCGACGTGGGCGGCCACTTCCGGCATGGCGCGCTCCATGAAGAAGCGCGCCGTGACCAGCTTGGCATTCATGCGCTCGGTGGAGCCATTGGCGCCAGCCTTCAGCTTGCCGATCGCCACCTTCGCCATCTTGGCGTGCATGTAGCCGAGCGCCACGCAGCCGAACAGGTGCATGTAGTCATGCGCGCCGGCACCGGCATTGTTGGGTTTGGCCATCGCGTTCTGCATGAACCACATGGTGGCCTGCTGAAGCTGCTGGAGGGCTCCGCTCAGCGGCGCGACGAAGGGCTTCATGGCCTCGTCCGAAACCTGCTCCTTGCAGAAGCCGCCAACCTCGTCAAAGAAAGCCATGATGGCGCGGCCGCCATCGCGGCCGAGCTTGCGACCGACGAGGTCCATGGCCTGCACGCCGTTGGCGCCTTCGTAGATCATGGCGATGCGGGCATCGCGCACGAACTGGCTCATGCCCCATTCCTCGACATAGCCGTGGCCGCCGAACATCTGCTGGGCCTTGACCGCATTGTCGAAACCAACATCGGTGAGCACGCCTTTGATAACCGGCGTCATCAGGCCCATGTGATCATCCGCAGCCTGGCGGGCGGCGGCATCGTCTGAGCGATGAGCGATGTCGGCCTTGAGCGCGGTCCAGAGCACCAGCGCGCGGGCGGCCTCGTTGAAGGCGCGGATCGCCATCAGGTTGCGGCGCACATCGGGATGGACGAGCAGGGTATCGGCTGGCGTGTCGGGCTCGGCGGCGCCGGTCAGGGCGCGGCCCTGGCGACGGTCCTTGGCATAGGCGACGGCATTCTGGTAGGCCACCTCCGAACAGCCAAGGCCCTGGATGCCGACTGCGAGACGGGCCTCGTTCATCATCACGAACATGGCGTTGAGGCCCTTGTTCTCATGGCCGACGATCCAGCCGGTCGCGCCATCATAGTTCATCACGCAGGTTGCATTGCCATGGATGCCCATCTTGTGCTCGATCGAGCCGCAGGACACGCCGTTGCGGGCGCCGAGCGATCCATCGGCGTTGACCTTGAACTTCGGCACAACGAAGAGCGTGATGCCCTTGGTGCCCATCGGCGCGCCTTCGACGCGGGCCAGCACGAGGTGGATGATGTTGTCCGCCATGTCGTGCTCGCCAGCGGAGATGAAGATCTTCGTGCCGGTGATGGCATAGGAGCCGTCGCCATTGGGGACAGCCTTGGCCTTGAGCAGACCCAGATCGGTGCCGCAATGCGGTTCCGTCAGGTTCATGGTGCCCGTCCACTCACCCGAAATCATTTTCGGCAGGTAGGTCTGCTTCTGCTCCTGCGAACCATGCTCCAGCAGGGCCGCGACGGCACCCTGGGTCAGGCCCGGATACATGCCAAGCGCAAGGTTCGAGGATGACAGGAACTCCTGCATCACGGCATTGAGCGTCGAGGGAAGACCCTGACCGCCAAACTCTTCGGAAACCGGCAATCCGAGCCAGCCACCTTCCTTGTACGCCCCGTAGGCCTGCTTGAAACCCTTCGGCGTTGTCACGGAACCGTCCGGATGACGGGTGCAGCCTTCCTTGTCGCCGGAAAGATTGAGGGGTTGGAAAACCTCTTCGCAGAGCTTGGCTCCTTCCGAGACGATGGCCTCGATCAGATCAGGCGTCACATCGGCAAAACCCGGCAAGTTATTGTAACGCTCGATCTGAAACACATCGGTCAGCAGAAACATCACGTCTTCGATCGGGGCCTTGTAGGTCGGCATTCTCATCACTCCCTGAGCAAGCAGCCTGATGCATCACCGGCAGTCTGACCAAGATCATGACAGCGCCATGACCGGACCCGGGACGCCCGGTCGATAACGGGCCGGTCGATTTAGTTCATATATAAACTATCTGGATCGATCTGGAAAGGGTGGATCGCAACAAATTTGTTGCCACGTCGCCCAGAACGACAAATGCCCCGCCCGACCTGGGCGGGGCGTTCGCATCACATTGCGGGAATGGGAAAGGTCAGCCGGTGAGAGCAGCAGAGCGCTGGCGCTCGAGTTCCTCGATCGCAGCCTTGCACTCGGCCAATTGTGCCCGCAGCATCTTCAGCTGTTCGTCGATCTGGGGCAGCGACAGCTTCAGCGACGAACTCGCTTCGGCGGATTGACCAACCATCGCCCTGATCTCCGTCAGGGTGAAGCCAAGCTTCTTGCCCTTGAGGATCAACTCAAGGCGCGCCCGATCAAGCTTGCAATAGTAGCGGTTCATGCCTTCACGACGCGGAGACAACAGGCCTCGGGCTTCGTAAAAACGAAGCGTCCGCAAGGTCACGTCAAAGTCACGCGCAAGGTCCCCGATCGTTGACCATGAGGGATCATTGGCAACCGAATCCGACCTGATGCTTTTGTCAGCCGAGATTGTCGTTTCATTGTGTGCAGACATCTCAATTCCACCCTGTTCTTGTTCTTGTCCTGTCACGCCATTGTCCCGCGGCATGAACTGAGGCCCACGATGGCGATTCCCTTCTGGGACGTGACGGCTGGAGCCCGTCCACAGCCATACGGCACTTCGGCCAACCAATCGCAGTTTTTCTGCCGTTCGACAACCCGTGAGGCGCGGGCGGTAAGGCAGTCTCAACACCGTTTAACACTCTGTTTACCATAAATCAGAAAAGTGGCGACAGCGGGCCAACTTGATGAGCCGTTTGTGATTCGCCTGTGCGCGCACCTGAGGCGCAAACGCGGCCGCAAGCCCCGCCCCTGCAACGCCTGACGGGGCGCGTTGTTTCGGGCAATATCTTGCACAGGACGCCCCGCGGCGAGTGACAGATGGCACAAAGCCTGCCCTGGAGCGTCAAGGGAATTGATGCAGACACCCGCGAGGCGGCCCGCGAAGCAGCGCGACGCGCCGGCATGAGTGTCGGCGACTGGCTCGAACACCTCATCCGCGATCAGGCGCGCGGCATGCAGTCATCCGATGGCGGGCATGCGGATTTCCGTCAACAGGGCGATGACCCATCCCTTCTGAATGCGCGCCTGCAGAAACTGGCCCAGTCGGGCTCACAGACGGCCATGCAGCGCGGCACAGGCCGGGGATCGTCCCGCATGCAACCCTCCGCGGCAGGCCAGGCGGATCTTGCGGCGCTCCTCGCCCATGCCTCCCAGCTGGAGGCCCGCACCCGCGACAGCGAAGCGCGGACGAGCACGGCGCTCGAATCGATCGTCGGATGGATTGAGAAGGCCGAAAGCCGCATGGCCGCCGCCGAGCGGGCCGCCGCCGAGCGTCAGGAACGGGCCACGAACGTCATTGCGGACGCGATCAAGACCGTCAATTCGCGGGTCACCCATGTCGAACGGCGCACCCTTGATCAGCCGGCCGGAGCCCCGGCGCAGCCTTCCCCCCAGCCAGCGTCGCCCCGCCGCCCCGTCTGGTCCCGCGACGGCTTCCGCGGCGCCATCGGCGACATCCAGGCCCGCCAGCGTGAACTCGACCAGCCGGAAGAGGCTCATCGCTCCGGCACGATCATGCGCAATCTGCGCGATGACCTGGGCCGGCTGAGCGATCTGAGCCATGGCGAACGCCGGCAGGGGGAGCGCCGGGCCGACGTCACCCCGCTGATGAACGGGCTGCGCGCCGACCTGGCGCAATTGCGCAGCGAGATCGCCGGGTTGTCGGCTGCGCCCGAGACGGCACGGCTTGAACAGAGTATCCGGGACCTGGCGCAGCGGCTGGACGAACGCAACGGCGCGATGCCGCTCGATGAGCTCACCCGCCCGATCGCACGCATCGAGAGTGAACTGGCGAGGCTGCAAGCCGCCAATCCAGGGGAGCGCTTCAGCCGCATCGAGCATTAGATGCAGCAGCTTGGCCAGCGGATCGAGATGCTGGCCAGCTCCGCCTCGACCGAACCGCGCGTGCTGGCCGCAGCCGTGCACGAACTCTCCTCGCTCCGCGACGTTCTGGCGCACAATGCCGCCACGCCCCGGCTCGAACAGCTCTCGGATCAGATCAAGACCTTGTCGCAGGACATGAGCCGGGTGCGTGAGCATCTGGCAGAGAGCCAGCCGGCATCCGAGGTGGAGCGGGCGATCGCTGAGATGCAGGCCGCCCTCGTGCGTGAGACGCGCGACGCGAACGGCATCGGGCATGGCCTGCTGCAGCGGATCATGCACCAACTCGACACTGTCTCGTCCGCCATGAGCACTCTGCCCCAGGGCGGGATGGGCGATGCAGACCGGCAGCAACTGTCCTTGCTGTCGGGCAAGCTTGACCAGCTCGCCCAGCGGACAAGACCCGAATCCGATGATCTCGCCGCCCTGATCGAGAGCCTCGCCATCAAACTGGACGACATGGCCGGGCGGCAACCGCACGAACTGATCGCGCGCGTCGAACGGCTGTCGCAGCAGATCGACCAGTTGAGCACGCGCGGGCCGGCTGCCATCGAGCGCCAGATCGACATGCTGGCCGCCCGCATCGAGACGCTGGCCAACAGCGCCGCGCCGGCGAGCGCAGCCCTGGCGGCGGACCTCACGCCGATCGAGGACATGATCACTGCGCTGGCCCGCAAGCTCGACGATGTCGCGCGGCCCGAAGCCGGCTCCAGCAGCCTGCACGCGCTGGAGCGGCAGATCGAAGCGCTCACCGCGCGCCTCGACGTCCGCCCGGCGGCGAGCGCCGCCTCGGTCGGGCTGGAGAACACGCTGCAGGATCTGATGCGGTCGCTGGGTGGCCTGCGCGAGGAGACCACAAGCGCCGTCGACCGCGCGGCACGCGCGGCGGTCGCCGACGCCATGTCCACCGTTCCGAAGGTCGCCGCCGGCAACGAAGAGCTGTCGCTGATCCGTCGCGATCTGGCCGGCCTCAGGGACGTGCATGTCTCAATCGACCATCGCACCCACAGCGCGATCGGAGCCGTCAACGACACGCTTGAGAAGATCGTCCAGCGTCTTGCCCAGCTTGAGGAGGACGTCACACGTGAGCGCGTCGCCGAATCTGCGGCTGAGGTTCGCGAGACGCGCGCCGAGCCGGCAGCGCCGCGCGAGGATGCCGCCACGCGGCGACGCCGGGCGGAAGCGCTGTCGAAGGAGCTCGCGGTGGCCAGCGTGCCGGCAGACGCCAGCCCGAACGCAGCCCATGAGCCCGCGGTGAACCGTACGGCGCCACCTGCTGCCGTTCAACGCGCCGTGAGGGCGCCGGTGCTCAGCGCCGAGCCCGCGATCGATCGCGCGGCCGATCTGCCGCTGGAGCCTGGCACGGGCCGGCCGCGTCCACGCGGCGAGGTTGGGGGCGCCGGAACCTCCCTCAACCCGAACCTGATCGCGGCAGCCCGGCGCGCGGCCCAGGCGGCCAGCGCTGCGGTCGAGAGCAATGGCGCCGAAGCCCAGAAGCAGCCCAAGGACAAGTCATCCCGGTTCGCCCTGCCGATCAGCCTGAAGGAGACGCTGGAGAAGCGCCGCAAGCCGATCCTGCTCGGCCTCGCAGCGATTGTCCTGGCCATCGGCGCAGGCCAGATCGCGACCACCATGCTGTCCGATCCCGAGCCGCCGGTCCCGGCGCAGCAACCCCGCAACCAGATCATCCAGGGTCAGGCCACGCCCGGCGGCCAGCCTGCCCAGACCGAAGCCGCCGCTCCGGCCAAGACGGAGAGCGCGACCCCCGCCAAGGACCAGACCTCGGCGCTCACGCCTGCCGCGGGCGGACAGCAGGTCGCCATGACCCAGCCGTCCGCAGATACGACAGGTTCAGTCCGCGCCGCGCCGGTCGAAGTCGCCGCCCTGCCGCCGCCGGACGCTTCCGCCCCGACATCGGCACCGCTCAGCGCGTCGCCCGAGCGCGTGACCAATATCGGCGCATTGACGCCAGCCATGGGAACGCCTGGCCTGCGCCGCGCTGCCCTTGCAGGCGACCCGAACGCGGTCTACGAACTCGCATCCCGGGCGAGCGATGGCATCGGCATGGCCCGAGACCAGAAGCTGGCGCTGCGCCTGTTCGAGCGCGCGGCGGCGGCCGGGTCAGCACCGGCTCAGTTCCGTCTCGCGAACATGCACGAAAAGGGCATCGGCACGGGCAGGGACGCCAAGATGGCGATGGCCTGGTACAAGCGCGCCGCGGACAAGGGCAACGCCAAGGCCATCCACAACCTTGCGGTACTGATCGCCGAAGGGGCGGACGGACGGCCCGACTATGCCGCCGCAGCGACCCTTTTCCGCCAGGCCGCCGAGTTCGGCGTGCGCGACAGCCAGTACAACCTCGCAATCCTGCTCGGCCGCGGATTGGGTGTGGAACAGGATCTGACCCAGTCCTACACCTGGTTTGCGGTTGCCGCACGGCAGGGCGACAGCGACGCCGGAAAGAAGCGCGATGAGGTTGGCGCCAAGCTCAACGCCGTGGATCTGGCCGCTGGCCGGACCGCGTCGCTCAACTGGAAGCCCAAGACACCGGACCCGGTTGCCAACGAGATCAGCGAACCGGCCGAGGGCTGGGACCCGCAGCCCAAACCGCAAAAGCCTGCTCCCCGGCCAAGGGCCACCTGACGAGGCATCACGCTGCCCGGACCCGGGCGGGACGACAGTTTGTCTCACGCAAGGGCCCTTGCGCCGTGCCGCGCCCAGCCGCAGGGACATGTTCATTTTGCGGTTGTCATGGTGATGACCGTGTTTCCGTGGCAAGGCAGCGACGCACGTCATGCAAATCTACCTTCCCATCGCCGAAATGCCGATCAGCGTCCTGCTCATCATCGGCATGAGCGCGGCGGTCGGGTTCGTCTCGGGCATGTTCGGCATCGGCGGCGGTTTCCTGATGACACCGCTGCTGATCTTTCTCGGCGTGCCGCCTGCTGTGGCGGTGGCGACGGTGACCGCGCAGGTCGCGGCCTCCTCCATGACAGGGGCCGTGAGCAACTGGCAGCGGCGCCAACTTGACATCAAACTCGGGCTGTTCCTGACGGCGGGTGGTCTGGTCGGCACGATGCTCGGCGTGCTGGCCTTCAACAGCATCCGCCGCACGGGCCAGCTCGAGGTCGTGATCGCGCTGTCCTACCTTGTGCTGTTCATGATCATCGGCTCGATGATGCTGCTCGAAAGCCTGCGCGCCCTGATGCGTGCCCGAACGGGCAAGCCGGGCCGTCTGAAAAGGGCCGGTCAGCACCCGGCCTGGCTGAAATTGCCACTGCGGGTCCGGTTCGCGCGCTCCCGGCTTTATGCCAGCGCCATCCCGATCCTGGGCTTTGCCGCCCTGGTTGGCTTCATCGGCGCTGTGCTGGGCATCGGCGGCGGCTTCATCATGGTTCCGGCGCTGCTCTATCTGTTCAGGGTGCCGACCATGATGGTGGTCGGCACATCCCTGTTCCAGATTCTTGTCACCATGACGGCCGCAACCCTGTTCCATGCAGCAAGCAACCAGTCAGTGGACATTGTTCTGGCCGTGCTGCTGATCATTGGCGGGGTGATCGGGGCGCAGTTCGGCGGGCGTGCCGGCCGCCATCTTCGCGGCGAGAGTTTCCGGGTCCTGCTGGCCGTGCTGCTGCTGGCCGTCGGCTTCCGGATCGGCTCCGAGCTGATCTTCCGGCCCGAAGAGCCGTTCTCGGTCTCGATCCAGGGAGCGAGGGGATGATGCGCAGCGCAGCATGGGCCCTGTTCTGGCTTGTGGCCCTGACCGTGACGGCGCGCCCCGAAACGCTGGTCGTGTCCCTGTCCGCCCACCGCGTTCTGATCGGATCGAACTACACCGGCGCGCAGCTCGCCGTGTTCGGCTCGGTTGAGCGTGACGGGCGCAGCGTGGCGCGCGCTGATCCCTATGACGTCGTGGTCACCGCGCAGGGCCCGCGCCAGCACCTGCTGGTCCGCGAAAAGGACCGCTTCGGACCGCTCTGGCTCAACAACGAGCAAAGACGCTTCGGCGAGGCACCAAGCTTCCTGGCGACCTCCACCACGCGGCTCTTCCGCGAGATGGGCAGCGAGGAAGACGCCCGCCGCCTCAATCTCGGCTTGCGGAACAAGCTGATTCCGGCCGGCGCCGGGCTGTCCTTCGACACTGGCGAGGCCCGTTTCGCGGATGCGCTGATCCGGATCAAGGGCGCGGGCAAGCTCTATCAGGAAGTGGAGCGCGGCGTCACCTTCCTGACCCCGTCGATGTTCCAGGCACCGATCATCCTGCCGGCAACCGCACCGACCGGGAATTACGATGTCACCGTCGAGGTCTATTCCGGACAGGTGCTCCTTGCCAAGCAGCAGACCAGCTTCGAGGTGGTGCAGATCGGTTTCGAACAGCAGGTTGCCCGGCTGGCGCGGAGCTGGTCCCTGGCCTACGGGCTGGCGACCGCGCTGATGGCCCTCGGTTTCGGCTGGCTGGCCACGGTGATCTTCCGGCGCGACTGATTGCCGGTTGTGTTTGGCGCGACAGGCGTTAGATCACAGCCCGTCCGCTCCTGATGTCTGCCTGACGGCCACGCCCGTCACATCCCGTTTGCGCTCCGGTTTGCGCGAAGCCCGATCGCAGGTCCCATCCCGCCCGTCGCCTCGAGGTTGCCATGTCAGACCACGCCATGTTTCCCAAAGTTCCGCTCCTGCTCGGGCTTGGCGGCCTGGTGCCCTTTGTGGGACTCAGCCTTGCGCTGGCGACCGGGCTGTCGCTGCCCCTGTTCGAGGACGCCGACAGCATCCGGGTCGCGCTGGTCGGCTACGGCGTCGCCATCCTGTCCTTCCTCGGCGGGGTACGCTGGGGGCTGGCCATCACGCAGAGCGCCGGGGGCGACCGCAAGGCCGACCGCGACTTCATCATCGCCGTGATCCCGGCGCTCGTCGGCTGGTTCGCCTGGTTCCAGCCGGCGCCGGCGGATCTGTGGTGGCTGGCCGTCGCCCATATCCTGCTCGGCCTGCTCGACTATGGCCTTGCCTGCCGTATCGTGGCACCGGAATGGTATGGCCGCTTGCGGCTCGGCCTGACGGCGGTTGCGGCGGCCAGCCTGATCCTGGCGGCGCTGGCCGCTGCCTGATCAGTCGGGCATCAGCAGCGCGCGGCTGACCTGGAACACGCGCGCATCACCGAGCATCCAGACATCGGCGCCATCATCGAACAGGCGCTGGATGGCGCCGTCCCTGACATTCAGGCCACCCGCATAAGAGCCCATGGCCGGCATGACCAGACGGTTGCCATCACTGATGAAGCAGCGCCGCCGGACGCCGCGCCCGCGCAGCCGGATGCGCGCGGCCGGATGCAGATGGCCTGCAATCTCCGGCTCTGCGCCGCGATGGGACGGTTCATGACGCAGCATGACGCCACCGAGCGCGATCGTGTCCGCCACCTCGCCATCGAGCCCGCTCGGCGCGTCGGGATCATGATTGCCGGTGAGCCACAGCCAGGCACGGCCGCCCTGCAGGCGGCGCAAGGTGGCTGCGTCATCCGGTTCGAGCCGGAGTGGTCCGGTACGGTCATGGAAACTGTCGCCCATGGAAATCACCTGCCGCGGTTCGAAGGCCGCAATGGCCACGGCGACCGACCCCAAGGTCGCACGCGTATCGTAAGGCGGCAGGAACACGCCCCGGGCCGCGTAGCTGGAGGCTTTCTCCAGATGCAGATCTGACAACAGCAAGGCCCGTTCGGACGGAAGATACAGTGCGCCTGAATGATGCGGCACCGCCTCCAGCCCGCCGACGCTGAAGGCAGATTGCGGCAGGCCCCGGATCGCTGGTCCTGGAAAGGTCAACGGGCGGTGGTGCAGCGCTCTCACGCGGCGGCCTCTTGCATCATGATATCCTCGGCCTCAGCCAGAAGGGCGTCCGCCGCTTCGCCATAGACGGCTTCACGGCCGATCTCCAGCATCACGGACACGCCGAGCGGAGACACCCGCTCAAGCGCCTTGTGCACGATTCGCCCCCGGATGCGCGAGAGACATTGCGCCAGACGCCCCAGATCAAGCAGCCCGGTCGCCGCATCGGCACGCGCGGCGCGCAGCAACAGGTGATCCGGCTCGTGGCGGCGCAGCACATCATAGACCAGATCGGTCGACATGGTGACCTGCCGGCCGGATTTCTCCTGACCGGGAAAACGCCGCTCGATCAGGCCCGCGATCACCGCACAGGAGCGGAACGCGCGCTTCATCAGCGCCGATTCCTGAAGCCACTCCTCCAGATCATCGCCGAGCATGTCGGAATCGAAGAGCGCGTCCAGCGACAGGCTGCCGTCGGCAACCGCCGCGGACAGGTCCGACAGACCCCAGACGCAGAGCCCGTAATCATTGCATACGAACCCCAGCGGCTTGAGCCTGAGCCGCTCCAGCCGCCGTGTCAGCAGCATGCCGAGCGTCTGGTGCGCCAGCCGCCCCTCGAAAGGAAAGGCCACGAGATGGAAGCGATCGCCGCGCGGAAATGTCTCGACCAGCATCTGCGTCCGCTTCGGAATGACCGACTTGCGGGCCTGCAGGACCAGCCAGTCACCGACCTGCTTCGGCAGCCGTTGCCATTCGGCCGGGCTTGCCAGCATCCGGCGCACGCGCTCGGCGAGAAAGGTCGACAGCGGGAATTTGCCCCCGGCATAGGACGGGATTTTCGGATCCGTCCCCGCCTGCGTACGCGAGACCACCACCTCATTGCCGGCAATGCCCTCAAAACGCAGCACCTCGCCCGCAAAGATGAAGGTGTCGCCCGCCAGCATGGTTTCGGCAAAGTACTCCTCGACCTCCCCCAGCACCCTCCCGCCGAACAGGACCGGACTGCCGCCCGTCCGCGAGGCACGGGCGCGGCCGAGGCGCACTTTCAGCATCGGCGACTCGACGATCGTGCCGACATTCATGCGGTAGTGCTGCGCCACCCGCGCGTCGCTGACGCGCCAGAGCCCGTCCTTGCCGAGCCTGATCTTGGCGAACCGTTCATAGGACTTCAGCGCATAGCCGCCGGTGGCGACGAAGGTGAGCGCCGCATCGAAGGTCTCGCGCGACAACGCGGCATAGGGCGCAGCGCTGGCGACCTCGGCAAAGGCCGCGTCGGCGCCGATCGGCTCGGCGCAGGTGAGGCCAAGCAGGTGCTGGGCGAGCACGTCGAGTGCGCCTGGCTTCGCATCGGGCGTGTCCTGGGCCGCCTCCGCGACCGCCTCCAGCGCTGCGTGGCACTCCATGATCTCGAAGCGGTTCGACGGCACGAGATAGGCCTTGGACGGTTCGTCCATGCGGTGGTTGGCGCGGCCCACACGCTGGATCAACCGGCTTGCGCCCTTCGGGGCGCCAATATTGATGACAAGATCGACATCGCCCCAATCGATGCCGAGATCGAGCGTGGCTGTGCAGACCACGGCCTTGAGCTTGCCCGCTGTCATCGCTGCCTCGACCTTGCGGCGCTGGCCGACATCCAGCGAGCCATGATGCAGCGCGATGGCAAGGTTGTCCTCGTTGACCCGCCAGAGTTCCTGGAACATGAACTCGGCCTGCATGCGGGTGTTGACGAAGACCAGTGTCGTGCGGTGCGCCTTGATGGCGGCGTAGATATCCGCCATCGCGTGCCGTGATGTGTGCCCCGCCAGTGGAAGGACCGCGTTCGGCTGCAGGATGCTCAGGTCGGCCGCCGCTCCGCCCGCAACCGTGACCAGGTCGGCCAGCTGCCCGGCAGGCTCGCCGCTGGCGAGATAGCGCCGCAGCTGCTCGGGCTCCCGCACCGTGGCGGACAGTCCGACGGCGGTCGCCTGCGGCGCCAGCTTGCGCACCCGCACCAGCCCCAGCGCGAGAAGGTCGCCGCGCTTGGAGGTGACCAGCGAGTGGATTTCATCCAGCACGATGCGCCTGAGGCCGCCGAACAGGGCGCGCGCATCCTTGTGGGCGATCATCAGCGCGAGCTGCTCGGGCGTGGTCAGCAGGATGTCCGGCGGATGCTCAAACTGGCGGGCGCGCTTTGTTGCGGAGGTATCGCCGGTCCGCGTCTCCAGACGGATGTTGAGGCCCATCTCGCCGGCGGGGCGCTCCAGGTTGCGGGCGATGTCGACCGCGAGAGCTTTCAGGGGCGAGATGTAGAGCGTGTGCAGCGACATGGTGCGATCGGCCGGCTGCGCGGCGAGCTCGATCAGGCTGGGCAGGAATCCGGCAAGGGTCTTGCCGGCGCCGGTCGGCGCGACCAGCAGGGTCGAACGGCCGGCCCGTGCCTGCGCGATCAGCTCAAGCTGGTGGGCGCGCGGGGACCAGCCGCGCGAGGCGAACCAGCGTGCAAACACCTCCGGGAGCGGCTCATCGCCCGCCATCAGATCCGCGTCAGCACCATGACGAAACCCGGGACGTCAAAACCCCGATCCTGACGGGTCGAGACCGAGGCGAGGTGCGCGACATCAAGGCCGGAATCATCGGCCACGGTCCGCAGGTAGTCCTCGCTGTGTGAAAACCGCGCATCAACGCCAAGCTGGAAGCCATGGCCGGCATGGCTTTGCGCCGTGAAAGCGAACAGGCCACCGCGCGGCAGCACCCGTGCAGCCTCGCGGAACAGGGGAAAGAGGTCGCCGAGATAAACCAGCACATCCGCAGCCACGATCAGGTCAGCGCTTTCGGCGGCGCGGCGGTCCAGTTCATCCACGATCTCACCGGTGTTCAGGGCGGCGTACAGGCCGGTCCTGGCCGCAACGGCGATCATCTTGGGCGAGATGTCGACGCCCTCAATGCGGTTGGCGCGCTTGCCGATCTCCCGCGCCATCAGGCCGGTGCCGCAGCCAAGGTCGATCGCCAGACGAAATGCGAGCTTGCGTCCGCGCTTTTCGCAGGCTGCCGCGATGCCGGCCATCACGACCGCAGGCCCGCGGTAAGCCAGAGCCCCGGTCAGATGGGCGTCGAAGCCTTCCGCGTAACTGTCGAACAGCGCACGCACATAGCCCTCGCCGATGGCGTCATCGGCGGCGAGAGCACCGAGGCGCGACAGGTCGATGCGCGCGCCCAGTTCGTCCTCCGGATCAAGCCGCAGCGCCTCGCTGAGCGCAGCCACCGCTTCATCCTTGCGGCCAAGCGCCGCCTGGGAGCGGCCCAGCAGGACATGCGCTGGCGCAAAATCAGGGGTCAGCTCAAGCGTCTGGCCGGCCAGATCGACGGCGACCTGCCAATCGGCCTCCACGAACGCGGCTGTGGCATAGGCGTAGCGCCGGTCGGCGATGGCGTCGCCGGTGGAACGATGAACTGGTTTCAGCGCCATGATGCAGCTTCTTTCGGAACGGAAAGGCTCTATCCTCGCTTCAAGGATACACGATTCATGCGGCCACACGAGCTTTTGCACCCGACGCCGGCTGGGCTCTACTGCCCGCCCGCCGATCTTTACATCGACCCGGTCAGGCCCGTCGCACGGGCCTTGATCACGCACGGGCACGCCGATCACGCGCGGGCTGGCCACGGCGCTGTGCTCGCCACCGCCGAGACACTGGGGATCATGGCCGTGCGCTATGGCGAGGGGTTCACCCAAAGCCGGCAAGTTGCAGTCCTGGGCGAAGCCGTGCGCATCGGCGCCGTGGGCATCAGCTTTCATCCGGCGGGCCACGTGCTCGGCTCGGCCCAGATTGCGGTCGAGGCCGCCGGCATCCGCATTGTCGCCTCGGGCGACTACAAGCGGGCGGCCGACCGGACATGCCGGGCCTTCGACCCTGTCCCATGCGATGTCTTCATCACCGAGGCGACGTTCGGCTTGCCGGTGTTCCGCCATCCCGATACGGCGGGCGAAGTGGCCAAGCTCCTGTCATCGCTGGCCCTGTTCCCGGAGCGCTGCCATGTGATCGGAGCCTATGCGCTTGGCAAGGCGCAGCGGCTGATCGCCCTGATCCGCGACGCGGGTTATGATCGGCCCATCTTCGTTCATGGCGCGATGGAGAAGCTGAACAGCTTTTATGAATCCTCTGGCGTGCCCCTTGGCGACATCCGCAAGGTTGGCGCGGCGGAGCGCAAGACGCTCAAGGGCGAGATCGTGATCTGTCCACCAAGCGCGGTCCAGGACCTGTGGGCGCGTCAATTGCCGGACCCGGTCACGGCCTTCGCCTCGGGCTGGATGCGGATCAGGGCGAGGGCCCGGCAAAAGGGTGTGGAATTGCCGCTGATTGTCTCGGACCACGCCGACTGGGACGATCTGTGCGCCACGATCCGCGAGGTCGGTGCGCCCGAAATCTGGGTGACGCACGGCCAGGAGGACGCGCTGGTGCGCTGGTGCGAGATGAACGGCATCCGCGCCAGACCGCTCAGGCTGGCGGGTTATGGCGATGATGGCGAGGCGGAGCCGGATGGGGCGCAGGCCACACCATGACCGCCGAACTCAACAGCTTCGCCTGGCTGCTCGACCGCCTCGCCTATGAGCCGCGGCGCAACGGCAAGCTCGCGCTGATCACCGACTATTTCCGGCGCAGCCCGGACCCCGAGCGCGGCTTTGCACTGGCGGCGATGACCGGACAGCTGCGTTTCGCCAACGCCAAGGCTGGTCTGATCCGGGCGCTGATCGCCGAGCGGGCCGACCCGGAACTGTTCGCACTGTCCTATGATTATGTCGGCGATCTGAGCGAGACGGTGGCGCTGATGTGGCCGGAACGGCATGGCGCGGCCGGCCATAACAGGCCTGCCCCCACCCTGGCGGAGGTCGTGGAGGCGCTCTTGACAACCGACAGGCGCTCCCTGCCCGCGCTGCTGGCGGGCTGGCTTGATGCGCTCGACGAGACCGGGCGCTGGGCCCTGCTCAAACTGATCACCGGCGGGCTGCGCATCGGCGTCTCCGCCCGGCTGGCCAAGACCGCGCTCGCCGCATTGGGCGACCTTGAAGCGGACGACATCGAGGAGGTCTGGCATGGGCTGGAGCCGCCCTATGCCGCTTTGTTCGCCTGGGCCGAGGGTCTTGGCCCGCGGCCGGAAGCCAGCGATCCCGCACCTTTCCGCCCGGCCATGCTGGCGCACCCGCTCGAGGATGAGGATTTCGACAGGCTCGCTCCCGCCGATTTCAGCGCCGAATGGAAATGGGACGGCATCCGCGTCCAGGCGGCGTCAGGTTTGAACAACCAGGGCCGGCGCGTCACGCGGCTTTACACGCGCAGCGGCGAAGACATCTCGGGCGCCTTTCCCGATCTGGCCGAGGGCATCGGCTTCGACGGTGCCATCGACGGCGAACTGCTGATTGTGGTCGACGGGCGCGTGCAGAGCTTCAACGTGTTGCAACAGCGACTGAACCGCAAGACCGTGAGCGCCAGGCTGATGGCGGAGCTTCCGGCCCATATCCGGGCCTATGACATCCTGTACGACGGGGCGGAGGATGTGCGGGCGCTCCCGCTCGCCGCACGCAGGACGCGGCTCGAGGCCTTCGTCGCGCGCCATGGCGCGGCGCGGATCGATTTGTCCCCACAGCTGTCCTTTGACCGGTGGGAAGCGCTGGCAGCCTGCCGTGCCGATCCTGCCGGTGCCGGGGCAGGCCCGGACGCTGACGCCATCGAGGGCCTGATGCTGAAGCGCCGCGATGCGCCCTATCTGCCGGGCCGCCCCAAGGGCCTGTGGTACAAATGGAAGCGCGATCCGGCGCTGCTCGACTGTGTGCTGATGTATGCCCAGCGCGGACACGGCAAGCGCTCGTCGTTCTATTCCGACTTCACCTTCGGCTGCTGGCGCGCCGATGATGTGCTGGTGCCGGTCGGCAAGGCCTACTTCGGCTTCACCGACGAGGAACTGGCCCAGCTCGACAGGTTCGTGCGCAAGAACACGATCAATCGCTTCGGGCCGGTGCGCGAGGTTGCCCATGGGGCGGAGGCAGGGCTCGTGCTCGAAATCGCCTTCGAAGGCATCCAGCGTTCGACGCGGCACAAGTCGGGCGTCGCCATGCGCTTTCCCCGGATCAATCGCATCCGCTGGGACAAGCCACCGCACGAGGCCGACCGCATGCAGACGATCGAGACAATGCTGGCGGCCATCGAGGCGCGCACCGCCGCGCCATCGCCATGAAGACACCCAACAGTGAACCTCCCGGGGCCCGGCTGCGTAAACCCATCATGCTGAAACTTATCTGCGCCCTTGGCTTCGCCCTTCTTGCCGGCTCGATCATCTGGGCCTTTGGCCGCGCGCCGTTCTGGCCGGCGGTGTCGGCGATCACCGCCAATCCCTGGGGGGTGGTGACGCTGGTCGACCTTTACCTCGGCTTCCTGATCTTCGGCATCGTGATGGCGCGCTTCGAGCCCAACCGCGCGCTGGCCGTCGGCATGATCGCCGCGCTGCCCTTTCTCGGCAATGTCGTGCCGCTCGCCTGGCTGGCCTGGCGCGGGCTTGATCTGGTCAAGCCTGCGGGCAAGGGCTGAACGCGTGCTCAGGACGGTGTGCCTGGGCGGCATCGCGCTTCTGGCGGCGGCCAAGCTATGGGCCGGGATCACGGGGGATCTCGCCGCCACGATGGCAGAGGCTGGCAAGGATCCCTTCGGCATCGTGGCACTGATCGCGCTTTACAGCGGCATGGCCGGATTTCTGATTGTGATGTTCCGGCTTGAGCCGGACCGCCGCATCGCATTTGGCGTGCTGGCCGCGACACCGCTGGTGGGCAACATGGCGCCAGCGCTGTGGCTGGCCTTACGCGGCCTTGACCTGATCAGGAGCCGAAGAGTTGGTTGATCAGCTGCAGGGCCATCGCCACCGCGAAGCAGCAGAACCCCGCCAGTGCGAAAAAGCCTGAAAACCGGAAGAAGATATCACGCAGTGTCAGGCCGATTACCTGCTGCGCGAAACGCGGATCGGGTCGTTCCTGTGGTTCCAGCAGGACCCATAGCTCTGTCCGCTTGTAGGGCTTCAGGGGCGAGCGCTGGGCCTTGATCGCCAGCACTCCGGCGCTCAGCATCATGAAGATCGCGCCTGACTTCAGCGCCACCAGCGGATAGCCGGCCATACCGACCATGAAGCAGACAATGCCAAGCCCTGCGAAGCCGCAGGCACGCGACACGGAGAGGTACGCCATGTCATTCACGCGTGACCAATCCATGGCTCATCCCCCGTTGTGCTGTGCCATCATGCAGACGTTAGCATCAACCCTGCGCTAGCATCAACCAGGCCCATGCGGCCCGATTGGGGACGTGACGATCTGGTGAGCGGCGCAGGCGCAGAGTCAGCCACTGCGCGCCGTCATGTTGAGCAGGGTCGGGATGGTCAGAAACAGGATCCCTCCGAGCCAGATCCAGAGCGAGGCCGGCGTGCTCTCCTTGAGACCCTTGCCACGCTCGTAAATCGCCGCGGGGATGCCGCCGAAAGCGAGCGTCAGCGCCGACAGGAACAGCGAGGTGAAGTAAAACTGCAGGATCGGCGAGGTGATGAAGAAACCCGCAGCAAACGGCTTCATCAGGATGAAGACCGGGTCGAAATAGGCTGAAAAGTGCATGCCGTTGAGCAGCGACATGCCGGCGATGCCGACAAAGATGCCATCCTTGCGCAGCATCTCCTCACGTGGATCACTCATGGCCGGGGCGCTCCGACGATGGTCGGCATCCAGCCCATGGCCGCGAAACTGACGAACACGAGCAGACGCAGGAACAGGACCCAGACCACGGTCAGCAGCACGACCACACGCTCATGCACGGCGAAGGGCGTGACCAGTTGCACGGCGTTGATGGCGGGCTGCGTGATCTGGCGAAACACGGTCCAGATGACCTTTTCGCTGTCAGGCGGGAAGAACAGCGACAGAACGAAGCGGCCCATCAGCGTGTACATCAACGCGGCCAGCGCCAGATTGGGGATCTGGTAGAGCCAGAACAGTCCCTGGCTGTCGACGTCAGTCATGTGGCTCGGGTCCTTCGGTCACAGGCTGCGGCGCGCGCCTGCGGGCCGTCCCATAAGATGAAAGAAGGGGCGGAACAAGCCGCCCCTTCAGGTCGTTGGCAGGGTTGCGGGCATCGTGCCCGCACGCAAAGCTCACTTCTCGATCATCACGGCTGCGCCACGGGGGCGACGGATGTCGTCGATGAAGCTCTGCATCTCGGAGCTCGGTGCCGTGGTGAACTTCGAGACGATCCACATCGTCAGGAAGCCGACCGGCATGCCGAACAGGCCGGCCGAGATGTTCGCCACGTTGAACCAGCCCACTCGGCTCGCCATGGGATGGTTGATGAGCACCATTCCCTGGTTGAAGATCTGCGGCGTTTCGGCCTTGATCTTCGCAAGATCGACCAGAGCGCGTCCGGTCGTCGGGCTGACGTTCGAGTACATGCCGAGATAATCCACACCGAAGCCCGGGAAGTAGCGGGTCACGACGAGGTAGACGAGTGTGGTCAGGAAGCCGGCCCAGATGCCCGCCACGGCCCCTGCCGAGGTGGTATTCTTGGACCAGATGCCCATGACGAGCGCCGGGAACAGGCCTGCCGCAGCAAGACTGAAGGCCCAGGCCACCATGGCGACGATGTCCGCCGGACGTCCCGATGCCACCCAGGCGGCGAGGACCGCCACGACCACCAGAAGCACGCGCGCGATGATGAGTTTCCTCGCCACCGGTGCGTTCTTGTTGATCATGCGCGAGTAGACGTCGTGCGACAGCGCATTGGCGATGGCGAGCAGCAGGCCGTCAGCGGTCGACAGCGCGGCGGCAAGACCACCAGCGGCGACGAGGCCGGAGACGACATAGGGCAGACCGGCGATTTCAGGCGTCGCAATCACGATCGCGTCGGCCTGGATCGCGAAGTTGGCAAGACCCAGGACACCGGTATGACCAGCAATCCTGCCGCAGGCTGCGGTGATCGTGGCCACATCGACGGCATTGACGCCGCAGATCTGGATCAGGCCGATCTTGCCATAGCTGTAGATCCAGCCTGGAAGCTGGCCGAGCGGCTTGCCGATGACGTTCTCGAACACCTCGAGCTTCGCGAAGGCGGCATAGGCCGGCGCCGTGAAGTAGAGGATGAAGATGAACAGCAAGGTCCACGCCACAGAGGAGCGGGCTTCACGCACGGATGGCGTGGTGAAGTAGCGCATCAGGACGTGCGGCAGCGACGCCGTGCCGACCATCAGGCAGAGCACAAGCGCGAAGAAGTTCAAGGGGTCGTAGCGGGCGAAGGGCACGATATGCGATGCGGTCGCCGCAACACCGAGCGCTGCTTCCTTGATCTGGATCTCGGAGAGAACCGTGCCGTAGGTGAGCTGCGGGATCGGGATACCGAACTTCTGGGTCGAGAGGATCACGACCGGAACGAGATAGGCGATGATCAGCACGATGTACTGCGCCACCTGCGTCCAGGTCACCGCGCGCATGCCGCCGAGCATCGAGCAGACCAGAATGCCGACGAGGCCAACGAACACCGCCATTTCGAACGACATGCCGAGCAGGCGTGCGCCGATCAGGCCGGTGCCGACAATCTGCGCGACCACATAGGTGAACGAGCAGCTCATCAGGACGACGATGCCGGCGATACGGGCCGCATTGCCGCCAAAGCGGAAGGCGAGGAAGTCCGGAACCGTGTAGCAGCCAAACTTGCGCAGGTAGGGCGCGATCAGCGTCGCCACCAGCACATAGCCGCCGGTCCAGCCGAGGATGAAGGCGAGGCCGTCATAGCCCAGCAGGTAGAGCGTACCGGCCATGCCGATGAACGAGGCGGCGCTCATCCAGTCGGCGGCGGTCGCCATGCCATTGTAGAAGGACGGCACCTTGCGGCCTGCGACGTAGTATTCGTCGACCTGCATGGTACGGGAGAGAATGCCGATGGCGGCATAGACGCCGATCGTGAAGGCCACGAACAGGTAGCCCAGGATGGTGTTGGGAACGCCCATGCGCTCCAGGATCGCGATGAAGATCACGAAGGCGATGAATCCACCCGTATAGATGGTGTAGATCCGGCCAAGATTTGAGGTGAAATCAGCTTTTGCTTCGGTTGCCATGGTCGTTTTCTCCTCAATCGTCTTCGGCCATGCCGTACTTGCGATCCACCTTGTCCTGGGCTCCCGAGAACCAGAACAGCTGCGCCACAAACACGATCAGCGATCCCTGTGCGGCCATGTAGAAGCCCAGCGGGAAGCCGAGGATCTTGATGCCGTTCAGGGCTGGCGCGAACATGTGGATGAAGAAGGAAAAGAAGGCCCAGATGCCTAGCATGATGTAGGTCAGACGCTGGGTCTCGGCCCAGTGCGCCTGAACCTTGTTTGGTTCGCTCATCTTGCGTTTCTCCCGATGCAGCCACATGCGGGGTCCGGACGCCCCGTCACTGCTTGCTGCGACAGTCGGCATTCCGGCATGGTTAAGCCGGATTAACCGATTTGGCCTAATTAGGGCGTAAGGTATTGTCCGGATAGTCCTACTAAAGACTCATGTGCCTGAACTTAAACGAACTTCTCATGGATTTAGGTGCACTGCATCAACAATTGAAATATGTGAATTAGGGCCGTACAGGGCGGACTTGCCTTGACCAGCGCGACATGTGCAAACTGGTGCCAATCAACAAGAACAACGGCAAATCCGGTGGAGAGAACGGCAGATGTCGGCAGAGTACGCATCAGCGATCTTGATCGCGGACGATCATCCTCTGTTCAGGGGCGCGCTGCGACAGGCGCTGGTGTCCGCGCTCCCGGGCGCGGCCCTGTCAGAGGCAGGATCGTTCGACGAGGTCACCCGCCTGCTGTCCGGGGGACTTGAGGCGGACCTGATCCTGCTCGATCTGAGCATGCCCGGCGTGCAGGGCTTTTCCGGCCTGCTGTTCCTGCGGGCCGATTATCCACAGATTCCCGTGATGGTGGTGTCGGCCAACGATGATCCCGGCGTGGTCAAGCGCTGCATCGAATTTGGTGCGCTGGGCTTCATGCCGAAGACGCTCGACGCCGGGCAGATGGCGATCGCCGTGCAGTCCGTCCTCGACGGGCAGATCTGGGTTCCGGCCGGTATCGACCTGTCCACCGGCCAGGACAGCGAGACGGCGGGGACCATCAAGCGGCTGATGTCGCTGACCCCGCAACAGGTGCGCGTGCTGATGATGCTGTCGGAGGGCCTGCTGAACAAGCAGATCGCCTACGAACTCGGCGTCTCCGAAGCCACCGTGAAGGCCCATGTCTCGGCCATCCTGCAGAAGCTCGGCGTTGACAGCCGCACCCAGGCCGTGATCCTTGCGTCCAAGATTGCCGCGACGGGCTGGAGTCCGCCGGAGTCATCATCCCAGAACTCCACGGCGGCCTGAACGGCGCCGGGCGGAGGCAGGCCGGCGAAAGGTTGTGCCATGTCGGGTCCCAAACTTGAACGTGTCCTGGGCGGCTCGCCGCTCAGCGTGCTCGTCAAGCTGATCTTCCTGTCGCTGATCGTCGGCGCCATCATGGCCTTTCTCGGGCTGACGCCAAAGAGCCTGTTCGATGCGATCGGGACCTTCGTCAGCTCCATCCTCAACCTGGGCACGGACGCCATCTGGCAGGTGGCGCAATGGGTGGTGGCCGGCGCACTGGTCGTCGTGCCGATCTGGCTGATCCTCAGGCTGCTGGGCCGGACGTGAGCCCCCGGCCAGCGGCATAATCATCCGTCCGGCTGCCAACGCAGGCACCGATGTCGGGGAGACCGGCGCGGTCGAGATGCGCGACGAGGCCCTGCTTGATCGCGGTGAACAGTCCGGGACCCTTGAAGATCAGTGCCGTGTAGAGCTGCACCAGGCTGGCACCTGCCTCGATCTTGGCCAGCGCGCCCTGCCAATCCTCGACACCCCCGACCCCGATGAGTGGCAGGCGGCCCTCAATGCGTTGCGCTGTCTGGGCCAGAACGCGGGTCGAGCGGACGAACACAGGTCGGCCGGACAGCCCGCCGGTCTCGGCCCGGTGCAGGCTCTTCAGGCTGGCGGGCCGGTCGATGGTGGTGTTGGCGACAACCAGCCCGTCGATCATCCGCCCGAGCGCAACCGCGACGATGCCGTCAAGGTCCGCCTCGAGCAGGTCCGGCGCAATCTTGAGCAGCACCGGGGTCCGGCGCGTGCCGGCGCACGCCGCGTCGCGGGCTGCCAGCGTCCGCGCGACCAGATCGTCGAGCGCGGCCTCGCCCTGCAGGTCGCGCAGGCCCGGCGTGTTCGGCGACGAGACATTGATCGACAGGAAATCGCACAGCGGCGCAAGGGAGCGCGCGAGAATGGCATAGTCGCCGGACCGGTCGGTCGAGGCCTTGTTGGCTCCCAGATTGACGCCGACAAGGCCCTGACGCCCGCGCCGGGCACGGAGCTTGGCCGCCACGGCCTCGACGCCGACGCTGTTCAGGCCATAGCGGTTGATCACGGCCGCATCTTCGGCGAGCCGGAAGACGCGCGGACGCTCATTGCCCGGCTGGGGCAGCGGCGTGACGCCGCCGATCTCCGTGAACCCGACGCCAAGGCCCAGCACGCCATCGATGGCTTCGGCATGCTTGTCAAAACCGGCCGCCAGCCCGACGGGATTGGGAAAGCGCAGGCCGAAAGCCTCAACAGCCAGGCGCGGATCATCCTTCCCCGGCGATCGCGCTGGTGCGAGGGCCAGTGCAGCCACGGCAAGCCTGTGCGCGCTTTCCGGATCAAGCGCGTGGATCAGGGGCCGGGCGAGATCGAACAGGCCTGCCATCAGCCCATGTCCCGCGGAAAGACATGCTGTCCGCCCGGGGCAAGCGGCAAGGGCTCGATCCAGCGCACGGCAGCCAGGGGCAAGGGCCCATAGAGGTGGGGAAACAGCGCGCCGCCGCGTGAGGCCTCCCAGCGCAGCGCAGGGCCAAGCCCGGCCGCATCGACCGCGATCAGGAGCAGCCCTGCCACGGCTGCAAAGTGCTTGGCTGCCGTCTCGACCACCTGCGCGGCGGTGGAAAAGTGGAGGAAGCCATCAGCCAGATCAACCGGAGCGCCCGCGAAAACACCCGCCCGTTCGGCGAGCGCCCAATCTGAGGCGGGATGAAGCTTGTAGATCAGCGCTGTCGAAGCCGATGACATTTGCGTCCCTCGCCCGTCCCTTGCCCGTGCCGTGCACCGCCTGACGGCCGCAGCTGCCGGCGGGTGGGCATAGACCGCAGGCGCATACCATTCAAGGCCCGTTTGCCACAGCGGCCGACATAGGCATGATGTCTGTTTCAAGGCCTCCATTCCTATGCTGGACGGATGGGTGCACGCCCGCCGGAGGCGAGAGCATGCTCTGCGACGACCAGATCTGGGGCGCGATCGACGCGCTCGCCGAACGGTATCGGATGACGCCCTCGGGACTGGCCAAGCGGGCCGGGCTCGACCTGACCACGTTCAACCGCTCCAAGCGCATCGGGGCCGACGGCCGCCAGCGCTGGCCAAGATCCAGGTGGCCACCGGCGCCAGCCTCGATGAATTCATCGCGCTCGTTGTCAGTAGGGGGCGCAGGGCGATGCGCCAGCGCACGATTCCGCTGATCGGCTTCGCCGAGGCCGGCAATGGCGGCTTCTTTGACGACCGCGGACTGCCGCAGGGCGATGGCTGGGACGAGGTGGCCTTTCCGACAGCGCCGATGAGCGGGTCTAGGCGCTCGCGATCAACGGCGCTTCGATGATGCCCCTTGACCGCGACGGGGACACGATCATCGTTTCCCCTGCGGTGCCGACGCGCTGTGGCGATGGGGTCGTGGTGCGGGCAATGGACGGCGAGGTCATGGCGAAAGAGCTGAAGCGCAAGACGCTGGAGACGGTCGAACTCGCCTCGCTCAATCCGGATCACCCGGACCGGGTGCTGCAGCTCTCGGAGGTCTCGTTCATCGCCCGCGTGATCTGGGCCAGCCAGTGTCAGGGCTGCAGCAGCAGCCAGACGCCCTTGGCGAGATAAACCGCGCTGACGGCCAGGATGATGGTCCGGCTCCAGCTCCTGAAGCTGGCCTCGCTGATGCGCGCCAGCACGAGCGCCGCAAGCGAAGCGCCTGTCATGGCGAGCGCGATCGCACCGCCATAGATCCAGAGCGGGAAGATGTCACCCGCATCCGACAAGGATCCGAAGAAGGCGACGCGTTGGACATGGGCCATGGTCTGCGAGGCCGCCTTGGTGGCCACGATCGTCTTGCGGTCGAGAGTGGATTTCTGGAAGAAGATGTCCAGCACGTTACCGGCGACACCGGCCATGAGTTGCACCAGCATCACGACCGCGCCGCAGAACACCGAGCCGCCACGCCGCATCACATCCGGCCGCCAGCCCGCCGGGACCAGTTCGACCAGAAAGGGCGTGAGGCCCATGGCGATATAGACGAGCGATTTCTCCGGCACATGCGCCACTGCCTTCATCAGCAGAAAGACCGCGAACGAACCCGCCGCATAACCCATGATGATTGGCCAGTTGATGTGCGCGCGCCATAGCAGGGCGCGCCAGCCATTGGAGGCGGTCTGGGTCACGCCATGGAGCACCATGGCGGCGGTCACATCCATGAGCAGCAACACGATGCCCATCAGGATCATGCCGCCCGCCATGCCGACGACGCCGGACAGGAACGACGTCGCAAGGACTGAGACGGCGGCGAGCGCGAGCGTGAGCGGGGTCAGCATGGGACTTGGCAATCGGCAGACGGCGGTCGCAGGACAAAAGCTATGGCCGAAGGCCGACTGTGGACTGCCGTTCTGTCATGAAGGCCTCATGTTCCGCGATCAGCTCTCCGCTGAGCGCCTTCTCGATCAGCGCCCGCGTGTTGGCGACGCCGTAGATGGCGGCGAAGGAACCGAAGCGCGGACCCTGATCCTCACCGAACAGAACCTGATAGACGGCCTTCCACCAGTCGCCCTTGACGCCGGGGCGCTCGGGCGTCGCGCCCTTGGCTTCCGGATTCTGGTAGCGCGGCACGGTGCGCGCGATGTCCAGCGCCAGATCCTGCAGCATCTCGGGTGTGGCGTCAGACGGCGCCTTCGCGAGCGACACGCCCAGACGAGACAAGGTCGCGGCCTCGACCTCGTCGGCGGCGCGGTAGGACTTGGCCGGCTTCACGAAATCACGGAAATAGGCGATGGCATAGCCGATCAGGGCGTCGAGCTTCGGGTGCGTGGCCGGGGACACGCCTGGCGCATAGCGCTGCAGGAAGGCCCAGAGCACGCCCTTGTCCTCGGAGTTGGCGACCCCCGCGAGGTTGAGCAGGAGCCCGAAGGTGACCTGCGTCCTTGGCTCATTCTCACCAGGACTGCCCGCCCGCGCCAGGACTTCCGGGGCCGGCGGCGCGCCGCCGTGGATATGCCAGACCGGATTGCCAAGCCGGTTTTTCCAATCCTGCCGCTCGTAGCCGCCGAGGAACTGCTGGTAATCATCAACCGCACGCGGAATGACATCGAAATGCAGCTTCTTGGCCTCGCGCGGGCGCTGATACATGAACAGCGACAGGCTTTCGGCCGAGCCATAGCCAAGCCATTGGTCGATGGTCAGGCCATTTCCCTTGGACTTGGATATCTTCTGGCCGTTCTCGTCGAGGAACAGCTCGTAGACATAATGCTCGGGCGGATTGCCGCCGAGGATGGCGCAAATGCGGTCATAGACGCCGGCATTGGTCTGGTGATCCTTGCCGAACATCTCGAAATCGACATCGAGTGCCGCCCAGCGCATGCCAAAATCCGGCTTCCACTGCAGCTTCACATGGCCGCCTGTCACCGGCAGCGTGGTGTCGCGCCCATCCTCGTCGGCGAAGGTGATGGTCCCGGCCGCGGCATCGACCTGCTTCATCGGCACATACAGCACGCGGCCGGTGGTCGGCGAGATCGGCAGGAACGGGCTGTAGCTTGCCTGCCGCTCCGCGCCGAGCGTCGGCAGCATCACGGCCATGATCTGGTCGTAGCGCTCGGCCGCGCGCCGGAGCACCGCGTCGAAGCGCCCCGCGCGGTAGTAGTCGGTTGCGCTGGCGAACTCGTATTGGAAGCCGAAGGTGTCGAGAAAGCGCCGCAGCATGGCGTTGTTGTGCTGGCCGAAGGTCGGTTCGGGGCCTTCGAACGGGTTCGGCACGCTCGTCAGCGGCTTTTGCAGGTGCGGTTCCAAAGCGGCGGGATCCGGCACGTTCTCGGGAATCTTGCGCATCCCGTCCATGTCATCGGAAAAGACGAGCAGCCGCGTCGGTACCGTGCCGTCGGTCAGGACCTCGAAGGCACGGCGCACCATCGTTGTACGCGCGACCTCGCCGAAAGTGCCGATATGCGGCAGGCCCGAAGGGCCATAGCCGGTCTCGAACAGGACCTCTGTCTTGCCCGATCTGGCGATGCGCCCCACGAGCTTGCGGGCTTCCTCGAATGGCCAGGCGGCCGAAGTCCGTGCGGCATCAATCAGGGCGGGATCGAACGGGGTCATGGCTCATCAATTCGGGCTTGAGGGCGAGCGGTTGTGACGAAGCGGCGCCCAGCCGTCAACCGCAGCACATCAGAAAGGGCTGACCGGAAAATAGCGCAGGAACAGGCGGGCATAGGTCCCGTCATCCCAGAGCGACTGCAGCGCATAGTCAACCGAGCGCTTGAGGAAGGGCTCGTCGGGCCTGAGCACGAAGCCGATGCCCTCGCCGAAATGGGGCACGCTGAGGTAGGGTCCCCCGGCAAAGTTGAAGCCGCCCCGGCCGCGCGCGCCGAGCCAGAGCGATTGCGCCTGCCCGTCGCCGAACACGGCATCGACCTCGCCCCGCTCCAGCATCAGCAGCGCGCTGTCGAGATCACGCGTCTCGGTCCGCGCCGCACCCGGAAAGTGCGCGGCGAGGAAGGCGGCGTGGGCCGTCTCGCGCGGGACGGCCACCTTGACGCCGGCGAGGCCCGCGCCCAGCCGCACCGCATCGAAGGCGGCCGGCGCAACGAACCGCGCCGGCAGGCGGTGATAGACCCGGCTCACATGAAATCGCGCCTTGATCTGGGCCGTGACCGGAATGGCAGCGGCGACGACATCGGCCTGCCCGTCCGCGAGCGTCTGCAACAGCGTGTCAAAGCGCCGGACCTGGATGGTGCAGTTGACGCTCATCCGCTCGCAGACCGCCCGCATCAGGTCGACCGAGAAACCGACCGGCTGACCGTCGGGATCGGCGAAATGCAGCGGCGCAAACTCGTCATCGGTGATGACCCGCAGGTTGCGCGGAATCGGCCCCTCGGGCCGCTCGCTGCGCACGCGCGGATCGCCATGGAACGGGATGACCACGCGCTCGCGAGCAGGCGGTGAGGTTTGTGCAGCCAGGTCCAGATCCGGGGCAAACAGCCAGAACAGGACAATCACGAGCCTGATCAGACTAACTTGTGGGAACGGACTGACGATCATGTCACAGCGGTCGCTCAGGATGGCACGCCGGTCAAGACTTGCCGGTCGCTTCAGAGGTGCCACATGACGTGTCAGCCGTCATTCCGCCACCCGCTCCTCGACGCCACACCATTCGGCCACGAACAGGGCCATGGCCGTGGTGATGCGCTTGAGCGAGGCGATGCTCACCGCCTCGTCGAAGCCGTGGATGTTCTTCGAAATCGGGCCGTAACACAGCGCCGGAATCCTGTCGTAGAGCGCGTAGACGCGGGTATCGAGATAGGCTGGCGTCATGAAGGTCTGCAACCTCCGGCCGCTGGCCTTCAGATGCGCCCGGCCCAGCACGGCCTCGGCGTCGGAGCCCGGCTCCAGCACATAGCCCTCAGCCATGAAGCCGTTGAAGGTGATGCGCGGCGGGTTGTTGGCGAGATAGCGGTCGGTTCGCGCAAAGGCCATCACCCAGGCCTCGACCTCGCGGGCAGCGTCCCTGGCGCTGGCGCCGGGAAAGAGCGCGAAGCGGCATTGCACCTTGCACCAGCACGGCACGGACGAGCCCCAGTCGCCACCCTCGATCTTGCCGATGTTGAGGTTGATCGGGTGGGCCTCGTTCTCGAAATGCTCCATGCCGGTCTTGCGGGCGTTGACCTCGGCTTCGAGACGCCTCAGATCGCCGATGACGCGATAGGCAGCGTCGATGGCATTGGCCCCCTGCCCCATATCGCGCACATGGACCGGCTGGCCACGCACCTCGATCTCGAACCAGAGCACGCCGGCATTGGCACGCACGAGTTTCTCATCCTCGGGCTCGGGGATCAGCACCGCATCGGCGGTGTAGCCGCGCAGATGGGTCATCAGCGCGCCATTGCCGGTGGATTCCTCCTCCACCACAGATTGCAGGTAGACGGTGGCGGCGGGTTGCAAGCCGATCCGGATCAGCGCATCGAGCGCGGCAAAGCTGGCGGCATGGCCTGCCTTCATGTCGGCCCCGCCGCGACCATGCAGCCAATCGCCCACGATCGCGGGCTCATAGGGTGGGTGCGTCCACAGATCAGCGGGACCTGTCGGCACCACATCGACATGCCCTTGCAGGATCAAGGACCGGCCCGTCTCGTTGCGCGGCCGGTGGATGCCGACGACAATGGGGGCATTGGAGTGGTTCTCCGAGATCGGGGCCCCGCCAGGATGGCGGGCAATCGCGTCGTGGTCCATGGCGAAGCGGTCCATCACCAGCCTGCGCCGTCTCATCTCGCGGAACAGGAAATCCTGCACGGCGTGCTCGGCGCCGCGCTGCGAGGGAAAGCGGATCAGCGTCTTGGTGAACGCGATCTGCTCGTCAAAGCCGGCTTCCACAGAGGCCTCGAGGCGGGCGGCGAGGGCGGGATCCAGAGTGGCAGGCTGCGTCACGGGCTATCCTGTTGGCATGACAGGACCACGATCGCATGAATCGCCACGCCTGGCCATGCAGCCAGCGAATGCCGGCCACCGTCCGGCTCAGTCGCGCGCCGCCAGCTTCAGGCGGTAGAGCGCCTCAAGAGCCTGCCTCGGCGTCAGTTCGTCCGGCTCGACGGCGGCAAGCTCTTCGCGCAGCAGGTCCCGTTTCGGGCGCGCATCAGGGGCTGTCTGCCGGACAGGCACGCAGAACAGCGGAAGGTCATCGATGATGGCGGCAACCGGCTTCTCCCGCTCGCTCTTCTCCAGCCCGGCCAGCAGGATGCGGGCACGTTCGACCACGGCGGGCGGAAGACCGGCGAGCTTCGCGACCTGGATGCCATAGGACCGGTCGGCGGCACCGGGGACGACCTCATGCAGGAAGACCACATCGCCGTTCCACTCGGTGACGCGGACCGTCGCATTGACGATGCGTGGCCATTTGTCCGCCAGGACCGTGAGTTCATGAAAATGCGTGGCGAACAGCGCCCGGCAGCGGTTCACCTCATGCAGGTGTTCGATGGCCGACCACGCGATCGAAAGCCCGTCGAAGGTCGAGGTGCCCCGGCCGATCTCGTCCAGGATGACGAGCGCGCGCGGGCCTGCCTGGTTGAGGATTGCTGCCGTCTCGACCATCTCCACCATGAAGGTAGACCGGCCGCGCGCAAGATCATCGGCAGCGCCGACGCGGGAGAACAGACGGTCGACCACGCCGATTCGGGCAGCGGTGGCCGGCACGAACGCGCCCGTCTGGGCAAGGATGACGATCAGCGCGGTCTGCCGCAGATAGGTCGACTTGCCCGCCATGTTGGGACCGGTCAGCAAGGTGATGCGGCCTCCGCCTTCGGCGCTGAGGTCGCAGTCATTGGCCACGAAGGGCTGGCCGTCACGCTTGAGCGCCATCTCGACCACCGGATGGCGCCCTCCCGTGATCACCAGCGCGTCCGTGCTGTCCATCCTTGGCCGCACCCAGCCCTGATCGACGGCCAGCGCCGCCAGCGCCGTGCTGACATCGATCAGGGCGAGGGCTCCCGCCACCTCTCCAATGGCCTTGCCCGCGGCGAGGACCTTTTCGCGCAAGGCCGCAAACAGCGACAGCTCAAGCCGGACCGCCCTGTCGGCGGCGGAGGCGATCCTGTCCTGCAGGTCGCCGAGTTCGACGGTCGTGAAACGCATCGCTCCAGCCATGGTCTGACGATGCACGAAGGTTGCGCGATGCGGCTCATGCACAAAGGTCTCGCCAGACGCCTGCGGCACCTCGATGAAGTAACCCAGCACGGAGTTGTGCTTGATCCTCAGCGACTTGACGCCGGTCTCGCTGGCATAGCGGCCTTGCAGCACAGCGATGATGCGGCGTGAATCCGTCTGGAGCTCACGCAACGCGTCGAGCTCGGGGCGGTGGCCCTCGCGGATGAAACCGCCATCCCGGGCCATCAGCGGCAGATCATCCGACAAGGCCGCGAGCAGTTCGCCGGCAAGGTCCGGATCGACGCTGGCCAGCGCGCTGGCTGCGCCGGCGATCGCGTCAGGCAAGGCCGTCAGCTCCGCCAGTTGCCGTGCAATGCCGGTGGCCGCCTGAAGCCCTTTGGCGAGCCCGTACAGATCGCGCGGACCGCCACGGTCGAGGGACAGCCGGCCAAATGCCCTCTCGACATCGGGCACACGGCCCAGGATCTCGCGCAAGGACGAGCGCAGGGCCGCCTCGCTGACGAACAGCTCGACCGCATCATGACGCGCGGCAATGGCCGCCACATCTGTCAGCGGCGATGACAGGCGCTCGATCAGCAGCCGCGCGCCGCCAGGGGTCCTTGTGCGGTCGATGACCTCAATGAGACTACCCTGCCGCTCACCGCCAAGGGTCCGCGTCAGTTCCAGATTGGCGCGCGTGGCTGCATCGATCCGCATGACCTGGTCAATGGCTTCGCGGCGCGGCGGCAGCAGCGGCGCACGGGCGCCGAGCTGCGTGCGCGCCACATAGGCGAGCGCCATGGCCGCCGCCACAACCTCGCAGCGGCTGAAATGGCCGAAAGCGTCGAGCGTTGCGACCCCAAAATACTCCTTCAGGCGCCGCTCGGCGGAGGCCGGGTCAAGGCCATCGCGCGCCAGCGGTGTCATTGCGGCACGCGCGTCCCGCCAGATCGGCTTCAGCTCCGCGTCATCGTGCAAGGCATCCGGCAGCACAATCTCGCGCGGCTCCAGCCGGGCGATTTCGACCGCGAGGGAGGCCATTGGCACCTCGGCAACGGTGAAGCGCCCGGTCGAAATGTCGACCGCTGCGACACCGTAAAGCCAGGTCTCGTCAGGAAGTCTTCGCCGGGCGACGGCCACCAGCAAGCTGGCACGGGACGGATCGAGCAGGTTCTCCTCGGTGACGGTGCCGGGCGTGACGAGGCGCACAACATCGCGCCGCACCACCGCCTTGGAGCCGCGCTTGCGGGCTTGCGCCGGGTCTTCGAGCTGCTCACAAACCGCTACCCGGTGGCCGAGACCGATCAGGCGCTGAAGATAGTCGTCGGCACGCACGACCGGCACGCCGCACATCGGAATGTCCTCGCCGCCGTGCCGGCCGCGCTTGGTCAGCACGATGCCGAGCGCCCGGGAGGCTATCTCGGCGTCGCCGAAGAACAGCTCGTAGAAATCGCCCATCCGGTAAAACAGCAAGCTGTCCTGATTGACCGCCTTGATCTCCAGATACTGGGCCATGGACGGGGTCGCCTTGTTGACGGCGTCCGTGGCGAAGCTGGTGGCGGGTTCGGTCATGGGCTGTCCCTAGCGGAAGCTGCGGCGGTTTTCATCCCTCGGGCCGGCGTCTTGAACAGAAAATGCAGTCGTCGGGGGCTGTGATCCAGCAGCAGGTGGCCCCTGGAGCCGCATCTTTTCCGCTTTCGTGAAAATCAGGGCTTTCGCCCCGCCCATGCTGTCTCTAGGTTGCGGCTCGCCCCAGAAGAACTGCGTCAACGCGGTCGTCCAAGGAACAATCCCATGGCCAAGCGCCCCCGCCCCACCTTCACCGACCAGGAAGCCCTGCAGTTCCATTCCATGGGCAAACCCGGGAAGCTGGAGATCGTACCGACCAAGCCCATGGCGACGCAGCGCGATCTCTCCCTCGCCTATTCGCCGGGCGTCGCGGTGCCGGTGCTGGCCATCGCCCAGGACCCGTCCAAGGCCTATGACTACACCACGCGCGGCAATCTCGTGGCGGTGATCTCCAACGGCACGGCCATCCTCGGCCTCGGCAACCTCGGCGCCCTCGCCTCCAAGCCGGTGATGGAAGGCAAGTCGGTGCTGTTCAAGCGTTTCGCCGACATCGACTCGATCGACCTTGAGGTCGACACCGAAGACCCGGAGCAGTTCATCAACGCCGTGCGTTATCTCGGCCCCTCGTTCGGCGGCATCAACCTTGAGGACATCAAGGCGCCGGAGTGCTTCATCATCGAGGAGCGCCTGCGCGAACTCATGGACATTCCGGTGTTCCATGACGACCAGCACGGCACGGCCATCATCGCTGCCGCCGGCCTGCTCAACGCGCTGAAGCTGACCGGCCGTAACATCAAGTCGACGCGGCTCGTGGTCAACGGCGCCGGCGCTGCGGGCATCGCCTGCACCGAGCTTCTGAAGGCCATGGGCTTTGCGCCCCACAATGTCATGCTGTGCGACACCAAGGGTGTGATCTGGCGCGGGCGCACCGAGGGCATGAACCAGCAGAAGAGCGCGCATACCGTTGTGACCGATGCCCGCTCGCTCGCCGATGCACTGAAGGGCGCCGACGCCTTCTTCGGGCTGAGCCAGAAGGGCGCGGTAACACCAGAGATGGTGGCCTCAATGGCACCAAACCCGATCATCTTCGCCATGGCCAATCCCGATCCGGAAATCACGCCGGAGGAGGTTGCCGCCATCCGCGACGACGCCATCATGGCGACCGGCCGGTCGGACTATCCCAACCAGGTCAACAATGTTCTGGGCTTTCCCTATATCTTCCGCGGCGCGCTCGACGTGCGTGCCCGCACCATCAACATGGAGATGAAGATCGCCGCCGCCGAGGCGCTTGCGGCCCTCGCACAGGAGGATGTGCCCGACGAGGTGGCGGCGGCCTATCAGGGCGCCCGTCCGAAGTTCGGACGCGAGTACATCATTCCGGTGCCATTCGATCCGCGCCTGATGACCACGATCCCGCTGGCCGTCGCCAAGGCCGCGATGGACACGGGCGTCTCGGCCAAGCCGATCGTCGACATGAAGGCCTACGCCGCCCAGCTTTCGGCCCGCCGCGATCCCGTTGCCGGCACGCTCAACCGCATCTTCGAGCGCGTGCGGCGCTATCCCAAGCGGATCGTCTTCGCCGAGGGTGAGGAGGAGCAGGTGATCCGGGCTGCGGTCTCCTTCGTCAATCAGGGGCTGGGGCGCGCCATCCTGGTCGGCCGAGAGGATCGCATCAGCGAGACGGCGACTGTCCTTGGCGTCGATCTCGAAGGCAAGGACATCGAGATCCACAATGCGCGCCTGTCCAAGCGCAATGCCGCTTACGCCAACTTCCTCTATGAGCGGCTGCAGCGGCAGGGCTATCTGTTCCGCGACTGCCATCGGCTGATCAACAACGACCGCAACCACTTCGCCGCCGCCATGGTGGCGCTTGGCGATGCGGACGGCATGGTCACCGGCGTGACCCGCAACTACTCGATCGCGCTTGAAGACGTCCGCCATGTCATCGACGAGAAGCCCGGCCACAAGCTGATCGGCCTGTCGATCGCCCTGTCGCGCGGGCGCAACGTGCTGGTCGCCGACACCGCAATCACCGAGATGCCGACGGCACAGGAACTGGCAGATATCGCCATCGAAGCTGCCGGGGTCGGGCGCCGTCTGGGATACGAGCCGCGGGTTGCCCTGCTGGCCTTCTCGACCTTCGGCCATCCGGCGGGGGAGCGCTCCGAGAAGGTGCGCGAGGCCGTGAAGATCCTCGACACGATGCGCGTTGATTTCGAATATGACGGCGAAATGGCCGCTGACGTCGCGCTCAACCGCGAACTCATGGCCCAGTACCCGTTCTGCCGCCTGACCCAGCCCGCCAACATCCTTGTCATGCCGGCGTTCCACTCCGCCTCGATCTCGACCAAGATGCTGCAGGAGCTTGGCGGCGCGACCGTGATCGGCCCGCTGATCGTTGGGCTCGACAAGCCGGTCCAGATCGTGCCGCTCGGAGCAAAGGACTCGGATATCGTCAACATGGCGGCGCTCGCAGCCTTCAACATCGGCGGGTGAGGCGGAAGCGGCCCAAACGCAAAAGCCGCCCAGGGGCGGCTTTCTCAGGGTCATGCCGGATTGATTGGCTTGTTGTCAGTTGACCACGGCGCCCTGCAGCTGCTTCAAGCCATCGAGCCTGGCCTGCGCGGCAATGCGGGCCTCGACGGACTTCGCGTCCGCCACGTCGTCCATCGCGTTCTTGATGTCGGCGGCGATCATCTCCGGCTTGAGATCTTCAATCGGGATCGCATGCTCGGCCAGAATGCTGAGCCCCGTACTGTTGATGTCGACGAACCCGCCACGAACGAACAGGCGGCGGGGGCTGCCCTTGCCCTCGGTCACCGTGACAACGCCTGGCTTCAGGGTCGACATCGTCGGGGCGTGGCCCGCCAGCACGGTCATGTCGCCTTCGGAGGCCGGCACGACGACGCTGTCGACGGAGCCCGAGAACAGGACACGTTCGGGCGAGACGAGTTCAAAGTGGAAGGTGGTCATCGTGTCATCCTACCGGTTGCAGTCCAACCGCCACTGAAGGGCGGAACCCATCATCTCCGGGCACGCCTGGCCCCGGAACAGCCACGAGGCCGCACATCGCCAAGCCGTACGGGGCTCCGATGATGGCCATCTGGCGCTCGCTCATCCGCTCGCGCCAATCATTGGCCATCATGGGCTGTACGCTGCGCGCGAGCCGGTCATGCTGGCAGCAGAGCCGGGCAATGTTTCCGAGGGCCGGATCAAGCGCCGCACTCGCCTGCTGGTCGCTGATCGCCGCGGTCTGCGCTGCGCCGGGCGTTGCACAGGCCCAGACAGGTCCGATGATCGCAGCTGGCGCAACGGCTCGCATGTCGGTCCCTTTGCCGGACCCTACGTCAGGCAGCTTCCGCCGCCAGACGCTGGGCCTTCTGGATGGCTTCCTCGATGGTGCCGACCATGTAGAAGGCGGCTTCCGGCAGGTGGTCATACTTGCCCTCGACGAGGCCCTTGAAGCCCTTGATCGTGTCCTCAAGCCGGACCAGCTTGCCCGGCGAGCCGGTGAAGATTTCTGCCACGAAGAAGGGCTGGCTGAGGAAGCGCTCGATCTTGCGCGCGCGCGCCACCGTCATCTTGTCCTCCTCGGAGAGCTCGTCCATGCCGAGAATGGCGATGATGTCCTGCAGCGACTTGTAGCGCTGCAGCGTCGATTGCACCTTGCGGGCCACCTCATAGTGCTCGTCGCCGAGGATCGCGGCGGAGAGCATGCGCGAGGTCGAGTCGAGCGGATCCACCGCCGG
>JAPLOU010000023.1 GCA_026400535.1 Hyphomicrobiales bacterium
GGCCGAGCAGGAGTACTCCCGGCACAATTTTGAACATGCCGACACCGCCATGCTGTTCGAGCAGTTCAGGATGGCGGAAGCGGCCTGCCAGAAATACCTCGCAGCCGGTGAGCCGTCGCCCGGCTCCAATGACAATCACCACAAGCTGGCGCTCCCCGCCTATGACCAGTGCATCAAGGCGAGCCATGTCTTCAACCTGCTCGATGCGCGCGGCGTGATCTCCGTCACCGAGCGGCAGGGCTACATCCTCAGGGTGCGCGAGCTCGCCAAGGCCTGCGGCGCGGCCTACCTCAAGACGCGCGACGGCGGGATGGCGTGATGGCGGGCATCATTGCCCAATCAAGTGTGATGCTGTGTCGCGACATGCCCGAGGCCATCGCGTTCTGGCGCCATGTGCTTGGCTTCGTGGTCGAAAACACCTTCGGGGAGCCGCCCGGTTTTGCCATCATGCAGCGGGATGGGGCATGGGTCATGCTTGGCGCGACAGATGCGCCGGTTAGCCTCCTGCGCGACGGGCGCGAAGGGCTTTTTGATGCTTATTTCTGGGTTACGGATGCGGCGGCCGAATTCGAGCGGCAGGCCGACAGGGGCGGAAAACCAGACTATGGTCCATGTCTCCAGCCCTATGGCGTGCTTGAATTCGGCATGCTCACGCCCGACAATCACCTGATCGGGTTCGGCCAGGTGAGAGCAAGCGGCTCGGCCTGATGGGTTGATCAGACGCTGGCAACCCTGCCGGCCAACGGAGAAGAGCACATGACCAAACCAGCCATTGGCGGAACCGCTCCGATCCCTGTCGACGTGAAGGCCGGACAGGAAGTCTGGTGGTGCGCCTGCGGGCTTTCGAAGAAGCAGCCCTTCTGCGACGGCTCCCATCAGGGTGGCCCGTTCACCCCGATGCAGTGGACGGCCGACGCCGACAGGAAGGTCTTCTTCTGCACCTGCAAGCAGAGCGCCAAAAGCCCGCTGTGTGACGGCGCGCACACCCGGCTCTGATCAGCCTCGCCCTAGCCCGAGCACGGCGAGCCCGGTCGCGATCACCTTGCGCATCACGGTGGGAAGGGGCTCGTCCACCAGCTGGGACAGCGGCGTGAAGCGCCCGGTCCCGGGGGCGATCGCAGGGTCCGCGGTCCGCGCGGCGTAGACGGTCAGTTCGAGCGGAAAATGGGTGAAGACGTGGCGAACGACGTCGGCGCGTCGTCAAGGGCGCGCAGCGGATCGTGCCGGTCTGACCAGAGCCCCGTCGGAACCTCGGCCATGCCGCCCAGCAGCCCCTTGGGCGGGCGCGTGCGCAACAGGATCGCATCATCGTTCCTGACGAGTACGAAGGCCGCCCCGCGCCGGAGTGTCCCGTCTGTCTTGGCCAGCTTGCGCGGATAGGCCTCCTGTTCTCCGGCCGGCCGTGCCAGACAGGGCGTGCGCCATGGGCACAGCGCGCAGGCAGGCTTGCGCGGCGTGCAGATTGTCGCGCCAAGATCCATGAGCGCCTGCGCGAAATCGCCGGGACGATCGGCGGGCACCATGGCCAGCGTCCGTCTGGCGACCTCTGCCCGCCCCGCCGGCATCGGCGTCTCGAGCCGGAACAACCGCGTCATCACACGCTCGACATTGCCGTCCACGGCGGCCGCAACCTCACCGAAGGCGATGGCCGCCACGGCTGCCGAGGTGTACGCCCCGATTCCGGGCAGATCGCGCAATTCAGCCTCTGTTGCCGGGAACCGGCCGCCATGCCGTGTCATCACGACCTGGGCGCAGGCATGCAGGTTGCGGGCGCGGCTGTAATAGCCAAGCCCGGCCCACGCGCTCATCACCGCCTCCGCAGGCGCCTCAGCCAGCGCCCGCACGGTAGGAAAACGGGCCAGAAACGCTGCGAAATAGGGCTTCACCGCCTGCACGGTCGTCTGCTGCAGCATGATTTCCGACAGCCAGACCCGGTACGGGTCAGGGTGCTCCCCAGGCAGGGCACGCCAGGGCAGCGCGCGTCGCTGGCGGTCGTACCAGGTCATCAGTTCTGCAGGATCCGGACATGGCATCCGCTTCTCCTGTCATGCCGGCAACAGGTCGTGCAAGTCCTGTCGATGCGGTCTGAGAAGGGCGGTTGATGCGTCATGGTCGCCTGTGCGAGACTTGGGCGCCATGAACATGCCTCCTCCATCACGCCGAAGACAGGGCGCCCGTCCCCTCGCGGACGCGCTCGGCGTCGCCATGTCGCCGGTGCTGGCAGCCAAGGGCTTCGCCAATCGCGAGGTGATTGGCAGTTGGGCCGCAATCGTGGGCGACCGGCTGGGCTTGCGCTCGCGGCCTCTGAAGATCGACTGGCCAAAGCGCCATCCAGGCGCAGCCGGCGAGCACACGGAGCCTGCGACGCTTGTCGTGCTGGTCGAAAGCGCCTTCGCGCCCGAAATGCAGCATGCGGCACCGGTCGTTCTGGCCCGTCTGAATGCCCATCTCGGCTGGTCAGCCGTGGGCCGCATCGTGCTGAAGCAGGGTCCGGTTGCGGCCCAGTCCGTCGCCGCCTGCCAGGTGGCCTCGGAGCCGGATGATGCAGCCAGGGCCGCGATCGATCAGGCTGTCGCGGCGATCGCCGGGCCCGAACTGCGCGATTCAGTGGCCCGGCTGGGGCTCGCCATCAACCGCCGTTCGCGTCAGCGCGGCGAGGGCGGCTGAGTGGCGGCTGGCGAAATCGTGTTGCCAAGCAGCCCGGGCAGGCTATGGTCCGGGAAAGCCACCATTGTCCGACAAGGTCTGATATCATGATCGAACGCATCAATCGCCGGGATGTCCTGCTTGGAGCCGCTGCTGTCGGCACGACGTCGCTGTCAGCGCCCATGGCCCAGGCCCAGGCCACGCTCAACATGGCCGAAGTGCTGGCGGCGGTGAATCCGCTGCTGCCGGATCTGGTCTATGGCAGCGCCGACGCGAAGGTGACGATCGTCGAATACGCCTCCACGACCTGTCCGCACTGCGCGCGCTTTCATAATGAGGTCTTGCCCGAGCTGAGGGCGAAGTATGTCGAGACGGGCAAGGTCCGCTTCATCTTTCGCGTTTTCGTGCTCAATCCGCTCGATACGGCAGCCTCGATGCTGTCGTACTGCGGTCCCGCCGAACGGCGCGGCGCCTTCCTCGAATACCTGTTCAAGCAGCAGGAGAAGTGGGCCTTCACCAACACCCCGCTCGACGCCCTGCTGCAGGCCGCCCGGCAGGCCGGTTTCACACAGGAAAGTTTCAACGCCTGCTTGCAGCGCCAGGATTTGTATGGCGCGTTGAACGCGGCAAAAGACAAGGCCGCCGACGGGTTCAAGGTCAACTCGACGCCAACCTTGATCATCAACGGGCAGGTCCATCGCGGTGCGCTTTCGATGCCTGAACTTGACAAGATCCTTCAGCCGCTGGTCGGGGCCTGAGCCCCGGGCGGCCAGCGCTGCACTGCGTCTGATGGCTCAGGGGGTGCCGCGATGAAGCTGACGCGCCTCAGGCTGACCGGCTTCAAATCCTTCGTTGAAGCGACGGAATTCCAGATCGAGCCGGGTCTTTCGGGCGTTGTCGGCCCCAATGGCTGCGGCAAGTCCAATCTGGTCGAGGCCCTGCGCTGGGTCATGGGCGAGAATTCGTTCAAGAACATGCGCGGCTCGGGGATGGATGATGTCATCTTCGCGGGTTCCGGCTCGCGCCCGGCGCGCAATGTCGCCGAAGTCGGTCTGACGATTGATAATTCCGCGCGCACCGCCCCGAGCCAGTTCAATGACGCCGAGGTACTGGAGGTCACGCGCCGCATCGCGCGTGAGGAAGGTTCAACCTACCGTGTCAATGGCAAGGAAGTCCGCGCCCGCGATGTGCAGTTGCTTTTTGCCGATGCCGCCACCGGCGCGCGCTCGCCGGCTCTGGTGCGTCAGGGGCAGATCAGCGAGATCATCGCGGCGAAGCCGCAGTCCCGCCGTCGGATTCTGGAGGATGCAGCCGGAATCGCCGGCCTGCATTCCCGCCGCCATGAGGCCGAGCTCAGGTTGCGCGCCGCCGAGGACAACCTGCTCCGGCTTGAAGATGTCCTGCGCGAGATCGAGAGCCAGATTGAGGCGCTGAAGCGCCAGGCTCGGCAGGCGGGGCGCTACAAGTCTCTGGCGGCGGAAATCCGCTCAGCCGAGGCGATGCTGGCCGCGATCAGCCATCGCGATGCCCGTGATCAGGCCGCTGCCGCCGAGCGGGCTGCCGAGGCTGCCCTGCGCGATGTCGCGGAAGCCACGCGCATTCAGGCCGAGACCGCGCGCCATCAGGCCGTTGCCGCCCACGCGCTTCCACAGTTGCGCGACGCCGAGGCGGGAGCCTCTGCGGCACTGGCCCGGCTCAGGCGGGCCCTTGACGAACTGGAGGCCGACGACCGGCGCAGCCGGCAGCGCGCCGAGGAGGTCAGCCGCCGGATCGCCGAACTGAGTGCCGATCTGACCCGCGAAACCGGCGTGACGGCGGATGCCGAAGCCAGCCTCGCACGTCTTGCCGACGAGTTGACGTCCCTCGCGGCGGCTGGCAGCGGCAGCGAGACCGCGCGAGCCGAGGCGCTGGCGCTTCAGCAGGCTGCCGAAGTGGCGCTGACGGAGGCGGAAGTGGCGCAGGGTGCGGCACAGACGGCCATGGCCGACCTCAACGCCCGCAAGAGCGCCTTCGAGAGGGCCCTGCGTGATGCCGCCGCGCGCGCCGCGCGGCACCGGATCGAGCGCGAGGGCCTGGAGCGGTCGCTGGTCCAGCTCGACGCCGACAGCGGCCTCGGTGCGGCACTCGACGCCTTACGCTCCGGGCTTGGCGCCGCCGAGAACGGCCTGCACGGGGCCGATGAGGCTGCCGCGGCAGCACGCGCCCGCCTCTCCGCGGCGCGCGAGGCGGAACAGAAGGCGCGGGTACCGCAGGTCGAGGCGGACCGGAAGGCCCAGCGCCTCGAGACCGAGGTGCGAACGCTGCAGACGTTGGTATCGGGCCCTGCCAACGACCTGTGGCCGCCCGTGCTGGATCAGATTGCGGTTCAGAAAGGCTTCGAGACGGCGCTCGGCGCGGCTCTCGGAGACGATCTCGATGCGTCGTCGAATCCCTCGGCCCCCGCCCATTGGCGCGAGACCGGTACGCCGGCAGCCGATCCCCCGCTGCCGGGCGATGCCGAGCCGTTGAGCGCCAAGGTCCGTGCGCCAACCGCCATGCTCCGGCGGCTGAACCAGATCGGTGTGGTCACCCGCTCCGATGGCGCGCGCCTGATGGGGCAACTCCACACCGGACAACGGCTCGTCTCGCGCGAGGGTGATCTGTGGCGCTGGGACGGCTTTGTCGCCGCCGCCGAAGCGCCAACGCCTGCGGCCCGGCGGCTTGCCGAAAAGAACCGTCTCGGCGATCTCGAGCGTGAGGCCCAGGCTGCACGCGAGGCTGCCGAAGCGGCGCGGGAATCCCTTGATGAAGCCCAGGGGAGGGTCCGCCAGAGCGCGGTCGAGGAAGCTGCCGCGATCGAGGCGGCGCGCGAGCAGCGCCGCCGTTTCGATCAGGCCCGCGACCAGCTCGCCGCGGCCGAGCGCAGGATCACGGACATGGCCTCTCGCCGCGCCAGCCTCGCCGAGGGTATCGGCAGGCTGGCGGCATCCGAGGCCGAGGCCGGCCTCGCCCGTGACCAGGCCGAGGCCGGGCTGGCGTCGCTGAGACCATCGCCCGAGCTCGAGGCGGCTCTTTCTGCCGCGTCAGCCCGCGTCGGTGAATGCCGCAGCGCGGCCGTCCAGGCCCGTTCCTCGGTGCAGACCCTGCAGCGGGAGCAAGCCATGCGGGCCGAGCGGGCCGCTGCCGCCGACGCCGACATGGCGCGCTGGCACGAGCGGATCGTCAGGTCGCAAGCGGCCCGTGCCGAGGCTGACAAGCGCCGGGAGGCCGCTCGCCTGGAAGCGGCGGCGCTCGCTGATGCTCCGGATATGTTCCTTGTGCGCCGACGGGAGCTGCTCGCCGCCATCGAGGAGGCCGACGGCAGGCGCAGGACTGCCGCCGATGATCTGGCGCGGGCGCAGACACTCCAGGCGGAAGCCGACAAGGCGGCGCGGATCGCGCTTGATGCCCTCGCCGGCGTGCGAGAGGCCCGGGCGGCGACCGAGGCGCGGCTGGAAGCTGCGCGCACCCGGCTCGATGACGTCAGCCGCGCCATAGCCGAAACGCTCGCGACAACACCGGTCGGGTTGTACGAACTGGCCGGGCTGAAGCCGGGGGACGACCTGCCGCCCGCGGCGGAGACCGAGCGCCGGCTGGCCAACCTCAAGGGAGACCGCGAGCGGCTTGGCGCGGTCAACCTGCGCGCCGACGAGGAACTGGCCGAGACCGAGGCCAAGCGCGAACAATTGGTGGCCGAGCGCGACGATCTCGGGGAAGCGATCCGGCGGCTGCGGCAAGCCATCGGTTCGCTGAACCGGGAGGGGCGCGAGCGCCTGCTCGCCGCCTTCGACGTGGTCAACGGCCACTTCAAGCGTCTGTTCGGCGTCCTGTTCGGCGGCGGCGAGGCGGAACTCACGCTGGTTGATTCGGAAGACCCGCTGGAAGCGGGCCTCGAAATCCTCGCCCGCCCCCCGGGCAAAAAGCCGCAGACCATGACACTGCTCTCGGGCGGTGAGCAGGCCCTGACCGCGACCGCGCTGATCTTCGCTGTCTTCCTCACCAATCCGTCGCCGATCTGCGTTCTGGATGAGGTGGACGCTCCGCTCGACGACGCCAATGTCGAACGCTATTGCGACCTCCTGCGCGACATGGTCACCCGGACCGAAACGCGCTTCGTCGTCATCACCCACAACCCGATCACCATGGCCCGCATGGATCGCCTGTTCGGTGTCACCATGGCGGAGCGGGGCATCTCCCAGCTTGTCTCGGTCGACCTTGAAACGGCTGAAGCCATCCGCGACGCCGTCTGATCGCGACCACGCGGCGAGCCTTGGCGGAAAGCCGGTAAATTCAAAATTAGAAATATATATCATATACTTAAAAGATATTGCCCGCGCCTTGACATGACGGGGTCGCGAAAATATGGTGCCGCCAGTTTCGGACGGGATCTCCTGCCGATCAGCCAGGCGCGGCCAGTTCGCGCCAACCGCGAAAGTCTGACCGATGTCGGAGCAGAACAAGCAGGCTGGTCGGGTTTCGGCAAAACCGGAAGCCCCCGTCGAAAACGAGCTGTCCGCAAAGCTGCGAGACATCGACGCGCGCCTCGCAAGCATCCATGCGGAGCGCACCGCCACCGATGCGCCGAAGGGCGCGCTTCACGCGGATGGCACGGCGATGGCGCGCGGCATGAAGCTTGTGTCGGAATTCGTGGCCGGTATTGCGGCCGGCGGCATCCTGGGATGGCTGATTGATCGCTTTGCGGGCCTTCAGCCTTTCGGACTGTTGATTGGACTTATGTTTGGGTTTGCAGCGGGCCTCAGAAACCTGTATCGCGCCACCCAAGGGCAGTCGGGTGCAGTGCAACCGAAGGCCGACTGACGACCCTTTGACGACCAACGCGAGTTAACGAACGCCATGGCCAGCCCGCTTGACCAATTCGTGATCAAGCCGATCATTCCGCTCGGCAAGATCGGAGCTTCTGAGATCGCGTTCACGAACTCCTCGCTTTTCATGATGTTCGTTGTCGGAGCCATCGGCCTGTTCTTCATGGCGGCCACCTCGCAGCGGGCGCTGGTTCCCGGCCGGATGCAGGCCTTTGCCGAGATGCTTTACGAATTCGTGGCGAACACGTTGAAAAGCGCTGCCGGCAAGGAAGGCATGCAGTTCTTTCCGCTCGTCTTCTCCCTGTTCCTGTTTGTCCTGACCGCGAACTTCATGGGGATGATCCCCGGCGCGTTCACGGTCACCAGCCACATCATTGTCACCTTCGCTCTGGCCATGCTGGTGTTCCTGACGGTCATCGGTGTCGGTTTTGCCAAGCATGGCACCCACTTCCTCGGCCTGTTCGTGCCGGGCGGCGCACCTGCGGCCCTGGTGCCGTTCCTCGTGGTCATCGAGGTGATCTCGTTCCTGTCGCGCCCGATCTCGCTCGGCATGCGCCTGTTCGCCAACATGCTGGCGGGCCACATCGCGCTGAAGGTCTTCGCCGGCTTTGTCGTGTCGCTGGGCGCGCTCGGCATCGGCGGCATTCTTGGCGCCACGCTGCCGCTCGGCATGATCGTCGCGCTCACCGCTCTCGAATTCCTCGTTGCGTTCCTGCAGGCTTACGTCTTCACGATCCTGACCTGCGTGTATCTCAACGATGCCCTCCACCCCGGCCACTGATCGGTTGCCGGATATCTACACCCAACACCCCATCTTACATCTCAAGGAGTACTCAAATGGGTCCTGAAGCCGCAAAATTCCTCGGCGCCGGTATTGCATGTCTCGGCATGGGCCTCGCCGCCATCGGCGTGGGCAACATCTTCGGCAACTTCCTGTCGGGCGCCCTGCGCAACCCGTCCGCTGCCGACAGCCAGTTCGGCCGCGCTTTCGTCGGCGCCGCCCTTGCTGAAGGTCTGGGTATTTTCGCCCTCGTCGTCGCACTGCTGCTGCTGTTCACCTGATCTTTTCTCGTGACAAGGCCCTCGCCGCCCGCGCACACAACCCGGCACGGGGCACGCGCAGTGGCCAGGCGATAGGGCATGTGAAAGCAAGGTAGGCGACAATGGCGACACCTCAGAAGACGGGAACCGAAGTTCCGGGCAGCGGCTATGCCGGCCCCGGTTTCCCCCCGTTCAAGACCGAGACGTTCGCGTCTCAGCTGCTCTGGCTGGCGATCTTCTTTGGCCTGCTGTACTGGCTCGTGTCGACAGTGTTTGCGCCGCGCCTTACCGAGGTGATCGAAGGGCGCGCCTCGCGCATCGCCAAGGATCTGGAGGAGGCGGCCTCGGCCAAGGTCAAGGCCGAGGCGGCCGGCGCCGCCTACGAGACGTCGCTGGCCGAGGCCAGGGCGAAGGCGCAGGCCATCGCCCAGGCACGGCGCGATGAGGTCAACGCGGCGTCAGAGGCTCGGCGCAAGTCGCTTGAGAACGACCTTGCCGCCCGGCTGACAGCCGCCGAAACCCAGATTGCCGACACCAAGACAAGGGCCATGGCCAATGTCGAGGGCATTGCGGCGGAAGCGGCATCGGCCATCGTGCAGCGTCTCGGCGGGAGCGCTCCGTCGCGGGGCGATCTCGATGCGGCGCTCAAAGCTGCGCTGAAGGCGTGAGGAGTTCGGCATGCTGACCAATACCTATCTGTGGAGCGCCATCGGCCTCGTCATCTTTTTCGGCGTGCTGGTGAAGTTCGGCGTCCACAACACCATTCTGAAGGCGCTGGACGCGCGCGGCGAGAAGGTCGCGGCTGAACTGGCCGAGGCCAAGAAGCTTCGTGAGGACGCCCAGAAATTGCTCGCCGAGTATGAGGCCAAGCGCAAGGCTGCCGAAGCCGAGGCCGAGGCCATCATTGCCGCTGCGCGGGATGAAGCCGAGAGGCTGGCCAGGGACGCCGACGTGAAGATGGCCGATTTCGTGACCCGGCGCACCAAGGCTGCGGAACTCAAGATCGCCCAGGCCGAAGCGCAGGCCACCGCTGATGTCCGCGCTGCCGCCGCTGATGCCGCAGCAAAGGCCGCAGAGCAACTGCTGCGTGGCCAGATGACCGGCAAGGCGGGCGCAGACATGCTGGCCAGGAGCCTTGGCGACATCAAGGGCAAGCTCAACTGACGGGACGATCGATCATCTGACGGACGGCGGCCTTGCGGCCGCCGTTGTTGTTTCAGCCGGCCTTGATGCCAGCATCCGTGATCAGCTTGCCCCACTTGTCCATTTCGGACGTCAGGAAGCGTCCAAGTTCAGCCGGCGTGCCCGCGACGATTTCGGCTCCCAGCGTCGCCATGCGCTCCTTGACCTGTGCGTCTGCCATCACCTTGACCGTGTCGGCATGGAGCTTTGCCACCACATCGTCCGGCGTGCCTTTGGGCGCGAAGATGGCAAACCACGACGACACATCGAAACCCGGCACGCTCTCGGCAACCGGTGGGAATTCGGGCGCGACCGGCGAACGCTTGGCCGTGGTGATGCCAAGCGCCCGGATCGAGCCCCCGCGCACATGGCCCATGGCCTGCGTGATGTTGTCGAAGATCAGGTCGATGCGCCCACCAATCAGGTCCTGCGTCGCCTGCGCCGTCCCGCGATAGGGCAGATGCACCATGTCGGTTCCGGTCAGCTTCTTGAACAGTTCACCCGACAGATGCACCGAGGTGCCGACACCGGATGAGCCATAGGTCAGCTTGCCCGGATTGGCCTTGGCGAACGCGATCAGCTCTGGAACGGTCCTGGCCTGAACATGATTGCCGACGACCAGCAGGTTCGGCACCAGAGCCAGCAGGCTGACGGGCTTGAAGTCGGCCATGGGGTCATAGTTCAGCTTCGGATACAGATACTGGTTGGTGGCCATGCCGACCGACACGATCAGCAGCTGCGTGCCGTCCTGCTCGCCCCGCGCCACCTGCTCCGCACCGATGTTACCCCCGGCGCCCGGCTTGTTCTCCACGACCAGGTTGGTGCCCCAGAGCTGGCCAAGTTTCTCTGCCCACAGTCGGGCGATGATGTCAGTGGCGCCGGCGGGGGGGAACGGCACCACCAGCCTGACGGTCCGGCTGCCCGGATACGCTCCCTGCGCGCTCAGGATGCCGGGCGACAGGATGCCTGCCGCGCCAAGTCCTGTGAGTGCCTGCCGACGGTCGATCATGATGGTCATGTGTCCTCCACGCATTCCTGGCCGCGCCGTCCGGGTTGGGCGCTTCGTCGGCCATGATAGGGATGGCGCGGCCGCCGTAAAGAGCCATCGGCCCCTCACCGCCGCGGGGGCCCTCGTGACAACCACGACGCCCTCGTCCATCGGCTGACCCCATTGTCTGGCGAAACGCGGTGGTGCACTTCAAACTTGAGACCACCGTGTTAAACCATGGCGCAGTCCATGCAGGACATGCTCAGGTTTCAGGAGCGGGCCTGCCTTGTTTTCCGCTTCCACCCAGACGAAACCCAGGATGGGCTGCCCTGGCTGGGGTTCTGGTTATCCTGACACACGAAAACCAGACGTTTCTGAAGGCCGCCAGGATGTGGTTTGTTTCGGCAAGACGCCGATCATGTTCACCAAGCGCAGTGAGTTTTCAGCCAGTCGAATGAACGGCGGCATGCCACATCTGTGGTTGGCCGTCTGGCACAATGAGCCCGTGCCTTATCGTTCGTCTATCCGCTCGAGACAGCGGCGTTCGTCTGCGGGCCCGACGGTCTGACAGGCGCGCCCTTCTGGGACAGTGGATACGCTGCCTTCTGCAGGAACGGCAGGCAGCCTCACGCCTCCAGCCGCGCCGCCGCCAGCTTGCGCAGACTGCGCAGGTCCTTGACGAAGCCGCGAATCCCCTCGGCGAGCTTTTCCGTCGCCATCGCGTCCTCGTTCATCATGAAGCGGAAGGCCTTCTCGCCCAGCCTCGCGCGCGCCTTCACCGGCCGATGACCGGTTGGCGACAGGACGCGGGGGAGTTGCCCGTCGGCCTTGGCAAGTTCGTCAAGCAGCGCCGGGGCGATGGTCAGCCTGTCGCAGCCCGCCAGCGCCTCGATCTCGCCGAGATTGCGGAAGGACGCACCCATCACGACGGTCTCGATGCCGCGCGCCTTGTAGTCGTCGTAGATGGTCCGGACAGACACGACGCCGGGGTCGGTCTCCGGCGTATAGGGGCCGCCGCCTGCCTTCACATGCCAGTCGAGAATGCGGCCGACAAAGGGTGAGATCAGGAACACCTTGGCGTCGCCGCAGGCCATGGCCTGGGCTTGGGCGAACAGCAAGGTCAGATTGCAGTCGATACCCTCCTTTTGCAGGGCCTCTGCGGCCCGGATGCCCTCCCAGGTAGCGGCAACCTTGATCAGGATGCGGGAGCGGTCGACGCCGCGCGCCGCATAGTCGGCAATCAGCGCCTTGCCCTTGGCGATGCTGGCGCGGGTGTCAAAGGACAGGTCGGCGTCGACCTCGGTCGAGACCCGGCCCGGCACCAGCTTGCTCAACTCCGTCCCGAACGTCACCGCGAGGCGGTCGCAGACGGCGTTGACGCGCTGGGTTCTCGTGCCTGACCGCGCCTTGCCCCACGCGATGGCCTCGTTGACCAGATCGGCATAGGCCGGCATCTCGACGGCTTTCAGGATCAGCGTGGGGTTGGTGGTGCAATCGACCGGCTTGAGCCGCCGCACGGCTTCGATATCGCCCGTGTCGGCAACGATCGTGGTCATCCTGGCGAGCTGGGAGAGTTTGGAGGTCATGCTGTGGCCTTGTCGGGAGATCGCATTGGAACCTGAATTAACTGACATTTGCGGCACGAACCAGAGCATCCATCACGCGTTGTCTGAAGCAACCCACCATCCTCATCCTGGCCTGTCGAAGGATGAACTCCAGCAGATGCACATCTGGAAGGCCGGCTTCCACGGGCTCAGCATCAAGACGTCGGGTAGAGGTGGGCTGGCCTCGCTTCGCTCGCCATGACGGGCAGCGCTCAACTCTTCACGGCGCCCGCCGTCAGCCCCGAAACCATGTACTTCCGGAAGGTGTAGTAGATCACCATCGGCGGCAGCGCGTAGATCATGCCAGTCGCCATCAGGATGTTCCACGGGCTGTCGTCGGCGCCAAGGAACTGGCCCAGCGCCACAGCAAGGGTAAGCTGCTTCTCGTTCGAGAGGAGCAGGAATGCATAGAGATACTCGTTCCAGGCGAGCAGCAGCGCATAGACGCCGATCGCCACCATGGACGGCGCCATCAGCGGCAGATAGACCAGACGGAAGATCTGCAGCGGGCTCGCGCCATCGATCACGGCAGCTTCGTCCAGCTCGGCAGGCAGCTTGTCGGAGGCCTGCTTCAGCACCCAGATCGCATAGGGCGAGGCCAGCGCCACCATGGCGAGAATCAGCGCCCACTTGCTGTTGAGCATGCCGTAGGAGCCCATCGCCTTGTACATCGGCACGGCGAGAAAGGCGGCCGGAATGAGATAGGTGGCGAGCGCCAGGTTCATGATGGTGCGCCCGCCGGGCGTGCGCAACCGGCTGATCGAGAAGGCGGCCAGCGTCGCGACAAACAGCGTGATGATGCCGACGGCGGCGGCCACAAGGAAGCTGTTGAACAGCTGCAGCCAGAAGTTGTTCAGGTAGTAATGCTGCTGGTTCAGCACGATGCGGTAGTTCTGCAAGGTCGGCTCGTCAGGCCAGAACTGGCCGGCCAGCATCGCCTTCTCGTTCGAGATCGACAGGATGAACAGGTGATAGATCGGGATCAGCGTCCAGAGCAGGACGGGGATCGCGACCAGAAACAGGCGGACGTCCTCCCAGATGCGGCGGCTGTTCATGGTCCTGCCTTCAATCGTCCCGGGGCCCGCGCGACAGGCGCTTGACCATGACAAACACCAGCGGCAGCACGAAGGGCATCGCGGTGATGATCGCGGCGATGCCCAGATCGAGCTTGTCGATCCTCAGATAGCGGATGCCGAGCGTCGCCAGCACATGGGTCCGGTCGCCCGGGCCGCCGCCGGTGAGCAGGTACACGCTGTTGAAGTCACCCAGCGTCCAGATGATCGACAGGATCGTCGAGGTCACATACAGCGCTGCCAGCGACGGCCAGGTAATGAAGCGGAACTGCTGCCAGCCGGACGCGCCGTCGACATCGGCAGCTTCATACAAATCCTTGGAGATCGCCATGCGGCCGGTGATCAGGATCAGGGTCCAGAAAGGCAGCGATTTCCAGATGTGCATGAAGATCGCCGTGCCGAAGGCGATCTGCGGATCGTTCAGCCAGTTCGGGCCGTCGATCTGGAACCACTTGAACAACTGCGCATTGACAAGGCCCCACTCCGGATTGAGCAGGAAGCGCACCGACAGGATGGTGGGGATCGAGGGCATCGCCCAGGGCAGGAGAAAAATGACAAGGATGGCTTTGACCCAGCCTCGCTGGGCCATGAAAAAGCCGGACAGGGCCAGCGCCATCAGGAACTTGAGATTGACGCCGATGACAAGGAACAGGACCGTGTTCCAGGCGGCGATGGCGAAGGCCGGATCACGGAACAGCTCGACATAAGATTGCGGCTTCAGGCCGAGATACAGGCCGTAGGCGACCGGATAGGTGACGAGCACCAGAAAGACGAGCGCATAGGGGATCAGCATCAGGATGCCCCACAGCTTCATGGGGTCGTCGAACCAGCGCCGCGCAGGCGTGCGCCTCGCCATGTCAAAGCTGGCTGTTGCTGCGGTCATCGGCTCATCTGGTCACGCAAGGATGAAAAGGACTGGCGAGAACGACTGTCCCCGCCAGTCCGCATGGCCTGATCAGCCCGCGATCTCGGTGATGCGCTTGATCATCTCGTCGACAGCGACTTCCGGCGTCACCTTGTCCTGGATCACGCGCTGCATCGCCTTGGCCCAGACGTTCTCGGCATTCACGGCCGTGAACTTCCAGTTGTAGACGAAGTCGAACGGCACGGTCCCCTCGGAGAACTGCTGGTGGACGGTACGGCGGTGAATGTCGGCCTGCCAGAACGGGCTCTTGGTCGACTCAATCGTCACCGGATACCAGCGGCCTGCCGAGCCCTCGGTGAAGGCGCGGATGCTGTCCTCCTGCATCAGGAAGCTCATGAACTCGCGGGCGCGGCGCTTGTTCTTGCCGTCTGCGAAGATCACGGCCGTCTTGGTGGCAGCAAGATTCGGGATCACGTTGCCCTTCGGGCCCTTAGGCCATTTGCGGGTGACGATCAGCTCTTCGTAATTCTTCTTGGCCTGGGCGCGCTGTTCGGCCGTCAGCGAGGCGTTGTTGGAGTCATCGAGATGCTTGCCCGCGATCGAGATCGTGGCGTTATGGGTCATCACCGTCTGCTTGCCGTGGAACGCGACGTTGTTGTCCGGGTCGAGCCAGTTGACCGAGGACGGCGGCGTGCAGCCCTTGGCGAAGATGGAGGTGTAGAACTTCAGCGCCTCGACCATCGCGGCGCGGTTCTTGGCGTCGCCGAGAACGATCTTGCCGTTGTCGTCAACGACCTTCACCTCATACGCGGCAGCCGTCATCAGGAACGAATAGAATGTATCCGAAGCGGCGACACCGAGCGGATGGCCGATGCCGAAAATGCGCTGGCCCTTGGCGCGCAGGGCGGGCTGCACTTTGTCGCACCAGAAATACCAGTTCTCGGCCCAGGTTTCGGGAATGTCGCTTTCCTTGAAGCCGGCATCGGCCAGCATGTCGCGCCAGTAGTTCATGTGCATGGTCTGGCGCTGGATCGGCATGGCGTAATAGGCCTTCTTGCCGTCCGGCCCGAACAGCAAGGTGGTTTCAAGCGCATCCGGCACGAAGGCGGACTTCATCGGGTTGATGATGTCGCTGATGTTCTCGAGCCGGCCCTCGACGGCCCATTTGCCGGTGGTGCGGAAGTCGTAGGTGGTGCAGTAACCCAGATCAGGCGGGGTCCTGGCTTCGACGGCACCGACGGACTTGGTGATGCAGTCCTCGGTGGAATACAGCGACAGGTCGACCTTGACCCCCGTGGCCTTCTGGTACTTGTCGATGACGGCGTTGAGCGCGTCATCCTCGGCCTTGTAAAAGCCTTTGGTGAACCAAAGGGTGAGCGTTTCCTGGGCGTGGGCGCCGGCGGACCAGACGGTCGCGACCGCTGCAAGCGCAACGCCCGCCGCAAGATGACGGACAGACTTCATGTGGGTGTTCTCCTTGGCTTCGTCCCGGTATCCGGCACGTCGATCGCGTGCCTTGCCGTAACGCTATGCGAAACAGCGCCGACTCCACAAGCCCTTAGAATGGGCATGCCTTCGGGCCGGCCGCAATCGCAGCGCTTTCGGGTCCTGCTTCCTCGCTTTCACGCAATTGTCACAGGCTTTGCCTAAGGCCACATCTGACGCTAGAAGCAGCGAGGGGAGCCTGTCATGACGCCATCCGGATGCCGCCGTTTGATTCCATCCATCGCCGCCGGTCTGGCCCTTCTGGCCGCAACGCCGCTGGCCGCGCAGGAGGGTCGACTTCTGCTCTACACGAGCCAGCCCAACACCGATGCGCAACAGACCATCGACGCCTTCAAGGCGAAGTTTCCGAAGGTCGACATCGCCTTTGTCCGCGACGGAACGCCGCGCGTCATGGCCAAGCTGCAGGCGGAGTTCGCCGCGGGCCAGCCCCAGGCCGATGTGCTGCTGATCGCCGACAGCGTGACCATGGAGGGTCTCAAGCGTGACAAGCGCCTGCTGGCCTATCCGGGCGCGGATCTGGGCGCTTACCCGTCGGGCCTGCATGACCGGGACCGGACGTGGTTTTCCACCAAGCTGATCACCACCGGCATTGTCTACAACACGCGCGCGGCCATGAAGCCGACCTCATGGCTCGACCTCGTCAGGCCCGAGGCGAAAGGGCAGGTGGCGATGCCTTCGCCGCTCGCATCTGGCGCGGCCCTGATCCACACCGTGACCCTGACGCGCAATCTTGGTGCCGGATGGGGCTTCTACGAGCAACTGCAGGCGAACGCCGCGCTGGCTGCCGGCGGCAATGGCGACATTCTCCGCCAGGTGGCAACCGGCGAGAAGCTGTACGGCATGATCGTCGATTTCATGCCGATCCGCGAGAAGGCCAAGGGCGCTCCCGTCGAATTTGTCGTGCCTGCGGAAGGGCTGTCGGCCGTGACCGAGCCTGTGGCCATCCTGAGCACGACGAAGAACCCAGAGGCTGCCAAGGCCTTCGTGGACTTCCTGCTCTCGAGAGACGGGCAGGAACTCGCCCGCCGTCAGGGCTACATTCCGGCGCATCCCGCCGTCGCTCCGCCGGACGGCTTTCCGGCGCGCGGGTCGCTCCGGCTGATGGCGTTCGATCCGGTCGCGGCGCTGGCCGACGAAGCCGCCAGCCGCAAGCGCTTCGCCGACATCTTTGGTCAATGACGTTTGCAGGCCGCCCATGACCGTGGCGGCATGACGCTCGCGCCTGGACAGCGCCCTGCCGCCGGCGGGCGTCATGGCCGCGACGGGACCATCGCTCTGGCGCTTCTGGTCTTGGCGGTTGGCCTGTTCGGCATCCTGCCGCTAGGCCGGCTGCTGCTCACGGCCATCACGTCCGACGGCACCATCTCGTTCGGCCCGATCGCCGAACAGTTCGGCAGCCGCGCCGCAGCCCTGGCGACATGGCGCACGCTCGAAACCGCGGGCTGGTCCGCGCTTGGGGCCCTGACGCTGGGGGGGGCGTTCGCGCTTGTCCTCGCCCTCACCGATGTGCGCCGAAAGCGGCTGCTGGCCTTTCTGTTCGTGTTTTCGCTGATGGTCGCGCCGCAGGTGATTGCGCTGGCCTTTCTCAGCCTGGCAGGAGCGGGCTCACCCGTCCGCGAGATCCTGGGCCTGTCATTGCTGCCGGGCACGCCCAACCCGCTGCTGGGGCGCGACGGCATCGTCCTCGTCATGGCGCTGCATCACGCGCCGCTGGTCGCGATCACCGTCTGGTCGGGCCTGCGCTATCTGCCGCGCTCGGTCATCGAGGCCGCGCAGATCGATGGCGCCTCCTCGCTGCAGGTCGTGACCCGCATCATCCTGCCTCTGCTGCGCGGCAATCTGGTCGCGGCGGGCCTGCTCGCCTTTGTTGCCGGCGTCGGCAATTTCGGCATTCCCGCGCTGATGGGCATGCCGGTCAATTACCTCACCCTGCCGACGCTGATCTATCGCCGGCTGACCAGCTTTGGTCCGAGCGTCCTCACCGACATGGCGGCGCTGGCGCTGATCGTCGCCCTGATCGCCGGGGTCGGCACCATCACTGGTGCCCTGCTCATGCGCAGGACCATCGGCAAGGTCGATCTCGAACAGCGCATGATCCCGTTTGTGCCACTCGGCTGCTGGCGCAGGCCCATGGAGGCGGCGCTCTGGACCTTGCTCCTGATCAAGGTCGGTCTGCCCTTCCTGTCGCTGCTGGGCGACGCGCTCAGGCCTGCGCTCGGCGTGCCGCTTGGCGTTGCGACCATCACCCTGGGGAACTTCACCGAAGTGCTGCTCCGGCAGGACGTGACGAGGCGCGCCTTCCGCAACTCCTTCCTGCTGGCGGGAACAGCCGCGCTGTGCCTGTGCGGACTGTCGATCATCTTCGCCCATTGCCTCGAGCGCCGGACCCGGCGCGTGCGCCCGGTCATCGAGGCGCTGATCGAGACGCCCTACGCCTTGCCCGGCGTCGTGCTGGCGATCGCCTGTATCTTGCTCTTTCTCAAGCCCCTGCCGCTGCTGGGCGTCAGCATCTACGGCACGGTCTTCATCATCCTGTTCGCCTACATGGCTCGCTTTCTGGCACCGGCGCTGAAGCCGACGCTGGCTGCGATGGGGCAGATCGAAGCGCATCAGGAGGATGCCGCCAGGCTCGATGGTGCAAGCTGGTGGCAGTTGATGCGTCATGTCGTCGGGCCGATCCTGATGCCCGCCGCCGCTGCCGGCGCGCTGCTGGTCTTCCTCGTCGCCTTCAACGAGCTCACCGTCTCGGCCCTGCTGTGGTCGGCCGGCACCGAGACGTTGGGCGTCGTGCTGTTCAGCCTGAAGGAGGCGGGATTGGCTGGCGAGGCCGCCGCCGTCGCCATCAGCGCCAGCGCGGTGATCCTCCTGGCAATGCTGTCGCTCGACCGGTTGGCCGGCAGCGTGCCGGCCGACGTGTTGCCCTGGCGGATGTGAGCCTTATTCCGCCGCCAGCGCCGGCATGTGCGGGCCCTCGCCCTGGAACAGCGACCGCGCCGCCTTGGCTTCCTTCACGATGAAGTCGACGGTCTTGCGCACGCGGGCGACGTCCTTCAGGTCGGCATGCACCACAAGCCAGAAGGAGCGCTGGATCGAAACGGTCTGCGGCAGGACCCGCACCAGGCCCGGCTCGCTCTGGGCCATGAAGCTTGGCAGCACGCAGACGCCGCCGCCGGCTGCGGTCAGCGCCATCTGGGCGTTGAGGTTGGAGGATTGCGAGCGGGCCCGAAGCCCCTTCGAGACGTCGTCGAGATAGTCGAGTTCCGGCGTGAAGATCAGGTCGTCGATGTAACCGATGACGGAATGGGCGTGCAGGTCGTCCGGCGCGGTCAGTGGCGGAGCTGCGGCGAGATAGGCCGGCGACGCATAGAGCCCGAGCCGGTAGTCCACCAGCTTGCGCGCCAGGACCTTGCCCTCCTTCGGCGGAGCCAGTGTGATCGCCACATCCGCTTCGCGCTTGGAGAGCGACAGCAACCGCGGCATGGCCACGAGCTGCAACTCCAGCGCCGGCGAGGCAGCCATGAACCGCGCCAGCCGCGGCGCGAGGAACGACGTACCGAAACCGTCCGGTGCCCCGACCCTCACCACCCCCGACAGGGCCATGTCGGCGCCGCCGATGTCGCTCTGGATCGACAGGGCGTCGGTCTCCATGCTCTCGGCGCGGCCCAGCAGGCGTTCCCCATGCGCGGTCAGCGTGTAGCCCTGCGGCCGGCGTTCGAACAGCTTCGCCTTCAGGGCTGTCTCGAGCGAGGAGATGCGCCGCGACACCGTGGCGTGGTCAGCCGCCAGGCGCCGGGCGGCCGATGTCAGCCGGCCGGAGCGCGCGACGGCGAGAAAGAACCTGAGATCGTCCCAGTCGAATCGTTCCATGCCCTTTGGCTCCTGCTTTTGCGCACAGGTTACCGTCATCAATACGCCTAGCGGTGCGGGAATGGCAATGCTAGAGGCTCGACCCACGAAAAGCTGCTGCTCCGGGAGGATGAGTTCGATGATCACCTATGGCCATTTCATTGGCGGCAAGCACGTGGCCGGGACATCCGGGCGCTTTGCCGATGTCTACCAGCCGATGGACGGCTCGGTCCGTGGCAAGGTCGCACTCGCGTCTGTCGCCGAACTGACCGCCGCGGTGGCCAATGCCAGGCAGGCGCAGCCCGGCTGGGCCGCGACCAATCCGCAACGTCGTGCCCGCGTCCTGATGAAGTTCCTCGACCTCGTGGCCGTCAACACCAACGAGCTCGCTGACATCCTCGCGCGCGAGCATGGCAAGACGATCCCCGACGCCAAGGGTGACATCCAGCGTGGCGTCGAAGTGGTCGAGATGTGCCTTGGCGCGCCGCATCTGCTCAAGGGCGAGTACACCGACGCCGCAGGCCCCGGTATTGATATCTACTCGATGCGCCAGCCGCTTGGCGTGGTGGCCGGCATTACCCCGTTCAACTTCCCGGCGATGATCCCGATGTGGAAGCTCGGCCCCGCCATCGCCTGTGGCAACGCCTTCATCCTCAAGCCGTCCGAGCGCGATCCGGGCGTGCCGATGCGTCTCGCCGAATTGATGATCGAGGCGGGCCTGCCGCCGGGCATCCTCAATGTCGTCAATGGCGACAAGGACAGTGTCGACGCCATCATCGACGATCCGGACATCCAGGCGATCGGCTTCGTCGGTTCGACGCCGATTGGCCAGTACATCTATGGGCGCGGCTGCGCCAATGGCAAGCGCGTGCAGGCTTTCGGCGGGGCCAAGAACCACATGGTGATCATGCCCGACGCCGACATGGACCAGGCGGTCGATGCGCTGATCGGCGCAGGGTACGGCGCCGCGGGTGAGCGCTGCATGGCGATCTCGGTGGCAGTGCCGGTCGGTGAGGCCACGGCCGATGAACTGGTCAAGCGCCTGATCCCGCGCGTCGAGAGCCTGAAGGTCGGACCGTCAACCGATGGCAGCGCCGATTTTGGCCCGCTGGTGACGAAAGCGCATCTTGAGAAGGTCAAGGGCTATGTCGACCTGGGGCTCAAGGAAGGCGCAAAGCTTGTGGTCGATGGCCGCGGCTTCCGGATGCAGGGCTACGAGAACGGCTTTTACATGGGTGGCTGCCTGTTCGACCATGTCACCACCGACATGAAGATCTACAAGGAGGAGATCTTCGGGCCCGTCCTCTCGGTCGTCCGCGCCAGGTCCTACGACGAGGCGCTGAAGATGACGAATGACCACGAATACGGCAATGGCACCGCGATCTTCACCCGCGATGGCGACGCCGCCCGCGATTTCGCCTCAAAGGTTCAGGTCGGCATGGTGGGCGTGAACGTCCCCATCCCCGTGCCGCTGGCCTACCACACCTTCGGCGGCTGGAAGCGCTCCGCCTTCGGCGATCTCAACCAGCATGGGCCGGATGCGTTCCGCTTCTACACCAAGACCAAGACCGTTACGGCGCGGTGGCCTTCCGGAATCAAGGATGGCGCAAGCTTCGTCATCCCCACGATGAACTGAGGAGGCACCGGCGGGGCGCCCGGCGCCCTCGCAATTGCCACCGGCAGATCATAGGTTGATGGGATGACAATCGCATCAGCCCCGGCGGCGGCTCTTGGCGGCAGCGGTCCTCTCTTGCGTTTCGCCGTGCGCGGGATGACCTGCGCATCCTGTGTCGCCCATGTCGAGAAGGCGGTGCGCGCCGTGCCGGGCGTGGCGGCGGTGTCTGTCAATCTGCCGCTCGAGCGTGCCGACGTCCAGGCTGATCAGGTCCGGGCCGGCGAGATCGTGGCCGCCATCGCGAGCGAGGGCTACGATGCCCGGCTGGTCAATCAGGATGCGGCGTCCGGCACGGAGCGTGCGCGTCACGCCCAGGAGCAGGGCGCCGACACACGCTCGCTCGGCCGCGCGACCTTGATGGCAGCACTGCTGACGATCCCGGTCATGGTGCTGGAAATGGGCGGCCATATCGTCCCGGCCTTCCACCACTGGCAGGCCGGGATGTTGGGCGAGGCCACGCCGCGCTGGGTCGCGCTCGTGCTGGCCACGGCGGTCGTCCTGGGGCCCGGCCTTCGCTTTTTTCGCATCGGCTTGCCCGCGCTGATCCGGGGCAGGCCTGAAATGAATGCGCTGGTCGCGCTCGGAGCTGGCGCTGCCTACCTCTATTCGGTTGTGGCGACGGTCGCGCCGGGGCTGTTTCCGGAGGGCGCCGCCCATGTCTATTTCGAAAGCGCCGCGACGATCATCACGTTGATCCTGCTCGGCCGTTGGATCGAGGCGAAGAGCAAGGGGCGGACCGGCGCCGCAGTTGACGAGCTTCTCGCACTGCAGCCGGCGACCGCCACCCGTCTGCGCGACGGCGGGGCCGTCGAGACCCCGATCAACGAGATCATGGTCGGTGATCTGCTGCTGGTCCGGCCCGGCGCCGGCTTGCCGGTCGATGGCGATGTCGTCGAGGGCGCCTCCTTCGTCAACGAGGCGATGCTGACCGGCGAGGCCACGCCGGTCGCCAAGGCCAGGGGCGATGCGGTGCACAGCGGGTCCGTCAACGGCACAGGAGCGTTGACGATCCGCGCCACGCGGGTCGGTGATCAATCGCTGCTGGCGGGCATCATTCGCCTCGTCGAGGAAGCGCAGGGCGACAAGCTCCCGATCCAGGGCCGCATCGACCAGATCACCGCCGTGTTCGTTCCCGTGGTGCTGGCCATTGCGGCGCTGACCTTTCTGGCCTGGCTTGCGCTCGGTCCCCAGCCGGCCCTGCCGGTCGCCCTCGTCAGTGCCGTCTCCGTGCTGATCATCGCCTGCCCGTGCGCGATGGGCCTTGCCACGCCGATCTCTGTCGTGGTGGCGACAGGCCGCGCCGCCCGGTTCGGTGTGCTCTTTCGCAAGGGCGACGCGCTCGAACGGCTCGGGACCCTGAAGGTCGCGGCCTTCGACAAGACTGGCACGTTGACGCTCGGCCATCCCGAACTGGTCCATGTCGAGGCGGCCGGGGGACACAGCGACAGCGACGTCATCCGCCTGGCCGCCTCGGTGGAGATCGGCTCCGAACACCCGATTGCACGGGCCGTCGTCGAGGCGGCAAGAACCCGCGGGCTGGACCTCAAGCCTGCCGGGGCCTTCGACGCCGCCATCGGCATGGGAGCCGTCGCGGTGATCGATGGTTGCACGATCGTGGTCGGCGGAGCGGGCTACATGGCATCGCTCGGGATTGACAGCGCCGCCTGGTCTGGCCGTGTCGATGAGCGTGCCGCACGCGCAGAGACGCCGTTCTTGCTGGCCATCGACGGCGCTGTCGCGGGTCTGCTGACAGTGGCCGATCCGGTCAAGCCGGAGGCCGCCGCAATGATCGCCAGCCTCCGCGCGCTCGGATTGACCCCGGTGATGATCAGCGGCGATCATGCCATCACCGCTGCCGCCGTTGCGTCGACGCTGGGAATCTCCGAGGTCGTCGCCAACGTGTCGCCGGCCGGAAAGGTCGAGGCCTTTGCCGGTCTCAAGGCCCGGCTTGGTCCGGTCATGTTCGTCGGGGATGGCTTGAATGATGCTCCCGCGCTGGCGGCAGCCGATGTCGGGGTTGCGGTGGGCGATGGAACGACGGTCGCCATCGAGAGCGCCGCTGTGGTTCTGGTGGGCGGACATCTCGCCGCACTGCCCAGGGCCATCGGCCTCTCCCGCGCCACCATGCGGAACATCACCGAGAACCTGATCTGGGCCTTCGGCTACAATGTCGCGCTGATCCCGCTGGCGGCGGGGCTGTTCCGGCCGCTGCTCGGCTGGAGCCTGTCGCCCATGCTGGCGGCTGGCGCAATGGCTTTTTCCAGCATCTTCGTGGTCCTCAATGCCTTGCGGCTGACCCGCTTTGGCGCGACAACAGCGCCTGCGGGCGCTGGTGCCAGACCCATTCCCTGACGGATGCCAAAGAGGAGTTCCGTGATGCCGACGACCCTGAATGTCAGCAACATCCAGTGCGAGGCCTGCGCGCGCCGCGTCACGGCAGCCATCGAAAAGGCCGAGCCCGCCGCACATCCAAAGGTCGATGTGGCATCGGGCAAGGTGACGCTTGCCGCCGCCTCAGACATGGCCGCGATCCTTGCGGCGCTGGCCAAGGCGGGCTATCCCGCCAGCGTCAGCCCGTAGCCCTTGACTGCCGAAGGCTGCCGCTTTGAACAATGACAAGGTCGTGACCGGTCCATGAAGCTGTTTTTCTCGCCGGCCCAGCTCAGCCATCGACCTCAACAGTATTTCCGTTTCGGCCGGATCGGTCCGGCGCTCGAGAATCCGAACCGGATGGAGGCCCTCGCCGAGGCGCTTGCGGGGCTCGGGCTGATGCGAACCGAGCCGTCCGATCACGGAAGGGACCCGATTCTGGCTGTCCATGACGCAGCCTATGTGCAGTTCCTTGAAACGATCTGGGGGATGTGGCGGCAATTGCCCGACGCCGGGCCCGAGGCCTTGCCCAATATCCACCCCTATCGCGGCGCGGGCAGCGACCTTGTCCGCCATGACCGGGCGCGCAACACCGGCCCGATCGGCCTCATCGGTCACCATGTCGGGGACATGTCCTGTGCCATCGGTCCGGGAACCTGGAGCGCCGCCAATGCCTCGGCTCAGACGGCGCTGTCGGGGGCGGCCGCCCTGCTTGCGGGCGAACGCTGCGCGCTGGCCCTCTGCCGCCCGCCTGGCCACCATTGCTACCGCGACCGGGCCAACGGCTTTTGCTTTCTGAACAACGCCGCCATCGCCGCACAGGCCCTGCGCACGCGCTTTGCGCGCGTCGCCATTCTGGATTTCGACACCCATCACGGCGACGGCACGCAGGCGATCTTCTACACGCGCGGCGACATCCTGGTGGCGTCCTGCCACACCGATCCGGCTGACTACTACCCGTTCTTCGCGGGCTTTGCCGATGAACGCGGCCATGGACCGGGCGAAGGCACCAATCTCAACATCCCGCTCAGCCCTGGCGCTGACGATGCTGCCTATCTTGCCGCCATCGGCGGCCTGAGCGATGCCGTATGCCGGTTCGGGGCGGATGCGCTGATCGTCTCGGCAGGCTGGGATGCCCACAAGGATGATCCGCTGGCGAAGCTGGCCGTCACCTCCGATGTCTTTCCGCGCATCGGGGAACTGATCGCGCGCCTTGCGCTGCCGACGCTGATCGTTCAGGAGGGCGGCTATTCGCTCGCGGCCATTGCGGATGCAGCGCCGTCCTTCACCGGGGCCTTCCTGGCCCATCACCGCTGAGGCTGCCTTCCTGCCCGGCATCGCCCGCACGAGGACAACCGATGACGACGTTACTTGATGGCAAGGCTCTGGCGCAGACCATGCGCGGCGCGCTCAAGCAGGAGGTTGCGGCCTTCACAGCCGGCCATGGCCGGCCACCTGGCCTTGCCGTGGTGCTCGTCGGGAACGATCCGGCCAGCCAGGTCTACGTCGGCTCGAAGGTGAAGCAGACCGAAGAGGTCGGCATGCGCTCGATCGAGCACCGGCTGGCGGCGGACACGGGGGAAGCGACGCTGCTGGCGCTGGTTGACCAGCTTAATGCCGATCCGGAGGTGGACGGCATTCTGGTGCAACTGCCCCTGCCGGCCCAGATCGACGCCGAAACGGTCCTGAACAGGATCGATCCGGCCAAGGATGTCGACGGCTTTCACCCCGTCAACGCCGGCAAGCTGGCGATCGGAGCGCCGGGCCTGGTGCCCTGCACGCCGCTCGGATCGGTGGCGCTGGCGAAACTGGCGAAGCCCGATCTATCCGGCCTTCATGCCGTGGTGATCGGCCGCTCGAACATTGTCGGCAAGCCGGTGGCGCAACTGCTGCTGCAGGAGAACTGCACGGTCACCATCGCCCACTCGAGGACCCGCGACCTGGCTGGACTGTGCCGCACGGCTGACCTGCTGGTGGCGGCGATCGGCCGTCCGCACTTTGTCTCGGCCGACTTCATCAAGCCTGGGGCGATCGTGATCGATGTCGGCATCAACCGGCTCGCGGACGCCGAGGGCAAGGGCAAACTGGTCGGTGACGTGGATTTCGCGGCGGTCGCGCCGCTGGCCTGTGCCATCACGCCGGTACCGGGCGGCGTCGGCCCGATGACCATCGCCTACCTGCTCTCGAACACGTTGCGCGCCGCGCGCCTGCGCGCTGTCTGACGGCGGACGGCCGCCGCCGCCCTGCTCAATCACCGGGACTTGCTCTTTCGCGCGAATCGCCTGTTGAAAATTCAACGTTCCCGGTTCGGACTCTTGTGGGGGAGTCACGGCATCTTGTATGTCCTTGGTTGTTGACCACGACATCTCGTGCGACACCCCAGGCATGTTCGGCATTATCGCCGACGCCGGCCATTGTCTTGGCCGGCGAACCCAAACGGATTCAGCCTGGAGTCGTGACCTGTCGACGGCGACGCAAGCCCTCCAGCCGTGCGGCGGCGGAAGAACCACAGGTGGCAGATGTCTGATGTATCGACCTGGACTGAGGATCGTGTCGAGCTTCTCAAGAAGCTCTGGAACGACGGCCTGAGCGCGAGCCAGATCGCCGGCGAACTCGGCGGCGTGACGCGCAATGCAGTCATCGGCAAGGTCCACCGGTTGGGGCTCTCCGGTCGTGCCAAGACCCAGTCTTCGTCGGCCAGCGCCGTGCGCCCGCGCAAGCCGGCTGCGAGCCGGACAAGCCCCGCCTTCAACGCGGCAGCCCATGTCCGCGGCAACATGGCTCTGGCTCCGCAAATGCGGGCGCAGCCCGAGCCGCGCGTCGAGCCGCGTGTGGAACTGGTCGATCCGAATATTGTCGTGCCGTTCTCCGAGCGCGTCACGATCATGGAGCTGAGGGAGAACATGTGCCGCTGGCCCATGGGCGATCCGACCCATGCCGATTTCCGCTTCTGCGGCCTGAAGACCGATTCAGGCGTGCCCTATTGCGGCTATCATTGCCGCATTGCCTACCAGCCCGCCGGTGATCGCCGTCGCGAGCAGGAGCGTCGGGCGCAGCAGCAGGCCAGCCGCACCTGACACGGCTGCCGGGTCGTCCTCATCAGGCCCGTGCGAATTTCTCGTCGAGCGAGTAGCCCGCGCCGCGCACGGTTCTGATCGGATCGCGCCCGTCCCCGCCGGACAGGGCCTTGCGCAGTCGTCCGACATGGACGTCGACTGTGCGCTCGTCGATTTCGGCGTCGCGGCCCCAGACGGCGTCGAGCAGCTGCCCGCGCGTATAGACGCGGCCTGGCTTTTCCATGAAGAATTCAAGCAGACGGAATTCCGTCGGCCCCAGATGCAGTTCGCCGCCCGAGCGCCAGACCCGGCGCGTGCTGCGGTCGAGCCGGATGTCGCCGGCTCCGAGTTCGTCGGCGATCCGCTCCGGGTTGACCCGCCGCAGCAGGGCTTTGACGCGCGCCAGCAGTTCCGGCACGGAGAACGGCTTGACCACATAGTCATCGGCCCCCGTCGACAGGCCGCGCACGCGCTCGGCCTCCTCGCCGCGCGCCGTCAGCATGATCACGGGAATGTTCTCGGTTTCCCGGCGCTGGCGCAGGCGCCGGCACAGTTCGATGCCGCTCAGGCCGGGCAGCATCCAGTCGAGCAGGAGCAGGTCGGGCGCTTCTTCCCGCAGCTTCAACTCGGCCTCGTCGCCGCGCGCGCAGACATCGACGCGATAACCCTCCGCTTCAAGATTGTAGCGTAGCAGGAGGCTGAGAGGCTCTTCGTCCTCCACGATGAAGATCCGTGCTGACATGGCGATGTGACCGGTCACGCGGCCGCATCGCTGGGCGAGTCGCCTCGGGGCCGATCAGCCGGCAGGGCTCGTCCGGTGACCACGAAATGGACCGTCTCCGCGATATTGGTGGTATGGTCGCCGAGCCGTTCGATGTTCTTGGCGCAGAATAACAGGTGGGTGCAGAAGGTGATGTTGCGCGGATCCTCCATCATGTAGGTCAGCAACTCGCGGAACAGGGAGTTCTCGAGAGCATCGATCTGGCCGTCCCGGCCCCAGACATCGAGCGCGCCCTTGTCATTCGACTGGGCGTAGGCATCAAGAACATCCTTGAGCTGCCCCTGCGCCAGCCGGCTGAGCGCCTCGACGCCGGTCATGGCACGCCCGAGCTGCATGTGCCCCTGCACTTTCAGCGACCGCTTGGCAATGTTCTTGGCAAGATCGCCGATACGCTCCAGATCATGCGCGATCCGGATCGAAGCCATGACCTCGCGCAGGTCGTTGGCGACAGGCTGGCGCCGCATGAGCATCAGCACGGCGTTGTCCTCGATCTTGCGCTGGAGCTCGTCGAGCTTCGGGTCGGTTGCGATCACCGACTGGGCCCGCTTGGTGTCCTCGCGCACCAGCGCGATGGTGGCGTCCGCCAGCATGCGCTCGCTGAGGCCGCCCATCTCGGCCACAAGCCGCCTGAGCTGATCGAGCTCCTGATCGAAGGTCCTGGAGATGTGGTCGCTCATGGCATGTATACTTTCTGTCGCTGTCTCAAGGGCGCTTCGCAGCGGCACGTCAGCCGAAGCGGCCGGTCACGTAGTCGAGCGTCCGCTTCTGCTCGGGGTCCATGAAGATCTTCGTTGTGGGGCCGAATTCGATCAGTTCCCCGAGATACATGAAGGCCGTGTACTGCGAGATGCGGGCGGCCTGCTGCATGTTGTGCGTCACGATCACGATGGAGAAATCGGCGCGCAGCTCCTCGATCAGCTCCTCGATCTTGCCGGTGGAGATCGGGTCGAGCGCCGAGGTCGGCTCGTCGAACAGGATCACGTCCGGCTGCTGCGCGATGGTGCGGGCGATGCACATGCGCTGCTGCTGGCCGCCCGACAGCCCCATGCCGGACTGCTTCAGCTTGTCCTTCACCTCGTCCCAGAGCGCCGCCTTGCGCAAGGCCTGCTCGACGCGATCATCAAGCTCTGACTTCGAGAGCTTCTCGTAAAGCCGCATGCCGAAGGCGCAGTTGTCATAGATCGACATCGGAAAGGGCGTCGGCTTCTGGAAGACCATGCCGATGCGCGCGCGCAATTCGTTGATGTCGACATTGTTGGAGATGATGTTGCGCCCGTCCAGCATCACCTCGCCGGTGGCACGCTGATCGGGATAAAGGCTGTAGATGCGGTTGAAAACGCGAAGCAAGGTGGATTTGCCGCAACCCGACGGGCCGATCATGGCGGTCACCTGACGGTCGAAGAAGTTCATGTTGATATTCTTCAAGCCCTGGAAGGAGCCATAGAAGAAATCGAGGTTCTTCACGCCGATGCAGACCTTCGCGTCCTTGTTTGGCGCAGCGGCGGACGGGGCGTCCTGAACAGCCATCTGGGACATGTGATCTGACCTTTCGTTTCGGTGTTCAGGGGCGGCGCAGCGTCACTTGCGGTTGAGCAGGCTGCGGGCGCCGATGGAGAGGGCAAGAATGGCGCCCGTGATCAGCAGCGCCCCGGCCCAGGCCAGTTGCTGCCAGTTGTCATAGGGCGCCGAGGCGAAGGCGTAGATGGTGACCGGCAGGTTCGAGATGCCGCCCGTCAGGTTCCAGTTGAACCAGAACGAATTGTTCAGCGCCGTGAACAGCAGAGGCGCTGTCTCACCCGCGATGCGGGCAAGGGCAAGCAGGATTCCCGTCACGATGCCCGCTTTCGCGGCGCGCCACGAGATCTGGCGGATGACGACGGAGGTCGGCGCGCCAAGCGCCGCGCCGGCCTCGCGCAGGCTGTTCGGAACGAGCCTGAGCATGTCCTCGGTGGTGCGCACGATCACCGGAAGCGCGATGATGGCCAGCGCCACGCTGCCTGCCCAGCCCGAGTAGCCCCGGAACGGCATCACGAGAATGACGTAGACGAACAGTCCGATCAGGATAGAGGGCGCCGACAAGAGGATGTCGTTGATGAAGCGCACGAGGTCGGCGAGCCTGGAGCCCTTGCCGTACTCGGCCAGATAGGTCCCCGCCATGACACCGATCGGCGTGGCGATCGCGATGCCCAGGAAGGTGAGCACGATCGAGCCGACGATGGCGTTCAGCAGACCACCGCCCGCGGTTCCAGGTCCCGGCGTGATCTTGGTGAACAGGTCGAGGCTGATGCCCTGCCCGCCTTTCCAGATCAGCATGCCGAGGATCCAGAACAGGACGAACACCGCCACCATGGTCGACGCCGTGGCGAAGACCCGCAGGACCTTGTCGCTGACCCGGCGCGACTGGCGGACCCGGCCCCATTTGACCTGGCCCTGCAGCCCGGCAGTGGCGGTGGTGTCGGACATGGGTTTGGCTCCGATCAGTACTGCTTGACGCGCGAGACGAGGATGCGGGCAATGACCAGCACCACGAAGGTGACGAAGAACAGCACGCAGCCCAGCCCGATCAGCGCGTTCATCTGCATGCCGAGCGCCTCATTGAACTCGCTGGCGATGCGCGAGGCGATGGTTGATCCAGGGTCCATGATGGACGCCGACAAGCGGTTGGCATTGCCGATCACGAAGGTGACGGCCATGGTCTCGCCGAGCGCGCGGCCAAGACCGAGCATGATGGCGCCGACGATGGAGACGCCTGCCTGCGGCAACAGCACGTGGCGCACCACCTCCCACGTGGTACACCCGATGCCATACGCACTTTCGCGCAGCACGGTCGGAATCTGGTCGAGCATGTCGCGGGTCAGCGAGGCGATGAACGGCACGATCATGAAAGCGAGAATGATGCCGGCGCTGAGGATCCCGAGACCTGAGGGCGAGCGGGCATAGAGGATGGTGCCCAGAATCGGCATGCCTTCGACAACCTGGCTCACGGGAACCTGAAAATAGGCGGCGAAGAGCGGCACAAACACGAACAGGCCCCACATGCCGTAGATGATGCTGGGCACCGCGGCGAGCAGCTCGACCGCAGTTCCCACAGGGCGCTTGAACCAGGCAGGGGCGAGTTGTGTGAGGTAGATCGCGGTGCCCAACGACAGAGGCACGCCAATCATCATGGCGATCAGGGCGGTCGAGAGCGTGCCGATGATGGCGGGCAGGCCCCCATACCTGTCATTCATCGTGTCCCACTGCGTGCCTGTCAGGAACCCGAGGCCGAATTCGCGGAAGGCGGGCCAGCCGCCGTAGATCATGGATGCCATGATCCCGGCGAGCAGCACCAGCACGGTGATGGCGGCGGCCTTGCTCAGCGCGGCGAAGATCGGGTCAAAGCCGAACGGGTTGGCCTTGCGCGTGACCTTGGTCGCGTTCTGGTAGGAGCGCTCGTAGACGGCAACCATGCGCACACTCCACGCGGGTGTCTGTTGACGGGGCAGGACAGCGGGGCGGGCTGGTGCCCGCCCCGCCGGGCATCATGTCGGGCCAGCTTCAGAAGATCGGTTTGCCGGCGGTATCGACCACGGTCTTCCAGGACGCGCGAACCTGCGCCTTCACGGGCACGGGCATCGGCACGTACTCAAGATCGGTTGCAAGCTTGTCGCCGTTGGCGAAGGCCCAGTCGAAGAACTTGAGGGCGGCGGCCGACTTGGCTGGATCGGCAGGCTTGGCGTACATCAAGATGAAGGTGGCCGAGACCACGGGCCAGGCTGTCGGTGCGGCCTGATTGTTGAGGCTGATGCCGAAACCGGGCGCAGCGTTCCAGTCTGCCGCCGACGCCGCGGCCTGGAATGAGCTGTCATCCGGCACCGGGAAGTTGCCGGCCTTGTTCTGGACCAGCGCGTAGGACAGGTTGTTCTGCTTGGCATAGGCATACTCGACATAGCCGATCGAGTTGGCGATCTGGCGGACGGTGCCGGAGACGCCTTCGTTGCCGCGGCCGCCGACGCCGACAGGCCACTGCACCGAGGTGTTGGTGCCGATCTTCGACTTCCACTCGTCGGAGACCATGCTGAGATACTCGGTCCAGACGAAGGTCGTGCCGGAGCCGTCGGAGCGATAGACCACGTTGATGGTCGCATCAGGAAGGGTCACGCCGGGATTGAGCGCCACGATCTTCGGATCGTTCCACTTCTTGACAGTGCCGAGAAAGATGTCCGCCAGAAGCGGGCCGGTCAGCTTCAGACCGCGCTGGCCGATGCCGGCAACGTTGAGAGCCGGCACAACGCCGCCCATGACCATCGGAAACTGGATCATGCCATCACGGGTGAGTTCATCACCCTTGACCGGGGCGTCAGTGGCGCCGAAATCGACCGTCTTGGCGCGGATCTGGCGGATGCCGCCGCCCGAGCCGATGGACTGGTAGTTGAGGCCGACACCGGTGGCGGCCTTGTAGGCCTCCGCCCATTTGGCATAGATCGGGAAGGGGAAGGTGGCGCCGGCGCCGGTGATGTCGGCGGCCGTCGCGGGGGACAGGCTCAGGGCCGCGAAGGCAGCCGCAGTGATCGCAAACTTGCGCATGGGAAGGATCCTCGTGTCATGTTCGACTGTGCCCATTCACACGAGTTTTATGACATCGGTGTGACGAATGTGTCATGATTGCCTGATGGGCGCCCTGATCCCGTCGACAAGGTCTCTCAGGCCGGGAAGATCACCCGGAACGTGGCACCATCGCCCGGAACGCTTTCGATTTCGAGGCGGGCGCGGTGGCGGGCGACCAGATGCTTGACGATGGCGAGGCCAAGTCCGGTGCCGCCGACCTCCCGGCTGTGCGACAGATCGGCGCGGTAGAACCGTTCGGTCAGGCGCGGAATATGCTCTGGTGCGATGCCCGGCCCGTGGTCGCGGACGCTGAGCGTGACCGGTCCGGGCTCCGCTTCCGTGACCGCGATCAGGACGCGCCCGCCGTCCCGGCCGTAGCGGATGCCGTTCTCCACAAGGTTTTCGACCAGCCGGAGCAGGTCGTCACGATCGCCCTTGATGAGGGCCGGGCGTGACGGCAGGCCGACCTCGAGCATCACGCCGCGTTCCTTGGCCGAGAGGCTGAGAGAGTCGATGATCTCGCGGACGATCGAGGTGAGGTCGATCGGCGATGTCGGCTGCTGGTGCGCGCGCAGTTCGGCCCGCGACAGCGACAAAAGGTCATCGATCAAGCGCGACATGCGGCCCGCCTGCTCCCGCATGATCGGCAAGAAACGCTCGCGCGCCTTGTGGTCCTCGCGGGCAGGGCCTTGCAGGGTCTCGATGAAGCCAAGCAGCGAGGCGAGCGGGGTGCGCAGTTCGTGGCTTGCATTGGCGATGAAGTCGACGCGCATGCGCTCGGTGGCCCGCTGCTCGGTCAGGTCCTCGAACACGGCCATCACCAGCCCTCGGCGATCAACGGCGGACGGCACCGGGTTGACATGGACCCTGAGCGCCCGGTCGAGCGCCGCGCTTTCGATCAGCATGATCACCCGCGACGTTTGGTCAGCCATCGTCAGCGTCACGGCCTCGAGAAAGTCGGGGTCACGAATGGCCAAGGAAACCGGTCTGCCGTAGGCGATGCCGGGAAAGATCCGCTGGGCGCTCGCGGACGATCCGATCACCATGGCATTGCCATCGGTGACGATCAGCGGCAGCGCAAAGGCGTCGATCAGGGCCGGATCGATCTGCTGGGCGACCGTGACGGCCGGCTCGCCCGAGGCCACCGGTTTGACGGACGGCGCCGCGGCCGGCACGACCTCCGGGGCGACGCGGCTGCGCCAGAGCAGGGCGCACAATCCGAACACCGACAGGGCCGGGAGCGCCGACCACCACAGCGACTGGCCGCTCACCACCAGTGGCACCATCGCGGCAAGCCCGGCACCGACCGCCGGAATCCAGGCTTTTGGTGAAGTGGCCGGCGCAGGGTCGGTGGCATCTGTCATGGCAGCCTCGCGCCTTCGCACATCAGGGGAACCACCCCTTGCGCGATGAGATGTAGGCGGTCTCCGGCCTGTGCCGCAAGGGTGCGTAATGGCACAGCTCTCGCGCAGCCATGCGGGCGCCGCTGAAACCGCTGGCTGCCCGGGGCAGGCATGATATGATTTTCCTTTGCCACCACAGGAACTGTCCGTCATGTCGGCCAAGAAGACGTTCATTCAGACCAAGACCGAGAAGGCCATGCAGGCCTTTGACATCAAGAATCCGCAGCTGCCGGCCGAGATCGATCATGCGGCGTTCGGCAGCGGCGACTTTCCCTACGACAAGAAAATGAAGCGCAAGCGCTACGAGGCCGAGCTGGAGCTTCTGCAGATCGAACTGCAGAAGGTGCAGAATTGGGTGAAGCAGAGTGGCGCGCGCGTGATCATTGTGCTCGAGGGCCGCGACGCAGCCGGCAAGGGCGGCACCATTCATCGCTTCACCCAGCATCTCAATCCACGCGGCGCCAGGGTCGTGGCGCTGTCCAGGCCATCCGACATCGAGAAGGGCCAGTGGTACTTCCAGCGTTATGCAACGCATATGCCGACCTGCGGCGAGATCGTGTTCTTCGACCGTTCCTGGTACAACCGTGCGATGGTCGAGCCGGTGATGGGTTTCTGCACTCCGGCCGAGCATGAGAGCTTCCTCGCCGACGCCCCCGTCTTCGAGGGCATTCTGGCGCGGGACGGCATCCACGTCTTCAAGCTGTTTCTGACGGTCGGCGCCGAGATGCAGATGAAGCGGCTGCATGCCCGCTATCATGATCCGCTGAAACGCTGGAAACTGTCCCCGATCGATTTCGAGGCGATCACCCGCTTTCCGGCCTACTCCGCCGCCATCGAGACCATGCTGGCGCGCACCAGCAGCGAGCAGGCGCCTTGGTCGGTCATCAGGGCCAACGACAAGTACCGCACGCGCCTGAATGCGATCCGCCATGTCCTCACCGCGCTGCCCTATACCCAGAAGGACGAGGCGGCGCTCAAGGCTGCGGACAGCAGGATTGTGCTCAGCGCCGCGCGTTTTCTCAAACGCGGCGGCGAGGCGTGAGCGTCACCGCGGTCGCGTGCTGAGCCGCTTGCTCACCTCGTAGAGCCCGAGCAGCATGAGGGCGAGAACGAAGGGCGCGATGTAGTAGATCAGCCTGAACAGCAGGAGCGCGCTCAGCACCGGCTCGCGCGGCAGATGCGCCAGGCCGATCAGCATGACGGCCTCGAACGCCCCGACGCCGCCGGGAAGATGGCTGGCGATGCCGACGACGCAGGCGAACACGTAGATGGCGAGGAAAGCCTCGTAGGCGAGGCCGTGCCCTGCCGGAAGCAGCACGTACAGCACAGCCGCCGCAGCGCAGACATCGGCGGCCCCGATCAGGATCTGTCCGAAGCTCATCCTGGCCCCCGGCAGTTCCAGCCGCCAGCCACGCACCTCGATGGCGCGCTCGCCGCCCGCAACCCAGATCAGATAGCTGATGACGATGGCAAGGATCACCGCCCCGATGACCTGCATGACCGGCGCCGTTGTCCGGGCCAGACCAGCAAGGCTGTCGGCGGAGTAGGTCAGGGCGATGCCCAGAACGGCCGCCATGCCGAGCCAGAACGTCATACCGACGATGACGGTGATCTTGGCGACCTCTGCGGTCCGGACGCCGCGACCGGAGTAGATCCAGTAACGGACAGTGCCGGCCGTCACCAGGGGAAAGCCCAGCGTGAAAGAGATCGAGAAGCTCGTGTAAGATCCGAGCGCTGTGGTGCGATAAGGAATCGACAGGCCGAGCAGCTTCAGCGCCAGCGCGTCGTAGAGAGTGAGCAGGAGATAGCTCAGCACCATGAAGCCGCAGGCGAGCAGCAGCTTGTCGCGGCCGGTTTCGGCGAGTGCGACAAGGACCTTGGCGCTGTCGATCTCCTGCAGGATGACAGACAGGACCGCGATCGAGGCCACGAAGATCGTGACGCTCGCAGCCGGCCCCAGCCACCACCATCGGCCTTTTGCCTGCGGCGTCACCGTTCACCCATCCTGATCGCGCCAATCCCGCATGCCGGCCGCCGATGGCCTGCCCGGCGCCGGAGCGACGCAGGGGTCATGCCTTCTTACGGTAGACCAGCAATGTCTTGAAGAGGTCAACCTTCTCGACGGGGCGGGATTTTTCAAGGGCGGCAATGACCGGCTTTGCTGTCTCGAAGGCAAATGATCCGGTGTAGAACAGCACATGGCCGCCCGGATTGAGCTGATCCACGAACAGTTCCATCACCTCAAGGTCGGTGAGCGCGCCATAGGCGTCGTTCTTCTCGCTGCGGAACTCGCAGGAATGGAACAGCGTGACAACATCAAAGCGGGGCAGGAGCTTCGCATTGGTCGTGTAGATGTCGCCGAAGTAGCAGGTGTAGCTGTGCAGCAGTTCGGGCTGCTCCTTGGCCAGCTTCATGAACGCGTCGTAGTCCGGCGAGGAGGCGTTGATCGACAGGACCGCATTGTTCAGTTCCGGCTCGGCGCAGCGGATGCCGACATAGTGGTGGCCGCCGGAGCCAAAATGAAAGATCGTCTTGCCGGTGATGGCGTTATCCTCCAGCCATTCGACGAAGTGGACGTCGCAGGGGCATTCCGCCACGCGCAGGCCCCAGTAGCCGTCCCAGTCATTCAGTCTCATCTTTCTCTCCATCGTGCGGCCGCCCTGTGTCTGCCGCACAGGGACGGCGCGGAAAACAGCTCAGGCCACGGGTTTGCGGCGTGCCCGCCGCGGCTGCAACGTCAGGATGTCCTGTCCGGTCGGCGCCGCAAGAACAGGAGCGCCAGCCGATCCGAGCCCTGTGTCCGCGGCGGCCGCGAGCACGGCTGAGCTGCCGGCCGTCACGATCATCGCCTTGGGCAGGCTGGCGCGCAGGTCGGCGTAAAGGGCTGCCGCGTCCGCCTCGTCGAGCGCGTGCAGGGCGTCGTCGATCAGGATGATATCGGGCTGCGACAGGTGGATCCGCGCCAGCGCCAGACGCTGCCGCTCGCCTTCGGTCAGCACCCTGTCCCAATCGGCCGTGTCGGACAACAGGTTCGACAGGCGGCCGAGGCCGACCCGCGCCAGTGCCGCCATCTGCGCGGCCTCGTCGCTGCCCGGGCCCGACAGGATATCCGACAGCGAGCTCTCGGCCCAGCGCATGCGGCGCGCGGCGGCGCCGATGCTGGCCTCCGGCGCGCGGGCGATCACGCCGCTGCCCCAGTTCCACTGGTCTGCGATCGCCCGCAAGGTGGCGCTGGCCGCCTCGCTGCTGAGATTGCCCAGATGCAGGCTCTGGCCCGAACGAAGCTCGAAGCAGAGCGGCGTCGTGATGGCATGGCCGTCCCGGTCTTTCAGCACGAGGTCGTGCGCGGCAAGGATGCCGGGCGCCCCCGCCATCTGCCGCGGTCCGCCGATCCTATCGGCCGGCAGCGCTTCAAGCGTCTCGATCGACTGGGCCAGATCGTTGACGCGCCGCGCCGAGGCCAGCCATTCGGCGATGCGCATGAAGTTCTCGACGATCCAGTTGAAGGCGATCTGGACCTGCACGAAGGCTGCCGCAACCTGCATGACGCCGCCGAGACTGAGTTCGCCTGACATGTACTTCGGCGCCGCCAGCAGCAGCGGAATGACGGGGACCAGCGCGCCATTGCTGTTGGTGATCCAGGTCAGCTTGACCCGCTCCTTGATCACCGCGAGCCAGCGCTGCGCCAGCGTGTCATAGGTCGCGCCGATGGCGCGACGCTCGCTGTGCTGGCCGCCGCCGATGGCGATGGCGTCGGCTGAATCGCGCAGGCGCATCAGTCCGAAGCGGAACTTCGCCTCGGACTCGTTGCGCCGGGCATAGCGCCGGGGCAGGTGCCGGCCAACCAGCAGCATGAGCAAGGAGATCGCGATGCCATAGGCGACCGCCGCCAGCACCAGATAGGCCGGGATGGTCACCGCGCCCGCGCCGCTGCCGAGGGTGAGGCCGCCGCCGATGCTCCACAGGATGCCGACAAAGGTGATCACCGTGATCACCGCGGACAGAAGCCCGATGGCGAAATCGACGAGGGGTTCGGTGGCCCAGCGCACATCATCGGCGATGCGGTATTCAGGATTGGCCGGCTCCAGACCAGCCGGCGACAGTCGCTGGAACCGCCGCCGCGCCACCCACATGTCGATCAGCTTCGCCGACAGCCATTGCCGCCAGTAGACCTGCAGGGTTTCGCGCGTCTTCAGGATCATCACGCCGACGCCCGAGACGACCACGACGATCAGCGGAAAGGCGAGGATGGCCATCCCGGCCGTCGCGCTGTCCCTCTTCTCGAGCGCATTGAAGAACCAGCCATGCCAGGCGTTGACCCCGACATTGACCCCGACATTGAGCAGGATCATCGTCCCGAGCGCGAGGGTCCAGAACCACGCCCTGCGGCTGGTCGGGCCTGTCCACCACCCCCGTGACAGCGAAAAGAAGACGCGCGCTGCCTGCAGATCATTGGCCATCCCGGTGGGCTTGTCGTGCGGGAGGGTCGACGTGGCGTCACTCATGGGCGTCTCGTCCGGATCGCTGGCGCTTCTCACGCGAACCCTGACGGCCAACGACGCGCTCATGCTCGTCAAGACAGGACACGCATACTGAGATTTTTTGTTAGCCAGCCTTCGCTGAACTCCGGCTGAACGTTCGCCCAAGACTGAGAACGGCTCATGCCGCGGCGATCACGGGCAGCAATTGTTCCTGTCCTGTTCTTGCCGGAGCCGCGCCACCGCCCCACGTCACGACAGGCAGGTGCCATCGAAGCGCGCGCCGTTGATGTTCAAGGTGCAGGTCAACCCGAGCGGCGTGAACGGCTCGATATGTCGATGGTGGATTCGGTCGCGGGGTTGATCGAGAACGGCACGCTGACCGGCTCCCGGCCCTTCCGGCCGCCACATCACCCGGTCTCGCTGGCGGGGCTGGTGGGCGGCGGCCTCCAGCCCCAGGTGCTCGACGACGTCGTCAGGCCGCATGCATCGGGTCTGAAACGGCTGCGCGATGCGGCGGAGGCCATGACGCTCACGGCCTGCGGCTTCATCGTGCCGAGGCCTTGTCCTATCGCAGCCGGGTGATTGATGGCGTGGGACGCCGGTTGCAAACGCTCGGCTGTTTCGTCAACACTACAAGGATGATCCCGAGATCCATCGTGCGTCCCAGCCGTTCCCGTTCCGCACCTCGCACCATCAGGAGCAGCCGGTGACCGTTGCCTATGCGCCCAAGGGGCTGATCGGGGTGTTCACGCCCCAGGCCAACACCACGGTCGAGCCGGAGATGGCGATCCTGACCCCGCCTGGCTACGCTTTCATCAACGCCCGCATGACCAGCGCCAGATCGACGATCTCGGAGCGGCTCGTCGATTACATGGACCAGTTTCCCGCAATCCTGTCCCAGTTCGCCAATGCGCCGGTCAACGTCGTCGCGCTCGCCTGCACGGGTTCGTCCTATTTGATCGGGGCAGTGCGCGAGGACGCCTTGCTGGCCGGCATCAGCGCCGTGGCTGGCGTGCCGGCCCTGTCCGGCGCGAGCGCCTCCGTGGACGCGCTGAACCGGCTGGGCGCAAGACGGATCGCTCTGGTGTCCCCCTACAACTCCGCGCTCGACCAGCAGAGCGCCGGATACTGGATATCCCGCGGCTTCGAGGTCGTGGCCGAGGTCAGCGCCTATCGCGAGACAACGGCCTTTCACCCGATCTACTCGCTCTGTGCCGGGGCGGCGGACGAGGCGCTGGCCGGTCTCGGCGATGCGGATGTCGATGCGGTCCTGATGCTGGGCACCGGCATGCCGACCCTGCAGTCGATCGCCAACCATCCGGCCATCGGCGCAGCGCCGGTGCTGTCCTGCATGCTCTGCGTCGCCTGGCGCGCCGTGGCTTTCTGCGATCCGTCGATGGACACGCCCGAGGCCCTGCGCGCCTGGACGCAGGGCGCCCACTGGAAGGGCCCGCTCGCCCGCATGAGCGGATCGTGATGGATCGGTCCGCGAACAATGGCGGGGTCTATGGCCCGCTGCTCGGGCTGATCACGCCGATGGGCAATCCCTGCGCCGAACCGGAACTGTCAATTCTCACCGGCGCGGCCCTGCTGACGGCGCGCGCGACCGCGCCGTCGGCGGACAGCCGCACGCGCCTTGGCGACTATATCGACGCCATCGGCCCGGCGCTGGCGAGCTTCGATCTGGCACCGCTGACCGCCGCCGGCTTCGCCTGCACCTGCTATTATCTGCGCGGCCCCGAGGCGGAGGCCCGCGACATGGCCGCCCATACGGAGCGCGCCGGCTATCCGGTCATCACCGCCACTGAGGCGATCCGGGCGATGTGCGGGTCGCTCGGCCTCAGCCGTCTCGCGCTCATGGCTCCCTATCCGGCCTGGCTGGTTGACGAGGCCAAGCGCTACTTCAGCGCCGCCGGCCTCGGAATCGTGGCGCATGCCGGGCTTCCGGCGGATCTGGCCGACACGCGCAAAATCTACCGTTTGTCTGCGGCTGATGTGGCAGAGCTGGCCGACCGCCTCGATCATGCCGCGGCGGATGCCGTCCTGATCGGAGGCACGGGCATGCCGAGCCTGCCCTTTGTTGTGGCCGAGCAGCTTGGCAAACCGGTGTTCTCGTCCAATATGGCGCTGGCGTCAGCGTTGTTGTCGGCGCGGATGGATGCGGCCGGCCGCACCGAGGGCTTCCGGCGCATCCTGTCGCCGGGCGCGCGCTGGCGCCAGCGCCTCGGCCTGTGGAGACCGGACTGAATGGAACATGTGCCGATGACCGCTGCGCAGCCCGCCATCGTCCTGTCCGGGATCGCGAAATGGTATGGCACGCGGGACCGGCCGGTCCACGCCCTGTCATCCACCGATCTGAGCGTGGGCGAGGGTGAGTTCGTCGTGCTTCTGGGGCCGTCCGGCTGTGGCAAGACCACCCTGCTGCGCATGGTTGGCGGACTGATCGCCCCGACCTCGGGCCGCCTGACGGTGGAAGGGCAGTTGCTTTGGCAGGGCGAGCAGCGCCGGCCCGAAGCGGTGTCCGAGCTTGGCATGGTTTTTCAGGATGCAAACCTGTTCCCCTGGCTCAGCATCGAGGACAACATCGCGCTGCCGCTCGAGCTGAAGGGAATGGCGCGGGCCGAGCGCCGGATGAAAGCGCATGAGCTGTGCCGTCTGGTCGGCATTGGCGGCTTCGAGCGCCGCTGGCCGCGCGAACTGTCGGGCGGCATGCGCCAGCGCGCGGCCATTGCGCGGGCCTTGTCCTATGATCCGAAAATCCTGTTGATGGATGAGCCCTTCGGAGCGCTTGACGCGATGACACGCGACGCCATGAACCTCGAACTGCAGAGCATCTGGATGGACACCGGCAAGACCATCATCCTCGTCACCCATTCGATCTCGGAAGCCGTGTTCCTGGCCGACCGGATCGTGCTGCTGTCGCCGCGCCCCGGCAAGATCGACACCATCGTGGATGTGCCGATCCCCCGACCGCGCCGGTCGGACGTGCAGTCGATGGCTGCTTTCCAGGACATCGCGCTGGCGCTGCGCCAGCGCCTTGCCGCCATCTCGTGAGCGGCGTGCATGCGGAGCCGTCCGCAGCTTATGCCACAGGGGCAATGCCATGAGTGAATGCCATGAGTGACCTTGCGCCGGTCGGCACGCCGCCCTCGGACGTTCTCGCCCGCCGCCAGGGCCTGCGCGAAGGGCTGCTGCCCTGGATCACAACCCCGATCCTGCTCGGGGCACTGATCGGGCTCTGGCATGCTTACGTCAAATGGTCCGGCATTTCGCACTTCATCCTGCCGGCGCCCGCCGATGTCTGGACCGAGTGGCTTCGGTTGATGACCAATCCGCGTGGCTGGAACCACACCTACTGGACGCTGTATGCGACGCTGGCGGGCTTCGGCTGGGCCATCATCATCGGGGTTGGTCTTGGTGTCGCCATCGCCCGCGTCCGCTGGCTGGAGCTGACGCTCAATCCCTTCATCGTGGCGACGCAGGTGATTCCGAAAGTGGCGCTGGTGCCGCTGTTCGTGGTCTGGTTCGGCTTCGGCGTCACCTCCAAGGTGATCGTCGCTGCCGTGCTCGCCTTCTTCCCGATCCTGACCAACACGGTCCTCGGCGTGAAGTCGATCGATGAAGGCCATCGCGACGTCATGACCTCGCTGAATGCGACGCGCTGGCAGATTTTCCGCCGCCTCGAACTGCCTTCGGCCCTGCCTTACATCATCACCGGGCTTGAGGTCGGCATCGTGCTGGCCATCATCGGCGCGATCGTGGGCGAGTATCTTGGCGGCAATCTCGGCCTCGGCCGCATGCTGATCGAACGCATGAACGCGTTTGAGATGGATGAGATGTTCGCCATCCTGATCCACATGTCGATGCTCGGCTTTCTGCTGTATTTCTCGATCGGGATCCTGCGCAGGCTGCTGATCCCCTGGCATGGCAGTGCCAGGCGCTGAGACAGCGCCCCCCGGATGATACCAATCAGTCGATCGCGGCGGCGAGCCTGAGGCCCTCGATCATCGATGACTTCAGCAGATGCGCCCGCATGCTCTCGCGGTCCGCCGTGACGGCTTGGAGGCGCGCAAGCATCTCGCGGCGCCTGGCCGGGTCCTTCTCCCGCATCGTGCTGCGGTTCCGGTCCGCCTGCGCCAGGATCTGCTCGGCGGCGATTGGGCGCCGCTGGCGATCATAGCGCGCCAGATCGTCGAGCGGGCGGTCCCTCTGAAGGATGCCTGTCAAGGCCTCCGACAGTGCGAATGCATCATGAAGGCCGCCATTGAGGCCCATCCCGCCCGCCGGCGAATTGAGATGTGCCGCATCGCCTGCCAGGACGGCCCTGTCCTTCACATAGGTCGGCACGATCCGCTGATGCACCCGGTACGGTCTCGACTCGAGCACCGCATGCGGTCCGTCGATCGCTACAATGACCTGCAGGGCCTGGTTGATCATCTCGTCCGAGAGCTGCTCCTCGATGCTCAGGTCCTCGCGCGGATAGATCGAGACGCGCCAGCGGCCCGGAACCTTCAGCAGCGAGAAGTTTCCTCCTTCCTTCCAGCAGTAGGACACATTCGACAGGCCCTCCAGATGGTCCTCGAACGGAAACCGCGTGGTCACGAGCAAGGTGGTTTCAGGATAGGTCTGTCCCTCGAACGGCAGGTCTAGTCCCCTGCGGACGGCTGAGCGGGCGCCGTCGCAACCCACGAGAAACCGGGAGCGGACGGTCCGGACACGGCCCGCATGCTCGACCCGGGCCGCAAACCCGTGGCGCCCCTGGACAAATGACACGAGTGACGTGCCGAACGACAGTTGCGCCTGATGCAACGCCGCGAGCCGGACGAGCAGGGCTTCGGACAGCTTCCACTGTTCGCATTGCAGCCTGTACGGGTGTTTCGTGTCGGCCGCCAGCACGCCCATGTCGAAGACGGCGCGCTCGCCCGACGGATGCATCCGGATCTGCCAGCTCGGGCAGATCAAACCCTGTTCCAGCAACGGTGCGGTGATGCCAAGCGGATCGAGCATGTCGAGCGTCGGCGGATGGAAGGTCGACGCGCGCAACGCGCGGGTGATGGCAACCTCCGCCTCGACCACGTGGACATAAACGCCCTTCGAGGCCAACAGATAGGCGAGGCACAAACCGACCGGCCCACCGCCGGAGATCAGCACGTCGCAGTCCAGCGATGCCTCCGCACCAGGCGCGATCAGGTCGGCCGCCGGATCCTCAGCCTGCATGATTTGACATCTCCTTCTTGACTTGTCTTATTCATACGACAACTCTGGACCCTGTCCAGCGCCTGCAGATCGGAAGACTGTGATGTCCTCTCCGGATTTTTCCCTCGCCACCGGACGAAGGGTCCTCGTGACCGGAGCCGGCGGCGGCATCGGACGGGCCGTGGTCGCCGCGCTCAGGGCTGGTGGAGCCGAGGTCATCGCGCTTGATCTGGGCCGCGTCCTGGACGCCCATCCCTTGCCGCAGGATGTTGTGGTGTTTGCCTGCGACCTCACCGACGAGGCCGAGGTCGGTCGCGTCTTCGGCGCCATCGCCGCGCGTTGGCCCGCCCTTGACGGAATGGTGGCTCTGGCCGGCTTTGCCCGCCCGCGCGCGGCGCTCACCGAGACGAGCCATGCCGCCTGGAGCGATGTGCTCGACGGCAATCTCAACAGCACCGTTCTGGCCCTGAAGGCGGCGTTGCCGCTGCTGCGCCAGGGGCGCGAGCCGGCGATCGTGACCATGGCGTCCGGTCTCGCCGTGAAGGCCGCGCCCGGCTATGGCGCCTATGGCGTGTCCAAGGCCGGCGTCATCGCGCTGACCAAGCTGCTTGCGGCGGAGGAAGCTCCCGTCATCCGTGTCAACGTGGTCGCGCCCTCGGCTGTCGACACGCCGTTCCTGCGCGGCGGCATCGCCCATGGCGATCCATCGCAGCCCCTGCGTCTCGATATGGCCAGCTATGTCCAGTCGATCCCGCTCGGCCGGCTGGCGGATGCCGACGACATTGCGGGCCCGATCCTGTTTTTGCTGTCACCGGCGGCGCGCTACATCACTGGCCAGACCCTGCACATCAATGGCGGAGGTCTGATGCCATGAACGTCCACTGAGCGGCAGGATGACCTGACGCGATCGTCGCATTTGGAGCCGGAACGGCCAAGGGAGGACTGCCATGACGTTGCACAGTTTGAGGATGACCCGCCGCGCCGCGCTGTCGGGCCTGGCGGGCGGTAGCGCAGCCGCCGTGATGGGTGCCCCGGCGCTGCTGCAGGCACAGGCGCGCGAGCCACTCACCGTGATGACGCCGTTCGGCTTCATCGCCGATTTCATCGAGATGATGAACGCCGTCTCGGGCGGCCACTACACACGGCACGGCTTTGATGCCAAGCTGCTTGGCGCCGCCGGAACGGCGCAGGCCCTGCAGCAGCTGGCGGCCGGGCAGGTCCAGTTCATCCGGGCGGCCTCCATCGACATGATCCGCGCCGCGGCGCAGGGTGTCCCGGTGGTTGCCATCGCCACCAGCCATCAGGGCTCGACCTTTCACATGATCAGCCCGAAGGAGAAACCCATCACGCGGGCCGAGGATCTCAAGGGCAAGACGGTCGGGATCGTATCGGTTGGCGGGACCACCGACATCTTCCTCAATCTCGTCCTCGCCAAGGTCGGGCTCAAGCCCGATGATGTGAAGCGTGAGGTCACAGGCAACTCGCCCGGCGTGCTGCAGATGGTGCGCCAGGGCCGTGTTGACTGCTTCATGGCCTCGATCATCGTGCCCGTCGTCCTGAAGCGCAACAACGAACAGATCGAGGTCTGGTCGACCGATCGCTATGCGCCGATGCCGAGCCAGTGCTACCTCACCACCCGCGAGATGATCGAAAAGCGTCCGCAGACGGTCGTCCGCTTCCTGCGCGCGATGCGCGATTCCATGAACGAGATGCTGACCCAGCCCAACCCCCCGATCTTCGAACGGGCCGCCCGCGATTTCGACATTCCTGGCATTCGTGATCTGGCCACGGTCGTCGCGGTGTCGGATGCGTCCAAGGAGCAGCTCTGGCTGGCTCGCGGCCGCGAGAACCTGCTGCGCAATCTGCCCGATCTGTGGGCGTCGGGCCTGACGGCGCTGCGCGAGACCGGGCTGGCCAACCCGCCCAATCCTGATCAGATATGGACCAACCGCTTCATCGACGAGGCCTTGAAGGCCTGAGCGCTGCTCACGTGATCGACAACAACAACGTCGAGCATGACTTGAGCGAAAAACCGTTGCCCTGTCTTCGCAGGATGCTCTAGCCGATCGGGGTCCATTTCGCGACGGGTCCGATGCTCGTGCGGCTGAGCTTCATGCGGTATTCGAAGCGGTCCGGCACATAAAGGCTCTCCTGATGCAGGATCGGCTGCCGGTCCGCGTCCAGCATAAGCCGGCGCATCGCAATCAGGGGCATACCGGGTTCGACCTGCAGATGGCGTGCGGCTGGCTCGGGTGCGGCCAGGGCGGTGAGAACCTGCTCGGCGTCGCGCGCCACCACGCCGTGCTGTTCAAGCGTCTGGATGATCGGCGCGTTGCCCTCGGGCGGCAGGGTGATCAGCGGCCCATGCCGTGACGCCACGCAGATCGTGGTGAACGAGATCGGCTGGCCCTGATAGGAGCGGACGCGCACGATCCTGAGGCAGCGTCCCTCGCCGAGCGCATGCGCGGCGACCGGATCGGCCTCGGTGTCCACCGACCATGCGAGATTGCGCACGCTCGTGGCCTCTTCGTAGGACATCAGGTTTTCCAGATGGCCCTGGATGTTGGCGCGCCCGCTGTCGGGGATGGCGGTCGGGAAGGTCCCGACCCCGTGAACGCGCCGCACCAGCCCCTCCGCCTCCAGCCTCGCCAGCGTCGCGCGGACGGTCACCCGGCTAACGCCGAAGCGCGCCGCAAGCTGTGGCTCGGATGGAAACGGCCGGTCGGGCACCGCCGCAGAGCTGGCGATCATGTCCCTCAGATGCAGGTAGACCTGATGATACAGGGGAATCAGGCGCGAGGACCGCCCGATGCGTGTCGACATGTCGTCCTGTCCTTCACTCCGCCGGAAGTCTGCGAGGCACAGATAGGATGGTTCGGGGCCGCTTCACAAGCCGGCGCTGCCGGATCGGGATGTCCTCGGGGTCTATCAAGCCGCCTTCCAGTCGGCGAGGATCATGGCGGCGCCCTTGTCGGCGATCATGATCGTCGGGGTGTTGGTGTTGCCTGACGTGATCGTCGGCATCACCGAGGCGTCGATCACCCTCAGTCCCTGCACGCCCATGACACGCAGGCGATCATCGACGACAGCCAGCGGATCCGAAGCCAGACCCATCTTCGCCGTGCCCACCGGATGAAAGATCGTCGTCCCGATGTCACCGGCCGCCTTGGCCAGCGCCGCCGCATCATCGCCGATGGCAGGGCCGGGCACATGCTCTTCGGGCCGCAAGCGCCGGATCGCCTTCTGCTGCATCAGCTGGCGGGTGACACGGATGGCGTCCGCGGCAACCTGCCGGTCCTCATCGGTCGACAGGTAGTTCGGTGCGATCACCGGCCTGGCGGCGGGATCGGCCGACCGAAGCCGGATCTCGCCGCGCGAGGTCGGGCGCAGGTTACAGGCGCTGACGGTGATCGCCGGGAAGCGATGCAGCGGATCGCCGAACCGGTCGAGGCTGAGCGGCTGGACATGGAACTGGATGTTCGGGCGCTCATGCTCCGGCGACGAGGTCGTGAAGATGCCGAGCTGCGAGGGCGCCATGGTCAGCGGTCCGGTCTGGAACAGCGCGTATTCGAGGCCCATCAGCGCCCGTCCCACCAGTGAATGATAGGTCTCGTTCAGCGTTTTCACCCCATGCACCTTGTAGATCGCCCGCTGCTGCAGATGGTCCTGCAGGTTGCGCCCGACGCCGGGCCTGTCGGCCACGGTCGCGATGCCATGCTCCGACAGCCGCGCCGACGCGCCGAGGCCGGAGAGCTGCAGCAGATGGGCCGAGCCGACCGAGCCGGCCGACAGGACCACGTCGCCCCTTGTCCTGGCTTCGAAGACCTGCCCGTTCCGCCGGAACCGCACGCCGCAGGCGCGAGGCCCGTCGAACAGCACCCGCTCGGCCAGAACGCCTGTTTCGAGACGAAGATTGGGCCGGCGGAGCACCGGCTTGAGAAAGCCGCGCGCCGCCGACCAGCGCAGGCCGCGCTTCTGGTTGACGTGGAAATAGCCGACGCCGGTGTTGTTGCCCGTGTTGAAATCGGATGTGGGTGGAACCCCCATTTCGGTCGCAGCGTCGCGCACCGCGTCCAGGACGTCCCAGCGCAGGCGTGGTTGTTCGACGCGCCATTCGCCGCCGGCGCCATGATGCTCCGTCTCGCCGAGAAAGTGGTCGTCGAGCCGCCGGAACACCGGCGCGACATCCTCCCAGCCCCAGCCGCTGAGACCGAGTTGCCGCCAGTGGTCATAATCCTCGGCCTGGCCGCGCATCGAGATCATGGCGTTGATCGCCGAAGAGCCGCCGATCACCTTGCCGCGCGGGTATTTGAGCGAGCGGCCGTTGAGCCCCGGCTCCTTCTCCGTTTCGAACATCCAGTCCGAGCGCGGATTGCCGATGGCGAACAGATAGCCGACCGGGATGTGAAACCAGATCCAGCTGTCCTGGCCGCCCGCCTCCAGCAGCAGGATGCGCCTGCCGGGGTCTGCGGAAAGCCGGTTGGCGACGACGCAGCCGGCGGAGCCCGCGCCGACGATGATCGCATCGAAGTCACCGTCAAGTTGCTGA
>JAPLOU010000036.1 GCA_026400535.1 Hyphomicrobiales bacterium
GCCAGGTGCAATGCCGTTGACCAGAATGCCATCCGGCGCGAGTTCAAGCGCCATGGAACGGGTCAGATTCACCACGGCAGCCTTGGCGGCAACATAGGGACTTTGCAGGCGCATCGGGACGAGCCCCAGGACGCTCGCAATATTGATGATGCGCGACGTGGTGCCGGAAGACCTGGCGACTTTCATGAACGGTATGGCTGCGCGACTGACAAGAAACAGCCCCGTCAGATCCACAGCAAGCATACGGTCCCATGCCTCAACGGGAAAGGCATCAATGGCCTTGCGATCCTCGGCCCTTACGCCAATACCGGCATTGTTGACGAGAATATCGATCTTGCCGTCGATGGCCGCGCAATCAGCAATAACTGTGGCGATAGCCGCGCGATCCGTCACGTCCAGCGCAAAATGGCCATGTTCTTTACCTGCCGCAGTGGCAGCGCTTCTGGCACCATCAAGGTTGATGTCAGTGTAAATGACACGCGCGCCATTGGCGGCAAGCGTGTCCGCAATGGCACGGCCAATTCCCTGGGCGGCACCGGTGACCAGCGCGACACGCCCTTTCAGATCAACCTTCATGGTGTTGACCTCCCGCGCAACCTCCCGCGGACGCTCTAGGGCGTCTCGCTGCTTGTTATAACAAGATGAGATGAAAGGCTTGTCAAGCTCTTTGTTGGTCGGCGGAAATCAGGGTCGCGAAGCGCGCATCAGGGCCATAGCGCCGACTATAGGCTACCTCCACCGGCCTTTTTTGTTGGTCATGATAGCGATACTGCGTCACCAGAAGTGACTGTCCGGGCTCACATCCCAGTTGCTCGGTATCCTCCTCGCAGGCATTTTCGGCCCAGACAGTGATCCCGACTTCATGGAGGGAAATGCCAAGTTCCCGCTTAAGCACTCTGAACACGATGACGTCGTTGAAATCACGCTTCTTGAGACGCGATCCGATAGCAGGCGGAAAATAGATGATGGAGCGAGTGAACGGCTTGTTGTGCAGGGTCAGGACGCTGCGCAGGCACCAGAGCGGCGTCTTTGATGACTCACCCAGAAGTTGTGCATCCTCCGGAGAAGCTTCAGGGCCCCATGACAACACGTTGAGTTTCGCGTCCCCGACAAGAGTTATGATGTCGTCGATTGATTTGATGGACCAACGACGATTGATCTGCCGCTCCATGGCGACAACGACCGTACGTTTCGTCCTTTCCTTTCGGATGAAACCATCATTCTCGAGAAGACGGAGCGCGTGGCGTATCGTGATCCGGCTCGCCGAAAGGCTCCCGGAGAGTTCGGACTCCGATGGAAATGATGTGCCGATGCCCCATTCGCCCTCGGTCAGTCGATGAGCCAGGGTTTCATAGATCGTCAGGTAGAGGGGCTTTGTCTGCGCTTTCGGATCTGAGGAGCGGGCCATGCTGGTGTGACTTGCTAAGTCTCGAACTGAACCCGCGTGCTATGAAGCTCCCAGGCGTTGACGTCAAACATTCTCCGGCTACCAGAGGATGTTGGCGTTAGACAGGAAGCTCTTGACAAGATTGAAAGTCAATCTTGTTATAACAAGATAAGCGTCCGTTGGCCGACAATGGTACATGGGTGCGTTCGGCCGCGAACCGATCGGGAAGGTAGCCTGGCGATGATCATTCTTGATGAACTCCTCGCCAAGCTGGGGCCTGATGTCATCAAGACGGCAGACGCCATTCCCGCTAGAAACCACCGCGATGCCAGTCATTATCCAGCTGTTATGCCATTGGCTGTCGCCATGCCGCGGACAACCGAGCAGGTTTCAGCGGTGATGGAAATCTGCACCGCACGTCGGCAACCCATCGCAGTTCAGGGTGGCATGACCGGGCTTGCAGCGGGGGCGATCCCGGGAAAAGCGGAGATCGCGCTGTCACTCGAGAGGATGTCCGGCGTCGAGGAGGTTGATGTGGGGGCTGGTACTTTGACCGCTTGGGCAGGCACACCTTTGGCGACGATCCAAGCTGCCGCTGGAGAGGCAGGCTTCCAGTGCGGCATCGACCTGGGAGCGCGGGGCACCTGCACCATCGGCGGCAATGTTGCTACCAATGCGGGCGGCAATCAGGTGCTGCGCTATGGCATGACCCGGCGCAACGTGCTGGGGCTCGAGGTTGTGCTGGCTGACGGAACCATTCTGACATCTCTCAACAAGATGCTGAAAAACAATGCGGGATATGACTGGAAGGAAATGTTCATTGGATCGGAGGGTACGCTTGGCATCGTAACGCGCGTGGTCCTCCAGCTTCACCCGAGAATCGATGCGATCGAAACAGCTCTCGTGGCAGTCGACGACATTCAATCGGGTATAAAACTCCTGCGGAAAGCCGGAGCAGCTTTGCCTGGCGGGCTTTTGGTCTTCGAGGCGATGTGGAGCGAGTTCATGAAGATCGCAGTGGATCGCATAGGTCTGGCCGCGCCTTTCGCAACGCCGCATGATCTCATCATTCTCATGGAGGCGCCTACCACCAGTGGGCCGGGTGGACAGACCGCTTTCGAGGACTTCCTGATGACTGCGCTCGACACAGGACTTGCGCGCGACGTTCTCGTCGCACGGTCCGGGCGCGACCGATCGCGCTTCTGGGCCTATCGCGAAAGTGTTTACGACTATTCCGCAAAGGGCATCCCGACGATGTTGGGCTTCGATGTCTCGGTTCCCATCCCCAAGTTCGAAAATCTCGTCGCTGCGTTCCGGCGTGATATTCCGGCAACCTGGCCGGATGCGCTTTTCGTCATCTTCGGTCATGCCGCCGACAGCAACGTACATCTCAACGTCACCAGACCTGACGGCCTTGATGCCACGACGAGGCGTGCCATCGAGGAACTGGTGTATGGCCACGTCGCCGCACTTGGTGGTTCGGTCTCTGCGGAGCATGGCATTGGCCGCGGCAAGAAGGATTTTCTCCGTCTGTCGCGTGCGCCCGCCGAGCTTGCCCTGATGCGGCGCATAAAGTCAGCGCTTGATCCAGACGGCATACTGTCGCCGGGACGCATCTTCTAAAGAAAAACTCCAAGCAATAGTGATATCAACTGCCGAAGGGGTTTCATGACATGGCCGAATTCAAGCTGCATGGATTCTTTGAAAGCGGGAATGCCTACAAGGTTGCGATGATGCTTGAGATGACAGGCGTTGACTGGGAGGTCATTCCCGTCCGCTTTTTTCAAGGTGAAACGCGGGAGCACAACTGGCGCGACAAATTCAATGAGCTGGGCGAAGTACCAGTTTTGCAACACAAAGAGGAAACCCTGAGTCAATCTGGGTTGATACTGGACTATCTTGCCGCGCTGACAGGAAAATTTGGAGCGAACTCACCGACAGAACAGCGGGAGATCTGGCGCTGGATTCTGTTTGATAATCACAAATTCACCGGCAACTTTGCCCCTCTTCGGTATCTTTGCGGCATTGCAGAAACTGGCGAGACTCCGGTGACCGAGTTCCTCAGGCAGCGTGTCCGTGGAGCATGGAGCGCTGCCGACAAGCATCTTGCGAACCGCTCCTTCATCCTTGGCCAACGGCCTAGCATCGCTGATCTGTCCATGACAGGGTACCTGTTTTACAACGATGCGACCGGAATCGACCGTTCCGGGGAGTTTCCGAACATCGAGCGTTGGGTTCAGAGAGTAGCGTCTCTACCGCGCTGGCAGCCGCCGGAGGCGCTCTTGCCATCGGTCCCCAGGACGTGAGTTCTTTGCCCATGAACTGCAATGGCGCAAACAAGCGCTGAGCTATCGTCTGATAGTCGGCAACGGCGGAAAGAAGCGGACAAATCATTGATCTTAATCGATATTTTCACGCGTTGTTTGCAGACACCATGATACAATCCCTGCTTTCCGCCAAACTCCCTTTCTTGCCCTGTTAATCCAATTCTGCGTACAAGATCCGGCTCGTATAGACTGCCGGCTACACCAGTCTCCACTGACCGACAAACACGCGCTGCTCCGTCATCGCCCCGCCAGATGGCAGGCCGCCGACTGGCGCTCCGCCACGAAGCGCAGTTCCGGCTGCTGCTGGCTGCACATTGGCATGGCGACCGGACAGCGCGTGTGGAAGCGGCAGCCCGATGGCGGCGAGAACGGGCTGGGCACATCGCCCCGCAGCACGATGCGCGCCCGTTGCCGGTCGGGATCGGGCTGCGGCAGTGCCGATAGCAGGGCTTGGGTATACGGATGCTGCGGGTGGCGGAACAGGTCATCTGTCGCGCCCGTCTCGACGATCTGGCCGAGATACATCACCGCGACGCGATCGGCAATCTGCCGCACGACCGAGAGGTTGTGGGATATGAACAGGTAGGTCAGCCCAAGCCTCTGCTGCAGATCCTGCATCAGGTTGATGATCTGCGCCTGGATCGAGACGTCGAGTGCCGAAACAGGCTCGTCGCAGACAAGCACCTGCGGCTCCAGCGCCAGGGCCCGTGCGATACCGATCCGCTGGCGCTGGCCTCCGGAAAACTCGTGCGGGTAGCGCGCCATCTGATGCGGCGACAGGCCGACAAGGCGCAGCAACTCCTCGACGCGCGCACGGCGGCTTGCCTTGTCGCCGATGCCGTGGATGTCAAGCGGCTCACGGATGATCGCCCCGACCGACAGTCGCGGATTGAGCGAGCCGAACGGGTCCTGGAAGATGATCTGCAGGTCGCGGCGATGGGCCAGCATCGCGCGGTGGGTGAGGCCCGAAAGGTCCTCCCCCTTGTAAAGAACCTGTCCCGATGTCGGCTCGATTAGCCGGAGAAGCAGGCGCCCTGTCGTCGATTTTCCGCAACCCGATTCCCCGACCAGCGCCAGCGTCTCGCCACACTTGATCGCCAGCGAGACATTGTCGACCGCCTTCACCGTCGCCGCCGGCCCAAAGCCAGGCCGGGCCACGAATTGCTTGCTGAGATTGCGGGCCTCAAGGATTGGAAACGGGTCGGTCATGCCACACTGGCCCCGTCTTTGGCATGCAGAAGGCAACTGACCTGGTGCTCGGATGGCAGATCGACGGCAGACGGAACAGCCAGCGCACAGGCCGGCATCGCTCTTGGGCAACGCGGTGCAAACCGGCATCCGGGCGGCATCATACCTGCCTGCGGCACGGCGCCGGCGATTGCCGTCAGGCGGACGCGAGGTCCGTCGATCACCGGCATCGAGGCGAGCAGGCCGCACGTATAGGGATGGGCAGGCGCCTTGAACAGCGCGCGCACGGGCGCACGCTCCACCACCCTGCCCGCATACATCACCAACGCCCGATGGGCGAACTCCGCCACGACGCCAAGATCATGCGTGATCAGGATCACGGCCATGCCAAGCTCTTGCTGGAGCTTTCGCAACAGGTCGAGGATCTGTGCCTGGATCGTAACGTCAAGCGCCGTGGTGGGTTCGTCAGCGATCAGCAGCCTGGGACGACAGGCGAGGGCGATCGCAATCATCACCCTTTGGCGCATGCCGCCCGACAACTGGTGTGGATACTCGTCGATCCGCCGGTCGGCATCCGGTATCTCCACCATCCGCAACAGATCGAGGGTGGCGCGGCGCGCGCCATGCCGGTCAAGGCCGCGGTGCTGCATCAACGGCTCCATGATCTGGTTCCCGATGCTGAAGACCGGGTTGAGCGACGACATCGGCTCCTGAAAGATCATCGAGATGGCCGATCCGCGCAACCTGTGCATCTCGCTCTCGGACTTCTGCAGCAGGTCCGCGCCCTCGAACAGGATCGAGCCCTGCGTGATGCGCCCGGGCCTCGCAATCAGCCTCAGGATCGACAGCGCGGTAAGCGACTTGCCGCTGCCGCTTTCGCCGACGATGCCGAGAACTTCGCCGGCAGCAAGATCAAGATCGAGATGGTCAACCACGGCCGCCGACCCCGCACGCGTCGGGAACGTCACGGTGAGCCCGCGGATCGACAGCAGCGGCGGTTTACCCATCAGCGTGCCTCCGCCCGAAGGCGCGGATCAAGCACGTCGCGAAGCCCGTCGCCGAGCAGGTTGAGGCCCAGAACGGTGACCATGATGGCGATTCCGGGCCAGATCGTAATCCAGGGGGCTTCGGCGATGTAGTTACGGCCATCCGCGATGATGTTACCGAAGGTCGGCGTCGGCGGCGAAGGCCCAACACCGATGAAGCTCAGCACGGCCTCCGCCAGAATGGCGAGCGCGAAGATGAAGGTGAGCTGCACCAGCAGCGGCCCGAGGCTGTTGAGCAGGATATGGCGAAACAGGATCCGGACATGGCCCGCGCCGAGCGCGCGCGCGGCTTCGACATATTCGCTTTCGCGCACGACCAGCACCGAGGCGCGGACGATCCGCGCGGTCCGCGGCGTGTAGGCCACCGTCAGCGCGATCACCGCATTGAGCAGAGAGGGGCCAAGGACAGCGCCGATCGCAATTGCCAGCAGGATCGGGGGAAAGGCCATGAAGCCGTCCATGATGCGCATGATCAGGTTGTCGAGGCGGCGCACATAACCCGAAACGGCGCCGATCAAGGTCCCGAACAGGCCGGTCAGGATCACGACGAGCAGGCCGATGACCAGCGAAACGCGGCTGCCATGCAGGACGCGGCTTAAGACGTCACGCCCGAAGCTGTCCGTGCCGAGCAGATGCGCGGCATTTGGCGGTCCAAGACGATAGCGGAAGTTGTTACGGAGCGGATCGAACGGCGCGATCACGTCCGCCAGCAGCGCCACCATCACGACGAACAAGAACAGCGCACCACCGATGACGAAGGATCGGTTGGCCATGAACCGCTTCAGCATCCCGAAGCGCTCGGCTGGCAGGGAGCCGGCCTCATTCAGCTGTGCCGGTGCGAAATCAGCCATAGCGCACCCGCGGATCGACATAGGCATAGAGCAGATCGACGATGATGTTGACGAAGACATAGATGAAGGCGAGCAGCAGCAGGCCACCCTGGATCACCGGATAGTCCCGGCGCAGCACGGCCCCGATGATCAGGCGGCCCACACCCGGCAGCGAGAACACCTGCTCGATCACGACCGCGCCGCCGAGCAGCACGCCGACGATCACACCGGTGACGGTGATGACCGGGATCAGGGCATTGGCGAAGGCATGCTTGGCAACGACCTTGAAGGCGGGAACGCCCTTGGCCCGCGCCGTGCGCACATAGTCCTGCCCCAGCACATCAAGCATGCTCGACCGCGTGATGCGGGCGATCAGGCCCACCTGTGTAATGCCAAGCGTGAAGGCCGGCAGCGCCATCGAGCGCGCCCAGCCGACGGGGTCTTGCAACAAGGGTACGAAACCGCCGGACGGCAGCCAGCCGAGCGCCACCGCGAAGACGTAGATTCCGACGAGGCCAAGCCAGAAATCGGGGATCGAAAGGCCGACCAGCGCCAGCGCCATGATCGACTGGTCCGCCCAGCCGCCATGATGGACGGCGGCGATGATGCCGGCGCTCACGCCCAGCACGACGGCGATCACGAGCGCCAGCAGCGTCAGGGACAGTGTGACGGGGATGCGCTCGATGATGGCTTCGGTGACACTGCGGTTCAGCAGGAAGGACTGGCCAAGATCGCCGCGCAGCAGGTTGCCGTACCAGCTTAGAAGCTGGACATGCCAGGGCTGGTCAAGATTGAGCCGCGCGCGGATGCGCTGCAGTTCCTCCACCGAGGCTCCCGGATCAGCCAGCTGCGACGCCACGTCACCCGGCACGAGCCAGATCAGCACGAAGGTGAACAGGCTCACCACCAACAGGACAAGGCTGGCGCTGGCAATGCGGTTCACGAGATAGCGCAGCATCGGAGCCCTTGCGGTGGCCTTCTGAGAAGAGGCGCACCGCCGTACGGGCGGTGCGCCGGTGCGCGTTGCGACAATGCCGCCGGACCTACTCGACCCAGACGTCCCACAGGCGCGGGATACGATAGGGCTTGTAGCCCTTCACATTGGCCCGGGTGGCCTGGAAGATTCCGACCTCTCCAACCTTGATGACATAGGCCTGTTCCATCATCTGTTTCTGGAACTGGCCGAACGCCGCCTGTCGTTCGGCCAGCCCGAGCGCTGTCGTCAAGGTCTGGTTGGCGGCATCGATCACCGGATCCTGAACCTGCATGCGGGCATTGGCGCCGGCGAAGAAGCTGACCACGTTGTAGGGGCCTTCGTAAGGCTCGATCCCCATCATCAGCGGCCAGGCGTTCCAACCCTCTTTCTTGGTGGTGCTGGACAGCGCAGTCGGCCAGTCGACCACCCTGACATTCACCTTCATGCCGATCGCCTTCAACTGCTCCCCGATGGTGATCGCCGTGTCATTGTGGTTCTTGAAGCTGGAGTCGGTCAGGATCAGAAGTTCCTCGCCCTTGTAGCCGGCCTCGGCCAGCAGCGCCTTCGCCTTGGCGGCGTTCTTCTGGTTGTAGTTCTCCTTGCCCAGATCACCCTGGAAATAGGGCGTGCCGGGGTACTGCCAGCCATGCAGTAGCCGGTAGGAGCCATCGGTCGAAATCGCCATCACTTCTTCGGGATCGATGGCGGCCTGGATCGCCTGCCTGACTTTCGGGTTGTTCGTGGGCGCCTGCGCCGCGTTGAAGATGAAGACCTGGAAAGCCCAGGGCATCATCTCGTGGGTCGTGATGGTCCGGTCATTCGCCAGGCGCTTGGCCGTTGGCGTGGGCATCTGCTCCAGCACCTGGAACTCGCCCGATTGCAGGCCCGCCGTCCGCGCGCCGCCTTCCGGCACAAAGCGGATGGTGATGGTGTCGACCCAGGCCGTCTTCTTGCCACCGAAGCCATCGCGGCCGGTGCCTTGCGTGTTCTGGATGTAGCCGTCAAAGCGCGCCAGCTTCACATGGCTGTCCGGACGGAACTCGACGAAGCGGTATGGGCCCGTGCCGATGTTCTCGATCTGGTTGGCTGCCTTGCCCGCTTCCTCTGCCGGGATCACGACGGCCGGAGCGCGCGGGCTGGACAACTGCTCGAGAAAGCCGGGAACGGGGTTGCTCAGTGTGATGACAAGCGTGCGCGGGTCGGGCGTTGTCATGTCCTTGACCGGGCGCATGAACGGACTGCCCCCGACCTTACCATAGCGTTCAAGCGACGCCTTGGCATCCGCCGAAGTCATCATCTTGCCGTTATGGAAACGCGCTTCGCGCAGGGTGAACGTGTAGGTCAGCCCGTCAGGCGAGATCGTCCAGGCAGTGGCGAGGTCGCCAATGACATTGGCGTTTTCGTCGCGGGTGACGATCATTTCCCAGATATGGAGCGAGATGTTGCGCGTCGCCTGCGCGGTCGTCGTCATCCCGTCAATGGTCGGCGGCTGGGCCTGCTGGGCCATGACGATCTCCCCGCCCCGTTTCTGCGCCTGCGCGGAGCCGGTTGGGACAGTCACGGCGGCAATCGCTGCGAGCGCAACGGTTGCCTGCATCATCAGTCTGCGTGTGGTCATGATGGCTTCTCCCTGTTGTTGGTTATCTGTATCGCCTCAGGTTGCGTAATCCGGCTCCTCGCGGTCGAGGATGCGCTTGTAGGCAGCGAACTCCAGGTCAGCGTCCCAGACCTCCCGGAAGTCGCCATAATGATGCCGCCTCTTGGCGTCAGGCAATTGCTTCAGCGGCATGCCGTGCGCCAATGCGAGGGTCTGCCACATGGCTGTCCGCTCGACGGCGGCCATTTCGCAATACGCGCTGGCCACATCGCGCCCCACGGTCGTCAGCCCGTGGCTGCCCATGACCAGCGTCGTTTTATCGCCAAGCAGGCGCGCGATCCGGTCACCCTCGCTGTCATCCAGCACCACGCCGTTCATCTCGTCATCATAGGCGATACGGTCATTGAGCGTGAGGTCGTTGAAATGCGACATCGACAGCCTGCCGCCTTCCACGAGCGACAGCGCCGTGGTGTAGGGTGGATGAACATGCAGCACGATCTGGGCCGCCGGGTGCATCAGGTGGATGCGCGAGTGAATGAAATGGGCGACTTTCCTCAGCTCTCCCTTGCCTGACACCACATTGCCGGCCAGATCGCAGACGATCAGGTCGCTGGCCTTCAGCTCGTGGAAGATCATCCCGCGCGGGTTGATCAGCATCAGCTCCGTGCCGGGAATCATGGCGCTGTTGTGGTTGCCGATGCCCTCGTTCCACTTCTCGCGCGCGCAAAGCCGGTAGGTCGCCGCCAAATCGCAGCGCAGCGCCCATTCGGCGGCATCCTTGATGTTCAGCTTTTGCACTTGCGCCATTGTGGTCTCTCCGCGAGGTTCAGGCGTCCGGGCGTTGCATGGTCAGATGGCAGGGGTCCGGTAGAGGAGCCTTCCCCCAACTTTGATCTCAACATCGACAAGGTAGGCCCGCAGGCCGGCGGCATCGATCTGCATGCCAAGCCCTGGTGCGTCAGGCGCACGGATCTCGCCATTGCCATCGCGCTCGATGCGGTTGGCCATGTAGGCTTCCACAACCGGCTTCGGCGCGGCCGGGTATTCACAGATGCGGTGCCCTTCGAGGCCGGCATAAGGCTGCAGCGATGCCGACAGCGCCAGATGCGAGGTGAAGGTGTGGTTTACGTAGGTGACGCCGCGCGCCGACGCATAGTCCGCAACCCACTTGGCAGGACCGATGCCGCCGATCCGGCCGCAATCGATCTGGACAAAGCCGACATCGCCATAATCGATGAGATGACGCGCCATGTGCGTGTCATGAGCGCCCTCTCCGCCCGCGAGCCTGACCTTGCCGCTGCGTTTGGCCAGCGCACCATAGGCCTCGTAGGCTGCGGCCTGGAAGGGCTCTTCCAGCCAGACGGCCCCGGCGGCCTCAAGCGCAGGCAACCGTTCGGCAGCGCGCTCGACATCCTCGATGAAGATCTGGCCGACATCGACGAGCAGGATACCGTCAGCATCAAGCCCCTCGCGCGCCGCCGCGAAATGGTCGGCATCCTGCCGGGCCGTGCCGCGCCCGATGGGCCCCCAGCCGAACTTTGCAGCCCTGAAGCCTTGCTGGCGCGACAACCTTGCCGCCGCAAAGGTCTCCTGTGGCGTGGCACCGAACAACCGGGAGGCATAGGGCACCTTCGGAAAACTGGTCTTGTAGCCGAGCAGCGACCAGACCGGCTCGCCCCGTGCCCGTCCGAGCAGATCCCACAAGGCCATTTCGACGCCGGACATGGTATGCGCGGCCTGCAAGAGATCCATGCTGTCATAGGCCACCTGCACAGACATGCGCGCAATATCCGCGGGCGTTGCGAGATTTTGGCCGAGGATCGAATCCTGCACGGGCCTGCACACGCCGTGAGACATCGGACAGACGAAGGCCGCGATCGACGGAAGGGGCGCCGCCTCGCATTCCCCCCAGCCGACATGGCCGCCTCCGGACACACGAACCAGCAGCGCGTCCTGGCTGCCGTCCGCCTCGGTGGTAACGACCGGCATCGAGGCATAGAAAAAATCGACGGCCTCAATCTTCATGCAGACCTCCGGCGCTGATGCCAGGTCACCTTGGGGACAAAGCCGACATCCGGATCAAGCGGGTAGATCGGCCTCATGCAGATCCTGTGGCCCAGGCTCCTCAGGTCCGCGCTTGTCGAGCCCGGTGCATCAATATTGAAGTTCTTCACGACCCATTCGTCGAACATGTGGTATTCGGTATGTGGCGACTTCACCACGATCAAGTCATAGCGCTGAGGGTCGCAGCCATTGGCGTAGAACACGGCCCGATCGAACAAAAAGCAGGGCTCGCTGATCGCAACGATCGTGAAGTTCTGCGTCGTCAGAACCGCCGTAAGCCCGGCATTGATCGGTGCGCGCATGGTCTCAAGCTGCGTGCGGCCACGCGAGAGGCTTTCGACTGTCGCGGTGACGGGGACAGGCTGGAACCGCAGCGGATCACGTTCGCCGCCGAGCCGCACAGTGATCTCTGCGCCGATGCCGGCGCTGGCCGCCGCCTTCGCCGCGGCGGCATCGACAATCGGCAGCAGCACGCGCTTGGGATACTTCGCATCCATCAGCGCCTTCAGGATCACGTTGGAATCGCCCGTCGCGCCGGACGAGGTCGCATCAGCGGCATCGGTGAAGATCACCGGGCCATTGATCGTCCGGGCCTGCGCGATCGCCTTGTCGAGCGCGATCAGCTTGCCCTGCATGCGATGACGCTGGTCCCAGAATGTCCCGGACATCTCGGTGATGTACTGCTCGGTGTCCTCGTTCCGGCGCTCGACGCAGATCAGGGCCTGCGTGCAGAGCTCCGGAACATCGGTGAACGGATTGCCGATCATCACACCCGTGGCCAGCGCCCTGCCCTCATGTTCAAGGCGGTGCGCGTCGCGCAGAATGTCGCCATAGCAGCCCGACTTCGTCACCAGTTCGTCGCCGCGCACCAGCGCCGGAATCACGACACGGGCGGTTTCCGGCCTGAGGTTCTCATCGATGATCCGCAGAAGCAGCTTCGCTGCGCGGCGGCCGGTGTCGGCAAAATCGACATGGGGATAGGTCTGATAGATCGCAAAGCCGTCAACCTGCGCCAACATCCGCTCGGTCAGGATACCGTGCAGGTCGAGCGAGATGACCATCGGGCAGTCCGGCCCGATCAGCCGCCGGGTTTCGCTGAGCAGATATCCTTCGGGGTCAAGTTCGCCGATGGCGCCCATCGCTCCATGGAGGGAGAAATAGACCGCATCCACCTCGTGCGCCCGCGCCGCGACTGCCTTCACGATCTGCGCGGACAAACGCGCCCAGCCATCGGCCGAAACGATGCCGGCGCTCGGCGCGGTGGCCGATACAACGGGCACGACGACCACATCGCCACGGCGGTCGAACACCGACAATGCGCCGCCAATGCCGGTGTTGAGGCCACGCTGCTCCAGCAGCGCGTCACCAAGCCGGATGCGGTAGTCCCCATAGCAAGATGGCAGCGGATTGAAGGAGGAAATCTCCTGCATGCACTCGACAATCAGGACCCGGATCATCGTGGTGCGTCCATCATGAAGCGGCCGCCACGGGATCGTAGTCCTGCATCACGACGCCAATGCAGTCCCCGCGCTGCACCCTGCCCGGTCCCGGAGACATCCACAACACGCCGCTGGTGGCGTAGCGAACCTCAACCGGGTCGCGGTCGATGTCCTCGATGAAATGCAGGCGTCCCGCGAGTTCACCCGCGTGCACGACATCGCCCGCCAGGTTGATCGGCTCATAGGTTGCGCTGTGCCTCGCAAACAGGAAGTTGCCGGGGTCCCTGACCATCATGTGGCGCGTGGCCGGCGAGCCGTCGCGCTGCACCGTATCAGGCTTGCCCTCCATCACGGCGCACGCCTTGAGCACATTGGTCAACCCGCGCTCGCCGATCCGCACGCCCTCGATATTGACGCGGCCCCAGCCGCCCAGCTCGGTGCCAACCGAGATTTTCCCCTGCCGCTCGACCGAGGAGGTGAACGTAGCACCCTCGTCGACGCCCCAGAACACCGCGTTGTAGGGCGCTCCGAAGGCAGCCGCCATGGCCATCGTCCGCTCCCGGATGGCGGCATCCTCGACATAATGCATGTTCGTCGACAGCGCCGACTCCATCGAATGCCCGGCGGTGTGAAGGTCCACCGACACATCGACATGGGGCAGCAGAATGCTGTCCATGAAGTGTGCCAGCATCTCGGAAAACGTGCCGCGCGGGTTGCCCGGAAAGCAGCGGTTGATGTCGCGCCCATCAACCGGGGACAGGCGCACAACGGAGAGGACAGCCGGCATGTGCACCGCCGGCATGAGCATCACGCGGCCCTGGATCTGCGCCGGGTCCAGGCGCCTCGCAAGCTTTGAAATCGCGATCGGGCCTTCATACTCGTCTCCGTGCACGCCGCCGGTGAACAGCACCGTCGGACCCTTGCCGTTCTTGAGCACGACGATCGGAATCTCGACCGCCCCCCAACCCGACGTGTTGCGCGACAGCGGAGCGCGCAGATAGGCAGCCTGGCGCCCCTCCCTGTCAAAATCGACGGGACACTGGATGCGGCTTTTCACGACGGCGGCAGCCATGGAGACGTTCCATTTCAAGGGACGGAAAGAGGCTTGTTGAACTCCGTTTCGTATGATTGTATACGATCCATGACGTTGTCAAGCCTGCTCTCAGACGGTCAAGAATCACATAGTCAGCCACGCATGAACCGCGATATGCGCTCCAATCTTGCTCTCGCGCCATCTCCGGGCGAAGAGACCGAATGGCAGAAGCTTCAGCCGCAGACGCTGGTCGACCGCGTCGTCGAGGCAGTGATCTCGCAGGCCGCGCGCGGCGTGATCCTGCCGGGCGACCGCATCGTCGAAGCCGACCTCGCCCGCAAGCTCGGGGTCAGCCGCGTTCCGGTCCGAGAGGCGCTCAGGCTGCTCGAAAGCAGCGGGATTGCCGTCAACCAGCCCTACAAGGGGATCCGGCTGAGGCCCCTCACCAATGGCTGGGTCCAGGACCTCGTCGAGGCGCGCACAGCGCTGGAAACCAGTGCCGCCCACCGCGCCGTCGATGCTGGCCATCACCAGGGCGACTGGACCGCGCCCCTGGTCACGGCCATCAGCCAGATGGAGCTGACTGCAACACGCAACGACGCCTATGGCCTCGCGGCCGCCGAAACAGCTTTCCATCGCGCCCTGTGCGGTCTGGGCGGCAACAACGTCGTGCTTGATCTGTGGGAGACGCTGTCGCGGCAACTCACCATCGTGTTCGGGCTTGCGACCCTCGGCAAACCAATGTTCGCCATCGTTCAGGAGCATCATGACCTCTTGGCCGTGCTCTCGACCGGCAACAAGCCGGCGATCACGGCCGCCCTGCACGAACACATCACCGCGATGAATCTGGCCGTGGATTATGAAGCGATCCAGGAGGCCCGCCGCAAGGCGAGAGAGACAGGAGCTTGACATGCCCACCCGAGCAAGACTGGATCCGGTTCGGATCGTCCGCGTTGCAGCGGCGCCCCTCTTCGGCGAAAGCCCCAAGGGCGGTTGGTCGAACGAGATCAGGCCGGAGGATTCCATCCACGCCCTGATCGCCGTCCATACCGATGCCGGGATCACCGGCTATGGCAGCGTCTTTACTGACGGTCGGCTGGCGCAGGCGGGCCTGAAGGTTCTCGAGCCGTTGCTGATTGGCGAGAACGCGCTGGAACCTGAGCGGGTGACCGAGAAGCTGCACCAGAACACGTTCTGGATGGGCCGCGGCGGCACGCTCACCCATACGATCAGCGGCATCGACATCGCAATGTGGGACATTCTCGGCAAGGCCACTGGGCTTCCGGTCAGCCAGTTGCTGGGCGGCAACTACCGTACGAAGGTCAAGCCATACTGCTCCTTGTTGATGGAAGAGCCGGCGCTGATGCGCGACGTGGTTGCCGGCTATCACGCCAAGGGCTTCCGCGCCTTCAAGATCGGCTGGGGGCCGTTCGGCCGCGCCCATGACGCCAGACTGGACGAGGCGATCGTTCGGGCTGCGCGCGACGGCATCGGCGCGGATTCCCAGCTGTTCGTCGATGCCGGGGCCAGCGACGCCCACTGGCCGCACGGGCTCAAATGGGCCATGCGCACGGCCGAGATGCTGAAGGACTACGATGTCGGCTGGTTCGAGGAGGCGCTGAAGCCGGATGCGATCGATGACTATTGCGACCTGCGGCGCGCCAGCCTCGTGCCCATTGCCGGTGGCGAGGTGCTGACCCGACGCCAGAGCTTCATGCCATGGCTCAGCCGCGGCGCCTTCGACATCATCCAGCCCGATGTCACCAAGGTGGGCGGCATCAGTGAGCAGCGCCGCATTGTCTGGATGGCCCAAGATCACGGCGTCCGCTATGTCGGCCACGGTTGGAACACGGCCCTCGGGGTCGCCGCCGATCTCCAGATGGCTGCGGCCTTCCCTGGCGTGGACCTGGTCGAATTCATCGGCGGCAGCCCCTATGTCGACGGCATCCTGGCGGAGCCCTTCGTGCTCGACGAAAACGGTGACCTCACCGTTCCGGACAAGCCAGGCCTCGGTGTGGAGATCGACCGGGACAAGCTGGCGAAGTATACGCCTGATCCGGCCATCTTCTAGGCTCGGGGCAGCTGCGGCCCCTCAGGCTCTCGTCTCCCGCCGGAACAGGGGCCAGCCGGCGCGCGCGAGCACCTTGATGAACGCCACCAGCCCGACAAAGACTGTCGGCGCGCCGGGGCCAGACGCCAGCGCGATGATCAGGCCCCCGACGGCCATGGTGACCGGGTTCTTCGCGACAGCGCGCGTCGATGCCGCGATGACCGCTCCCACATCAGCAGGCTTGTCGAGGAGCATCGGGAACCAGACCACGCTCAGCATCAGGACAAGTACGGCAAAGGCTCACACCGAGGGCATGGCCGACGACGATGAGCCACCATCCGTTCGATATCGTGAAGACATCCGCCAGGAACGCAGAGATCGTCCCCGGCTTATGGCCGCCAAACGCCCAGTCATTGATGGCCGCGGCGCTCCACGGCCAGGCCAGGACCAAGACGAAGAGGATCACGCCGAGCACCAGAATGGAGCGGACCGAGCGCGCATCAAAGACATCGAGCGCATGGCGCCAGCTGGCGTCCAGGCCAGGTTTCCTGCGGCGGCTGATTTCGTGCAGCCCTAGCCGCGCGAACGGCCCGATCAGGGCAAAGCCCGCGAGCAGCAGGAAGACCTGGGACACAAGATCATTGCTGATGCTCATCTTGGCCAGCAACAGCCCGGCGACCGGGTCGATCAGCCCAAGAAAGACGACATGCCTCGACTTGGTCATGAAATCAGCCCAGCCCTTGCGCAACGCGTCGCGCAGATCCTTCAGCCCGATCGTCCTGGCCGGGATCGCGTCGTGAACAAAGCCGCCATCGGCGCCAGCCAGGCCGCTTGGTGGAAAACCCGACTTGGGGAGTGAGGCGGGAGCTGCCATGACGGGCTCCTCCGGGTGATGGACAACCCTGACACCGCCCTGTGGTCGCCGACCAGATCAACGTGCGACGCGCCGGCAGCTCAGGCTGTTCGCAGCCAATGCGAACAGCACCCGGAATTCGCAGAAAGTGTGGCCCGCTCGCGGCAGGCGCCTGCAGTGCGCCGCACCAAAACGCGATCGCATGCCCCCCCTGCGCAGGGCGCCGACGCGGCCGTCACTCCAGTCCGATCACAGGACCGACTGGATTTCGATCTGGTAGCCCTCGGGATCGTCGAACACGATGACCCGGATTCCGAGCAACGGCACATCCTTTGGCCCCTTGGTCATAAGGACGCCGCGCCCTTTCAGATAGTCGCACCAGGCATTGACATCGCCCACGCGCAGGCAGACCTGGACGGGGTTGACGGGGTGGGCCTTGTGGCTGTCATGAGCCTCGTCGACCAGCCCTGGTCGATCGCCAGCGGCAGACCGAGGACATCCTCGTAGAAGGCCATCGCCCGCGGAAGATCGGCATAAGACAGGAAGGTGATCAGCATCGAGGTCGTAGTGTGGGATGGGCGCATCTCGGAGCCTTGTGCTGGAGGATTGTCCCAACGCTAACGGCGGGCGGGCTGCGTGGCAAACAACCCTGACCATCGCTGATTTGCCCCTTGCTGGCCTTCTTCTTGCCTGTCACAGTCAGGTCAACAAGAAGCCGATGCGTTGGGGGCGAACTGCCGTATGGCCGCGTTTGATGAGATGAGTGGTTTCGACGGGGCAACGCGCGATGCCTATGCAAAACTCGAGACCTGGCTGAAGACCACCCCCCCTGAAGAGTTCAGCACCAGGCGCAGCCAGGCTGATGTCTTCTTTCGCCGGATCGGCATCACCTTCGCGGTTTACGGCGACGAACAGTCGACCGAGCGGCTGATCCCCTTCGACATCATCCCGCGGGTCATCACGGGGCCGGAATGGGCAACCCTCGATCGCGGCCTTCGCCAACGCGTGACCGCACTGAACATGTTCCTGAAGGACATCTATGGACCAAAGGAATGCCTGAAGGCTGGCATCATGCCGGACGACCTGATCTACCGCAACGCGGGCTATTGCCTGCAGATGATCAACCAGCCGGTCCCGCATGATCTTTACGTACACATTGCCGGCATCGACATCGTACGCGTCGATGCGGACAATTTCTATGTCCTGGAGGACAACGCGCGCACCCCGTCAGGCGTCTCCTACATGTTGGAGAACCGCGAGGTCATGCTCCGGCTGTTCCCCGAACTGTTCGCCCAGCATCGCGTCGCGCCCGTCGAGAACTATCCCGACGCGCTGCTGGCCACCTTGCGCTCGCTCGCCCCGCGCACGGCCGCCAAGGACCCCAATGTCGTCCTGCTGACGCCGGGCCAGTTCAATTCAGCTTTCTATGAGCATTCGTTCCTGGCCGACAAGCTCGGCATCGAACTGGTCGAGGGTTCGGACCTCTTCGTGCGCGACGAGGTGGTCTACATGCGTACAACCCAAGGGCCAAGGCGTGTCGACGTGATCTACCGCCGCATCGACGACGACTACATCGACCCCCTCGCCTTCCGGGCCGACTCGGTGCTTGGCGTGCCCGGCCTGATCAGCGCCTACAAGGCCGGCAACGTGACGCTGACCAATGCCGTCGGCACCGGCATCTCCGATGACAAGGCCGTCTACAGCTACATGCCGGAGATCGTGAAGTTCTACACCGGAGAGGAGCCGGTGCTGAAGAACGTGCCGACCTTCCGCTGCCGCGAACCGGACGCACTGAACTACGTGCTCAACAACCTTGGCGACCTCGTCGTCAAGGAGGTGAACGGTTCCGGCGGATACGGCATGCTGGTCGGCCCGCACGCCTCCAAGGCCCAGATCGAGACCTTCCGCAAGAAGCTGAAGCACGAGCCCGAAGGCTTCATTGCACAGCCGACGCTGGCGCTATCGACTTGCCCGACCTTTGTCGCGTCCGGCGTCGCCCCGCGTCATGTCGATCTGAGGCCGTTCGTGCTGACCGGCTCGGATGGCATTCGGTGTGTCCCTGGCGGCCTGACGCGGGTGGCTCTGAAGGACGGCTCTCTGGTGGTCAACTCCAGTCAGGGCGGCGGAACCAAGGACACCTGGGTTCTGGACGCGTGAGACAGGATTACTGACATGCTCTCCCGCACGGCCGACAGCCTCTACTGGGTTTCGCGCTACGTCGAGCGCGCCGAATACCTCGCCCGCATCCTGGAGGCGACGACGCGCCTGTCGAACCTGCCGTCAAGCTATGGCGGCGCGGCATCCGAATGGATCAGCGCTGTGAAAACAGCCGGTTGCGGCGAGATCTTCCCACAGCACCACGACAGCGCGACCGAAAGCAGCGTGCATCATTTCCTCTGCTTCAGCCCGGACAACCCCTCTTCCATCCGCAACTGCATCGAGGTCGCCCGTTCGAACGCGCGGGCCGTGCGCACTGCGCTGACCTCCGAAATGTGGGACGCGCTGAACGGGGCCTGGCTCGAGTTGAAGAAGTATGACGGCAAGACGCTGACACGTGACGACTACGGCCGCTTCATCGAATTCGTCAAGGCGCTCTCGCTGACGTTCGACGGCTCGGCCTACCGCACCATGCTGCGTTCCGACGCCTACTGGTTCTCGAGGCTCGGTGTCTATGTGGAGCGGGCCGACAACACCGCGCGCATCCTGGACGTGAAGTACCACGTGCTCCTGCCCGAGACGGAAAAGGTCGGCGGCTCGCTCGACTATTTCCAGTGGACCACGATCTTACGCGAGGTCTCGGCCCTGACCGCCTATCACTGGGTCTACCGCGAGTCGATCAAGCCGTGGCTGGTCGCGGACCTGCTGATCTTCAACCGCCAGATGCCGCGCTCCCTGGCCAGTTGCTACGAAAACATCAGCCGCTTTCTCGATGCGATCGGGGACGCCTACAGCCGTCAGGGCCCGGCCCAGCGCATGGCTCGCAAGACGCTCAGCACGCTGGCCAGCCGCAAGATCACCGACATCTACGACCACGGCCTGCACGAGTTCATCACGGACTTCATCAACGACAACAACCGCCTTGGCAGCACCATCTCCGAGCAGTATCTGGTCTGACGCTTGGCAATCCGGCCGTTTCTGGAAACAACCCCTTGCGCATCAAGATTTCGCACGAAACCAGCTTCGCCTATGACCAGCCCTTGCGTTCGTTGCTGCAGGTGCTGCGCGTGATGCCGCGCGACCATGAAGGCCAGGTGATCGTCTCCTGGCGGATTGATGCCTCGGTGGATGGACGGCTGAGGTCGATAGAAGACGCCTTCGGCAACCGTGTCCACCACTTTCAGGCCGACGGACCTTTCGACGGCTACACCCTGCGCGTGCACGGCGTCGTCGAAACGCTCGACATGACCGGTTTTGTCCGGGGCGCGGCGGAACCACTGCCGCTGGACGTCTATCGCCGCGACACCGGCCTCACCCAGCCTGACGAGACCATGCAGCTCCTCGCGCGGAAGCTTGTCCGCTCGTCCGGCAACACACTGGAGCAACTCCACGGCCTGATGGACACCATCCACAGCGACATGAAACTGGAGGACGGCTTACCGGAAGGCCAGCGGCGCGCCTGTGATGCCTTTGCAGCCCGCAAGGGAACGACGCGCGATCTCGCCCACATCTTCTGCGGCTGCGCCCATGCCATGGGAAATCCGGCGCGCTTTGTCGAAGGTTATGTGGCGGGCGATGCGCCCGCGGGCAAGAACGCCCTCCGACACGCCTGGGCGGAGGCCTGGGTCAAGGGCTATGGGTGGATCGGTTTTGATCCGTCCGTCAACCTGTGCCCGACCGAGGCCCATATCCGCGTCGCGGTGGGTTTGGATCAGGCGGACACCACGCCGATCCGTCTCTCCCGCGTCGGCGGAGGGGGCGAGAAGACCAGCGCGACGCTCACCGTCCAGCCGGTCGAGCAGTGACCGGCCCGGATTGATCGGGATTTTTTACCTGGAAAGCCTCAGCGCGCCGATCTCTCGGGCGATCTTCTCGAACACAGGCTTCAGATCGGCTGCGTTGCTCACGGACTTGTAGTGGGATGTGCTGCTGGCACAATTCGACAACAGCGTCGCATTGCCGTTGATGACGCGGATCGCATAGATCGTGATGCCCCGGGCCTTGGCCTCCGTGCAGGCGGCGAGCGTGCGCGCATCGAGGTTGGTGCTATCCTTGGCTTCGGTGTTGTCGCCATCCGTTAGCAGGATCATGAACTTGCTGACGTCGCTGTCGGCCACGGCGGCCTCGGTGAAGGGCTCGACGGAGGACAGAAGCGCCATGCCCCACGCGACGCCGATCTTGATGTTCGTATTGCCCGACGGGGTCATGACCCGCAGCGCGTTGATCAGTGCTGCGCTGGAGGTACGGATGTCGTCCAGCGGCTTGATGCGGGCAAGCGCAGTGGTCCGGCAGTTCACAGCAGGGTGGAGATCCGCGACAACCGGGATGGACGGCATCGCATCTGACGTATCCAGATTGAGGGCCATGTCGCGGTCCCAAACGCAGCCCTGCCAGGTCGCCGGCGTCGCACGTCCCGTTCCGCAGCCAGAGCCCACGTTCACGCCTGTGGCGTTGAGCCAGTTCGCCGTCGCATCCTTGTCGCGTGAAGCGAAACGGAACCAGCGATAGCGCAGCGCGTCGTTCGGGATAGAGGCATGTGTGCAATACCCAGCGCCTGTCGGCGCCGGAAACGTCGCTGCCGTCATGGCAGCAGAATTGACTTCCTGCTGGATGTTCAGCGGCATCCGTACCATCGTGTCGAAGGGAACGAGGCCAACACGGAACTGGTCGTCGCGGTTGGCCGCATCCTTGATGATCTTGACAAAGCCGTCCGACGGCGTGGTCGACGCGCAATCAGGCTGCCCGCAGAGCGCGCGCTTGAGTTCGGTCATCTTGTTGCTGCTGGACATCGACCCGGTGTTGTCCAGCACCAGCGCGATTTCGACATCCCGGACACCCCAGCGGACTTCGGAGTTGGCGCTGATGGCGATTTTCGCGCCATCGGCAACCAGCAACAATGGCATCAGGCGCGGCACCTCGTCGCTGGCGGTGACGGCGACCACGCCGTCGCCGCGCGTGAAGCTGACGACCGGTGTGCGCCCCACCTGGTTGGTGTAGTTCGCCTGAACCTGCGCATTGATGAGTGCGGCGATCTGCGGATCGGTGAACAGCACCGAGCGCCCAGCGGCGAGAGCCGCCCCGTCAACGGCGGACTGCAGCAACACGCGATCGCGCGACCCCATCGCGTAGTCGATGCCGACCGTGATCAGCCCCATGACAGCGGGAAGCATGAAGGCGAACATGAACGCGATCGCCCCTCGCTCATCGCGGCGGAAACGGCCAAGCAACCTTGAAACGGTACTGGTCATGACATGGCACTCCAAATACGAGAGACCACTCATGCACGCTCCCAAGTTAGAGCCACGTAAAGCCGATCGATTGGATTTTATCGAATTCGTGCAATTGTCACAGCTGAAGCCATGACAGCATGGCGAAATGGGGTAGCCGAGGGCAGCCCTTAGGCTGATCAGCGACGCCATTTCAAAAAAATTGCCCGTACTTTTTCAGACAAGTTGCCAACTCAAGTCTGATCATGGCGTCTATCTCGCGGATGTCGATCCTTGTTTTGCTCGTCTTCCGGGTCATCGGTGGCGTTATCGTGTCCGTTGTCCTCGTCATGGGCATGATGCTGGGCTCGCTGACCGAGGCAACCAACCGCGCTGCGACTGAGGACCAGATGAGCCGTCTCGAAGCGGCCGTCGCCAACGAACTGACACAGGCCAAGGCTCACAGTTGGCCATCATTGCCTCGGGCGAAGCTCGACGCAGAGACGAGCTGATCAGCAGCGCCCTCACACTCCCCCCAGTTGCGCAGCGCCTGGCATTTCGGCTTTGCCTCGGTCCACCTCCTCGACCCGAACGGCCAACATGTTGCTGGCTGGGAGTTCGGGCAGCCGGCCGGCGCGGCAGGCTTCCAGCAACGTCATGCCTTCATCGCGCACCGGCTGTCTGCCACCATGCGAGGCGTCGAACAGCAATCGCCAGCGACGGAACTGGCCTCGCCCGGCCATGAGCGGAGCCTTGGCCACGCCGGACTGATCCACACTGGATTTGAGCTGACGGTCGCCGTCGTCAGTCCTGCAAGTCCGGCGCCCGGCCGGTTGCCCGGCTTCGTCATCGCACTGAAGAGCCTGGACTCAGCCACGCTTGCCGACATCGGAAACCGCAATGGCCCCGGGCAGATCGCCGTCAAGTCAGGTGCACGGGTCTGCCAGCCTTTGCCATTCCCGTAACGGACGCGACTGGGAACCCGATCGGCTTGCTCACATGGGGTCAGGCCCGCCCCGGACCGGCCATACTGCCCGATCCACGGCTCATGCTGATGGCGAGCGTCCTCGCTGTGCTGGCGGCACTCGCCCTGCTCGTTCTGCGCCTGCGCCGCCACGGCGAGGCCTTGGCGCTCGATGAGGCGCGCGCAGAGCGACTTGGCAGCCATCACCACCTCTCGGGCTTGTTCAACCAGCACACCTTTCACGAGCGGCTCGCCGAGAAGCTGGAAGGCGCCAAGCGCACCCATGCCGGCTTTGCGTTGCATCTCATCGATCTGGATCGTTTCAAGGACCTCAACGGTTCCCTCGGCCACCAGGCCGGCGATGTCGTGACTAGCGCGATGGGCAAGCGGATCGCCAACACGGCTCGCGCCATGGCCGTGGTTGCGCGACTGGGCGGCAACGAGTTGGCCATCATTCAGATGAACGCCGATTCCATTCACAAGGCCAGCGCACTTATCCATCGTATCCACGAGGTCCTGGCCACCCGATCATCATTGAATCTGTCGGGATCTGCATGGGCTATTCGATCGGCATCGTCCTTGGGTCGAAGCTGGATGTCGACGGCAAGGGCCTGATGTCATGCGTGGACAGCGCGCTCTACGGGGCCAAGAATGCTGGCAGAAACCGCCACAACTTCTTCGAATGGTGCGCCGACAAGTCAACGAACCTGTGCACGCTCGTCGAGAACGAACTGGCCGACGCCATCCGTCACGATCAGCTCGAACTGCACTATCAGTCACCGGTTGCGCCCGATGGCTGGCGCATCCTGGGCGTCGAAGCGTTGGTCCGCTGGCGGCATCCTGCGCGGATGGAAAGCGCTGGGGCGGGTTGAAGGTCGCCATCAGTGTTTCCGCTGCCCAGTCCAAGCAGGCGAATGTCGCGCCCTCCGGCCGGCCACGGTGTCGGAGGCCGAGTTGCCGCCGACACGGCTTGAGCTGGAGCTCACGGAGGGCATGGTTGCTCAAGGCGAGGACAAAGCCCAGAGCGCGATCGGCGAACTGCGCGACCACGGCGTCAGCTTCGCCCTCGACGACTTTGGCACCGGCTACGCGTCGCTCATCAATCTGCGGCGCTTCCCGTTCGACAAGATCAAGATTGACCAGTCCTTGCTCCAAGCGATCGAAGCGACCGGGGAACCCGCGATCCTTCTCCACAGCGTGGTCTGCCTGGGCCGCGCCCTTGGCCTCACGATCTGGGCGGAGGGCTTCAAGTCAGCGGAGCAGCACCGCATCCTCCAGGCCATCGGTTACCATGAACTGCAAGGCTACCGGTGCTCGAGCCCCGAGCCGGCCAGCAAGACCGACGCGATTCTCAGCGGCGCCGACCGCTTCGATCTGGCGGCCTGAGCCTCATCGGGAAGACAGAGCCCTTGCCTGGGCCAGCGCCTCTTCGGTGTCGACATCGACCAGGACTGCTTCATCATCGACGCTGACCTCGACAATGCGGGCGCCCGGCCGCGCCAGAAGCCCCCGCGCGCCCGTGTCGCCTTCGAGGTCGGCAACGGCCTCGAACAGCGCCCGCGATAGCAGCACGGGGTTGGCCCGGCGCCCATCCGCCACCGGCACGATGCCGTCAGCCAAGGCTTCGCCTGCATAGTTATCGACAAGACGGTTGATGATGGCGGCGCTGACCAGAGGCATGTCGCCGAGCAGGACCAGTGCGGCGGCACTTGTGTCCGGCACGGCGCCGATGCCGGTCCGGAGCGAACTGGCCATGCCACTGGCATGGTCCGGGTTTTCAACCAAGGTTACGTCGAGCCCCACAAGCGCCATCGCGACCTCATGGGCCTGATGCCCAAGCACGACGATCGCTGGCCCTGCCCGGGAGGCCAGCGCGGCCTCGACGACATGGCGCACAACCGGCTTGCCGCCGACGCGTTCCAGCAGCTTGTTGCGGCCGAGGCGCGTCGAATGGCCTGCCGCAAGCACCACCGCCGCGATCTGCGGATGATTGGCGTGCACCGCAGGTGACCGCGGCTGTGGCCGAGAGAATATCTCCATCAGAAGTCCGCCGACACCCATCGACTGGATGTCGTGCCGCGTCACCTGCAGCCCGGCACTGAGGCGCTGCAGCACCCAGTCGAAACCGTTCTCCTTGGGGCTGCGCGCGCAGCCCGGCGCACCGACCACGGGCAAGCCGGCGATCTCGCCGATCAGCAGCAGATTGCCGGGGTCGACCGGCATGCCCAGATGCTCGATCCGCCCGCCGGCGCCCTCGATGGCGGCGGGTACAACGTCGCGCCGGTCGGTGATGGCGGAGGCGCCAAACACAACGATCAGATCGACGCCACGGCCGCCGGCGCAGTGGCGCAGCGCCTGCTCGAGCGCCCGGATCTCATGGGGGACGCGCACATCATGGTGAAGGGTCGAGTGCGCCAGGCCCTGCAGGCGTTCGACGAGGGCCTCAAGCGTCTTGTCGATCACGCTCGGCTTCAGGCCCGGCAGAACGGTGGAGATCACCCCGACCTTCATGGACCGGAAGGGAGCAAGGCTGATCGCGCCGGGCGCGCTGGCGGACGCCTCCGCGATCAGGCGGCCGGGCACTGCAAACGGAATGATTTTCACCGTACCGATCATCTCGCCGACCGACACCTTCTTCATCGGAGCGAGCGTTGCGACCGTGACGGCCTCGTCGACCATGTTGGCGGCGTCGACAGCCGCGCGGTCGACCAGCAGTAGCCCCGCATCCTCGGCGAACAGATTGGCGCGACCGGTGAATGCGCCTTCGACCGCAACGCACCGGCCCGCGACCGCCCGCGCCAGTTGCCCCGCGGCCTCGTTCTCATCCAGATCGTCAGGCTCGATGATGGCGACCACGATTTCGGTCACGCCCGCCTCGCGCAGGGCCTTTGCATGATCCGGCGTGAGGACCACGCCCTTCTTGATGACCAGTCCGCCCCGACGCACGGCGTGCGCAACCACCCCGCCAACGGCCAGATCGACCGGGGTCGGCCCGAATTTCATGACCCGGTCCGGGCCCGGCCGGCGAGACGGTCGGCGCGCAAGGTGGAGACGATTTCACCAACGATCGACAGGGCTATCTCGGCGGGGCTGACCGCGCCGATGTTGAGACCGATCGGCGCCCTGATCCGCGCGATCTGATCAAACGAGAAACCGGCCTCGACCAGCCGTTCGACCCGCTTCGCATGCGTTTTTCGCGAGCCAAGCGCGCCGACATAGAAACAGGTCGACCGGAGCGCGGCCTCAAGGGCGGGATCATCAATCTTCGGATCATGGGTCAATGCGACGAAGGCCGTATAACGGTCGAGAGGGACCTGCTTCAGCGCCTCACCCGGCCACTCGGCGATCAGCCGGACAGACGGAAACCGTTCGGGAGAGGCAAAGGCGGTCCGCGGATCGATCACCGTCATGTCAAGTGTCAGTTCACGGGCCATCGACACCAGAGCCTGGCTGATATGGACCGCGCCGGTGACCACCAGCTTGACGGGGGGAGCCTGCACGCTGAGGAACAATGCGCGCCCCTCGCTCTCGATCGAACCACTTTTGCCGGAGCGGAGGGCCTCGTGGAGTGCTGCGGACAGTGGCCGGGACACCCAAGGCTCCCGGGCCAACTCCTCCTCGCGCACCAACCACTGTCCGCCCCCGCCAAGATCGGTGACCAGAACACAGGCGCGGCGCGCAGCGCGCTCGGCATTCAGGGCAGACAGGAGTGCCAGATCCATCTCAGCTGCGGTCCATCGCCAGTTTGAGCCCAAGGCCGACCATCAGCGAGCCACCGAACAGGCGGATCAGGCGCTGGGCTCTCTCGCTTGCGCCAATCTTGCCGATGATGAGTGAAGCGCCGAGCACCGCCACGACATCGCCCAGGCCAAACATCAGGTTGACGACGAGGCCAAGCGCCAGCAACTGCACCCAAACCGGAACGCCCGACGCCGGGTCTACAAATTGCGGCAGGAAGGCCAGGAAGAAGATCGCAGTCTTCGGATTGAGAATTTCGACGATCATGCTGTCCACAAAGGCCCGTCCGGCCGTCTTTTCTGCCGCAGCAGAGGCGGCCTCACCCGAGACGCGCGCCCGAATGAGGGTCACGCCCAGCCACACGAGATAGAGCGCGCCCGCAAGCTTGAGCGCAGCATAGGCGGCCGGAACATGTGCAAACAGCGCCGAAAGCCCTGCGGCTGCAGCGACGACATGCGCCAACCCGCCGATTGAAACCCCGACGGCGGCAAACCAGCCCGCACGCTTGCCGCGCGCCATGGTCTGCGCCGCGACATAGAGCATCGCCGGACCGGGCATGAACGCGAAAAGAGCGGTCGCAAAGAAGAACGCCACGAGGAGCTCAGGGCTCGGCATCAGGCAATCCTCTCGACATAGACCTTGATCCGTCCGCCGCAGGACAAACCGACCCGCCACGCGGTTTCATCGGCCACCCCGAACTCGAGCGTGCGGGCGTTGCCATCGGCGATCACGTCGATGGCTTCGCTCACCACCGCCCCTTCAACACAGCCCCCTGACACGGAGCCGAGAAAGTTCCCGTCTGCGTCGATCACCAGATTTGACCCGACCGGACGAGGCGCCGAGCCCCAGGTTTCCGTCACCGTCGCAAGCGCGACCCCGCGCCCCTCGCGGACCCAAGTTTCGGCCATGCACAGAATGTCGCTGTCCGTCGAGATCATGCGGTGCCGCTCCGTCCCTCAAGCGCAAGAATAGCCGCAACTGCGGCCAAGATCGAATCAACTTGACGCACCGGCCCGCAGCAGGCCACGAGCCAGATCTGCTCAGGCCGCCGATGGCGGTTCGTCGCTTGCCGTCTCGACCTTGGGCGCGCCGGATGACACCCCGACCAGCGCCGGCCGCAGCACCCGCCCATGAATCGCGTAACCCGACTGGATCACCGCGACGACATGGCCCTTCGGCTGGGTCGGATCGGGCGCCTCGAACATCGCCTGATGCAGGTTGGGATCGAATTTCTGTCCGAGGGGTTCGAGCTTCTTGACGCCATGCTTGTCAAGCGACTTGAGCAGTTCTCGCTCCGTCAACTCGACGCCCTCGACCATCGTCTTGGTGGCGGCGTCGTGCTCTTGCGCCGAGGTGGCGAGGCTTTCGAGTGCGCGGCGCAGATTGTCGGCGACGCCGACAAGATCCCGCGCAAAGCTGGTCACGGCATAGGACCTGGCGTCCGCCATCTCGCGCTCCGTGCGGCGGCGCAGGTTTTCCATATCGGCAAGGGTGCGCAGCAGCTTGTCCTTGAGCTCAAGCTTCTCGCCCTCCAGCACGGCAATCGGATCGACCTCTGTCTCCCCGGCGGCAGCGTTCATGCCAGCTTCAGACAGATGAGGCGGGGTGTTGGGATCAATTGTCACGGTCTGGTCTCGTTTTGATGGAACAGGTAAAAGCGCTCTGCTCGCGATATCGGGGCTGCGCGAGTGAAAATCAAGCTCGCAGGGCTGCCGGGCCTTAGTCCGCCGAGACAGCGGCCTCAGGGGTGAACACCTCCAAGAGCGCGCGGCGGATGTTGGCCTGCCTCTGCGCCGTGGCGACCTTGGCGTTCGTGAGGTCGACCACGTAGAAAACGTCCACAGCCTTCTCGCCGAAGGTCGCGATATGCGCGGAGGCGATGTTGAGGTTGAGCTTGCCGATCGCGGTGGTCAGATCATAGAGCAGGCCCGGCCGGTCTAGGCCGGAGACCTGCAGCACGGTGTGCCGCGTCGACAGCGAATTGTCGACAATCACTTCGGGCGCGACCGTAAAGGTGCCGCCCCGTGGCGGCGGAGAGCGCCGCTGCGCCACCAGGTCGGCGATCTTGACTTCGCCCTTGAGCGCCCGTTCGATCGCCATCGCAATCCGCTCGCCACGCCGCATCTCGTCGTCGTCACGCTCGAAGGCACGCGAGATGAAGATGGTGTCGAGTGCGAGCCCGTCGGTGGTCGTGAAGATCTGCGCGTCGACGATGTTGCCACCGGTCGCAGCGCAAGCCCCGGTGATGATCGCAATCAGGCGCGGATGATCGGGCGCGAGGATCGTCAGTTCCGTCACGCCGCGGAAGCTGTCGGTCTCGACCGCGGTGGCAGTGGTCACGCCGGTGGCGTCGGCGCGCGCAAGCAAAGCCGCGTGCTTGAGTTTGCGCGGCAGGTCGACCTTGAGCCAGTAGGCGGGATAGTGCCGGGCGGTGTAGGCCTGCCGGGCCGCCTCCGTCCAGCCGCTCAGCTCGCCTGCCAGCGCCCTCTGGTTTCGCCCGACCCGCTCGCGCCGCTCGATCGCCGAATGGCCGCCGGCCAGCACCACTTCCGTCTCGTAGTAGAGCGTCCTGAGCAGTTCGCCCTTCCATCCATTCCAGACGCCCGGACCAACCGCCTTGATGTCGCAGACGGTGAGGACCAGCAGCAGCTTCAGCCGCTCCAGCGTCTGCACGACTTCCGCGAAGCTTTGGATGGTTTTGGGGTCCGCCAGATCGCGACTCTGGGCAATGGTCGACATCGCAAGATGGTGCTCGACCAGCCAGGCAACGGTTTCGGTCTCTGCGCTGGTCAGGCCGAGCCGCGGACACAGGCGCCGCGCCACATCCGCGCCGGCGAGTGAATGGTCATCCGGTCGGCCCTTCGCAATGTCGTGCAGGAACAGGGCAACATACAGCGCACGCCGGTTGGCAATACTCGGAAAAATCAGGTTGGCAAGCGGGTGCTCGGCCTCCATCTTACCGGCCTCTATGTCTGCCAGTATGCCGATCGAGCGGATCAGATGCTCATCGACCGTATAATGATGATACATATTGAACTGCATCATCGCCACGACACGACCGAAATCCGGAATGAAGCGTCCCAGCACCCCGGCTTCATTCATGCGGCGCAGTGCTGTATCGGGCGCGCGCCGCGAGGTTAGGATGTCGAGAAAAAGTGTGTTCGCGTCAGAGTCCGCCCTGAGCGCCGGCGTCATCAGCTTCAGCGAGCGCGTCACCAAGCGGGTCGCATCCGGATGGATGGCCAGATCCTGCGTGGCCGCGACAGCGTAGAGCCGGATCAGATTGACCGGATCAAGCTCGAATATCTGGTCATTGATGGTGGTCAGCCGATCATTCTCGAGCGCAAAATCGGTTCCGGCATGGGACACGGTTCGGCGGCGGCTCATGCCGAGGCCACTGAGAATGCGCTGAAGTGTCGGGCGCTGCTTTTGATGGCGCGCTTCCAGCGCTGCGCAGACGATGGCAGTCAGGTCGCCCACGTCTTTCGCCACCAGGAAATAGGCCTTCATGAAGCGTTCGACGCCGGACAGGCCAGCCCGTTCGGCATAGCGGAATTGGGCCGCCACCTGCCGCTGCAGATCAAAGGACAGCCTTTCTTCGGCACGTCCCGTGATGACATGCATCAGCCCGCGCACGCGCCACAGGAAATCTTCGGCGCGTTCGAATGCGGCAAACTCCTCGCTGGTAAACAACCCGGCGCCGACCAGGTCCTTCGCGTCCCTGACACGGTAGGCGTACTTCGCGATCCAGAACAGCGTGTTGAGATCGCGCAGGCCGCCCTTGCCGTCTTTCACATTGGGTTCGACCATGTAGCGCGATGCGCCGGCACGGTTGACGCGGGTTTCACGCTCTCCGAGCTTCGCATTGACGAAGTGCGGAATCGTGCCCTTCATGACGTCATTGTCGAAACGGCGCTGGAACTCCGCGAACAACGCCGCGTCGCCGCAAATCAGGCGCGCTTCGAGCAGTGCGGTTCGGGTGGTCATGTCGGCCAGCGACTCGCGCACGCAGTCATCGACCGAACGGGTCGAATGGCCAACTTTCAGCCTGAGGTCCCAGAGCGGGTAGAGCATGCTCTCCACCACGCTCTCGCCCCAGCCGGTCTGCTTGTGCGGAAACAGGAACAGAAGGTCGATGTCCGAGCCCTGCGCCAGCGTTCCCCGGCCATAGCCGCCGACCGCGACAACCGCGATGTGTTCGGACGTGGACGGGTTGTCCGCCCGATACAGATGGCCCGTTGCCGCCTCATGCAGTGCGGTGATGATCGCGTCCATTGTTGCGGACAATCGATGGGCGGCTGCCAGTCCGGACCGTGGCCGCGACAGGACCGCCGCAGCCTGCGCCCGCCCTTCGGCCAGAACCGTCCTGAGCACATCAGCCAGCGCAGGCTTCAGGCTTTGGCCGGCGTTGGTGCGCCCAAGCTCGGCCACGACCTCCCTGGGGTGGGCCAGGAAGCGATCGGCTGCAGGCGTGGAAGCTGTGACCATCGGAAGCCGGACCTGAAACCGCGGGGCAATCGAACCGCGCGGTTCCGCATGCCACACTCGCCTGCGCCCTGTCATGCGCTTTCGGAGAAAGAATGGCGGCCGTCGCGGTGCGCGACAAAGCCGCCGGTGTCCGACCATATTATACATTCCGAAACGGGATTTAAATAATTTCACAAACCCAATAAATTCCTGTTTGACAAACAGAATTGTCCTGTTTATCAAACGATCACGCGCCGATTTGAGCCAGCAGCTTGCGGGCGCGAAACAAGTGCAGCTAAAGCGGTGGGAACGTGGAATTGGCGGCAATTGCTGTGCTTTGACATGATTTCCCCCTGCGATCGTGACGAGAGGGAAAAAGACCATGTCGACTTTCACCACCACCACACGCCGTAACGCGCTCCGCATTGCGGCGGCTGTCGCAACAATAGCGTTTGTTTCAACGAACGTCTCTGCTCAAAGCCCCCGGGAGATTCGGGTCGACTTCGCCACCTACAACCCGGTCAGCCTTGTCCTCAAGGAGCGCGGCATCCTCGAGAAGGCTCTCGCGGCCGAAGGGGTCAGCGTCCGCTGGGTTCAGTCAGCCGGGTCCAACAAGGCGCTGGAATTCCTCAATGCCGGCTCGCTCGACTTCGGCTCGACCGCCGGCGCGGCGGCGCTGATCGGGCGCGTCAACGGCAATCCGATCCGCGCCATCTACGTCTTCTCCCGGCCGGAGTGGACAGCGCTGGTCACGACGCCGAGGACCGGCATCACGCAGGTCGCCGACCTCAAGGGCAGGCGCGTCGCCGTCACGCGCGGGACAGACCCCCACATTTTTCTGGTGCGCGCGCTGGCTGAAGCGAAACTGACCGAAAAGGACGTCAGGCTGGTTCTGCTGCAGCATGCCGACGGCAAGCTTGCGCTTGAGCGCGGCGACGTCGATGCGTGGGCTGGGCTCGACCCGATCATGGCAGCGGCCGAGATCGAGTCTGGCGCGAAGCTGTTCTACCGCAAGCCGGAGGCCAACACCTGGGGCATCCTCAATGTCCGTGAGGAATTTGCCCAGAAGCACCCTGCCCTCGTCCGCAGCGTGCTGAAAGCCTATGAGGAGGCCCGCAAGTGGTCGCTCGAAAACCCGGAAGAACTGAAAAAGCTGCTCGTCAGCTTCACCAAGATGCCTGATGCGGTTGTGGCGCGTCAGCTTGAGCGGACGGAACTGACCCATGGCCCGCTGGGCAAGGAACAGATCGACTCGATCATCGCCGCTGGCGAGGCGCTCAAGGTAGCGGGGATTTTCCCGGCCACCACCAATGTCCCTTTAGCCGTCGATGCGTTGTTTGACCGGCGCTTCACCACAGCCGCACGCTGACCGGCCGCCTGCATGAGCCTGCTCGCCAGCGAGACAGACAACGCGGCAGTGCCCCGTCTGGCTGCCGGCAAGCCCGGCCTGTCCATCGGCTGGATTGCAGGCTTTGCACTCCCGGTGATGGTCGCCGCGCTGTGGGAAGGTGCGGTGTCGGCCGGCCTCGCCAACGGCCGCCTTTTGCCGCCGCCGTCCCGCATCGGGGCAACCTTGTGGGAACTCGCGCGCTCCGGCGAACTGGCCACGCACGCAGCAGCAACGCTGTGGCGGGTCGCCGCCGGGTTTGCGCTGGGTGCTGTTGTTGGCACGGTACTCGGCGCCCTCTCCGGCGCAAGCGAACTGCTGCGGCGCCTGATGGACCCGACACTGCAGGCGCTGAGGGCAATTCCCTCGATTGCCTGGGTGCCGCTGTTCATCCTCTGGCTCGGCATCTTCGAGGCCTCGAAAGTGGCGCTGATCGCGGTCGGCGTGTTCTTTCCGGTCTATCTCGGGGTTGCAGCCGCCTTGGCCGGAATCGACCGCAAGATCATCGAGGTGGGCCGCGTCTTCCGGCTCGGCCGCGTCGCCATGATCCGCCGCGTCACCCTGCCGGCGATCCTGCCGGCCTGGGTCACCGCGCTGCGCACCGGGCTTGGCCTCGGCTTCATGTTTGTGGTGGCCGCCGAATTCATGGGGGCAAGCGAAGGGCTCGGCTATCTTCTCGTTGACGGCCAGCAACTCGGGCGTCCCGACCGTATTCTCGCAGCCATCATTGCCTTTGCCGTCCTCGGCAAGCTGGCGGACGGCCTGCTTGTGTTTGTCACGCGGCCCCTGCTGAGCTGGCAGGATGTCAGCCGAAACCGGATGTGAGACATCACCATGCTGAGCATTGACGCTCTGTCGAAAACCTACGCCGATGGCGTCGTCGCGCTGGATGAACTCTCGTTGAGAGTCGGCGACGGTGAGATCGTTGCGCTTGTCGGCGGCTCTGGCTGCGGCAAGACCACCCTTCTGCGGCTGATCGCCGGTTTAGACCGGGCCAGCGCCGGCCAGATCAGGCTGGACGACCAGACAATCAACGGGCCGTCCGCCAATGTCGGAGTGATCTTTCAGGAGCCAAGGCTGTTTCCCTGGCTCACGATCGAGGACAATGTAGCCTTCGGGCTGAACCAGCTCAGCGCTTTCGAGCGCGAGGGCCTCGTCGCCAACGCCCTGACCCGTGTCGGCCTGTCCGGCCATGGTGGACGGTGGCCGCGCGAGCTCTCCGGCGGCCAGCAGCAGCGCGCCGCCATCGCGCGCGCCCTGATCACGCGCCCGCGCTTGCTGATCATGGACGAGCCCTTCTCCGCGCTCGACCCGACCACCCGAGCCAGCCTCCACCGGCATCTGCTCAGCCTGTGGGACGAAAGCCGCCCGACCATGCTGCTGGTGACCCACGATGTCGAGGAGGCGGTGACGCTGGCCGACCGCATCATCGTCATGCAACCGAATCCAGGCCGCGTCTTCGAGACATTTCCCAATCTGCTGGCACGGCCTCGCGTGCGCCTGGGCAGCGGCTTCGAGACCTTGTCGCGGCAGATCCTCACCAGCCTCGATCAATCCCTGAAGCCGGGCATGCCAAAGGCCGCGCCCGCCGGCACGGCCGACGCCGCCTGGTGGTGATGGCCCTTGCCCTTCGCCGTCGGGCACGATAGGCCAGCGCTCACGGCGTATCTGACGGAGTAGCCCAGCATGGACACCCCCATCGACGCAATGGCGCTGCGTGCGCTCCAGGCCCCGATCAAGGAAAGCTATCGGTCCAGACCGGACGCGGCCATCATCACGCTGAAGGCCCATGGCGAGATCGATGAGGCTAAGATTGCATGCAAGGTCGAGACCGGCCGCGCGATGATGGAAGCCGGCCTCCATCCAGCCACGGGCGGCTCCGGTGCCGAACTTTGTTCGGGTGACATGCTGCTTGAAGCTCTGGTGGCTTGCGCTGGCGTCACGCTGAAGGCCGTGGCGACGGCGCTTGAGATCAAGCTCAGCAGGGGCCTTGTCCGCGCCGAGGGTGACCTCGACTTCCGCGGCACGCTTGGCGTCGCCAAGGATGCGGCGGTCGGCTTCAAGGCCATCCGCCTCACCTTCGACGTCGAGAGCGACGCCCCGCAGGACAAGCTCGATTCGCTCCTGAAGCTGACCGAACGCTACTGCGTCGTGTTCCAGACCCTGAATGTGAAGCCGGAGCTCACAGCCATTTTGAAGAACACCGCCTAACTGATTCGGGCGACTAAGCTATTCGACTGCACGCAGCCGTGGCGCAAGCGGTGATGGCAAAAGCTCGCCCTGAACTGGCCGGTCCTCGAACTCCAGCGACTCGATGCGCTCGCCACGCTTGACGATCTTGTCAGATGATGTCCGGATCTGCGCGACATCGTCGCTGGCCTGCCGGAAATGGTTGTCGAGTTTTTCGACCCGGTCGCCAAGCCGGCGCACATCGTCGAGCAGTTTGGCCACCTCGGTCTGGATCACGCGGGCCTCATCCCGCATCCGGGCGTCGCGCACGAGCGACTGCATGACCTGAATGGCCAGCGCCAGCAGGCAGGGCGAGACAATCACCACGCGCGCGCGGTGCGAGCGCTGCACCAGATCCTCGAAATGCTCGTGCAGGTCGGCGTGGATGGCTTCCGAAGGCACGAACATCAGCGCCATGTCCTGGGTTTCTTCCGCCGCGACATACTTCTCGGCGATGTCCTTGATGTGGGCGCCCATGTCGGCACGGACCCTCAACGACGCTGCCTTGCGCGCCTCATCCGTCTCGGCTGACCGAAAGGCAGTGAACCCTTCCAGCGGAAACTTGGCGTCAATCACCAGCTTACGCGTGTCGCCCGGAAGCGACACGAGACAATCCGGGCGTGTCCTGTTGGACAAGGTTACCTGAAACTCATAGGCCGAGGTCGGAAGACCATCGCGCACGATCGCTTCCATCCGGCCCTGCCCGTAAGCGCCGCGCGCCTGCTTGTTCGACAGCACGTCCTTGAGCGAGACGACCTCGGAGGTCAGGTCGGTCAGGTTCTTTTGGGCGCTGTCGATCACGGCCAGACGCTCGTTCAGCTTCTGCAGCGATTCCGACGTGGCCTTGCCGCTGCTTTCCAGCCCCTGCCCCATGCTGGTGCGTAGCCCGTCGATCCGCTCGGAGACCAGACGTGCCATCTCCGACTGGCGTGAACCGAAAATCTCCGCCATGGTCTGCAGCCGGCTGGTCAGCTCAGCCTGCAGCCGGTTCATCTCGGCCACCTTGTCGTCCATTTCACGTGCCCGCTCGGTCGCAGCCGCAGCCTCCAACGTGCGTTCATGGCTGGACCGGCGCAAGGACACCACCATCCAGCCGAGCAGGAGAACCACCGCCACGGCAAAGCCGAACGCCACCTGGACGAAGGTGATATCATGCCCGCCAACGGTCAGCGCAATCCCATGCATGCGACCAAACTACTGCATCCCTTGGCTTTCGAAAAGAACAAAAAACGAACGAATTGACGTTCGTCCACTGACAACCTATGTGCGGAACACGATGTTCCAGGTTTGTGTCCCATGGCTGTTCTCCCGCTCGTCATCCTGCCCGATCCGTTGCTCAAGCAGGTCTCAAAACCCGTCACAGCCGTCACGCCGGAGATCCGCAAGCTTGCAGCCGACATGCTGGACACGATGTATGATGCGCCGGGCATCGGCCTTGCTGCGGTGCAGGTCGGCGTGCTGATCCGGATAATCACGGTCGATCTCGGCAAGACCGACGAGGAGCGCCAGCCGATTGTCTTTCTCAATCCCGAAATCGTCTGGGAAGCGGACGAGCGTGGCGTTTACGAGGAAGGCTGCCTGTCAATTCCGGAGTTCTACGAGGAGGTTGAGCGGCCTGCCACGGTGCGGGTGCGCTATACGGACCTCGACGGCAAGCCCCATGAGATTGAAGCTGATGGCCTGATGGCGACCTGCATCCAGCACGAGATCGACCATCTCAACGGCGTTCTGTTCATCGACCACATCTCGAAACTGAAACGCGACCGCTGCGTCAAGAGATTCATCAAGCAGGCCAAAGAACGCGAGCGCGGCCTGTGAGGCGCCTGGCATGACCCTTCGCCTGATCTTCATGGGGACGCCGGAGTTTGCGGTGCCGACCCTGATCGAGCTCGTGGGGCACGGCCATGAGATCGTGGCCGTCTATACGCGACCGCCTGCCCAGGGCGGACGCGGGCTTGAGTTGCGTCCCTCGCCCGTCCATCGCACCGCGGAGGGCTTCGGGCTGCCCGTGCTGCATCCAAGATCGCTGCGTGGCGAGCCCGAGCAGGAGACCCTTGCAGCCCATCGGGCGGACCTGGCGATCGTGGTCGCGTACGGGCTCATTCTACCCCCACCGGTCCTTGATCTGCCACGCTTCGGCTGCGTCAATCTGCACGCCTCGCTGTTGCCACGGTGGCGCGGCGCAGCACCCATCCAGCGCGCCGTGATGGCCGGAGACACCGAAGCCGGCGTTTGCATCATGCAAATGGAGGCCGGGCTGGACACCGGTCCTGTCGGGATGGTCGAGCGGATCGCGCTCGGGCCGGACATGACGGCTGGCGAACTCCATGACAGGCTTGCCGCCCTCGGCGCGGACATGATGGTCCGGGCGGTGGCGGCAATCAGCCGCGGCTCGCTGACCTTTACGGCACAGCCCGACAGTGGCGTCACCTATGCGGCGAAGATCGGCAACGACGACAGCCGGATCGACTGGACGAGACCGGCCGCTGAGCTGCACAACCAGATCCGGGGGCTTTCCCCCTTTCCAGGCGCATTCGCGGACATCGACCTCGGCAAGGGGCCAGAACGTCTCAAGGTCCTGAAAGCACGCATTGGCTTGGGCAACGGCAGCCCCGCGACGTTGCTGGACGCCGAGGGCACCGTGGCGTGCGGCTCCGGCGCAATCCAGCTCGTCGACGTCCAGCGTGCTGGCAAGGGCGTGATGTCGGCGCCTGATTTCCTGCGCGGCGCCCGACTTGTTCCCGGCATGAAGCTGTAGGCTGGATGCCCCGGTACAAACTCACGATCGAATATGACGGCTCGCCCTTCTCAGGTTGGCAGCGGCAGGACAATGCTCCCTCCGTGCAGCAGGCCATTGAAGAGGCCATGGAGCGTTTCGTCGGCGCAGCCGTCCGCCTTCGCTGCGCAGGCCGCACCGATGCTGGCGTCCATGCCACGGGCCAGGTCGCCCATGTCCACCTAGACAGGGACTGGCGCACCGACACCGTGCGGGACGCCACCAATGTCCACCTCAAGCCTCACCCGGTCACGATCCTGTCGGCCGAAGTGGTCCCGGACAGCTTCGATGCCCGCATGTCGGCCACGCGCCGGCACTATCGCTTCCGCATTCTCGACCGCAGGGCGCCGCCCGCGCTTGAAACCAGCCGGGTCTGGCATGTGCCCTATCCGCTCGACCATGAGGCCATGCATCTGGCGGCCCAAGCCTATCTCGGCGAGCATGATTTCACCACATTCCGCGCGGCGGAATGCCAGGCCAGTTCGCCAGTCCGCACGATCGACCGCTTCGACGTGATGCGGCATGGCGACGAAATCTGCATCAAGACCAATGCCCGTTCGTTTCTGCACCATCAGGTGCGCTCGATGACCGGGGCCTTGCTGCCGGTCGGGCGCGGAAAATGGGGCCCGCGCGACATCGTACGGATCCTGAAGGCCGCCGACCGCGCGCGTTGCCCCGGCCTTGCGCCGCCATGCGGGCTCTATCTGACGCGTGTGGACTACTGACGCGTCACTGCCGCCCGAAATAGGTTCCCAGGACGCGGCGCGTGATGCGGCAGACGCCGTCAATATCCGCCGTTGCGACGCTTTCGTTCACCTGGTGCATTGTCTTGCCGACCGTGCCGAACTCGACCACCGGACAATAGCTCTTGATGAAGCGCGCGTCAGAGGTGCCCCCGGTGGTCGACAGCTTCGGGGTCAGTCCGGTTTCGCCCTTGACAGCCTCGCTGACCATCTCGACGAAAGGCCCGGGCTCGGTCACGAAGGACACGGCATTCGTCTTCGCGAACTCAGCAACATAGGTCCCGGCCACACTCACGGACGCGAAGCGCCGGCGCAGCTCCGCTTCGAGCGTTTCCGGCGTCCAGATGTCGTTGAAGCGGACATTTATGGTGGCGTGGGCCTGATCGGGAACCACATTCGATGATGGATTGCCGACATCCACCGTGGTGATCTCCAGCGTCGACGGGCCAAAGAAGGCCGTTCCCGCATCGAGCGGAGCCGCCTCGACAGCAGCCAGCAGTTTGACCATGGCCCGTATCGGGTTTGTGGTCTGCTCGGGGTAGGCCACATGGCCCTGCTTGCCACTCACGGTCAGCCGGCAGGTCAGGGAGCCGCGCCGCCCGATCTTGATCATGTCGCCCAGCCGTTCGGGATTGGTCGGCTCACCAAGCAGGCAGTGGTCGAAGCGCTCTCCGCGCACATGGGCCCATTCGAGCAGCTTGACGGTGCCGTTGACCGCCGGCCCCTCCTCGTCGCCTGTCACAAGCAGGGCAATCGAGCCTGGGAAGTCCGGATTGTCGCGCACGAACTGGATGGCCGCTGCGGTCATGGCCGCCAAACCACCCTTCATATCACAAGCCCCGCGTCCATGCAGGACGCCATCGACAATGTCGCCAGAGAACGGATCGCGGTCCCAGCGGGCGACATCGCCCGGCGGCACAACATCGGTATGCCCTGCGATGACAAAGACAGGGCTCTTTGTGCCGAACCGCGCATACAGGTTTTCGACATCCGGCGTACCAGACGCGCTGAACACCGGCCTGTGCAGGGCGAAGCCAGCCGCGCCCAGTTCGCGCGCCAGCAGGGTCAGGGCGCCGCCTTGTTCCGGCGTGACCGAAGGGCAACGCACCAGCGCCTGCGCCAACGCCACAGGATCAGCCCCGATCGAGCTTGCCATCGGGTCAATCGCGCAGAAGCTCGTTGATGCCGGTCTTCGAGCGGGTCTGCGCGTCCACCGTCTTCACGATCACGGCGCAATAGAGCGACGGTCCCGGAGAGCCGTCCGGCAAGGCCTTGCCGGGCAGCGAGCCCGAAACCACGACCGAATAGGGCGGAACCTTGCCGATATGCACGGCACCGGTGGCCCGGTCGATGATCTTGGTGGAGGCGGAGATGAACACCCCCATAGCGATCACGGAGCCTTCGCCGACGATGACGCCTTCAACAACCTCCGAACGCGCGCCGACAAAGCAGTTGTCTTCAATGATGGTGGGGTTCGCCTGCAGTGGCTCCAGCACGCCTCCGATGCCGACGCCACCGGACAGGTGCACATTCTTGCCGATCTGGGCGCAGGAGCCAACCGTGGCCCAGGTGTCGACCATGGTGCTTTCGCCGACATTGGCGCCGACATTCACAAAGGACGGCATCAGAACAACGTTCTTCGCAATGAAGGCTGAATGGCGCACCACCGCGCCCGGAACCATGCGGAAGCCGGCTTCGCGGAAGCGGTTGGCACCCCAGCCATGGGTCTTGGTGAGCACCTTGTCCCAACCATAGACGGGGTTGTCGAGGGCGCCCGCATTGTCGCTGTCGAACAGCATCACCGCGTTGTCGTTCAGGCGGAACGACAGCAGAACGGCCTTCTTCAGCCACTGATGCGTGACCCACTCGGTGCCCCGCTTTTCGGCCACCCGGAGCACGCCGCTGTCGAGCAGGTTCAGGGCCTCGGTCACACCATCACGCACGGCGCCTTTGGTGGCCGGGCTGACAGAGGCCCGGTCATCCCAGGCATCATCGATGGTGCGGGCAAGATCAGCATAGCGCATCAGTAAGGTCTCCTCGATCGCCGCAGGCTGGCTGCACGCAAAGCCGATGACAGCATGATCGTCAAGCGCCATCGAGACGCAAAACAGGTGAATACACTGTATCCGCCTCGATCGCTTAAACAAGTGGCAACACTTGCCCGCTAATGTGAGGGACCGCATCGAAAGGTCGCAATCGTGAAGCCTCGCCTGACCGTCAGAAGCGACCGCCAAATGCATTTTCTGACAGGTTGCATCGTGGCCGCTGCAGTTGTGACGTCAGTTGCCGCCGCTTACCTCCTCATCGAGCTTGCGTTGCCTCGGGACTTTCCTGAATCGAAGGCGTTCCTCATGATGATGGCCTACATCATCACGGTGACGACCTGTGTTGTGGTCGCCCTTCCCTTCAGCTATCTGGCGGCTTCGAGCCTCCTTGAGGCTCATCGCGTCCAAATGCGCATCTCGACAATGGCGCTGACGGACCAGTTGACGGGTCTTCCGAACCGGATCGCCGTGATTGAACAGGTTGAAGCCCTTGTGGCTGGCCTCGCGGCAAGCGGCCGGGAGGGCACCGTGCTCTTTGTCGACCTCGACCATTTCAAGACGATCAATGATGTCCACGGTCACGCGACAGGTGACGCGGCCTTGCGCCATGCAGCCAATGTCATGAGCAACGCGCTTGGCCCCGACGCGGTACTCGGCCGGCTCGGTGGCGAAGAGTTCATCTGCTTTGTCGATAACGCCGACAACGCCGCTTGCGTCGCCGGAAGCCTCATCACAGCACTGCGTAGCACGCCGCTTCTACTGAATGGCACGGAGGTCTTCGTCAAGGCCAGCATCGGCTCGGCGAATACGGGCCTTGATTCCCATGCAGCGCCGGTTCTGGCCCGAGCGGATCAAGCGCTCTACATCGCCAAAGCATCAGGCCGGGACTGCATCGTCAGCTATGACCAGATTGCCATGCTCAGGGGAGCTGCTGCGCGCCTTGATGTGCCGCAGCGCCGGGCCTCGGATAGCAAGCGCGACATCGTCGCCGCAGGATTGTCGGCGCCGCACGACGCATCAAGGGGCGAGAAGGCCGCCTGACTGCCGGCGCATCAGCCTGATGTACGGCCCCGCAGGGCTCGTAGGAAGCCATTGAGATCGCTTGTGATGTGGTGGACATGCCCGGTCGCATCCGCCGCCTGCTCCCACGCATCACGGAACGGATCGGGTGTCTTCGGCAGGACCAGAACCGTCTTCATGCCGACATCGTGCGGCACGATGAGGTTCTTCTCGACATCCTCGAACATGGCCGCACGATCGGGAACCACGTCGAAGGCCCTGAAGAACAGGTCGAATGCAGCGCGCTCGGGCTTTGGCACGAAGCCTCCTTCCGTGATCCCGAAGACGCCGTCGAAGCGGTCGAGGATGCCGAGCCGGCCGGCGATGTTCTCGGCATGCTTGCGTGTCCCGTTGGTGTAGATCAGCTTCCGCCCGGGCAGCGCAGCGATGGCGTCGCCCAGTGCGGGGTCCGGATCGAGCATCGAGACGTCGATATGGTGGACAAAATCGAGGAAATCGTCGGCGTTGACACCATTTTCCTGCATCAGGCCGCTGAGCGTCGTGCCATAGCGCTGGTAGAAATACTTCTGCAGGGCGCGCGCCGACAGGCCGTCGAGACCGAAAAGTTCCGTCAGGAACAGCGTGATCCGCTCGTCGACCTGCGGCCAGATCCGCGCCTCGTGCGCATAAAGCGTGTTGTCGAGATCGAACACCCATGTGTCCACATGGGCGAAGGCTCGCGCAACATGGGATGCCTGTCGGAGAGAGGTATGCGCTGTCATCATCATCGCCGCTTCGCATATGGAACAGCGCAGACTGCGCGGCAATGGTTAATGCCCTGTGTCATCGACCAAGAGCGCTCTCAAGCGAGCGCTTGATCTGCTCCTTGATCGGCTCGGCGGCAGCGAGAATGTCCTGTGACTTGAAGAAGTCGAGCCCAGCGAACGAGCCTACATGGGGCCGCACCATCAGATCGGGCGGCTGCCGCTCCAGCATGCGCTGCACGAGCGCGCTCATCAGGATCTGGGACGCGCCGAACATGGCCTCGACCGGCTCGGGCACGCGCGCCTCGGAGACGAATGCCGCGCCGCAGACGTCGACGGCGATCACGAATGTGCCCGCGCCCATCAAGTCCGCATAGGGCAGCGGGTTGATGGCTCCGCCATCGATCAGCACCTGGTCGCCGATCACGACAGGGCGCACCAGCCCCGGAATGGCCATGGAGGCCCCAACCGCCGGCGTAAGGGGGCCGCTCTGGAAGGTGACTTCACTGCGCAGGTGGTAGTCGGTCGCAATCACCGTGAACGGAATTCTCAACCCCTCGAAACGGTCCGGCACGGCTTCGGGCCAGAACAGGTCAAGGATGCGCTCGCCATCGACGAGAACAGGATTGCCGATCCCCGAGCGGCTGATCAATGCGCTGATCTTGCCGACACGCGCCTCCAGCAGCTTCGCCACCACCCGCGGGCGCAGGCGGAACGACGCCAGCACAAAGGAGCGCAAAGCCCGCGCGGGCATCCCGGCCGCATAGGCCGCACCGATGATCGCGCCGATCGACGAACCGGCAATGGCGACCGGTCGCACGCCAAGCTCGTCAAGGGCCTCCAGCGCCACCAGATGCGCCAGCCCGCGCGCACCGCCTGCGCCCAGCGCGATGGCAACCCCGGTCGCCCGGCGCCCGACGGCGCTTGACACCGGTGCCGGGGTTATGGTCATCGCGCGAGAAACGCCTGAAGCGTCCTGAGCGTGCCCTCCGGGTCTTCTTCGGCGACGAAATGGCCGCCGCCAACCTGGGTGCCGGTGGCCTGCGGCGCAAACGAGCCACGCCAGATATCGAGCGGATCGACATCCTTGCCCGTGAGATAAAAATCGCCCCAGACCAGATGGGTCGGGCAACTGATCGTCTTGCTTGCCGCCAGGTCCGCCTCATCGGCCGCCAAATCAAGGCCCGCACCAGCCCGGTAGTCCTCGCACATCGCACTGATCCGGCTTGGGTCCCCAAAGCTCGCACGGTAGCTGCGCATCGCGGTCGGCGAGAACGCGTCAAGGGTGCCAGACTTGCACCACTTGGCCATGAGCCCTTCGAAATAGGCCTGCGGGTTCTTCCCGATCTCGGTCTCCGGTGCCGGCTTCGGGCCAGCAAGAAATCCCCAGTGAGCGGCCGGAGCAAGCCCCGCCCTGATGCGGCGCCAGACAAAGAATGTCGGCAGGATGTCCAGCAGGGCCAGCTTCACGATGCGGCCGGGATGATCGAGCGCAAGCCGATAGGCCACGCGGGCGCCCCGGTCATGTGCAGCCATGGCAAAGGTCACATGCCCGAGCTGCTGCATGATCGCCACGATATCTTTGCCCATCTCACGCTTGGAGTAGCGCTCGCCCTGCACGCTTTCCGGAGCGGACGACCAGCCATAGCCACGCAGATCCGGACAGACCACGGTGTGGGTCTTCGCGAGCGCCGGCGCCAAGCGGTGCCACATGGCATGGGTCTGCGGAAAGCCATGGATCAGCACCAGCGGCGGTCCCTCCCCACCGACATGGGCAAACACGCGCCCCTCGTCACCATCGAGCCACCGGGCGGCGAAACCGGGAAAGAGCGCGGATGTGTCCGTCATGGCAAGCTCCTGTGCTGCAGCGCCCGCCAGCCGATATCCCTTCGGCAGAAGCCGTCATCCCAGCGGATCATGGCGACTGCGGCATAGGCCCGCTCCCGCGCCGCGGCAACCGAGGCGCCAAGCCCCACCAGATTGAGCACGCGCCCGCCATTGCCGACCAACTGACCATCCTTATGCGCCGTCCCGGCCTGAAACACGAGGACATCCGGCAAGGATTCTGCGTCATCAACGCCGGCGATCACGCCGCCACGCGCGGGGGTGCCCGGATAGCCACGCCCGCACAGGACGACCGCCAGCGCGACCGCATCGGACCAGCGCAAGGTGACATTGGCCAAGAGGCCGTCACACGCGGCCAGCATCGCCACCACAAGATCGGACCTCAGGCGAGGCAGCAGCACCTGGCACTCGGGATCACCGAAACGCACGTTGTACTCGATCAGCTTCGGCCCATCCGTCGTCAGCATCAGCCCGGCATAAAGAATGCCCCGGAACGGCATGCCGCGCGCCGCCATACCGGACATCGTCGGCGCAATGATCTCGGCCATCACGCGGGCCTCAAGCGCGGGCGTCAGCATGGGCGCGGGCGAATAGGCCCCCATGCCACCCGTGTTGGGGCCGACATCGCCGTCGCCGACGCGCTTGTGGTCCTGCGCCGAGGCGAGCGGGATCGCGGTCTTGCCATCGCAGAGCGCGAAGAAGCTGACCTCCTCGCCGACAAGACAGTCCTCGATGATGATCTCCTGGCTCGCCGCGCCAAACTGCCCGCCCAGCAGACTGTCGATGGCAGCGTGCGCCTCATCGAGCGTCTGCGCCACCACCACGCCCTTTCCGAGGGCGAGCCCATCCGCCTTGATCACGATCGGCGCGCCGGTGCGCGCGACATGGGCATGCGCCGCCTGCCGGTCGGTGAAACGCCCAAAGGCAGCTGTCGGTATGCCGAACTCGGCGCACAACTCCTTGGTAAAGGCCTTCGATCCTTCGAGCTGTGCCGCAAGCCGCGACGGGCCGAAGGTCTTGATGCCGGCCTCTCCGAGATCATCCGCCAGCCCCGCGACAGCTGGGGCATCCGGCCCGATCACCACCAGCCCGACATCATGCGTGAAGCAGAACTCCACGATGTCAGCATGCCGCGTGATGTCCATGGCGACATTGGTCCCGCAACGGGAGCTGCCCGGATTGCCCGGTGCAACAAAAAGCAAGTCGCACAGCGGCGAGGCGGAAATTGCCCAGGCCAGCGCATGCTCGCGCCCGCCTGATCCGATCAGCAGGATGTTCATGGGCTGGGTTCTAGCGCGCAGTGGGGGGATGGTTCAATCATGAGTTCGCTTCGCACGCAGGATCTGCGCCGGATTCCTGGGCTCGCTGCGCGGACAAGCCGCTCCTTGCCCCGCGAACGCGCAACCCAATTCGCGCATGTCCGGGCCCTGGAATCGCGCAGCCATGGGGGAGTCCAGCGCAGAACCTGCGCGCGAAACGAACCTAGCCTTTCTCCCTCCCATCGCCGGCCAAAACCTGCCACAATCTCGAGATGGATTCCAAGTCACCTGTCACAAACACGCTCGAATGGAGCGTGTCCGACCTCTCCGGCGCACTCAAGCGCACCATCGAGGACCAGTTTGGCTTCGTCCGCGTGCGCGGCGAAATCACCGGCTATCGTGGCCCTTCCGCCTCCGGCCATGTCTACTTCGGCCTCAAGGACGCCAACGCCAAGATCGACGCCGTGATCTGGAAGGGCGTGTTCGGTCGTCTCAAGACCAGGCCCCAGGAAGGGCTTGAGGTCATCGCAACCGGAAAGATCACCACCTTCCCCGGCAAGTCATCCTACCAGATCATCATCGAGAGCCTGGAGCCGGCAGGCCTCGGCGCGCTGATGGCGCTGCTGGAGGAGCGCCGCCGCAAGCTCGCCGCCGAAGGCTTGTTCGACGAGGCGCGCAAGCAGCTCATCCCGTATCTTCCCGACGTCATCGGCGTGATCACCTCGCCGACCGGCTCCGTCATCCGCGACATCCTGCACCGGCTGGAAGATCGCTTTTCGCGCCGCGTGCTGGTCTGGCCTGTGCGCGTGCAAGGAGAAACCTCGGGCGACGAGGTTGCCGCCGCCATCCGCGGCTTTAACGCCCTGCCTCCGGGCGGACCAATTCCGCGTCCGGATGTCCTGATCGTCGCGCGCGGCGGCGGGTCGCTCGAAGACCTGATGAGCTTCAACGACGAGGCGGTCGTCAGGGCGGCAGCAGCCTCTGCCATTCCCCTGATCTCGGCTGTCGGCCATGAAACTGACTGGACCTTGATCGATTATGCCTCTGATCTGCGGGCGCCGACGCCCACGGGCGCGGCCGAGAAGGTGGTGCCGGTCCGGAGCGAACTGCTGGTCACGGTCGAGGACCTCGCCCGCCGACGCGCAGCCGCCATGAGCCGCCTCATCGACCAGCGCCGTCAGGGCCTTCGCGCCGCCGTCCGCGCCTTGCCGAGCCGGGACATGCTGCTGAATGTCCCGCGCCAGCGCCTCGATCTGGCCTCCACCCGTCTGCCGGCGGCCCTGCGCGCCAACGCGTTGGGCTTCGAGCGGCGGCTCACCATGCTGTCGCAGCGCTTGCAGGCCGGCTCACCACAGGTCCGTTTGGCTCTGTCGCGGCAGCAGGTGAGCGCCTTGATTCAACGTCTGATCATCGCCCGCCAAACAACTCTGCGCGCCGAACAAAAGCGGATTGCGCAGGAGCGGGACAAGCTTGTGCAGCTGATGGCTCGCGCCCGTCGCGCACTGGGGGGCATCACCGAACGGCAGCGGGCGAAGCTCATGGCAAGCGTCCAGTTACTCGAAGCGCTCAGCTACACAGGCGTGCTGAACCGCGGCTTCGCGCTGGTCCGTGATGCAACCGGCGATCCCGTCCGGACAACAGCGCGTGCGCCGACAGGCGCGGCGCTCAGCGTCCAGTTCGCCGACGGAACGGTGTCTGTGACGGTCGACGGCAAGACACCGCTGAGGCCGTCCTTGCCAGCGCGCAAGCCATCGACGGCGGGGCGGGCCTCGCAGGGCGGCCTGTTCGACTAGCGCGGTTACCGGGTAATGAGGGTGCCTGCGCCGAGATCGGTGAACAGCTCGATCAGCACAGCGTGCGGTACCTTGCCATCGAGAATGACGACACCCTCGACGCCCTTTTCGAGCGCATAGATGCAGGTCTCAATCTTGGGGATCATGCCCCCAGTGATCGTGCCATCCGCAATCAGCTTGCGGCACTGCTCGATCGACAGCTCCTTGATCAACTGCTTGTTCCTATCGAGCACGCCCGGCACGTCGGTGAGCAGCAGCAGGCGCTTCGCCCCAAGTGCGCCGGCAATGGCGCCAGCGAACGTGTCGGCGTTCACATTGTAGGTCTGGCCGTCGGCCCCCGCGCATACCGGTGCGAGAACCGGGATGAGTTCGGCCTTCAGCACGGCGTCGAGCACGGTCGTGTTGACGCGCTCGGGTTCGCCGACAAAGCCAAGATCAAGCACCTGTTCGATGCGGGAACCCGGATCGACGACGGTACGATGGAGCTTGCGCGCCGTAACCATGTCGCCGTCCTTGCCGCACAGGCCGATGGCCTTGCCGCCTTCGCGCGTAATGTAGCCGACGATCTCCTTGTTGACCGATCCGGCGAGCACCATTTCCACCACATCCACCGTGGCCGCGTCCGTCACACGCAGGCCCTGCTTGAACTCGCTCTTGATGTTGAGCTTCTCGAGCATGCGGGCGATCTGAGGCCCGCCGCCGTGGCACACGACCGGTTTCAGGCCAGATTGCTCGAGCAGCACAATGTCCTCGGCGAAATCCTCGGCCGTGGCCGCATCGCCCATCGCGTTGCCGCCATACTTGATACACACGATCTGCTGATCGTAGCGCTGCATGTGCGGCAAGGCCTGCACGAGCAATTCCGCCTGCAGCGATGGCGAGATTTTGGTCGGATCGGTCATGGCCACAGTCCCGGCATTGCTTTAGTGTCGAGCGCTGTCTAGCCGATCAGGCCGGGCGGCGAAAGCGTGATCAGGCGCGTCTTTGCAGAAAGAGCGTTACGGCCAATCCAAGCCAGGCGGCTATCATCATGACGCCACCGATCGGGCTGGCCATCGGAAACAGGCGCTGGCCGCCGACGGCGCGCATGGCCAGATCCCCGACGAACAACAGTACGCCGAACGCCAGGATAGAGACAAGGAAGTTGGGCGCGCGCCCGGGCAGCAATCCTCCCTTGCGCGCGGCCGTCAGCCCGATGATCGCAGCGGCATGGATCAGCAGCATCTGAGCCGCGATGGTGGCTAAGGGCTTGCCGGCATGGGTGGCCCAGGCCCAGAGCCCGACGCCGCAGGCGCCGAACACACAGGCAATGGCAAGGTGGATACGGGAAGCAATCATTGTCCTGCCCCGTCATCACGTGGCAGCGTACGCGCCCACAGCCTCATGCCCCACGCTCGCAAAGCAGGCGGGCAATGCTGGCTCGCATCTGTTCCATGCCGAGGCCATCGTGGCTTGATGTCAGCAGCAGTTCGGGGAACGCCGCGGGACGGCGGATGATCGCGGCGCTGGTGCGTTCGAGCAGCGCTGGGATATCGGCCTTCTTCACTGCATCGGCCTTGGTAAGCACGATCTGGTAGGACACGGCAGCCTTGTCGAGTGTAAGCAGTATGTCCTCGTCGACCTCCTTCAGGCCGTGGCGCGCATCGATCAGAACATAGACGCGGGCCAGGTTCTGTCGCCCGCGCAGATAGTCATGGATCAGCCGCGTCCAGGTCTCGACCTTCTGCTTGCCCACGGCGGCGAAGCCGTAGCCGGGCATGTCGACCAACGTGGCGCGGTCTCCGATGCGGAAGAAATTGAGTTGCTGCGTGCGGCCCGGCGTATGCGAGGTCCGCGCCAGGGCCTTGCGGCCGGTCAACGCATTGACAAGGCTTGACTTTCCGACATTTGACCGGCCCGCGAGCGCAAACTCGAAGCCCGTCATCGGCGGCAGGTTCTCGACCTTGCTCGACGCCCAGATAAACTCCCACTCGCCGGCAAACAGCTTGCGGCCAGCTTCGGTGAAATCGGGTTCGGTCTCGGTCACGCAAACATCCAGTGTCACGCCTCGCCAAACCCCGGTGAGTGGGGACCTGTCAGGCAGGATGTCTGCTTTCCACATCGGGAACACGGGCACAAGACCGGTCAGCCCACATGCACGGCCTTCAGGGCCTCGATATCGGCTCCGGCGATGAAGGCGACATTGGCCTGGATGGTCTCAACAGGCCAGTCCCACCAACGGATCTCTTCGAGCGCCGCGACCGTCGGCTCATCAAAACGCAGGCGTTTGACCTTTCCCGGATTGCCAACCACCACGCCATAGGCTGGCACATTCCTGGCCACCACGGCATGGGCCCCGATAATCGCCCCGTTGCCCACCTTGATGCCGGGCATGATCACGGCGTCGCGCCCGATCCAGACATCATGCCCGATGATCGTATCGCCGCGGCTCTTCAGACCGTCATCGCTGAATGTCGGCTTGTCCGTGAATCCCACCATGTTGAACGGGTAGGTCGAGAACCCACCCATGGGATGATTGGCGCCGTTCATGATGAACTGCGCGCCCTGCGCGATCGCCACGAACCTACCGATGATCAGCCGGTCGCCAATGAAATCGAAATGGTAGCGGACACAGCGCGCCTCGAAATGCTCGGGCCCGCGTGAATCGTCATAGTATGAAAAGTCGCCGACCTCGATCAGCGGATTCCGGACAATCGCCCTGAGGTAGGCGGTTCCCTTCCAGCCCGCGATGGGATGGCGAAGGGTGGGGTCCGGCACCGGCATGAACGCCTCCAGATGGAGAACCAGCCCGTCGAAGGGTGGGCTCTCAGCCAGAAACCTAGCTCTTGCCCACGTCTGGCGCCGGTTTCTTGACGAACATTCCCTTGATGTTGTCCCACAACTCGATCTTCGTGCCGAACTTCTTCATGATGTAGGCCTGCTGCGCGATTGAGAGGAAGTTGTTCCAGGTCCAGTAGATCACCAGCCCTGCCGGGAACGAACCGAGCAGGAAGGTGAAGAACACTGGCATCCAGGTGAACACCATCTTCTGCACCGGATCAGTCGGCTCCGGGTTCAGCTTCATCTGCACGAACATCGTGATTCCCATGAGAATCGGCCAAACGCCAAGCAGGAGCGCCGCCGGCACCGCGAACGGCAGAAGCCCGAACAGGTTGAAGATCGAGGTCGGGTCCGGCGCCGCCAGATCCCTGATCCAGCCGAAGAACGGCGCATGGCGCATTTCGATGGTGACGAACAACACCTTGTACAGAGCGAAGAAGACCGGGATCTGGATCAGCACCGGCCAGCAGCCGGCGAGCGGATTGATCTTCTCCTTCTTGTACAGTTCCATCAGCGCCTGCTGCTGCTTCATCTTGTCGTCGGCGAAGCGGTCGCGGATCGCCATCATTTCCGGCTGCACGGCCTTCATCTTCGCCATCGAGGCGTAGGATTTGTTGGCCAGCGGGAAGAAGAGCAGTTTCAGGACCACCGTCACCAGCAGGATCGCGATGCCGAAGTTGCCGGTGAGATGATAGAACCAGTCGATGGCGTAAAACATCGGCTTGGTGATGAAATAGAACCAACCCCAGTCGATCATCAGGTCGAAGCGTTTGATGTTCTGACTCTTTTCATAGCCATCGACCGTGGCGACTTCCTTGGCGCCTGCAAACAGACGGGTCTTGGCCCCTGCCGTCGCACCGGGCGCAATGGTCAGCGCCTCACCGAGGTAGTCCGCCTGGAACGTGCGCGTTCCGCTCATGTTGACCGAGAAGCGGCCCTCGAACTTGCGCTCCTGGTCCGGGATGACGGCGGCAGCCCAGTACTTGTCCGTGATGCCGAGGAAGCCGCTGCTGGCGTCCTTCCAGACCTTTCCGCGCTGGGAGCCGCCAAGCACGGCCTCCTTCTCGACGTTGTCATAGGTGTATTCCTGCAATCCGTTCGAGCCAATCACACCAATCAGGCCCTCATGCAGCACGAAGTAACCCTGAGTGACCGGCTTGCCATGGCGCGCCACGAGGCCCCACGGAAACAGGGTGACCGGCACGCCGCCACTGTTCTCGACAACGTCGTTGACGAAGAACATTGCATTGGCGTCGACCGAAATGGTCCGCCTGAAAACCAGTCCCTGCCCGTTGTTCCAGCTCAGCGTGACCGGCTGTTCGGGCGTCAGACGCGTCTGGTCAGCCGTCCATAGGGTCTGCGCCGTCGGCAACGGCGTTGCAACGCCCGCCCCGGCCGCCCAGCCGAAATCGGCATAGTACGGATTAGGCCCGTTCTGCGGCGAGAACAGGATGATGTTCGGGCTCTTGGCGTCCACGGTCTCGCGATAGGCTTTGAGCGAAACATCGTCGATGCGACCGCCAAGCAAGGCCAGCGATCCGGCAATGCGCGGCGTCTCGATCATGACGCGCGCCGAGGCCGTCAAAGCGGCCTCGCGCGAGGACACCGTGGTGACCGGCGTCTGCAAGGCCCCGGGCGCGCCGCCGGGTGCGGCAGCCCCAGGCGCGCCGGTCGGAGTTGGTGTCACGACCCCGGGCTGGGCCGGCTGCGTCTGCTGCGCGGCACGGCGCTGCTGCTCCATCTGGGGTACGCCATAGAAATAGTTCCAGCCCAGCAGAACGACAGCCGACAGCACGATAGCCAGCAGAAGGTTCTTGTTGTCTTCCCGGTTCATCATGACCGATCTGTCTCTGTAGGTTCTGTCAGGGCATCCGGACGAAGGCCCGGACCGGAGGGCTTTGCATGCTGTTTCCGCTGTGCGCGCGCTTTGGTCAAGGCGTTCCGCAAGGCAGACACAAGTTCGGCATAAGGCGCACTGATCGCCTCGGCGCGGGCGACCGCTACAACGTCGGCTGGGACATCTTCCCCGACAAAGGCGTCGTGGGCGGCGGCTCTCAGCCGGCGCCTGATCCGGTTGCGCTTGGTCGCATGTCCGACCTTGCGCGAGGCGGTGAGCCCGAGGCGGACAGCGACGCCGTCCGGATCCCGGTCCAGCACCTGAACCGTCATGCACGATGAACGAAAACGGCGACCGTCGCCGGCCGCCGCCTGAAACTCAGCTCGTTTGGTCAGTTTCGGAAGGCGCGGTGCGGACTTGCGCATGGCGTCCTCGCGAAAGCTGATCTGGTCTGGCGCGTCGAGGCCGCCAGCTCAGGCCGACAACCGCTTGCGGCCATGGGCGCGGCGCGCGGCAAGAACCTTGCGGCCGCCCTTGGTAGCCATGCGGGCACGGAAACCATGACGGCGCTTCCGGACGAGCTTGCTGGGCTGATATGTTCTCTTCACGGAACGGCTCCGGTCCTGGTGACCGCTGGGCGCCCATCCTGTGAAGGGCGGATGCTGCGCGGCAACGGTGTCTAAAAGACAAATCGGCGCACACCAAGGAGGCGGGCGCCCGACTTGGGCGGCTTATGACGGATGGGTGCGGGCAAGTCAACAGCCCATTAGCGCGCCCTTGGGTCCATGAGGGGCATTCGGTGCCAGCACGCCGAGACTGGGCGATTGGCGGCGTGTTGCAGCCCGGCGGGCGGTGCGCTACGCCGTTCGCACAATCGAAAGTGTGCGCGGTCGGCGCAAGGATCAGCCATGGCAGAAACACTGAAGCCCGATCTGTGCGTCATTGGCGCTGGCTCGGGCGGGTTGTCTGTGGCAGCCGCCGCAGCCATGTTCGGCGTGCCGGTTGTGCTGATCGAGCGGCACAAGATGGGCGGCGACTGCCTCAACGTGGGGTGTGTGCCGTCAAAGGCGCTGATTGCAGCAGCGCATCGTGCCGAAGACATCCGTCGCGCAGGTCCTTTCGGCCTCGTGGCGGGCGTACCGCAGGTCCACTTCAGTCGTGTGCAGGCCCATGTCCGGCGCGTCATCGAGGCGATCGCCCCCAATGATTCGGTGGAGCGCTTTACCGCGCTCGGCGTGCGCGTGATTGCGGGAGAGGCAAGCTTCCTCGATCCCCGGACCATCCGCGTTGGGGAGATCGAAGTCAGGCCGCGGCGTTTCGTCATCGCCACCGGCTCGCGCCCGGCGCTGCCACCGATTCCTGGCCTTGAGACCGTGCCTTATCTGACCAACGAAACCATTTTCGATCTGACAACACGGCCCGCCCATCTCATTGTGCTTGGCGGCGGCCCCATCGGCGTGGAACTCGGACAGGCGTTCCGGCGCCTCGGCTCGGAGGTCACCCTGGTCGAGGCCGGCCGAATTCTCGCACGGGAGGACGCGGAAGCTGCAGGGTTCGCGATCCGCTCGCTCCGGGCGGGCGGAGTGACCCTGCGTGAAGGTGCCAAGGTTGTCGCCGCTGAACGCACTGAGGGGGCAGTCAGACTGGTCCTGGAGGGCGGCGACAGCATCAGCGGCGACCAGCTTCTTGTTGCCGCCGGAAGAAGCCCGAACATCGAGGCACTCAACCTCGCTGCGGCGGCAGTCGCCAGCACCGCGCGCGGGATCACGGTCGATGCACGCCTCATCACGTCGAATTCACGTGTTTTTGCCATCGGCGATTGTGCGACCGGCGCCACCGAAGGGCTTCAGTTCACCCATGTGGCGAATTATCACGCCGGCATCGTGATCAGGCGCGCGCTGTTCCGTCTGCCCGCGAAAATCAGCAATGCGGCGATCCCGCGCGTGACCTATTGCGACCCCGAGATCGCCAGCGTCGGGCTTTCGGAGAACGCTGCCCTTGCCGCCGGACAATCCGTGCAGATCCTGCGCTGGCCCTTTGCCGAGAATGATCGTGCGCAGGCTGAAGGGGCTGTAGAGGGGCTCGTCAAGCTCGTCACCGACCGGAAAGGTCGGATTCTCGGCGCGACACTCGTCGGCAAGAAGGCCGGTGAACTGCTGATGCCGTGGGTCATCGCCGTCCAGAAGAAATGGACCGTTCAGGATATGGCCGGACTAGTCTGCCCCTACCCGACACTGTCGGAGGTATCGAAGCGGGCAGCGCTTACTCATTTTGCTCCTTTGGCCGCAAAGCCATGGATTCGCCGCATCCTCGGGTTCTTGAGAAGGCTTGGCTGAGGCACGGGATTTGGAAGCGTCGCGCATCGACATCAGCAAGGCTACGGCAGACCCGCCCGAGAGGCCAGTACGCTGGCGGATGGGCCTTTCGCTGAAGCTTCTGACCCTGACGGTGATCTTCGTCTTCATCGCCGAAGTGCTGATCTTTGTGCCCTCTGTCGCCAATTTCCGCCGTAACTGGCTGGAAGACCGGCTCGCAGCCGCCCAAGTTGCGGTGATGGTGCTTGAAGCGGCGCCGCGCGACGGACTGCCCGCGGGCCTTGAAAGCCAGTTGCTCGACGGTGTGGGAGCGCTCGCCATCGCCGCCCGTGCCGGGGGCGCGCGGCGCTTGCTGGCGCAGGAGAACCTGCCGCCGGAGGTGGGTCGGACGGTCGATCTGCGCGACAAGAACCGACTCGATTCGATCGTCGAAAGCCTCGATATCCTGTTCAATGGCGCAGAACGGCGCATCCGCGTGATCGGCCGGTCGGTCGGCGAAGCCGATTTCGTCGAGATCGTCATCGATGAGCGGCCGTTGCGCCATGCCATGCTCGACTTTGCCCGCAACATCTTCTGGCTCTCGCTGTTCATCGCCGGCGTGACCGCAGCGCTGGTCTTTCTGGCTCTGACCTGGCTGATCGTGCGTCCGGTCAAGCGATTGGCCGGCAATGTCATGGCGTTTGCCAAAGATCCCGAAAACCCGAGCCGGGTCGTGCAACCATCAGGCCGCCATGACGAGATCGGTGATGCCGAACGGGCGCTGGCGGGAATGGAGCGGAGCCTCGCCGCCTCACTGCGCGAACAGAAGCGGCTGGCCGCCGTCGGGCTCGCCGTCAGCAAGATCAACCACGACCTACGCAACATGCTCTCATCGGCGCAGCTGCTCTCCGACCGCATCGGGGAATCGCAGGACCCGTCCGTGCAGCGCTTCGGCCCCAAGCTCATCGCCACGCTGAACCGGGCGATCGACTTCTGCCAGTCTACCCTTGCTTATGGCAGCGTCACAGAGCGGGAGCCGAAACGCCAACCCATCGCGCTGGCGGCACTTCTCCACGACGTCGCCGACCTTCTCGGCCTTGGCCAGCCCGGTCAGCCTGCCTTCGAGAACCTTGTGCCCACAGACATGCGGGTGAACCTCGATGCCGACCAGTTCTTCCGGGTCGCATCCAATCTCATGCGCAACGCCACCCAGGCGCTCAAGGCGGCCGAGAGCCCGGCCCCAAAGGTCACGGCTTCCGCCCAGCGTATCGCGGACCGGACCGTGATCTGGGTCATCGACAACGGCCCCGGTGTCCCTGCCCGCGCCCGCAGCTTGCTGTTTGAAGCCTTCACCGGCTCGACCACAGCGGGCGGCACAGGCCTTGGCCTCGCCATCGCGGCCGAGCTCGTGCGGCTCCACGGCGGTACGATCACGCTGGAGGAAAGCGAGGCAGGCGCTGTCTTCCGGATCGAGATCTGATCAGACGTCCGGCAGCAAAATGAACGCGGTTTCACCTGGCACGGCGCCGAAGCGGGCTCGCTTGCACTGTTGCTCGGCTTCTTCGATGCACCTTTTCAAGGACGAGGCAAGATTCCACCAGATGTGGCGCGGCTCGTCCATGGAATCGCCGCCGACCAGCATCAGCCCGGCGTTGGACAGCGCCAGGATCGAAATGCGGTCGCCGGCATCAGTCAGCCGAACATAGCGCTCGTCGATGTCCCAGAAGCGTAAGCATCCGGCGAGGGCCGCGGGCTGATACCGATCAGGCAGCCTGACGGCTTTGCGCGGTATGCGGTTGCCAGTTCCAGGGCAGCAGTTCGGGCAGCCTGTTCTGCGGGATGGCGGCGATACGGGCGAGGACGTCGGCGAGCCAGGCCTGGGGATCGACATCGTTGAGCTTGGCGGTTGTGATCAGTGTGGTGATGGCCGCTGCCCTGTCCGCCCCGCGGTCGGAGCCTGCGAACAACCAGGCCTTGCGGCCGAGGGCAAACCCCCTGAGGCTGCGCTCGGCAGCATTATTGGACAGGCAGATCCGGCCATCA
>JAPLOU010000053.1 GCA_026400535.1 Hyphomicrobiales bacterium
CGAAGTACGAGGCGGCAGGCTGAGTATGGCGCTGTCCTGGGTCTGAAAGCCGGCAAACCCTTATCCTGAGCCTGTCGAGGGATCACCGGTCCATTCTCCGCACACTCTGCAGATCCTCCTTCGCCGGGACCGGGTGAGGATCGTATTGACAGACCCGCAGGATTGCTCCGCTGCGCTCGTAATGACGGATGGCATCCAAATCGTGCGGCTGGCGCCATTCCAGGGCGGCGCTGCCGAGCCCGAATACAATCGACGCCAAGGCCAGGCGCATCGCGCGTCTTCAACGGCGCCCGGTCACCGCATGGCTCGCGGGCCTGCGGCCGTCGCAACAATCCCGGGAAGACTTTGGGGGCTGTATCAGGCCGTTCGCTGGCTCTGCTTCACCATTCCATATATCTTCGGCGCAACCACCAGCAGCACCGAGATCACGATGATGGTCAGCGACAATGGCCTTGTGAAGAACACCGTCCAGTCGCCCGCCGAGATTGTCATCGCCTGCCGGAAGTTCTGCTCGGCCAGCGGCCCCAGGATCATGCCGATGATCACCGGCGCGGTAGGGAAGTCATAGCGCCGCATCAGATAGCCAACGATGCCGATGGCATAGAGCAAGATGAGGTCGATGTAGGACTGGCTGATGCCATAGGTGCCGATCGTGGCGAACACCAGGATGCCGGCATAAAGCTGCGGGGCAGGGATGTTCAGCATCTTCACCCACAAGCCAATCAGCGGCAGATTGAGCACCAGCAGCATCGCGTTGCCGATGAACAGCGAGGCGATCAGGCCCCAGACCAGCGCCGGCTGCGTCTGAAGCAGCAGCGGGCCTGGGTTGATGCCGTAGCTCTGGAAGGCCGAGAGCATGATCGCGGCGGTGGCCGAAGTCGGAAGCCCGAGCGTCAGCATCGGCACAAGTACCCCGGCGGCGGAGGCATTGTTGGCCGCCTCCGGCCCCGCGACGCCCTCTATGGCGCCGACCGTGCCGAACTCCTCGGGATACTTGGTCAGCTTTTTCTCGGTATAGTAGCTCAGAAAGGTCGGGATTTCCGCACCGCCCGCTGGCATGGCGCCGATCGGGAAGCCGAAGGCGGTGCCGCGCAGCCATGGCCCGATGGAACGCTTCCATTCAAGCCCGGTCATCATCAGCGAGCCCTTGAGCGGCGTGATCTTGGTCTCGCCTTCCTTGTAGGTGGCGGCGTTGTAGAGCGTCTCGCCGACCGCGAACAGGCCGACCGCGACGACGATCACGTTGATGCCATCGAACAGCTCCTGCACGCCGAAGGTGAAGCGTGCCTGCCCGGTCTGCAAGTCTATCCCGATCATGCCGAGCCAGATTCCGAAGAACAGCGCCGTCAGTCCGCGCACAGCGGAATTGCCCAGCACGGCGGAGACGGTTGTGAAGGCCAGCACCATCAGCGCAAAGTAGTCCGCAGGCCCGAATTTCAGCGCCCAGTCGACAACGAACGGCGCTAGGAACGCGATACCGAGCGTGCCGATCGTGCCGGCCACGAAGGAGCCGATGGCGGCGGTGGCGAGCGCAGCCCCGGCCCGGCCGTTGCGGGCCATCTTGTTGCCTTCCATCGAGGTGACGATCGAGGCGCTCTCACCGGGCGTGTTGAGCAGGATCGAGGTGGTCGAGCCGCCATACATCGCGCCATAGTAGATGCCAGCAAACAGGATGAAGGCGGAGGTCGGTTCGACCTTGAAGGTGATGGGCAGCAGCAGCGCGATGGTCAGCGCCGGCCCGAGGCCCGGCAGCACGCCGATCGCGGTGCCGAGCGTTGTGCCGACGAGGCACCAGAGCAGGTTCATCGGGGTCAGCGCGATGCCGAATCCCATCATCAGACCGTTGAAGCCTTCCATGGCCTAGCGTCCCCGCACCATGGTGATGGCCCACTCGACGGCACTCTCGATCACGCCCGAGCCGATGTTGATGTTGAGCGTCTTGGCAAATCCGAGATAGGCGATCAGCGCGAACACAGCGCCGATCCACGCATCACGCAGCATGGTCCTAGAGCCGAAGCCCTTAGTCACACAGACAAACAGTAAAATAGAGGCCAGCGTAAAGCCGAGCGGGCCGATGGTGAGGACGTTGAGCGCCAGCCCGGCCAGAACCCAGCCAAGCGCGCGCCGGTCCGGCGTGATCGCCTTTTCCTCGTCCGTCTGCCAGCCGCCGCGCACAGCGGAGATGAGCAGCGCCAGCCCAAAGACCAGAAGGCCAAGGCCAGCCATGATCGGCACCAGCGTTGGACCGACCTTGGCGTAGATCGGTGACACAGGAATGCTCCAGGCCTGCCACAGCACCACGAACGCGAGCCCGACTACGCCCACAGCAACCGTCAGATCGCCCTTTGCGGGGCCGGCCTGAGCCGGGCCCCGCATCAGTGTTCCTCCGTCCCTCGCCATCGAACTCAGGCCAGCCCGAGGTCCTTGAGGATGCCTTCAATGCGCGCCACTTCAGCGTCGAGGAAGCTCTTGTAGCCATCGCCCGTCAGCGTGATCTGGGTCCAGTCGCGCTGCTTGCACATCTCGGCCCATTGCGGCGTGGCGGCCATCTTGCTGATCATGGCAACCATCGCCGCGCGGTCCGCATCCGACACGCCGGGAGGGGCGAACACGCCGCGCCAGTTGAACAGTTCGACATCGATGCCCTGCTCCTTGAAGGTGGGCGAGTCGATGCCGTCCTGCCGCTTGTCGGCGGAGATCGCGAGGACGCGCAGCTTGCCCGCCTTGATCTGTTCGCCGAACTCGCCATAGCCCGAGATGCCGGCCGCAACCTGGCTGCCGAGCAGCGCCGCCCTGGCCGGGCCGCCGCCCGCGAACGCCACATAAGAAACGCGTGCTGCCGGAACGCCGACAGCCTTGGCGATGGTGCCGAGCAGGATGTGGTCGGAGCCGCCGGCAGAGCCGCCGGCCACCGGCACCTTGGTCGGGTCAGCCTTCAGCGCGGCGACGAAATCCTTGGCGTCCTTGAAGGGGGACGATGCTGGCACGGCCAGCGCCAGGAACTCGCCGGTGAGGCGCGCGACCGGCACGGCGGACGTGATCTTGAGCGGGCTCTTGTTGGCGATCAGCGCGCCGACCATCACCATGCCGGCAACCATCAGCGAATTGCCCTGACCTTTCCAGTTGTTGAGGAACTGCGGCAAGCCGACGGCGCCGCCGGCACCCGGCACGTTGGTGATCTGCACGCCGTTGACCGCGCCGGTTGCGCGAAGCACCGCCTCGAGCGAGCGGGCCGTCTGGTCCCAGCCGCCGCCGGGCGCCGCCGGCACGAACATCTTGAGCTGATCGACCGTCTGGGCCTGGGCCGGCCATGAACCAAGCCCGGCGGCCACTGCAGCTGCGCCTGTAGCGCCAACCATCAAATCACGACGCGAAACCATGCGATCCTCCGCTCTGCGCCATTTTGGCGACGTTGTTTGAAAAAAAGGCACCAAGGCCATGGCCTTGTGTGCCGCAACTTTGGCAGCGCGGCAAGTGCGGTTCCGCCGAATCGCTCCGATCCCATCGATCGGCGTGCGAAAAGCACGACTTTGGCTGGAATGATGGCTGTGAGCGCATGATTCGGCTGTTGCATCCTGTGTCGGCGACACGTTCTAAGTATGCCGTGGGACAAGCCGCAGTGGCTTTCGGCTGCCCCGGGGACCCGCCGCGGGGCGTTTATGGTTACGCAGATCTGACCGGCTGCCGCGAAAGCGTGACGATCTTGCAACACCTGTTTTCAAACAACCCTGCCCGGGGCTTCGGGGGGCTCATTCGGGTTGATCGGCAGGGCCGGGCGCGTATGGTGCAACCATGCGAAGGAGGATCACTCCTCCGCGCTCTTTTGGTGATACCATTGAAGACAGTGGTCTTACCTGAAGATCGGGAAAAGGGCTCCAAAGACGGTTTCGCAAGAAATCACCGGCGGAAAGAAAATCCTGCTCTCGTTTGGGTCTCGAAAATCCTATTGGAGGTTTCACCATGAAGCTCGTCAAGAGCCTTCTCCTCGGTTCCGCCGCCGGCCTGATGGCCGTTACCGGTTCCATGGCAGCCGATCTTCCGTCCCGGAAGGCTGCTCCTGCTGAATATGTCCGCGTCTGCTCGGCTTATGGCGCTGGCTTCTTCTTCATCCCCGGTTCCGACACCTGCTTGCAGCTCTCGGGCCGCGTCCGTGCCCAGTATCAGTGGCAGGACAACTATTCCCGTAATGCTAACACGACCGGCTTCCGTTCCATGCTCCGCTTCGGCATGGATGCGCGCACCCAGACCGAGTATGGCACGGTTCGCGCTGTTGCCCGTCTCTCGGTTGAGCGCCGCACCGGCTACGCGACCACCGGGTCTGGTGTCCGCGCAGGCACGGTTATCACTGCCGGTGGCGTCGACACGATTGGTCGTATCAACACCCAGATCAACATGGAGGCTGCCTTCATCCAGTTCGCCGGCATCACCGCCGGTCGCGCCGGATCGTTCTTCGATTTCATGGGTGTCGACGAGTGGCATGGCCTGGCCTATTCGGCTGTGACCACCAACCTGCTGGCCTATACCGCATCCTTCGGCGGCGGGTTCTCGGCGACCCTCTCGATCGAAGACACCAACGAGCGTCGCTACGCTTCGTCCGCCTTTGACAGAACAACGGGCGTGGGGATCTCATTCACGGAAAATATCGTCGGTGGGCTCGCGGTGCTGCCTGGCACGTGGACTGCTCCGGTCTTCGCGCCTCTTCAGCGTTCGCGCGCTGCTGACTTCGTCGGCAACCTGCGCCTCGAGCAGGGCTGGGGTTCGGCTCAGTTGTCGGGCGCTATCGTGTCGCACAACAACTCTGCCGGGGCTCCAGCCGACAAATTGGGCTACGCAATCCAGGGTGGCTTGAGGTTTAACCTGCCGGCGCTTGCTGCCGGTTCCAACCTGCAGTTGAACGCCGCTTACGGTCAGGCCGCAAACTCCTATGTCTTCAGCAATGCGTGGACCGGCGGGACCAACAACGGTTTCGGTGGCGCAGGCTACGGTAAGATCAGCGTTTCGACCTCGGACCAGGTGTATGTCTGGAACGGCGCGGCTTATTCCGTCTCCCAGGCCAAGGCCTGGTCGGTGGCCGGTGCTCTCCAGCATTTCTGGACACCGCGGGTGCGTTCGACCTTTGGCATGTCATACTATGCCGTCGACTATGCTGGCTTCTTGACTACGGCTGGCACCTCCCGTTTTCGTGACTATGGCGTTTTCACGGTCATGGGCAACCTGATCTGGTCGCCAGTGCGCAACATGGATATCGGTGTTGAGGTGCTGTACAGCTCGGTCAACGTCAAGGGTGTGCCGGTTGCGGCTACCGATGTGCCCGGTCTTACCAAGAAGGATGACGCACTCGTCGCCCGCGTGCGCATCCAGCGCGACTTCTGATAACGGTTCCTTCGGGATCGTTCTTGAGAGGCCCGGGGAAACCCGGGCCTCTTTTTTTGCCCTTGCCGCCGCGTCCGACCGACATCGGCTGTTCGGAGCCTGGGGGACGGCGAAGTTGTTGTTGACGCTACGGCACATGGGGTCAGCTCTGACCGGGCGCTGCCATAGTAAACTGTGTCGATGCTGTCAGATAAGGCTGTGCAATGTCTTTGGCTTTGCACGGATACAAGTCGTCTGCAAAGAATGCAGCTCTATTCAGCATTGCCCGCTGCTTGGATTCATCGCCACTTGACTCCGCAGCTGATTTCGCGGCCTCATTGCTGATCTCGACAATAACGCGCCGTCTGGCGCGTGGTGGCGGGACGCAGGGCGCGACAGGGGCAAGGGCCGGGCACCGCTGCGAAACGGAGCAGGGAAGGGGCCACGTTGATGTGTCAGCCGAGGAAGTGGTGGTGGGGGCTTTTGCCGCTCGCCCTTTTGTGGATGCTGGCCAACTGGCAGAAAGCGGCGCCGATCGCCGCCGATCTGAGGCTAAGGGCCGAGGCCGCCGGCTCTGCGGTGGCCGGGTCGACACCGGGTGTCGCTCCGCTCGCCGCCGCGGTGGCCGGTCGTGACGTTGCCGTCAGCGGCGAGGTCCGCACCGCTGATCTGTCGCCCATCGCGCTGCGTGCCGTCGATGGCGAGTTCGGCGTGCGGCGGGTCGAAGGAGCGCTCAAGCCGGCATTGCCCCAGCGGCCCTACTCCTGGGCTGCGCAGCGCGACGGCGCAAAGCTCACGCTGAGCGGCTTCGTGCCGGACAACACCACAAAGACGGCGCTGGCGACAGCCGCAGCTGCCGCGTTCGCAGGCGCACAGGTTGACGACCAGCAGCGGATTGCCTTCGGCGCACCAACCGGCTTCACCGCGGCCGCCGCGCTTGGCCTCGCCGAAATCGGCAAGCTGTCGTCCGGCAAGGCCGCGCTCAGCGATGGCAACTTCTGCTTTGAAGGCGCAGCGTCGACCTCCGACGCGTTTCTGGACGTTCTGGCGCGCGTCACCAGCGCGCCGCCAGGCTTCGCGCGCCAGGCCTGCGCCATCACGCCACCCACCATCACGCCCTATGTCTGGTCCGCCGCCAAGGCCGCCACGGGCGCGATCACCCTGACCGGGTTCTATCCCTCTGACGCCATCCGGGCCGAGATCAACACCGCCGTGCGCGCCGCCGCCTCCGGCGGCACCGTCACCGACAGCATGAAGCCGGCCCTCGGCGCGCCGGCCGCTCTGGTGGGAATGGTGACGGAGGGCATGGCCCAACTCTCGCGCATGGTCGAAGGCACCTCCTCCATCGCCGGCAGTGTCTACACCATTGTTGGCCGCGGCCCGGCCTCCTTCGAGGCCTGCGACGTCCTGCGCCGCGGTCTTGGGGGGCAACTCGCGCAGGGCTTCGCGCTTGGCAATGCCGCGATCGAGTGTCCTCCGCCTCCGGCAGTGCTGAGTTGGTCAGCGGTGAAGACTGCCGCCGGTATCGTTCTTTCGGGCATGGCCCCCTCGGCCGCCGCGAAGGCCGCCGCGGCATCATCAGCGCAGATTTCGACCACTGGCGCGGTCACCGACAACGTGCTGGTGCAGGGCAACATCGCCGCGCCGCCCGATTACCCGGCTGCCGTCAATTTCGCGCTTGGCCAATTGGCGCAACTCAGCACCGGTCTGGCCTCGCTTGACGGCCCTGCTCTGGTCGTCACCGGCGAGGCGCCATCCGCGGCAGCCAAGGCCGCGCTCGACGCGGTGTTGGCGGGTTCCCTGCCAGGTGGCGTCCGGCTTGCCCGCTCGCAGATAACGGTGCCGCCGCCGCCCCCACCGCCGGTTGTCGTTGTACCCCCGCCGCCTCCACCGCCCCCGCCCGTCGTGCTGGTCTGGTCAGCGACGAAGGACGGCAACGGCCTGACCTTGAGCGGCGTGGCTCCTTCGGCTGAAGCCCGCGCCGCTGCCCTCGCGGCAGCGCGGATGGCGACCAGCGGGTCTGTGACCGATACCATGACGGTGCAGGGCAATTTGGCGGTCCCGCCCGCCTATGCGCCCGCCACCGATTTCGCGCTCGTGCAACTCGGACGGCTGTCCAGCGGGCAGGCCACGCTTTCGGGTCCGACCCTGAGCCTGCGCGGCGTCGCGCCGGACGCGGACACCAGGCGTCTGATCGATGCAGCGTTGGGCGGCGCACTTCCGGGCGGTCTGCGTTCCGGCGAGGTCAGCATCGTCGTGCGGCCCTATGTCATGCAAGCGCAGTCTGACCGATCGGGTCTGGTCCTGACCGGTTATGTACCGGATGAGGCGACACGCACCGATCTGGTCGCGGCGGCGGACACGGCGGGCTTCGCCGGCAAGATCCGCGACGAGCTCCTCGTTGTCAGCGGCGCACCGGCCGATTTCGGGGTGGCCGCGCGGACGGCGCTGTCCAACTTGCTGCGGCTGGATCTCGGCACCGCGCGCGTCGATGACCAGTCGCTCACGCTACAGGGCATGACCTGCCGCGACGTGATCCGGCAGGAGGTCGAAACCGGGTCAGGTTCGGGCCTGCCCGCCGGCTTTACGGGGTCGGGCCAGGTCTCGGTCCGGCAGACCGGCTGCACCTACTGCCAGCTGGAGCTTGATACGGCCACCAAGGGCCGGAACATCCTGTTCGAGCAGAGCAGTGCCGATCTCGCGGCCGACGCGGAGACGACCGCCATCATCGCCGAGGTCGCGCGGGTTCTGCAGGTTTGCCCGACCGCCCGGATCGCGGTCGAAGGCCACACCGACCTTGACGGCGAGCGGCGCGGCTACCCCAACAAGGCGTTGTCCGAGCGCCGTTCGCAGGCCGTGATCGATGCCCTCGTTGCGCACGGGCTTGCAGCGAACCGCCTCATGCCGGTCGGCTTCGGACCCGACAGGCCGCTGATCCCGCACGGGACGGCTGCCGCCCGGGAGCAGAACCGCCGCGTGCAGTTCACCATCGTCAATCCGTGAGTGAAGGGGACAGATCGTGTATTACCTCATCGCCCAGTTCGGCTGGTTTCTTCTGGCCGCTGTCATCATCGGCCTCATCACGGGGTGGATGACCTGCGATCGCGAGCCGCGGCGCTGGGGCTGGCTTCCCGTTGGCCTCATCGTGGCACTGGTCGCGTTTCTGCTCACCTGGTTCCGCTTCATCAACGGCGCTCCGGCGCTGTGGATCGAGACTGCCTTGCTGATGTTCGCCTTCTATCTGGCCGGATGCTGCATCGGTTGCATGGTCCGGAAGGCCTTTTCCGGTGAGGTGCCGAGCGGGGTGCGTGAATGGCACAGGAATCTGGGTGAGGCCGGGCCGGGCATCGGGTCCGCCGGCCTGTTCTCCGGATTGCGCGGGTGGAACCGGGATCTGACCGCCTCGGCACCCGCGGGGGCCGTCGCGCTGCGGTCAGCTGCAGAGCCTGCCGCCATGCCCAGGGTCGAGGGCGAGGACCAGATCGCCGGCAACCGTCCGGCGGGGCTGGTGTCGCCGCGTGGCGGCCGGGCAGACGATCTCAAGCTCATCCGCGGTATCGGCAAGCAGAACGAAGGCCACCTTCACAGGCTCGGCATCTGGCATTTCGACCAGATTGCGCGGTGGAACCGCGAGAATGTGCTCTGGGTCGGCTCGTATCTGGCCTTCCCGGGCCGGATCGAGCGTGAAGAATGGGTGTCCCAGGCGCGCCAGCTTGCCGCAGGCCAGGAAACCGCCTTCGCCGCGCGCGTCAAGCGTGGCGAGGTCCCGACCTCCATGGATGACGGCTCGTTTGGCCAGGCGAATGTCGCCAGCCTCGGCGATGACGGACTCAAAGGCGGCAAACGCTCCTGACACGTGGTGCGCGAGCGGCACGCGAAGACCAAACGGTCCTGGCCACAGGGGTTGACCGTTTCAGGCGCGCCTTGCGTCCGCAGCCATGCAAAGCCGCGCGATCGGGCTGATCACGTCTTTCGTGACCAGCAGCGGCGCATGGCCCTGACCGGCCACTGTCAAGCCCTCGCAGGCCGGATGCCGCGCCACCATCTGACGGAGCGTCGCGTCCGACAGCAGGTCCGAGTTCGCGCCGCGCAAAACGAGCATCGGTGCATGCGAAAGCCCATCGAAGAGTGGCCACAGCACAGGCAGCGGCGCTTCGAGGTCCAGCGCGTCCAGCGTCTTCATCAGGGCCGGATCATAGTCCGGCACAAACCGGTTGCCGGCTTGCTTCCAGGTCCGCCGCGCGAAGCCGTCCCAGGCGCCAGCGTCCAGAATGGGGAAGTGCTGGCCGAAGGCTTGTTTCAGGATCGCCGCCGCCTCGGCCCAGTTGGCCGGCTGCGGCAGCTTGCCGACATAGCTCCGGATGCGGATCAGCCCCTGCGCGTCCAATACAGGGCCGATGTCGTTGAGGACGATGCCCTTGATGGCTGCGGGCCTGACCGGCGCCATCGCCATGGTTATCAGACCACCCCGCGAGGTGCCGACGAAGACCGCCTCATGGACGCCCGTGGCGGCCATGACCTGCAGCACGTCGTCGAGCTCGATCTTGATGTCGTAATTCGTCCAGACCGGATCGTAGTCCGACTGCCCGCGCCCGCGATAGTCGAGCGCGATGACGCGGCGCGGCCTTCTGCCGTCCGCCGACAGGAACAGGGCCAGTTCGTGGAAATCCGCGCTGGTGCGGGCGAGGCCGTGCAGGCAGATCACGGGCAGGGCCTCGCCGCCGGCCTCTCCATACTCGCGCACATGCAGCTTGAGCCCATCGCGTGAACGGATGAAGAAGCTGCGATAACCGATGCTGTCATTCATGGCGTGCTGTTTCCGGTGCTGGCCGAGGCGTTTCAGCGGACCGGGCGTTCGCAGCCCGCATATGGGCATCTCTACAGCATTGCCCACCGGCGTGAATACCGGCCTTGTGTCCCCGTGGAGGCAGGCCTAGACGGCCCGGGTCTGGCCAAGCCAGTCCATGGCGAGCCACGCGAGGGCCGCCGTGGTCGCGGACAGCACGGTGCCCCAGCACCAGTCGACGACGGCGATGCTGAGCGGAAAGTCCTTCAGTGTGGCATAGTTGGTGGCGTCGTAGGTTCCATAAGCAACGAACCCGAGGGCCGCGCCATAGGCGGCGGCCGTGATGAGCGAGCCGCCCGTAAGATTGGGCATCACGGCGAAAAAGGCCAGGCCGGCCGCAACGGTGACATAGAACAGCGCGGCGGGAACCATGCGGGGCTGGGCCAGCAGCATTCCAGGCATCTGCTGATCATAGAAGGAGCGCATCGTCGACAGCCAGATCAGGTCCAGTGGCAGGGCGACCACCGCAGTCAGCAGCATCGACAGCAAAACCAGGCGCATTGGTTCTCTCCGTTTGCCCCGGACATCAAGAAAAGGCGGACGGCATGTCTGCCGTCCGCCATCGTTGGTTTGTGAACCGTCGCTCAGGTATTGTCGACTACCTTCTTCAGCGCGTCCTTGGCCTTGCCGACGGCCTGCTGGGCATCGCCCTTGATGGCCTGGGCGATCCCGTCCGTTTCCATCTGCTTGTCGCCGATTGCCTTGCCCAGGCTCTGCTTGATGTTGCCGGCGGCCTGATTGGCTGCGCCCGTGATCTTGTCGTTGATGCTGCCCATAGAATGTCTCCGGTTGTCATGCCTGTCATGGCGAGGTTCGAGACAAACGCGCCGCGGTGGCCATTGTTCCGCAGGCGCGATGCAAAAACGTCCTCACCGGGCAGGCGAGGGACTTTGATTTTGGGCAAAGCCTGCAGGTTCAGCAATGACGGTGCTGCTCTGCGATGATGTCCCCGCGATGGAAAGGCGGGTCGCTCGGATCGAAGGTCGGAATGGTGACAGAACCACCTGCCATGCGCGCGCTGCTGAAGGGGCCTTGCGCCGCGCGTGGAACCCGCCCGGCGCTTGCGCGTTGGATAAGGGCCTTTTGTGCGTGTCCGCCACGGACCGGCCTTGATGGTGTGAAGGATGTCCGCATCATGAATGAGGCAAGCGCGACCGATGGCACATCCGTGCTACGGCCCTTCTTTGTATTGTCGCGTGGCTTCTGGAGCGGGGCGACCGCGACGAGGGCGTGGCTCCTCACTGCTTTGGTCATCGGCTGTGTCTTCGCCCAGCTTGCAACGCAGGTGGCGATGAACACCTGGAACAGGGTTTTCTTCGATGCGCTCGAACGCCGCGACGGGTCCGGTGTCTTCGCCACGGTCTGGTGGCTGCCCCTGATCATCATTGCCATGGCGTTGGTTCTGTCGACGCTGATCGTGACGCGCATGACCCTGCAGATGCGTTGGCGCGAATGGCTCACGCAGCGCATGGCCGGCTGGTGGATCGCTGACCAGCACTACTACCGCCTGAGCTTTGTGGCGCCCGACCAGTCCGCGCCGGAATTCCGGATATCGGATGACGCAAGACTGTCCGTCGAGCCGCTCGTCGAGTTCGGGCTCGGGCTCCTCGGCGCCTTCGCCATGGCGATCACCTTCGCTGCCATTTTGTGGAGTGTGGCGGGCAGTGCCCGGGTGACCCTTGGCGGCGTCACCATCGAGATCCCGGCCTTCATGGCGGTTGCGGCGGTGCTCTATGCCGCTGTCGCGTCCGGGCTTGCCTATCTCGCCGGACGGCCTCTGGTTATGCGCGTCTCGGCCAAGAACGAGGCAGAAGCCCAGTTCCGCGCCGAAATGACGCGGCTGCGCGAGAACGCCGAGAGCATCGCCCTCATCCGGGGTGACAAGGACGAGCTGAGTTCCGTCCTGTCGAGCTATGGCGAGGTCGCCTCGGCCTGGGTCCGCGTCATCCGCCAGCATGGCGTGATCGCGCTGGTGTTGAACACCAATGGCGCGCTGTTTCCCATCCTGCCTTTGCTGCTGGTGACGCCGAAGTACCTCAATGGCGACCTCACGCTGGGCGCGGTGATGCAGCTTGTGGCGGCCTTCAGTGCCGTTCAGGGGGCCCTGATCTGGTTCGTCGACAACTTTGTCCGTCTTGCCGAATGGTATGCCTCCGCCTCGCGCGTGATTGCGCTGACCAAAGCCATGGAGGAGATCGATCTCGGCACGACCATGGAGGACGAAACGGACATCCAGCTTGGTACCAGCGATGACGGCGCCATCCATATCGAGGGGCTGTCGGTTGCCGACAGGGCGGGGCGCGTTGTGATCAACGACGCATCCGTGCGGATTGCCCTGGGCGAGAAAGTGATGCTCGCCGGTGAGAGCGGCTCGGGAAAGAGCATTCTCATTCGCGCGCTGGCCGGGCTTTGGCCCTGGGGGTCCGGCTCCATTCGCGTCCCGAAGGGTGTCAAGATCGCCTTCGTTCCGCAGAAGCCCTACATTCCGCTGGGCACCTTGCGGCAGGCACTCGTCTACCCCGACGCCAATGGATCGGGCGACGAGCAGATCATCGCCGCCATGCGCCGGTGCGGCCTTGGCTATCTGGTCAAGCAACTCGACCATGAGGCGCGCTGGGACCAGACACTGTCCGGAGGCGAAAGGCAGCGTGTGGCGTTTGCCCGCCTGCTGATCCAGAAACCGCAAATCATTATCATGGACGAGGCCACATCTGCGCTTGATGAGGAGAGCCAGTTTTCGCTGCTCACCTTGCTTCATAATGAGCTGGCCTCCGCCACTGTGATCAGCGTGGCCCACCGCAGCGGGATCGAGGAATTCCACGACCGCAAGATCGAACTGCACAAGCGCCAGGCAGGAGCGGAAATGTCATCGCGCAAACTGCCGAACACCCTGTGGCGGCTGCTCGGCAACCCTGCCGGCATCTGAACTGAGTCGGAACCTCCGCAGCGCCTCAGCATTGATCCCATGGCAGGAAACAGGCGTTTCTGACTGCGGATTTCCCGGAGACCATATCGGCTTGATGGCTTCAGCGCGGCGCTGGTGTGGCGCCTCGGCGCGGTTGTGTTGAGCCTCTCAGCCGCCATCTATAGTCCGCTCCTGGCGAGCGGGCCGCATCATGCAGCTCAAGCGCAGGGCTGGATTGCTGGCGTGAGGCCAATCACGGTGACCGGCTCGCAGGCGCGCCCTGCCGCGGCAAGGGTTGTCGCCAGGGGCGTTGGGAACAATCAGTGGGTTGCGCTGTTGTCCGATTGACGCCCACGCCCTCGTCGCCGGGTTCGAACCCTCCCCACCTCAAGGCCGCCATCATCCGGCGATCTTCTTTTCGCACGCGATGTGATTGCATGGAGCGCGGCGCACTGCTCAGCCGTTGTCGCGCATCTCCCTGGCCTCGAGTTCGGCCAGAAGCACCAGAAACCGGTCCGGCATGGGGGCGCTGATCAGGTCGTTGTAGTGAGCCTGCAGCGCCCGGCCGAGCGCAATCTGCACCTTTGAATCCAGCTCCGGGGGGACGTCAGGCTCCGAAACGGAGCCGGGCGTGTCGCGATCCTTGTCTGGTACCGTCATGATCGCACGCTCCTCGGCGCATTGATCAACTGATGATGATGATGCCTTGACCGCCAGACCCATGTCCACCAGTTCGTGCAGTGGCCATAGTTGGATGATAACACTCCGCTCTGGCAAGCCGGCCTGCTGGCAGGTCTGGAGCCACCCGGTCCCGCAGCCGTCGCGCGCCGGTGCGGGCAAGCGGCGGGCGGCTACAGGGCCGCTGGGGTCCCCACCCGTTCCTGGAGCATGGCGACCAGTTCAGTTGCGGGTGCAAAGGACGAGGCTGGGTTCTGACCCGTGGTCAGGGGGCCATCGACCAGCGTGAACGAGGCGCCCGTGCGGGCCTTTCGCGTTGCAGCCTCCCAGTCGCTTCAGGTCATCCTGCAGCAGGAACGCCGCGATCGCGCCGAGCCCGGCCGCGGCCTTGGTCCTGACCTTGTTCGGTCTGCATCGCCTTGGACGCTTTGAGATCGTCACCGAGAAGGTCACGGGCGACCGCTACCGGCTCCGCGAAAAGCGTCGCTCCGGCCTTCTGCAGAAGGCCGGAGCGACCGAAACCAACCCGACAGCACAGCAATGAACGGGGGGTCAGTTCTTCAATTCGCCCAGGGGGGCAAAACTTCGGTTCGCTTGACAGGCGCGGTCAGGGGATTGGCCGTGGCCGCCAGTCCTGATCTTGGCGATGTGCGCAGCGCTCCGTCAGTCGCGGATTGACCGGGGACAGTCGCCCGCCGGACAGACTGAACAGCCCAGGCGCGTTTGCCAGATGCTGGCGCGTCAGCGGAAACACAAAGCCGCCATACGCTCCTTGGCCGTGCGCTGCCGCAACTGACATCCCAGACACGGAACGATTCCGCCCATCCTGTCGTATGACATGATCATGGCACAAGCCGCCAGTGCAGGATGTCGCCGTCCCCGATCGGGAGCGCTATCGCGTCGATCTGGAGCGCCAGGCCGGCCATGATCGTCGGCGGCGGCAGGTCCGGTCCGAGCACCCCGTCGGTCGCAACTGCAATGGCGATGTATCCGGCGGCGTCGCTGGTGATGGACGCCCGCACGATATGGGCATTCTGGGCGGCCAGGCCGGCGGCGACCGCTTCCACGAGGGCAAGGCCGATCGGGATAGTGCGATCGACGATCAGCCCAGAATCGGCGTTGACCTCAATGTCGACCCGCTGGTCATGCCGCTTGAGCGCGGTTGCCAGATTGTCCAGGATTTCGCGCGCGAAGACGCCAAGGGGAACCGGCCGCATCGTGCCCTCGAGAAGAGCAAGGCGGTAGGCGGTCGACAGCACCTGCACCTTCGCTTCCATCTCGATAAGGTGTCGGTCGCCGCTACGCTTGTTTAGCCGCCGCGACAGGACCAGATAGCTCTGGATGACCTGGAGGCTGTTCTTCACGCGGTGATGCAGCTCCCGCATCAGGGACTGATTGGCTTCGAACGAGGCCCTGAGGGCCCTTTCGCGGCTGTCGGCATCCGAGACCATGTCATTGAAGGAGTTGGCCAGCAGCTTCACATCACTCGGCATGGATTGTGCGATGGCGACCAGCTCGGTGCGTCCTTCGCTGCGTGCGCTCGCGGCCCTGGCGATGGCCTTCAGCCAGCGCAGCACATGGCCTTCGATGGCCCAGACATAGGCCGTGAACAGGACGCACAGCATCAACAACGGCGTGAAGCACAGCACCAGGAACTGGAAAAAGGCTGCGTCGGCCGCAGAAGTGTCAAACCGCGCCAGTACATACAGGTCAGGACCGGCGACGATCTGGCTGACATAGACATAGGACTGGCCCGACAAGGCGGGCAGCTGTAATCGCGTGATGTCGTTGCTGATCGCCTCGCTGACCGGCAGCCAGCGCGCGTCGGCCTCATCGATTCCGCGAGCGACGATGACGTTGCCGCCGCGGTTGACGAGTGCCACGATGCCGCCGGTCTCGAATGTTCCGACATCGAGGGTGATATCGAGCAGGGACTGGTCAACCAGCATCAGGGCTTCGCTGGCGAACAAAGGGCCCTGCGGCGCCCTTACATAGACGAGCAGGTGCTTGAGCGCCCCCACGCTGACGACATCATAGCGGGCCTGCGCCATTTCCGTACCGCCCCACAGGCTCACGCTCTGCTTTGTCGACTGCGCGACAAGCAGTGCAGAAAGGACCTCGGGTGTGAGGGATGGAACCTTGCTCGCACCGCAGATCGCCCCTCTCGCGGTTCGGACCAGGATCGCCTGCAATCCGATGGTGCTGGCCCGCGCGCTCTCGGCCCGGCGCGAGCATGTCACCGAATCCTCGCTGTCCGTCTGCAGGGCCGCGCTTGTCGCGACCAGTGTTCGGAGAATGCCGCGGAACCAGACCCTGACGCGGACGGCATAGTTGGAGCCAATCTCAATCTGGGAGACTTCGATGTTGCGGATGACCGACCGAAAGGTCGTTGTCGCCAGGATGATGCTGATCAGCGCAATTGGCACGAGGATCAGCGTGATGACCGCCAGCAATCGACCACGGACGCTTTCAAAGCGCGAGAAAATCATTTTCAGGTACCGGCTGAAGAATCCCGTGTTGACATGAAGTCCGGTTCAAGGCGGACCAACGATCGGTGACAACAGTCGCGGAGCGATACGCACGGGAGGCGATCCGCTCGCTTGGGGATGACGCTAGGGATTGCTGGCCTGCACGACGGCGAACGATGTCCGGTCAGGCCCGAGATCGGACGGCCCCTTGATGTCAAGAAGCTCGGCGAGCCTAGTGCGCGCGCGATTGACACGGCTCTTGATGGTGCCCACCGCGACATTGCAGATGTCAGCCGCTTCCTCATAGGACAGGCCTGTGGCGCCAACCATGATCAGGACCTCGCGCTGCTCTTCGGGCAGTTTCGCAAGGGCGACGCGGAAATCCGCCAGGTCGATGGCGCTGTCCTGATTGCCCTGCACAGCCACTTTCGAGGAGTAGATTCCGTCCGTGTCCTGTACTTCACGCCCCCTGCGGCGGTACATCGAGTAGTACGTGTTGCGCAGGATGGTGAACAGCCAGGCCCTCAGGTTTGTGCCTTCGGCAAACTTTGCCGAATGGCCCCAGGCCTTGAGCAGCGTGTCCTGCACGAGATCATCGGCCGTCTGCATGGATCCGGAGAGCGAGGCGGCAAAGGCGCGCAGGTTGGGAATCTCCTTGACCAGATTGTCCCGGAAGGAGCGGGACGGCGCATCACTCATCGCGCACCTCCTTGGCTTCGAGTTCGGCCAGCAGCATGAGGAAGCGGTCCGGGATCGGCGCTGTCACCAGATCGTCGTAGTGGGATTTCAGGGCTCGCCCCAGCAAGTTCTTGGTCCGCTCATCCATGGGCGAAGCAGATCTGCCGAGATCATTCACTGCCTGCGTCATTGCAGGCCTTCCGAAATTGTCTTGTTGCATGGATGTAACCTGCACTTTCGTCCAGCGCTCCCAAAGGCTCGAATGCCGTGGCTCGAACGACGCGCATCCGGACCACCAACGCGTACGGCACGCCTTGGTTCCGTCTCCCGAAAAAAAGAAACTTCTTGTCAACGCTGCTTGATCGGCAATGCTTGGCATAACCAGAACAGAGGATATCCCATGTCGATTGCACGCGAAATTGCATCGTATCTACCGTGTCTTAGGCGGTTCTCCCGTGTCTTGAGCGGCTCGCAGGCGAGTGGTGACGCGTATGTGCTTGCAACTCTTGAAGCGCTGATTGCCAACACGGCCGTATTCGACAAGACCCTTGCGCCACGCATCGCCATCTATCGCCTCTTCCTGTCGATGTGGACGTCGACGAACCCGGAGCAATCGTTTCGCGGCGGCGCCCGCGAGATGTCCGCTGTCGACGCCAATCTCGATGCGCTGACGCCATTGTCGCGGCAGGCCTTTGTGCTCAACGCCGTGGAAGGCTTCAGCATCGATGATGTTGCCCTCATCCTGAATCGCCCCGTCAGCGAGGCCTCGGCGCTGGTCGAACAGGCCGGACGCGACATTGCCGAGCAGGTCGCGACCACTGTGCTGATCATCGAGGATGAGCCGATCATTGCGCTCGACATCGAGGCGATGGTGCAGGAGCTTGGCCACGACGTCATCGGCATCGCGCGCACCCACAAGGAGGCGGTCGCAACCGTGAGAGCCCGCCGTCCGGGCCTCGTGCTGGCGGACATCCAGCTTGCCGATGGCAGCTCAGGCCTCGAGGCGGTCAACGAGATCCTGCAATCCATCGACGTGCCGGTGATTTTCATCACGGCCTTTCCGGAACGCCTTCTGACCGGCGAAAAGCCCGAACCGGCCTTCCTGATCACCAAGCCGTTCCAGCCCGAAGCGGTCAAGGCCGCGATCAGCCAGGCCCTGTTCTTTGACCGGCGCGCCGGCCGAAAGGTGGCGTGATTCATCCGGCGGATATGTCCGCCGCGTCCTGCCGGGTGCGCGTCGCGCCTGCCGACCCGGTGCCCGCGCACCAGCCGAAAAACTGCATCAGGCCAAGAACGGGCAGGGGTACGCCCAGCAGCAGGCGTCCGAACCGGCGCATGTGGTTCTCCGGTGGATGAGGACGTCAGATGCCGCGGCCGCGATACCCCATGACCGCGGAGATCACGAAGGCAATCAGGGCGACGACAAAGACGATCTGGGCTGCGGACATGGCTGTTCCTGCCACTGCGCCAAACCCGAAGGCCGCCGCTATCAGTGCGACGAGAAGAAATGTGATGGCCCAGCCAAACATGGCGATGATCCTTTCGTGGATGGTGACGGACGGACAACGCAGCCCTGCTGCATTGGTTCCACCAAGACCCTGCACGCGAGCCCCGCCCCGATTGCATGAGCCCAGGCGGAACCTGTCGGGACCGGGAATGTTGATGCTGCGTCACTCCGTGGAGGATTCCATGCTCAACCTGCTTGTCGTCTCGAGCCTGATCGCTGCGAGCTGCATCGTTGTTCTGTCGGGTCAGCTCGTCGGTCCGGCCAATACTGTCATGGAGTTCGTGTCGGTTCTGTTCGCGGCCAGCATCACCATGTCCGCCCTCGCCATCGCAGCCATTGACGGCTGAAGCCCACGCCAAAGCAGACCTGTCCCATGTCCGGCAAGCCAGACGACCGATCCCGCCAACCCCGAAGCGCTCGCCACGTTCGCGGCCGCCGCCCGCAGCGGCGGCAAGGTCTCGCCCAATGGCAGCCTCGTCATGCGGCTCGATCGCTCCAGGACCGTGGGCCTCAGATAGCATCGCTTGCGGGCACGGGAGGAGCGTTGCGCCCCTCGAACGACTGCGACCCGTCGAGCGCCAGCAGGCGCGCCGCGTTCAGGATGAAGCCGATCTCCGATCCGACATGGATGAAGGCGGCGAACAGCGGGTTGAGGTAACCCATCGACGCGAGCGCAATCCCGATGATGTCTATGATGATCGTCCCGGCGAAGTTCTGCCAGATGATCGCGCGCGTCTTGCGGGCGATCCGCAGCGTCTCGACGAGCTTGAACAGGTCGTTGCCGATCAGGACGATGTCGGCGCTGTCCTGTGCGATATCCGTGCCGGACCCCATCGCGATGCCGAGGCTGGCGGCCGTCAGTGCCGGGGCGTCATTGACCCCGTCGCCGACCATGGCGACAATGCGGCGTTCAGCGACCAATGTCTCGACCCGGAGAAGCTTGTCCTGTGGCAGCATGTTGGCGACAATCTCGGTGATGCCGAGTTCGCGCCCCACATGGTCCGCAACGGCCTTGGTGTCGCCCGTCAGCAGCAGCGTCCGCACGCCCATTCGGTGCATGGCTGCGATCGCGTCGCGCGCCTCTGCCCGCAAGGGATCGGCCACGATGATCTCGCCCATATAGCGTCCATCCGCCGCGACGACGATGTCCGAGCCGACATGATCCCTGTCTCGCGCGGGCGCCGCGATTCCGGCCTCCGCGAGCAGTTTGCGGTTGCCGACAAGGACGGTGCGGCCCTCGACCTCGGCTGTGATCCCGCGCGCCACCGTGTAGGTGAAGGAGGCCGGCTCCGGGATGGTCTGGCCGAGCCGTTCGGCTTCCACCACGACGGCCCGCGCCAGCGGGTGTTCGGAGTGCAGCTCAGCCGAAGCCGCGAGCCGGATGAGTTCGGCCGGCTCCACGCCCTCGGCGGGTCGCGCGAGCGTCACCACCGGCTCGCCCATGGTCAGGGTGCCGGTCTTGTCGAGAACGATGGTATCGACGCGGCCCAGCGTTTCGAGATGGATGCCCCCCTTGATGATCGACCCGAGCTTGGCGGCGCGGCCGATGCCGCCAAGAATGGCCAGCGGCGTCCCCGCGGCGATGCCGCAGGCGCCGGCGACGATGATGACCGAAATCGTGTCGCGGATGTTCTGCGTCAGGAGCCACGTAACAACCGCCGCCACGAACGAGGCATAGACCAGGTAGCCGGCCATGCGGTCTGCCAGCTTCTGCACCGGCGCGCGGGTCTGTTCGGCGGCCTCGACCGCGTCGATGATGCGCCCGTAGCTGGTGTCGCGGCCGACAGTCTCGACGCGGATCGCGAGCAGTCCCAACTGGTTGATCGAGCCGGCGAACATCTTCGCGCCAATATCTTTTTCCGCGGGCATCGACTCGCCGGTGATCCGGGACTGGTCGACATAGGAGTGGCCGCCCTCGACCACGCCATCGACAGGCACCTTCTCGCCGGGGCTGACGAGCACGATGTCTCCGGGCTGCACCTGCTCCAGCGGCAGCGTGACGGTGCCGCTGTCCCTGCGGACCCGGGCCTCCTTCGGAATGAACTCCACCAGTTGCCGGATGGCGAGCCTGCCGCGCGCGACCGTCATGTGCTCGAGCTCTTCGGCGATCAGCACGAAAAGAGTGACAACCAGCGCGGTGAACATCTCAGCGATCGCCGCCGCCGCGATGATCGCGATGGTCATCGAGAGCTCCATCGTCATCCGTCGCGCCAGAAGGTTGTGGATGGCTTCGCTGAAGATCGGCCACGCCACGAAGATCAGAGCGGCGAGCCCGATGACGCTGATGGATGCGACGGGTTCGTAGACGCGGAACCAGACGGCCGCCGCCGCAAGGATCGCAACGGCGATGCGGATGACAGCGAGGGTCTCGAATGGGCGCTTATGGCCACCGGGCTCGGCCTGCGTGGACTCTGGCTCGCGATCCGGGACAGGACGCTCCTGGGGTTGGGCAGTTGTGCCGGTCATTGAACTTCCGTCAGGGCTTCGGCGACATGTGGATGGAAAGGGTCCGGGCAGGGCGGATCACAACACATCGACGTCACGGCTACGCCCCGGGCCTAACACGCTTCGCTAACGCCAAAGGCAGGATTCGGACAAGGGTGTCGTCACCCAGCAGGTAATGATGCGCCAGCGCGGCGACGGCATGCAGGCCGGCAAGTGAGATCATCAGATGCGCGCCGATTGCATGGAGGTCTTCCAAGGGCTCGGCAAGCCTCTTGTCCGGAGTGATCGGCGAGGGCAGCCCAAACAACCCGAAGACGCTGACGCCGCGCCCCTCGGCCCAGAGGCTAAGCAGTCCAATGAGGGGCAGCGCGATCAGCGCCAGATAGAGGGCGCGTTGCATCGCTCGTGATCCCAGCAGCGCCCAGCGTGGACCCGGTCGGGACGGAACCGACGGCCGTAGGCCGCGCCATCCAAGACGCAGGGCGGTCAACGCAGGAACGCTCAGTCCAAGCGACATGTGGACGTCAAGAGTTGCGGTTCGCAGATCGCCCGCGGCACGAGCTCGCGCCCCAGACCGATGGCGTAGGTTGCAAGAACGGCAAATGCGACGAGCCAGTGCAGGGCCATGCTGAACGGGTCGTACCGTGGAATGGGTGTCATGTAAGCCTCCAATGCGGGCTTGCCCGACGGCTGGCGACGGCGCGGATGGCCTGCTTGCGTGCAGCGTCGTTCCAAACCTCGTTCGTGCCCGACCTCAACGTCGCCTGAGACTGGCCAGATAGGCGATGATGTCGTCGAGTTCCGCCAGGCTGAACTGGTAACGCGGCATCTGCCCGTGCGGGGTCTGCAGAAACACACGCATCGAAAGTTCGGTGAAGGACGGCATGTTCGCGACGGCCCCGAAATCGGGCGGCGTGCGGTTGGGATCGATATCCTGTGCCATGACCCGGTGGCATTGTGCGCAAAGCGCAGACGCGATGGTCCTGCCCGCTGAAGGGTCTCCGGTGTCTTGCGCCCGAGCCGCATCGGGAACCATCGACGCCACGGCGGCGGCGACGAGCAGGGCACGAAGCAGGGCTGTCATCGGCGATGTCCTTTTCGTTGCGATGCTTGCGGCCATCATGGCCGCCACTTGCGCGAAATCCGCCGCAGATAGGCCACGAGCCCGTCAGTCTCGTGTTCGAGCAGGCGGAACTCCGGCATGCCGGGATGGCGGATGACCGTGCCGTCGATCAGAACAGGAGCCGGGTTGTTGTTGGCATAGCGCTCCGCGATCAGCGGAAAGCGCGGTGCCTTGGCGTTCGGGCTATGCCCGTGGCGGTTGATCGCATGGCACCGCGCGCAGTGGGTTTTCGCGACCGTGCGACCGACCGCAGCGCTCTGGGCATTTTCGGGACGCTGGGCGTCGGCCGGCATGCCGACGGCGAGGTCGGCAGCGACCAAAAGGACGAGCGATCCCAGCGATGCTGCCCTGATGGATGTCCTGACCGGCCACTGTCTCATGTCCGGGAACCTACGCGGTCGAAATGGAGTGATCTTTGATCTGTATCATTGTTTTCCGCACTGGCGCTGGAAGACTGAAACCTCGCTGACGTGCCATCCGGTTCGGGGCTCGAACCGCAGGGCAGGAGAGGCGTTCAGGAGAGGCGTCCAGGAGAGGCGTCCAGGAGGGACTTCCATGTTGATTTCCTCAAACGATCCAGCCGGGGCCGTCCGCGCTGGTCCGGACAAGGGCAGAGGGCAGGATGAATCGGTCCAGCACGTGCTGTCCGGCATTCTCGCAGTCCCGCAACGACCGATGTTGACCAATATTGAGACCACCAGGCACGCGGCCGGCTTCCTGGTCCCCCGCATGCAGGCCAACGCCGCCTGGTGGTCGAGCCCGGGTCATTTCGGCGACGCCAGAGCCATGGCGGAGGCGGACCGCGCATATGGCGAGACAGCCGCCAGGGACTGTGTCGCGGAAATGACCGCGCGGACCGATCTGGCGCGCAAGACTGGCGCGCAAGAACCTTGCCTGGGTCTCCGGCGCCGCAGCCAGCGTGCCATGGCCCGGGCTCGCGGCGAGCCGGTCATCGTGACGCCGGGTGCGTCAACCACGTTTCCATAGGAGAGCAACATGCTGCACACGACCACGCCGAACCGCCGCGCGCAACGGCATCGCGAGGCCCGATCCGCCTTCGAGGACCTGCTGGTTTATCTGGACGACAGTCCGGCGGCGGCCAACGCGCTGGCTTATGCCGAGGCCCTGAACATGGACGGGAACATCAGCGCCCTGATGTTCGGCTCCATGCCGGACTACCCAGCGTCCTATTTCGCCGAGGCGCCGCTGGATGCCTGGCTTGTCGTTCAGGAACAGGCCGAGCAGGCTGCGGCCGCGATGGAGGATCGCCTGAAGGGGCAGCTTGCCGGCAAGGGCTCGCGCGCGGAGTTGCGCCGCGCCAATGTCACACTGGGCCAAGAGGGCAACACCATCGCCACGCAAGGGCGCTACGCCGACATCACCGTGATCGGCTGGTCGCCCCGCAGCGATGAGGACCGCAACAGGACGGTGGTTCAGAAGAAGCTCTTCGAGGCCGCTCTGTTCGATTCAGGCCGACCGGTGCTTCTGGTCCCGCAGACCTTCAAGGGCGCGGATGTCCCCAAGCGCGTTCTGGTTGCGTGGAGTCCGGAGCGGGCATCCGTCCGCGCCGTCAACGACGCGCTGCCGGTGCTGGCAAGAGCCGAGCAGGTCCGGATCATCGTTGTCAACACCGGTGGGGCAATGGCCGAGCGGAACCCCGGCGATGACATGGCCCGCCATCTGGCCCGGCATGACGTCACGGTGGATGTGAAGCATGTCCCGAGCAACGGTGAATCAATCCACACCATCCTTCTCAACGAAGCGCGCTATCTCGGCGCCGATCTTCTGGTGATGGGCGGCTATGGACACAGCCGCACCGGCGAATGGCTGTTTGGTGGCGTGACGCGGGATATCCTCAATGAGGCCCACATTCCGCTGCTGATGTCGCATTGACTTCATGCAAAGCCGATACATCACTGTGGCATGAGCACCTATCGGCTGCACAAGCTCTTCGAGCCAGCGAGCGTCGCCGTGGTGGGTGCAAGCCCGCGTGATGGCGCCCTGGGGGGTGTTGTCCTGCGCGCCCTGCAACAGGGGGGCTACAAGGGTGCGCTGACGGCCATCAACCCGAAGCATGACCACGTTCTGGGGGTCCCGTGCGTCGCCTCACTGGACAGGCTGGGTGTGGCGCCGGACCTCGTCATCGTGACAACGCCGGCCCATGCCGTCGCCGGAGTGATCGATGACGCCGTCAGGGCGGACGCGCAGGCGGCGATCGTCCTGACCGCCGGCCTTGGGCATGGCCCCGGTTCGATCGCGGACAACATCCGTCTTCAAGCCCGCGAGGCCGGCCTGCGGCTCGTCGGACCGAACTGCCTTGGCGTGCTCGCGCCACGCGCCGGCCTCAATGCTAGCTTCGCCAGGCAACTGCCCCGGCCAGGCGAGGTGGCGCTTGTGTCGCAGTCGGGCGCCGTCGCGGCGGGCGTGGTCGAATGGGCGATCCAGCGCGACATCGGCTTCTCCGGCATCGTCTCACTTGGCGACGCCGTCGATGTCGATGTCGGCGACTGCCTCGACTATTTCGCCGAGGCCCCTGCAACGAAGGTGATCGTCCTTTATGTCGAGGCCATCACCGACGCCCGCAAATTTCTCTCCGCTGCCCGCAAGGCTGCGCGCATCAAGCCGGTGATCGTGATGAAGGCCGGGCGGCATGTGCTGGGTGCCAAGGCGGCGGCAACGCACACGGGCGCCTTGGCCGGGTCGGATCTTGTCTATGACGCGGCGTTCAGGCGGGCAGGCTGCCTGCGCGTCCTCGACCTTGATGAGCTGTTCACCGTCATCGCGACGCTGGCCGTCCAGAAGCCCTTTGCCGGAGAGCGCCTCGCGATCCTGACCAATGGCGGCGGGCTTGGCGTCCTCGCCGTCGACCGGCTGGAGGATGTTGGAGGCAAGCTTGCGGCCATCACGCCCCAGACGCTGGCGGCGCTGGATAAGGTCCTGCCGGCCACATGGTCACGTGCCGACCCGGTCGACATCATCGGCGACGCTCCTGCGGAACGCTATCGGCTCGCCATGAGCGCGCTGCTGGCTGACCCCGGCAACGACGCCATTCTGGTGATGAATTGCCCGACCGCGCTGACCTCCGCACACGATGCCGCTGATGCAGTCATTGCGGCGGCGAACGGGGCGGCAGGCAAGAGGCCGTGCTTTGCGGTCTGGCTGGGCTCTGGCCCCGACCAGAAGCGGCTGTTCGAGGCCGCGGGCATCGCCAGCTATGAAACCGAGGCCCAGGCGGTGGTGGGCATCACCCAACTCATGACCGTGCACCGGGCACGAGCCGCGCTCCTGCAGGTTCCGCCTTCGCTCGCGGAAGGAATCCTGCCCGACCGCGACAAGGCCCGCAGCGCCATCTGCTCGGCCGTGGCGGATTCCCGCGCCTGGTTGAATCCGGTCGAGATCAGCGATCTGCTGGCGGCCTATGGCATCAACGCGACCCCCGTCAGGCTTGCCGGCGATGGCAGGCAAGCCGCCGCCGTCGCGCAGGAGTTCCTGGCGGCCGGGGCCAGCTGCGTGGTCAAGATCCAGTCGCGCGACATTGTCCACAAATCCGATGTCGACGGCGTCCGTCTCGGCCTTGCGTCGCCGGAGGCCGTGCAGCAGGCGGCGGACGACATTCTCGCCCGCGCCCGGTCCCTCAGGCCCGAGGCGCATATCGATGGGGTAACCATCCAGCCGATGATCCTGCGCCCGAACGCCCGCGAACTGATCATCGGCGTCGCGGTCGACCCCACCTTCGGCCCTGTCATTCTGTTCGGCCACGGCGGGACGGCGGTCGAGGTCATCAATGACAAGGCCATGGCCCTGCTGTCGCTCGATCTGGCCCAGGCGCGCGCTCTCATCGCAGACACGCGGATCTCGCGCCTGTTGCGGGGATACCGCAACGTGGCGGCGGCGGATGCGGAGAGCGTTGCCAACATGCTGGTGCGCGTCTCGCGGCTGATCGAGGATCATCAGGAGATCATCGGGATTGATCTCAATCCCGTGCTTGCGGACGAGACCGGCGCCGTTGCGCTTGATGCGCGCATTCAGGTCTCTGCGGCAGCGCCTGCCGGCGTGGGGATGCGCCAGCGCTTCGCGATCCGACCCTATCCGCGCGAGCTTGAGGCCGTTGCGCATTTGCGGGACGGCTCGACGCTTGGGATCCGCCCCCTCAGACCAACCGACGCCCATGCCGTGGCCCAGATGTTGCGGCGCTGTTCGCCCGATGATCTGCTCATGCGCTTTTTTGCAGCCATGCAGTCGATCAATATGGTGCTGATCGCCCGGCTGACCCAGATCGACTACGCCCGGGAAATGGCCTTCGTCGCGGTCGACCCGGGCTCGCACGACATTCTCGGCGTCGCCCGCCTGCACGGCGACGCCAACCACGAGACGGCGGAATACGCGATTATCATCCGGTCCGATCAGCAGGGCAGGGGCATCGGGCATGATCTGATGACGCGGCTCATCGACTTTGCGAAAGCCGAGGCCTTTGGTGCCATCACGGGCCAGGTCCTCGCCGAGAACCGAAGAATGCTGGCCATGTGCCGCAAGCTCGGCTTCGCGATCGGATCGGGCGAGACCGGCGACAGCACGCTGATGGTCAGGTTGTCGCTTGACCCCGTTTCGCCGCATCCGAAGCAGCGAGCGCAGCCAGCGGACGCACAAGGCTGACAAGCCTGTCCGCCGTCAGCCCGGCGCCGAACAGGGCGCCGCAGGCTCCGTGCAGCCAGACCGCCGAAGCGGCAGCATCGAAGGCCGGCATGCCCTGGGCAAGATGAGCCCCAATCAACCCCGCCAGCACGTCGCCGGATCCTGCGGTGGCCAGTTCGGGACCGCCATTGCAATTGAGCGCCGCCCTTCCATCGGCGTCGGCGATGACGGTGTCGATACCCTTGAACACGACGACGCCCCTCGACAGCCTGGCCGCCGCGCGGGTCTTCTCAACCTTGGAGGCCTGCAAGGAGCGCGGCAGGGCAGCATAGGCAGGCTCGTGGGCGAGTTGGTTGCCGAACAGGCGCTCGAACTCGCCGGCATGCGGCGTGAGCACAAGGGCGGCGGTCCCGGCGCGCCCGGCCAGGTGGCTGGCATATCCTGCCAGGACGGTCAGCGCGTCCGCGTCGAGCACCAGCGGCAGACCGCGAGCCAGCAGCACGTCGATCATCGCAAGCGTGCGGGGAGAGCGTCCGGCAGCCGGGCCGATGATGGCACAGCCAAACCGCGCAGTGCGCAAGAGCGAGCCAAGCTCGGGAGCCGACCGCGCCTGCCGCAGCATGATCGCTGTGACATGCCCCGCATGCACGCGCAGCGCTTCGTCATCTCCGGCAAGGATCACAGCACCGGCGCCCGCGTTGAGTGCAGCCTGGGCGGACAGGCGCGACGCGCCGGTCTGCAGTGCAGGGCCGCTGATCACGAGACAGTGCCCGCGCTGGTACTTGTGGGCGTCGACGGGCTGTTGCGGAGCGGCGTGCCGCCACAGCTCCGGTGTGTTGAGAAAGACGCCTGGCTTCCCGTCATCCGCGAGGTGGCTGGCATCAAGTCCGATGTCGGCGACGATCAGCTCACCGCATAGGGCACGGCCCGGCCAGAGATAGTGCCCGGTCTTGGCACGGAAGAAGGTGATGGTCCGCCTGGCGCTGACGACCGGACCGATGGCCTGTCCGCTGTCGCCGTCGAGTCCCGAAGGCACGTCGACGGCGATCACGTGCGCGCCGCTGGCGTTGAGCCGCGTGATCGCCTCCGCCTCCGCTCCCGCGACCGGGCGCGCGAGGCCAGCGCCATACAGCGCGTCGATCACCACCATGTCGGGCGTCGGTGCAAAAGCGCCGAGGGCGTGGACCGGACCTTTCCAAAGCAACGCGGCCCGTCCCGCTGCACTGCCAATCCGTGGCATCGCAGCGGCGTAGACTGTCACTTTCACGCCCCGCTCATGCAGAACCCGCGCAGCCACATAGCCATCGCCGCCATTGTTACCCGGCCCGCACAACACGGCGACCGAAGCGACCCGGGGGAGTGCATCTGCCACAGCCGTTCCAGCCGCAGCCATCAGCCTGTCGATGCTGAACCCGACCGCCACGGCGGCTGCATCGGCCGCGGCCATCGCGGCCGTGCCAAGCAGCGCGGCAGGCGCCTGCTCCACGTGCTTACAGCTTGGCGGCATGTCCCGGGCCTCGCGCCAGGCGGGCGGATGTTGCCGCCGGCAGATGCCGCGCGCAATCAGACGGGTTCAACCGACACGACCTTGAACGTGTGCATGTCGCCTTCCGCGTCGTTGATCGAGACATATTCGCCCGGTGTGAAGACGTGGCTTCCAAGCCGGTAGCCTGCCTCGTCGTCCGTGTCCTTGGCCCGGTCATAGTCAAACACCCAGGTCGCGCCATCAGCGCCACCGGCCCGATGGACCAGCATGCCGCGCATCCATGGCTCGTCTCCCCAGAAGCGGTGCACGACACAGGCGTTGCGCAGGTCGTGCCAGCTTCGCGCATCGATATGGCCTTCGGAATCCAGCGGCGCCACGAACTCGTAGCCATGGCGGATCGATCCGTCCGGAAACTCTTTCGTGCGGGCCAGGCGCAGGGTGACCTTCCGCAGATGAACGGTGTTCGGCATGATCCATCTTCCTTTGCTTTGTCCGCACGGCCTGCAGCGGAGCCGGATGAACTTCATCACAGGTTGCTGTCCCTGCACTTTGACCTGGATCAGCGTCGGCGCGTTCAACAGATCCTATGATGAGCCTTAGCAGCAATTGAAGAGGTGACAAGCTATGACGACCAATGTCGGAACCATTGACCGCGTCTTCCGTAGCATCATCGGCGTCGCGCTGATCGCCTTCGCGCTCGGGTACATCATGCCGGCGACGGGCTGGAACTGGGTTGGCTGGATCGGCATCGTGCCGATCGTGACGGCCGTCTTCGGGACATGTCCTGCCTACACGCTTCTTGGCCTGTCGACGTGCCCGGTCAGAGCAGTTTGAACGCGGTCCGGGCGCGGTTTGGGTCGGCGGCACTTCTTGTCGCCATATTCTGAATGGACAGTGCGAGGATCGGTTTTGACCCCTGCGAAAAAGATCCGCGCTTCCCATGCACGTCAGCCGGATAACCAGCCATCAGGCAAGTCCTGCCGAACCGGCCGGCCTGCCTGGCCGCACGCTCCGCCGCTCGCAGCCGGGAGTGCAGTTGCATGTTGGGGTGAACGGTCTCGGCATCCCTGACATTGGCACGCAGTTGACCTTTGGCAAGCGCGCGATCGTCTGCCATCACGGCGACCCGGCAATGCACCTGTTCTGGGTCGAGCAGGGCGCAGTGATGGTGCAGCACTATCTCCAGGATGGCCGCCGCCAACTGGTTGGGATTGTCTTGCCCGGCGGGATATGCGGATTTTCGCAACAGAACCTGTACTCCGCCACCTGCGAGACGTTGCGGCCATCGGTGTTGCGCGCCTGCCGCAGGAGCGAGCTCGAACGGCACGGCGAGCTGGGTTGGGTCGTGGCTCATCAGGTCGAGCGGCAGCTCTGCGCCGCGCAGGCGCATGCGCTCGCGCTGGGTCGGATGACCGCCCAGGAGAGGCTTTGCGCCTTGTTGTCCCGCTTTGCCGCGTATCGGCCGACATCACGGTTCGAGCGGCCATCCGATGGATTGAACGTTCACATCCAGTTGCCGATGACGCGCGGCGAAATCGGGGACTATCTGGGGCTGTCGCTGGAGACCGTCTGCCGCACCCTGACAGACCTGCAGCGCAAGGGCATCCTCGAGATCGGCCGCCACCATGGCGATGTGGTGATCCAGAGCGTCAAGCGTCTGAACCGCCTCGGCGGCGCGAGCCAGTAGACACGGGTGCTGCCTCTTGCGGATGGGCTGTCGCGGGTCCTTGATGCAGATCAGGGTCATTGATGGTGTCCGGACGCACATTGCCCCCTTGGAAGCGCGTCGCGACCCCGCGCGCACTCCTTTCGAAGCCACTCTTGCGCCCCAAGTCCACCGGAGCCAGACATGCCAACAGTCGAAGCAGCGACGATGCGGGTTCCGCATGATGCGTGGATCATCATCTGCGATGGCCGCAAGGCCTTGTTCGTCCATAACACGGGCACGCCGGCAAAACCCAGCTTCAGGGTCGCGGAGACCTTGCGGGCGCCCTACAATCCCGCATCCCATGATCAGGGCGATGACCGGCCCAGCCGCACGGTCCAGTCAGTCGGTGCCCGGCGCAGCGCGATCGAGATGACGGATCTGCATGATCAGGAGGAGCGGGCCTTTCTCGGCGGGGCGGCGCGCATATTCTCCGATTTTGTCCTACGGCAGCGCGCCCGGGCGCTGATTCTCGTGGCACCGCCCCGGGCGCTCGCCGTGCTCCGCGACCAACTGGGCGTTCCGGCGCGGGACCTGGTTGTCGCCGAAATTGCCAAGGATCTGACCAGACACCCGATGGCTGATATCGAGCGCATCCTGGCGCAGGGCTGAACTGCAGGGGGGCACGGCGATGAACATCCTTATCCTGTTTGGCAGCACGGAAGGCCAGACACGCAAGATTGCGATGTTCGTGCGTGATCGCCTTGAGGGCGCTGGCCACAAGGTCCGCCTGCTTGAGGCGAGCGTGGACATCGACGTCGATGTCGCGATGTTTGACCGGGTCATCATCGCCGCTTCGCTGCATGCGGGGGATTATCAGCCAGCCGTTGTCGCCTTCGCCACCGCCCACCATGCCCTGCTCAACCGGATGGACGCGGCCTTCCTGTCGGTGTCGCTCTCCGCCGCAGGCAAGGACAAGGAGGATGTGGACGGGCTGGCGAGCTGCGTGACACGCTTCGCGGCTGACACCGGCTGGCATCCGGCCCGGATCGAGCATGTCGCCGGCGCTTTCCGCTTCACCCGCTACGATCTGATGAAGCGTTGGGCGCTCAGGTACATCGCCTGGAAGAAGGGCCAGTCGACAGACACCTCCCGTGATCATGAACTGACCGACTGGGACGCGTTGGCGCAGTTCGCGGTTGCCATCGCCTCTAGCGCGCCGTTGACGCAGGTGCGGGCGTGATGACCGCGCCGGACATGCTTGTCCAGACTTTGCTTCAACTCGGGCTCGCTCTGGCGATTGGCCTTCTGGTCGGCGTTGAGCGCCACTGGCGCGAACGGGATGCGGCTCCCGGAACACGAACGGCGGGGCTGCGGACCTTCGGGCTGACGGGCCTGCTCGGTGCAATCGCGGCGCTCGTGGCCCAGTCGCCCGCATTGGGCGGTGGGGTTGCCGGGGCGATCATCCTCGGCGTGACGATGGGCGGCTACGCGTCGGCGCTGATTGTCTTCAAGCTGCAGGAAGCTGTTGAGGACGAAACCAACAGCGTCACCACGGTTGTTGCGGCCATGGTTGTCTTTGGATTGGGAGCCATGGCGGTACTGGGGGACCGCACCATCACGGCGGCGTCCGGCGTGGCCGTCACCGCGCTGCTGGCATCACGGGACATGCTGCATGGGTTGCTGCGGCGCCTCACCTGGCTCGAGCTGCGCTCGATGATCATCATTCTGGTGATGTCGTTCGTGGTACTGCCCCTGATCCCGCGGACGCCGCTCGGCCCGTTTGGGGGCGTTGACCTCGCGGCGGTCTGGACGCTGGCCATCCTCATGGCTGCAATCAGCTATGTCGGCTATGTCGCCTTGAAACTGCTTGGGCCGCGCAAGGGGCTATTGCTGGCCGGGGCCCTGGGCGGCCTGGCCTCGTCCACCGCCGTCACCGTGAGCTTTGCCCGGCGCGCCGCGCAGAACGAAGCCCCGCCACTCGCCCTTGTCGCAGGCGCGATGGCGGCGAGCGCGGTGGCCGTGCTCCGGATCGGGGGACTGGCCGTCGTGCTTGCACCGGCCCTTCTGCACAATCTGGCCATGTCCTTGCTGGCGTCTGCGGCGGTGTTTGCGCTGTCGGCCTTCGTCTGCAGCAGGTCGATCGCGGGGCAGGGGCCCTATGATCCTGAAACCGTGCGCAATCCCTTCGAACTGCGCGTGATCCTGCGACTGACGCTGCTGATCGCCCTTGCCGGCTTTCTCGTGAAAGCCGGAATCACCGTCTTCGGACCCGCCAGTACGGTGCCACTCTCGGCGCTTGGCGGTCTTGTGGATGCGGACGCCGTTGTCCTGTCTGTCGCGCGGCTGTCGAACACCGAGGTTGGCGTTCAGGTGATGGCGTCGGCGGTCTGCGCCGCCATTGCCGCCGACGTCGTGGCCAAATCCACTTATGCTGCGGTCGTCGGCGGTCGCCCTTTCGGCGCCATCTTCGGGCTGACGGCGATCATCGCGGTGGCTGCGGGCGGAACATCATTCTGGCTTGTCGTCGGGCTTGACCGTCTGGTTTTTCCGGATTGACGGCGATCACGGTCCCGGCAAGCCCTTCGATGATCGCGCTTGCATCCCTGAGGGTCCCGATTCCGGCCCGCCTGCCGGTCTCGTTGACAAAGTCGCATCCTGCCAGCACCTTTGGGGCGATCGATCCCGCCGCGAACCTGTGCCCGGCCAGCTCCCCCGGGGTGGCATGTCTCAGCGCCCTGGCCGACCCTGTCCCCCAATCAAGATAGAGCGCGTCGACATCGGTGAGCATCACCAGCCAGTCTGCGCCAAGCTGGCGTGCCAGAAGACTGCTGGCGCTGTCCTTGTCGACCACGGCCTCGATACCGGAAAGGCTGCCATCCTCGAGCTCAACAACGGGAATGCCGCCTCCGGTGCAGATCACCACGACCTGCCTGTCGACGAGCATTTCGATGACGCGCGCTTCAAGGATTTCGAGCGGGGCCGGAGAAGCGACCACTCGCCGCCAACCCTTGCCGTCCTGGGCGACGCGCCAGCCGCGCTCCGCTGCCAGCAGCCTGGCCTCGTTCTCCGCATAGAAGGGCCCGACCGGCTTTGCGGGCCTGCGGAAGGCGGGATCGTCAGGGTCGACGCGCACTTGCGTCAGCAGCGCGGCGATCAGGGCGCCGCCCGGCAGGACATTCATCAGATGCTGTTCGATCAGATAGCCGATCGTGCCGGCGCTTTGCGCATTGAGGACATCGAGCGGGTAAGGTGTGTCCGGGGTCGCGGCGGCCTGGAGAGCCAGCAGCCCGACCTGCGGTCCATTGCCGTGCGTGATCACCACGTCATGACCGGCCTGACAGACGGGCGCCAAGGATTCAGCGACGATCCTGATGTTGTGGTGCTGGTTCGCGGGATGGACCGCTGTTCCGCCTCTGCCGAGCGCGCTTCCACCGAGTGCAAAGACGATACGCATGGGTTCACGTCCTGAGATTAAAAGCCGCAGGCGGGATCCTGCGTCGCGGGCGTGTCAGATTCCTTGCGCTGCCTCAGATATCGGCGCGTTCACGGCGTCGTGCGGGCCGCTCGACACTGACACAGCGCAATGGCGCCGGCTGGCAAGGATGTTCAGATGGCGTTTCATCACTCCGGTGTGAATGATGGCCGGCCAGCGTCAGGATCAATCGAAGGTGATCCGCCTTGTCTCTGATCGGCCGGCGCTCGGAGCGGATGCCCATCAGGCGGAGCCGGCTGCCAAAGGTTTGACGTCGGGCACAGTTCCGGCGCCCGAGGCGGTCGAAGGCGATCTCGATCGCCAGATCCATGCCTTTGTCACCTGGTTCACAGGCGGCCTCTCGCCCATTTCGCTGGCAGGGGGATGGCTCGACTGGATCGCGCATCTGGCCCTGTCGCCGGGGCGCCAGATGGAGCTCGCCGGGCTGGTCTGCACGCCCGAGCGGCAGGTGACGTCCCGCATCGTGCCCGGCCGTCATCTGAGCCTGTTCATGGGCCAGCGCACATTGAAGCGTGAGTGGCCGGCGATCGCCGGCTTTCTGTCTGGCCACGATATTGGCTCGCCGGCAAACCTCAGCGCGCCATCGCGCTCGCAATCCGCCCGTTGATCTTCGACAGGCCCGCCAGCATGTGGCGCGCCTTGGCCCTACCTTCTGGAGCGAACTGCACGTCTTGACCAGATCCTGCCGCGTCCCCACGATCGAACCGGACACGGCGATGCGCTTCAGCACCGTGTCGAAGATCGGCATGACGACGTGTCCCGGCAGCGTCGGGCGATAACCATGGTTCCCTTGCTGCGTGAGGCGCCGCATGCGCTGCAGATCGCTTCCGGCCAGACGGCTCTATCAACAGGTCCCATGAACACCGCCTGTCGCCTTCTGGATCGCCTCCGCCGGGTCGACATGGGCCGTGTCGAGCGATAGGCCGGCACCGATCTCGGCCACCAGATCAAGCATGGACTGACGGTTGTCGATCGCCACGCAATGCATGACCATGGCCTAAGGCACGGGCATGTGGCGGGGGCATGTGGCGGGGGCCTCGGACAGCCGGGACAGCGACCCGTTCGCCGGCGCACGCCTTTACCACCGTGAGGCCCTTGTCGGCGGTCACGCCCGTGCTCAGCCCGGGTACCGGGGAGGGACCAGCAAGGCGTTTCAGTACGACATCAGAAGATTGGTTCCGGCCTGCCGGACGATCGAACTTGTCACGCCGCCGATCACGAACTGGCGCAGGCGCGAGTGCCCGTAGCCACCCATCGCGATAATGTCCGCACCCGATCGGGTGGCGAAGCTGTCGATCAGGTTTGCAACAGGGCCATCGCCGGCCGGCAGCTCGACGATGTCGGCATGTACGCCCTTGCGCGCAAGATGGCGGGCCATGTCGGCACCCGGCAACGAGCTCGACATGTCCTTGTCGCCCATCACCGAGACGATATCGATGTGCTTGAGGCCGGGAAAAAGCGACAGCAGGTCGGCCGCCGCGCGTGCTGCGTGGCTTGTGCCGTCCCAGGCCAGTGTGGCCTTGCTGACCTCCACGACCGGCGCCCGCTTCGGTGTCGCCACAAGGACCGGCCGGCCCGAGCGGAACAGCGCCTCTTCGAAGATCGTCGCCTTGACGTCGATCACCGCGTCCGGCTGGTCGACCACGATCAGGTCGCTGGCCCGCGCGGCCCGCACAGCGCTCGCCGTGGCCTCGCCGCCATTGTCCGGCTGTATGTGGATGTCTGCGATCACGCCGGCGATCCGCGCAGCGTCCTTCGCGGCTTCGCCGGCCTCGGTCGCCTTGGCCTTGGTCTGGGCGTTGACTTCGGCAACCAGTGACGATGGCAGCGTCATCCACAAGGGTGAGTAGGGCGTGGCCAGGTGTTGCGTCGCGATGGTCACCGAAAGATGGGCGCCGCTCGCTGCCGCCAGTCGCAGCGACTGTTGCAGGGCGGATTGGGGAAGCGTGTCGCCCGCCCGCAGGATGCAGGCGAGGCTGGCGATGCTGCGGGGCGTGGAAGTCTGCATGTGATCCTCGTCTGTTCAGTGATGCATTCTACCTAACAGGCGCTTTGGAGCGTGATGTTGACCTGGATCAATGTCCGGCCCGCATGCCGGGACAGGTCAGGTCGCGACGCGGCCAGTTTCAGAACACAGCCGAGCGGACGACCTCTCCGAGACCCGAAAGGTTCGCAAGATCGGCCTTCAGCTTGCTGCGCTCTGCGGCCGTGAGCGTGGCCAGAGTGACGCTGTTGTTGGGCGGCGTACCTTCGGCGACATCCCTGAGCTGTGATTGGAGTACGAGCCCGAGCGCCCGCGCATAGGATTGGGCAAGGTCGTCGAGACTGGACAGTTCGCCAATGTCGAGGGACCGGACGGCAGCCAGCCTGTCCAGGGTCGAGGGCGCGCGCTGCCCGTGACGGATGGCGAGGACGCGCGCCGCGCTGACGACACGGCTGACGATATGCCGCTTGAGGTCGAGGCGCCCGTCGGCGTCGGCCTTGAGGTTGCCGAACAGGCTGATGGGAACGCTCGCATCCGGATGCGACGCGATCAGCAGCTTGAGGAACGCGGCGTTCTGCCGGGCAGCGGAGGCGAACTGCGTCAACAGCCCCTGAAACAGCGTCGGGTCGCCATGGACGGTGCGCGCGTCGAAGACGATGTCGACATTGAGCAGGTCGCGGGGGTTCGACCGGCTGAGCCAGTGGTCCATGCGGGCGCGCCATGTCGCCGCCGAGCCGCGAAACGAGGGCTCCCGGGCCATGACGCCGCCCTTGCAGAAGGGAACGCCGACTTCGTTGAGGATGCCGGCAATCCGTGCGCCGAGCTGCGCGAACCAGCGGTCTTCGGGACCATCCGGCCCGCCATCGGCGAAGACGATGGCATTGTCCTGGTCCATCGCGAGCAGGCTTTCGCCGCGTCCTGCAGAGCCGAGCACGAGGACGGCGTAGGGGCAGGGTGCCGGGCCCAGCCCGGACGCGGCCATGTCCTGCTCGGCCAGGACAGCCGCGCGGCGCGTGAGCGCCCCAAGCTCGCGGGCGATGATTCCGGCGATGTCCGGGGCCGCGATGCCTTCGCCGATCAGCGACCGGGCCATCGCCGGCAAACGGGCCCAGATACGCCCCATCTCGGCCGCGCTGGCCGCCGCGTCGATCGAGTCGCCCAGCAGCAGCGATGACTGCGCCCGCAGCCGCAGCAGATCGCGCTGGGAGAGCGCCCCGATGACTTCGGGGCGGTCATCCCCCACCACGGCCAGATGACGGATGCCGAGCCGAGCCATCAGCCCGATTGCGCGGTAGACATAGGCACCGGAACGGACGGTCACCAGCGGGCGGGTGGCGATGCTGTCGACCGGCTGGTCGAGCGCCTGCGCGCCGTCCCGCGCCAGCGCCCGCAGGATGTCCCGCTCCGTGATGATGCCGACCTGCCCGGCGGGGTCGGTTGCCGAGCCGATGAAGAGGCTGCTGATCTGTCGCCTGGCGAGGTCTTCCAGCGCCGAGCGGATGGTGTCCGTTGGCGCCAGAAAGGCAGGCGGAGCGCTCATCAGCGCCGAGACGCGGTGCTGGTAAGGGTAGCTGTCGAAGCCGCCGCCCTGGCGGCTGTCCGCGGCCGGCTCGCGGTCGGTCAGGACGCCGAGCTGTGGTGGCTCCGACCAACCGGCGCGGGCAAGCTCGTCGCTCATGGCCTGGATGCGCCGGCAGGCCGAGAGCGCTTCGCCTAAGGTGTGGATGCCCTTCGCGCGCAGACGCGGCGTCATCGCCCGGAAGACGGCCGATGACGCCTGTGCGTCCGCCAGCGCCCGATGATTCGCGACCGCGGGCAGTTCAAGCCACGCGCACAGCGCGCCGATACTGAAATCGGGCAGCCGCGCCTCGAGAACGATGGCGAGAAAACGTGTGTCCAGCCAGACCGGTTCCTGCCAGTCCAGCCCCGCCCGCTGACATTCGCCCTTGAGGATGGCGAGGTCGAAGCCGAGCGAGTGGCCGATGATGACATGGCTGCCGATCATACCACGCGCCTCGCCCCATGCCTCGCCGAAGCGGGGCGCATCCGCGACCATGGCGTCGGTGATCCCGTGGATCGATGTGCTCGCCGGCGGGATGAGCGTTTGCGGATTGATCAGGCGGGACCAGGCGCCAGGCAGGTTGTGGCCGCTGAGGCCGATCTCGATGACCCTCGCCTTGCGGACATCAAGCCCGGTGGTCTCGGTGTCGAGCGCCAGGGCCTGAAGGGCGGAGAGCGGTGTGTTGGTCAGAATCGATGGCATGGATCACAAGGGTACCAAGGTTCCGCGCCCTGTCACGGGATGCGCGCCAAGGCCGGAAGGCCGTGCGGCCACCGTTGACGGGCCGGGTCCTGTCCGCTCAGACGCTGAGGCGTGTTTGCGGATGCAGCGACTTGCCGAAGACATGCTCGGAATGACCGACCACGTGGCGGGTCGAGCCGACGATCAGCGGGTCTGCGCCGAAAACCACGTTCTCGTCCCGGCCGGGATAGTCCATCGCGGAAAGGAAGTGCTGCAGGCAATTGAGTCGGGCACGTTTCTTGTCATCCGACTTAACGATGGCCCAGGGCGCATCGGCCGTGTCGGTGTAAAAGAACATCGCCTCCTTGGCTTCCGTGTAGTCGTCCCACTTGTCGAGGGAGGCGATGTCGATCGGCGACAGCTTCCACTGTTTCAGCGGATCGGAGTCGCGCGCCTTGAACCGGCGCATCTGCTCGTCGCGCGTGACAGAGAACCAGTACTTGAACAGGCGGATCCCGGATCGGGCGAACATCTGTTCGAGCAACGGGGCTTGCCGCATGAATTCGAGATACTCAGCCGGCGTGCAGAACCCCATAACCCGCTCGACGCCAGCCCGGTTGTACCAGGAGCGGTCGAAGAACACGACCTCGCCCCCAGCCGGCAGGTGCTCGATGTAGCGCTGGAAATACCACTGGCTGCGTTCGCGGTCGGAGGGTTTTTCGAGCGCCACGACCCGCGCGCCGCGCGGATTCATGTGCTCCATGAAGCGCTTGATGGTTCCACCCTTGCCGGCGGCGTCGCGGCCTTCGAACAGGATCACGACCCGCTGCCCCGTCTCCTTGATCCAGTTCTGTGCCTTCAGCAGTTCAACCTGAAGCAGGGCCATTTGCTTGAGATAAGCGGCTTCGGTCAGCCTGTCCGTGTAGGGATAGGCACCGGTCTCGAAGGCTCGCCGGATGGAATCCGGATCGGCCTGGGCCTTGCGCAGCGCTTCGCGGCGCTCCGCCTTGATGGACCGCCTGGTTGGCTCCAGTTCAGCGTCCGGAGCGGTCAGGCTCAGCGCGGCGCGCCCGATCTGGCTCGCGCTGTCCGTCGCGGTTTCGGTCTTCCCGGATGTCGCGCTGGCCGGAACCGGGGCGGCAGCGGGTGGCTGGCCGGCGCGGACAGTCCTGGCCTCGGAGGCGACTTCTGTTGACGTGTCCATGACGGTCTCCTGTCAGGGGTGGGAACATGCGGGTTGTCTGCCCATGCAGCATAGCCCGTGACGGACCACGCACGGCTTGATCCGAATCAAAACGCTCATCTCGGCTTGCCGTTTCAACGGGGCGGCAGCGATGCGTAGTAGGCTGCGATCATGGCCATCTCATCCAGGGACAGGTCGCGCGCCATGATGCGCATTTCCCGGTGCTGACGTCGCCCTGAGCGGAAGGCGAGCATCTGGCTGTACAGATAGCGCTCGTTCTGGCCGGCCAGATGTGGAACTTCGCTGTCTCGGGCGATGCCGTCTTCGCCGTGGCAGGCGGCGCAGGCCTCGACGGTGAGCACCCGCGGATCGGCCTTGGCCGGCTCCGCGATCGCAACCACCACGATGCCCAGGCTGGCCAGACCAACCCGGATCATCCGGTGGAGCCGCTTTGTAAAAGCACACGCATGCCCTGAAGCCATGGCGCTTTCAGCCCGCGATCATCGCGTAGATCTGGTCCTTCAGATGCAGGCGCTGCTTGCGCATGCCTTCCTCCGTCATGCCATCGACAGGTTCGATCCGGGCTTCAGCGCGATGAATCGACCGGTTGATCTCATGATAGGCCTCCGCCAGCTTCGCGAAATGCGCGTTCGATTGTTTGAGGGCCCGGATCCGTTCGACATGCTCGGGAAACTCTTCGACAAGCTCATGTGGTGTATGGGACATGACAGGTCTTTCCAGGTTACGCGCGATGATTGATAGCACAGCCGCAAGAACCCGCATTGTGGCAGATCAAGCTTTGATCCTCATCAAATCGGTGTGCCGCTCTCTCGATCGGTCTGACTTGGCAGGTGAAGACCAGGCCCATGCGCATTCCCTTCGTTCATCCCAACCATCATACCGGCGGTACCGCGATCGACGAAGACGGGCTGTTTTCACGTCGGCGTCACCCATTGGCCGTAGCGTCGTGCGACGATGCCGCCTTGGAAATCCGGGGCGGTGGAATAGCGCGTGTCGCGCTCCACCGGAGCAGCGTTGGCATTGTTCAGTTCTGGCGTCAGCCAAAAGGCTGGCCGGCTGAACAGGAACTGCTGCGGGCGGTGGACCATTGCCAGACTGGACCATGATGCCGCCGTAGGCCTCGCGATGGGTCAAGCCTGGTGGTGCTGCCACGCGTGACAGTTGCACGCCGTTCAGACGAGCGTCTGGCATGATCCCCGAACCAGCGCGGCCACCGCTTCTAGGATTTGCCGTGAATCGCCGAGCAGGGGCGGCGGTTCCGCCAGCATGTCGAACTGCTCGCCCTTGACCCGGATGATGGCCATCAGGCAGCCGCCCGGATTCAGCACGCCGAACAATCTGGCAGAGCCCTGCCTGTCGATGGCCCGCAGCATGCTTTGCCAGCGCCTCAGGGTGAGCGAGGGCTGGTGCAACACCATCAGCGGGTAACTCAGACGGGCATCCGCGGCGGTCAGCAGGCGCACGGCGCAGGCATGGTGGCTCATCCCGCCCTCCGTGGTCCGGGTGGCTGACCGCCGGGCGGCCTCGGTTTCAGCCACCATGGACGCCTGTGCACCATGGCACTCCAGCCGTTCAGGCAGAGCCTGATCTGAACGGGGAGAGTGCCCTGACAGAAACGCTTGATGACACCGTTTCGACGCTCGAACCTCTTCCTGACAGCCTTGCCGCCAAGGCGTATGCGAAATCCGGCGCGTGCCGCTCGGTCTGCGCCTCCTGCCGGGTCGGGCTCTATGCTATGTGCTCGGCCCTGTCGGTTGCGGAAATCGTCGCACTCAAGGCCTTGTCCCGCCATCTCGATGTGCCGGGCGGGATTCGTATCCTCGATCGCGACAAGCTTCGCGCCAACCTGTCGGACTGATGTCATCAGTGGCCTCGCCGTCATCTCCATAGGCCACTCCGCGCCTGTCTTGAGGCTTATGACAGGGTATCAACGGCCGGAATGGAGATCATCCGGCTTCCGGCCAGCCGCACGATCATGCACGCCCGCCACGTGCACCCCATGATCTGGATCAAACGGGTTGAGCAGGCTCCAGCGGTCGCATACTCAGGGCGCGGCTAAGGCTTTTCGCCAGTCTCGCCGGCGAACTGACCCATGCGAATGCCGCGCTTCAGGTCCTGCGCGATGAGCAGGAGAGGCTGGTCGCCAAGCCGGGTGCGGTAGACCTGCAGGTTCTCCATAACGCGCTGCACGTAGTTGCGCGTCTCTGTGAACGGGATCCGCTCCACCCAGTCGATCGGATCGACGCCGGCCTTGCGCGGGTCGCCATAGGCATCAATCCAGGCGCGCACATTGCCCGATCCGGCATTGTAGGCGGCGAATGTCAGCACATAAGAGCCGCGCCAATCCTTGATGAGATCGCCCAGATGCGCCGTCCCAAGCCGCACATTGTAGGCGGGGTCCGAGGTGAGGCGGCCTGCATCAAAGCCAAGCCCGACGCGGCGTGCGGTTTCACGCGCCGTTGGCAGCATCATCTGCATCAGGCCACGCGCGCCGGCATGAGAAACGGCGCCGGCATCGAAGGCGCTTTCCTGCCGGGTTATGGCGAAGACCATGGCCCGTTCGACCGGATTGCCGACTGCCCCGAAGCCGGGAAGGCCGGTGACGGGGAAAGCGGCTTCGTCCATCGGCCTGCCACGATGCACCGCGGACTTGCCCAGCAAAACAAGCAGTCTTGTCCCGCCGATGCGCTGCGCTGTGGCGGCGAGTTGCAGGAGATCTGCGTCGCGGTCGAGCGTCCGGGCCAGTTCCAGCACCAGCGCACGCACCTGAACACCGGCGCCGGCGGCCACGAGCGTGCCGGCGACCTCGGCGGCGGGATGCGGCGCCCCGGACGGGCTGTCCGCCTCGGCTGTCCTGACGGGCATGTCAAACCGGCCAAGCTGGGCCCTGGCGATCTGCCCGTAATAGGCCAGTGGTTGGTTGGCCGCGGCCTCATAGTGAACGCGTCCCGCATCAGTCTCGCCCAGCGCCTCTGCTGCCCGGCCGCGCCAGTAGGATACCCGCGCCAGCGAGATCGGCGTCGCCGCGTGCTGCGCCGCAGCCGCGAAATGCCGCTCCGCGGATGCCGGATCATTGAGGAACCGCAAGGCGATCCAGCCGGCATGCCATTCTGCCTCAATGATGGATTGCGCTTTTTGTGCGCCATGCCCGGCGGCGACCTGATAGGCGAGGGCGGGCTTGCCCTGATCGAGCAACTGGCGCGCGATCAGCCTGCGCTCCACCCACCACTCATCGCCACCGATCAGGACGGCGGGATCGCGCGTGATGCCGGCAATCAGCTGCGCGGCGCTTTCAGCCTCCTGCCGGCGGCGCCGATGCTGCGCCTGAGCGAACAGGAACGCGGTGTCGTTGCGGAGCGAAGCGGGTACGGCATCAAGTGCCGCAGCCGCTCCTGCCGAACGGCGCGCGACTGCGATCCGCGCCTGCGCCAGTTTGACATGATCAGCCCCGGCGCGGGCGGCACTGCGGAATGCCGCGTCGGCATTGTCGCGGAACAGCTGCATTTCCATACGGTTGCGATGATCGGCCTGCGTCAGTGCGCCGGCAAAGGCCGCAAGCAGCCTGGTTTCCAGGTCCCGGCTGAGGTTCTCCTCCCGCCACAGGCTGGCCACGAGCGGCCCTGCCTCGACGTCACGGCCAACGGCCTTCAGCGCCAGCGCCTGCGCGGCCCGCCCGGCTCCGCTGATGGGCGCGCGGCTGGCGAAGAATGACAGGACACGCGCAGGCGCAACGCGCTGCTGCAACATCGCTTCCTCGGCGCGCGTCTGAAGCGAGGCGAGGATGCGGAAATCCGGGTTCTCGTCGAGAAAGCGCGCGATGCGACCGAAGCTGATCGCAGGCGCGCCACTGCGGATGGCGAGCCACTCACCGCTGAGCCTCGCCAGCGCGTGATGGATGCTCGCCAAAGCCGCATCGCCATCCGCGACCTTGCCGCGCAGATAGTGGTCCGCGGCTGCCTTCAGCCTGTCAAGATCCTCTGTCGGCGCGGGTCGCGCGGCCGAGACTGTGAGCTTGCTGGACGTGACGCTGCCCGTGGCAAGGGGGGCTCTTACGGTGTCCGGTTGCGCCATGCCAGGACTGGCGATCACGATCGGCGATGGCGCGAACCACACAAGATCATCGACCGCAGTTGCGCTGTGTCCGGGGAGAAGCAGCGCCGCGCAGACCGTCGCAAGACGGGTCAGATGGCGCGATGAGCGTCCGACCACACGGGGATTGGGCAGCAGGACAGCGTTTTGCATCCCCCATCTTTGGTTCATCAAGGTTGATCAACTGCTAACCGCTTGGGCCCAAGGGTGCTTTTCGGTGGCAGCGTAACCGGCTATGAGAGAAGCCATGCGTGGGGCAGATGATGGCCCGACCGAGGCAACTGATAGGTTCAAGGACCGCACCCATGGCCAAGCATCGACCGCTTCGCGGCTCAATGACCGCTCTGATCACGCCTTTCAAGAAGGGTAAGATCGACGAAGCTGCGTTCCGGGCCCATGTGGCATGGCAGATCGAGAACGGCACTGCGGCGCTGGTCCCGGTTGGCACCACCGGCGAGAGCCCGACACTGAGCCACAAGGAGCACAAGGCCGTGGTTGAGGCCTGCATCGCCGAGGCTGCGGGGCGCGTGCCTGTGATTGCGGGGGCAGGCTCCAATAACACGATCGAAGCCATCGAATTGGCCATCCACGCCGAGAAGGCGGGGGCTGACGCCGTGCTGGTCGTGACGCCGTATTACAACAAGCCGACACAGGAAGGGCTTTATCAGCACTTCAAGGCGGTGAATGACGCGATTGGCATCCCGATCATCATCTACAACATCCCGCCGCGCTCGGTCGTCGACATGTCGGTCGAGACCATGGCGCGGTTGTTCGAACTGAAGAACATCGCGGGAGTCAAGGACGCCACCGGCAACATCGCGCGCGTTTCGCAGCAGCGCCACGCCATGGGGCCTGATTTTGTCCAGCTCTCGGGCGAGGACATGACGGCGCTGGCCTTCAACGCCGCAGGCGGGGTAGGCTGCATTTCCGTGGTCGCCAACATCGCGCCACGTCTGTGTGCAGAGATGCAGAACGCGACGCTCAAGGGGGACTACGCCACCGCCATGAACCTGCAGGACCGGCTGATCCCGTTGCATGACGCCACCTTCCGGGAGCCCGGCCTCGCCGGCGCCAAGCTCGGCCTGTCGATGCTCGGCCGCGGCAACGAGGAGGTGCGCCTGCCGCTGCTCCCTGTGCAGTCCGAGGCCAATCGCGCCTTCATGAAATCGGCCCTGGTTCACGCCGGGCTGCTCAACGGCTGAGGCAGCATGTATCAACCCGAGCACTTCAGGCTTGACGACAGGGACGCGCTGCATGATGTCATGCGCGCCCATCCGCTCGGCCAGTTGATCAGCGCGGGCGCTTCCGGTCTGCAGGCTAATCCGGTGCCGTTTGTGCTGCATGCCGATGATGGGAACCAGGGTCTCTTGCGCACGCACCTCGCGCGGCCAAACGCCCAGTGGCGCGATTTTGTCGACGGCTGCGACGTACTGGTCATCTTCCAGGGGCCGCAGGCCTATGTCACGCCAAGCTGGTATGCCGCCAAGAAGGAGCACGGCAAGGTTGTGCCGACATGGAACTATGTCACCGTGCAGGTGCGCGGCCGCGCCACCGCCGTTCAGGAGGGCCGGTGGCTTGTCAGGCATGTCAGCTCGATGAGCGATCAGCAGGAAGAACCGCTTGAACATCCCTGGGCTGTCAGGGACGCGCCCGAGCCTTTCATCACGGCGCTGACGCGCGGGATCGTCGGCGTCGAAATCGCAATCACCGCGATCAGCGGCAAGTTCAAGATGTCGCAGAACCGCCCTGAGGCCGACCGCCAGGGTGTGGTAAAGGGCATGGCCGCGCAGGGGGCAGCCGACGCCGCGGCGCTGGTCAGTCGCCTTGGCGATCCCGCCCCATGAACGCTCCCACCGAGCGCTACCGGATTGCGGCGGACAATCGCAAGGCGCGCTACAATTACGAGATCGTCGATACGGTCGAGGCGGGGTTGGTCCTATCCGGCACCGAGATCAAGTCGTTGCGCGGCGGCAAGGCGACGATCGGCGAGAGCTTTGCCGGGCCGAAAGGCGAGGAACTTTTTCTGTTCAACGCCTACATCCCCGAGTATCTCGAAGCGAACCGATTCAACCACCTGCCCAAGCGTGACCGCAAGCTCTTGCTGCACAAGAAGCAGGTCAACAAGCTGATGGGCGCGATCCAGCGCGAGGGCATGACACTGATCCCGCTCAAGGTCTACTTCAACGACAAGGGCCGCGCCAAGGTCGAGTTGGGCCTCGGCAAGGGCAAGAAGCTGCACGACAAGCGCGAGACCGAAAAGAAGCGCGACTGGGACCGGGAAAAAGGCCGGATTCTGAGGGACAAGGGGTGAGGCCACGGACCGCGTTGCGGCTTGAATTCTCCGGTGTAGCTTTCACACAGGCCGAACGGCCTCCGTCGAGAAAAGGGCAGAGGGCCTGTGTCCGGTGGCAAGCATGGCCCGCCGTCCGCTTCACCCTCAACGGCTCAGGATAAGGATCGAACGTGCGGACACCATCGGGCTCCGGGCAAACCGGCTCTGCCGGCGCCCGGACGTGCCAAGCCGGACGTGCCATGTCAGCAGTTGCGCGGAATTGTACCCCTCACCCCGCCGCCTTCTTGAAGTTCTCCATCGCCACGTCCCAGTTCACCACGCTCCACCAGTCGCGCACATAGTTGGCCCGACGGTTCTGGTGCTTGAGATAGTAGGCGTGCTCCCAGACATCGAGGCCGATAATGGCGCGCGCGCCTTGCTCGAGCGGCGTGTCCTGATAGGGCGTGTTGATCACAACCAGCTTCTTGTCCTTGTCGAGGACCAGCCAAGCCCAGCCCGATCCGAAACGGCCCATGGCCTGGGTCGTGAACGCGGTCACCATGTTGGCGGACGAGCCGAAGGCGGCGTTGATCGCAGCGGCAAGGTCGCCGGCCGGGGCTTTCGCGCCGCCGGGCTTCATGATTCTCCAGAAGAAGTCATGGTTCCAGTGGCCGCCGAGATTGTTGCGAACGGCCGTGCGCACAGCTTCGGGAGCCTCGGCCAGATTGCCGAGAATCTGTTCGGCGGGCGCCGTGCGCAGCGCTTCGTACTGCCCGGAAAGCGTGTTGAGGTTGCCGATGAAGGCCGCGTGGTGGCCGGAGTGGTGGACCCGCATGGTTGCTGTGTCGACAAACGGCTCAAGTGCCTCATAGGCGTAGCCGAGCGGCGGCAGCGTGAAGGCGGGCGGCGCGGGAGGGGCGGCCGCCGGCGCCTGCGCGAAGGCTGGACGCCCGAGCAAGGTGGCGGTGGCGGCAGCGCCTGTGCCGATCAGGAAATGACGACGAAGCATGGGATGGCCCTCCTGGAACGTGTTCTTGTATCAAGAGCATGTGCGAGAAAACAGCGCGAAGGGCAAGCCCTGCGTGCTGTCCGGTGACATTGTCTGCAGCGCTCAATTCGCCGTCGTCTCGTCCTCGTCGCCGCGGATGCCGTAGCGCCGCTCAAGGCCGGGGGTGGCGGTCGCTGTGCGCAGCGGCCGGTCGGCGGCCGGACGTTCGGTCAGCTCGCGCCGCACTTTCAGGGTCGCGATGTCGATGAACTCGTCGCACTGGCGGCGGAGGTCGTCCGACACCATCGGCGGTTGGCTGGTCACGGTGGACACGACACAGACCCGCACGCCACGGCGCTGCAGGGCCTCGACCAGAGGACGGAAATCGCCGTCGCCGGACATGATGTACATCTGGTCCACCTTGTCGGCCAGCTCCAGCGCATCGATGGTCAGTTCAATGTCCATGTTGCCCTTGATCCGTCGACGCCCCATCGCGTCTGTAAACTCGCGGGCAGCCTTGGTAACAACCGTATAGCCATTGTAATCCAGCCAGTCGACCAGCGGACGGATGGATGAGTATTCGTCGTTCTCAACGAGGGTCGTATAGTAAAAAGCACGAATAAGATAACCGCGATCCTGAAATTCCTTAAGAAGCCTGCGGTAGTCGATATCAAATCCAAGTGCTTTGGATGTGGCATAGAGATTAACGCCGTCAATGAAAATCGCAATCTTGGGATGCATGACAGATAGCCTTTCGAAAATATCGCCGGAGCTAGACAGGAAAACGCTTTTTTGAGAAAATCAGCCTTGCTTGTTCAATGGGTTTTCCCCGGAATATCATTCAACAGTCCGAAGGCGGGTTCAGAAGAATTTCGAGATGTGCGTGGTAAGGCAAGTGGCATCTAACCGTAAAGACGCGTGATCTGACGACCGGGCCCGTGAATGCGCGCGCCTTACAGGCTCCGGCTGCCGGGCTTGGTCGGCGGAATCGCTGAAAGCTCTGGCGGCAGCGCGTTGGCTTGGTAGGCGGGAACGTCGAGTTCCACCAGGGAGACCAGCGGCACGCCCAACGCCGCGCGGCCGGCCGAGCGGTCGACGAGGCAGGCCGCGCCGACAATGGTTCCGGGCTGATGTGCGATTGCCGCCAGGCATTCGCGCGACGAAAGCCCGGTGGTGACGATGTCCTCGACCATCAGCACGCGCGCGCCAGCCGGAATCGCGAATCCACGCCTCAGCTGGAAGACGCCATTTTCGCGCTCGACGAAGACCGCCTTGGCGCCCAAGTGCCGTGCCGTTTCATAGCCCGGCACGATGCCGCCGACCGCTGGCGAAACAACCATGTCGATCTGGCCGAAGCGGGCCTCGACCTTGCGGGCGAGGGCCTCGCACAGGCGCGCGGTCCGGGCCGGGTCCATGAAGACGAACATCTTTTGCAGGAACACAGGGCTGTGCAGGCCCGACGACAGGATGAAATGCCCTTCCAGCAAGGCTCCCGCCTCGCGGAACTCCGCCAGAACCATGTCCGGTGTCATGCGTGGCTCCTTCCGTTGTGCTGGACCTCAATGACGCATGTCCTGAGGCAGGTCCAGCGTCAAAACATGCGGTCCGGGCTTCGCGGCAATCGACAAATTGTCAGGCGATGATGCGTTCCACCGCGCTGACAACAGGCTTTTGCCGCAGCTCGCTGATGATCGCGTTGAGGTGTTTTAGGTCCCAGACCGTGAGATCGACCGTCATGTCGGTGAAGTCGGAATTGGGCCGGTCCATCTTGACGGAATCAATGTTGCCGTCATGCTCGGCGATCACCGTCGTGATCTGGGCAAGGGTTCCCGGCTCGTTGATCGATTGCAGGGCGATGCGGGCAGGGAAGCGCCGCTTTCGCTTGTCTTCGAGGTCCCAACGAACATCAAGCCAGCGTTCGGGCTCGTTGTCGAAGGCGGCCAGGGCAGGCGACTGGATCGGATAGATGGTCACGCCTTCGCCTGCGCTCATGATGCCGACGATCCGGTCGCCGGGCACCGCGCCGCCATTGGGCGGGAACCGCACGGCCAGATCGCTGCCCATGCCCGCGATCGGAATGGCGTTGCCGTCTTCCGCCTTGGGCAGTTTGAACTTGAGGTTCTCTCCCTGCTTGAGGTCGAACCAGCCCGGGCCGGTGCCGCCGTCCGGTATCGGCCGTTTCTCGGTCTCGAGATCGGGATAGACGGCGCGTACAACGTCGCCGGAGAAGATCTCGCCGCGCCCGACCGAAGCCAGGACATCCTCGACGCTGGCGCGTGCCAGTCGGGGCAGGGCAGCCTTCAGCTTCTCGTCGTTCAGCGGTCGGCCTGCCCGGTCGAAGGCGCGGTCGAGGATCTGCCGTCCGAGCCCTGCATACTGCCGGCGCACCGCCGCGCGCGTGGCCCGCCGGATGGCTGCACGGGCCTTTCCGGTGACCACCAGCGATTCCCAGGCCGCGGGCGGGACCTGCCCGTTCGAGCGCACGATCTCGACCTCGTCGCCATTCTGCAATTCGGTCAGCAGCGGCGCGTTGCGGCCGTTGATCTTGGAGCCGACCGCAGAATTGCCGACATCCGTATGGACGGCATAGGCAAAATCGATCGGCGTGGCACCGCGCGGCAACGCGATCAGCAGCCCCTTCGGCGAGAAGCAGAAAACCTGATCGTGGAACAGCTCGAGCTTGGTATGCTCCAGGAATTCTTCCGGGCTCGCACTCTCGGCCAGGGTGTCGACCGTCCGCCGGAGCCACTGGTAGGCGCTCGATTCGGTCATGTCCTTGGCGCTGATCGTGCGTCCGTCCTTGTAAATGGCATGGGCGGCGACGCCGAACTCGGCCACGCGGTCCATCGCTTCCGTCCGTATCTGCAATTCGACGCGCTGGTGGCCGGGGCCAACCACGGTGGTGTGGATCGAGCGGTAGTCGTTCTGCTTGGGGGTCGAGATGTAGTCCTTATACCGGCCCGGGACCATGGCCCAGGTCGTGTGGATCACGCCCAGCACGCGGTAACAGTCCTCGACATTGGGCACGATGACGCGGAACCCGAAAATGTCTGACAGTTGCTCGAAGGAAATCGATTTGCGTTCCATCTTTCGGCACACCGAATAGGGCCGCTTGGCCCGCCCGGTGACGATCGCCGTGATGCCACGTTCGGCGAAACGCTGCCCAAGCTCGGCCTCGATCTCGCCGATCAGCCCTTGGTTGATGTCGACGAAACCGGCCAGCTTGGTTGTGATCAGCGCGTGGGCATCCGGCTTGATGTGGCGGAAGGCCAGTTCCTCCAGTTCCTCGCGGATTTCCTGCATGCCCATGCGCCCGGCCAGCGGCGCGTAGATTTCGACCGTTTCCTCGGCGATGCGCAGGCGCTTGTCGCTGCGCATGTGGTCGAGCGTGCGCATGTTATGCAGCCGGTCCGCCAGCTTCACCAGCAGCACGCGCACATCGGCTGCTACTGCGAGCAGCAGCTTGCGGAAGTTCTCACCTTGCGTCGCCTTCTTGGAGACGAAGTCGAGCTTCTTCAGCTTTGTCAGCCCGTCGACGAGTCTGGCGATTTCGTCGCCGAACAGGTGCCGGATCTCGTCGATCGTGGCGGCGGTGTCTTCGACGGTGTCATGCAGGACCGCAGCGATGATGGTTGCATCATCAAGGCGCATGTCGGTGAGGATCGCCGCCACCTCGAGCGGGTGGGCGAAGAAGGGATCACCGGAGGCCCGTTTTTGCGAGCCATGGGCCTTCATCGCGTAGACATAGGCGCGATCAAGCATCTGCTCATCGGCGTTCGGATTGTAACGCTTGACCCGGTCAACAAGTTCGTATTGCCGCATCATGACGCGCGCATGATCCATGTGAGAGAGTAGCCGGACCACAATATTCGGCCCGGCGCGCATTGCAGCAAGACAATTCGGCAACGGCGCGGCGGAAAAAGCGCGGTGCCTTCCAAATCCCTTCCGGACAAGAAGAAACCCGGCCTTTCGGGCCGGGTTGTTGGCTCGGATATCCCGCCGGAGGCCGGTATCAGTCCTCGTCGTCGTCGCGGCTGTTGCCCGAGGGTGCCACGAGGCCGTCGAGCCCGCGCAACAGGTCGTCCTCGCTCATGCGGTCGAAAGCGACATCGGCATCGTCCACGCTGGCGGCCTTGGCCGCGGCCGGCACGCTGCTGGCCAGCAGCGGCACGGTCTCGGGCTCGGGCTCATCAACTTCCACATGCTTCTGCAGCGAGTGGATCAGGTCTTCCTTGAGGTCGCCGGGCGCGATCTTGGAATCGGCGATTTCCCGCAGCGCGACCACCGGGTTCTTGTCATTGTCGCGCGCCACAAGGATCGTCGACCCCGACGCGATCATGCGCGCGCGGTGGCTCGCGAGCAGCACAAGCTCGAAGCGATTGTCGACCTTGTCGATGCAGTCTTCAACGGTGACGCGAGCCATGAACGGCGTCCCTCTCATCTCAACATGAATGGAATTCTGCGCCGCTGATACACGGCAGCATGGCGAAAGGCAAGGATCGAACGGCTGCCTACAGGATCGCCGTCATCCCTCCAGCTTGATCCCGACTTTCCGTCGGCCCAGCCCAGGCGCATCGACACGCCATGCCTGGGCCTCCGGCATGGCCGCGTGGCCGGTGCGCCTGCGCAGGACAATGTCGGCGCGTTCGCTGGTCCAGCGCCAGGCCAAATCCAGAGCAAGAGCCTCTCCCTTTCGGAAAGCCCAGCTTACGCCGTCATCCTCGAAATGGTAGCCAGTACCGCGGCCAGCCGAACCGGCAAGCGCGAGATAAAGCCTTCGTGCCGGAGCGTCATGCGGCTTCACATCAGGTGTCGTGGCGGCAAGCGCCAGGGCCGCGCCAACCCGCACAAAGATCGGCGGCTTGCCGAGCGGCGCCTTGACCGTGACGGCCTTGCCAGCCGGATGAAGTGTGCCGCTGTGAAACGCGATCCAGCCCTTCGGACCTTTCGGCAGGTACTGGGTCTTGCTTCGCGCACCTTCCGTGACGACGGGCGAAAACAGCACATCCGGCCCCAGCATCATCGCGTCCTGATCCTCGTAAGCGCGGGGGTCGTCGGGGAAGGCATGGAACAACGGCCGGATGATCGGTGAGCCGTCCTGATGCGCCTGATGCGCCAGCGTGTACATCAGTGGCAGGAAGGTGGTGCGCAGGTTCAGCGCGGCCTTGATCTGCGGCAGAACCTCCGGATAAAGCCAGGGCACCGTGGCAGCCTCCGACCCGAAGGCGACGTCCGGCTTCCACGAGTTCATCACCGCGCGCGGATGGAGCGCCCCCATCTCGACCATGCGGCACAGCAGCTCCGGGCCGGGGCGGGGGCCGGTGAAACCGCCCATGTCGTGGCCGACCTTGGACTGGCCGGACAGGGCAAGCGAAAGCGCATTGCGCAGGTTCCATTTCAGCGTGTGCCAGGAGGTGTAGTTGTCGCCTGTCCACGTCTCGCCATAGCGTTGCAGGCCCGCCGGGCCGGCCCGGGTGATCGTGAAGGGGCGCAGGTCGGGGCTGCGGCCCTGCGTCGCCTCGAAGGTGGCGCGCGTCATCAGCAGTGCGTGCAGGGGCCGCGCGGCGGGCGCTGCGAAGGGCTTGCCGAAGCCTGTCGCAGTCGCATCCTCGCGCCCGATCTCATACTCGTTGTTGTCATTCCAGCCGGCGCTGAAACCGACATCGAGCACTTGCCGCTTCAGCCGCTCCTGCCACCAGGCGATCATCACCGGATTGGTGAAGTCGAGATAAGAGCCCATCCCGTCCCAGAACTGCTCCAGCACCGGCTCACCCGAAGCCTCCTTGATGAAGCCGTCCGCCGCCTTGACCTCCGCATAGTCGGGATGGTCGTCGATCAGCACCGGCTTGAGGTTGGCGACGGTGGGCAAGTTCATCGCGGACAGCCTTGAGAGCAGCGCGCCGGGGTCCGGAAACTTGTCCCTGTTCCAGGTGAAGACATAGCGGCGCTTGCCGCGGCTCGAATAGCCCGAGCCGAAATGAATTGCGCTGATCGGTATCTGCTCGGTTCGGCAGCGGTCGGCAAAGGCGCTGATGATCGCCTGGGCGTTGGCGTCATCGGCATGGTGCATGGTGGTGAAGGCGAAGCCGAAGCTCCAGCGTGGCGGCAGCGCAGGGCGGCCGGTCAGCAGGGTGAAGCGGCGGGTCACTGCGGCGAGATCGGGCCCCGCGATGAGCCAGAGGTCCAGCCCGGGCTCCTCGGCCTCAACATAGCGGTAGATGCCGTGATAGTTCGAACGCTCTGCACCGACATCGAAGGTCATGGGCGCGAGCGAATCGTAGAACAGCCCGCCGGTTACCCCACCGGACTGCACCGCCAGATAGGGCACGTGCTTGTAGAGCGGATCGCCGATCTCGGCATCATAGCCGAGCGCGTCGAGCTGCAGGAGCCGGAAGCGGCGCCCCGTGCGGTCCAGCGGTCCGGTCTTGTCGCCAAGGCCGAAATGCCGGTCGCTGAACGGCCTGTGCTGGAAATGTCGGATGTGACGCCCGTTCTCGGTCAGTGCGAAGCCGCCGGTTTCCCGGTCGCTGAACCAAGGCAGCCAGACATCGCCGACACGCTGTTCGACAACGAGCCTGAATGGACTGGCTCCGATGTGCACGCGAAAATCGCCGCCCGTCAGCACCGCATCGCCATCGTGCATGACCAGTTCGGTCGCTGGCGGATCGAACCCCGCCATGTCGTCACGGTTGCGTCCCTCCCACGGGACGTCACCCTGCGGCGCCACCATCCAGCTCCGGTCGAGTGGAAGACCGCCGGCAGGTTCGACCACGATCCGCATCAGATGCGGCGCCATCGACCGGATGCGAAGTCGCCAGCCACCGTCGAGGACCGCGTCAAGGCCATGGGGATGCGGACTGAAGGCGCCCGCTTTCTGGAAGATGCGCATGTCGGAACTCAGGTAAGGGGCGGAAAGACTTTGCCGCTGGCGATATCGAACAGATGGCGCAATGCGGGATCGGCCAGCCTGAGGCCAACCGTATCGCCACGAACGATCCGGGTCTGGCCGGCGAGCCGGACCGAGAGCGCTTCGCCTGAGGGCAGCGCCCCATGCAGATAGCTTTCGCCGCCAAGTTGCTCGGTGAGCATCACATTGAGGTTCACATCGCCGCGGCCGGCGGCCGTGACAGTGATGTGTTCGGGTCTGACGCCGAGCTTGACCGGGGCACCGCTTGCGGCAGCCTGCGCCAGGCAGGGCACGGTGACGCTGCCGCCGGCATCAAGCGCAACGTTGGCCGAGGCCTGCTGCGCAGAAGCCAGCTTGCCGGTCAGGAAGTTCATCCGCGGCGAGCCAATGAAGCCCGCGACGAACAGGTTGGCCGGGCGGTTGTACAGGTCCAGCGGAGGTCCGAATTGCTCGAGGCGGCCGTCTTTCAGCACCGCGATCCGGTCCGCCATGGTCATGGCCTCGACCTGATCGTGGGTGACATAGATCATGGTATTGCCGAGCCGCTGGTGCAGGTTGCCGATCTCGACGCGCATCTGCACGCGCAGCTCGGCGTCGAGGTTCGACAGCGGCTCGTCGAACAGGAAGATCTTCGGCTCGCGCACGACGGCCCGCCCGATGGCGACGCGCTGGCGCTGGCCGCCGGACAACTGGCCGGGACGGCGCTCCAGAAGCTTGTCCATCTGCAGCATGCGCGCCGCCTCCGCCACACGACGCTCGATTTCCGGTTTGGGCGTCTTGAGGTTCTCGAGGCCGAAAGAGAGGTTCTGCCGCACGCTCATGTGCGGATAGAGCGCATAGGACTGGAACACCATGGCAAGCCCGCGCTCGGCCGCAGGCACGTCGTTGACAACGGCGCCGTCGATGGTGACATCGCCGTCCGAGACGGGTTCGAGCCCGGCGATCATGCGCAGCAGTGTGGATTTCCCGCACCCCGAGGGGCCGACAAACACGATGAACTCGCCATGATTGATGGCCAGGTCGATGCCATGGATCACGGCGGTCGTGCCGAAGGTCTTGGTGACCTTTTTCAGTTCCAGCGTGGCCATTACTTCAGCCCCGCATTGGCGATGCCTGTGGTGATGTGTTTCTGCAGGAACACGAACACAAGCGTGACAGGCATCAAGGTCAGTACCGTCATGGCAAGCAGATAGTGCATGTTGTCATTGAGCTCGCCCTTGAAGGTCGAGAGTCCAAGCTGCAGTGTGAACACCTCCGACCGGGTCAGCACGATCAGCGGCCACATGAAGTCGTTCCAGCGCCACATCACCGACAGGATGGCCAGCACCGACAGCGCCGGCATCGACAGCGGCAGCATGATCCGCCAGAAGATCTTCCACTCGGACGCGCCATCCATCCGTGCGGCCTCCAGCAGTTCATCGGGGATGGTCAGCATGTACTGACGCAGCAGGAAAACCCCGGTCGGGGTGGCGACGGCGGGAATGATGACGCCCCAGAGCGAATTGAGCATGCCGAGCGAACTGACGGTCATGAACAGCGGCACGAGGATCACGGTCGGCGGGATCAGCAAGGTCGCCACGATGATCAGCACAATCGCATCGCGGCCCCGGAACTTGTATTTTGACAGGGCAAAGGCAGCCATGGCGTTGACCAACAGCGTCATGAGGGTGGCCACGACCGTGACGAAGATTGAATTCCAGAAATAGCGCAGGAAGTTGAAGGTCCGCGATTGGGTCGAGCCGATGGTCGGATCGGTGTAGTTCTCCCAGCGCGGGCTGATCACGTCCTTGCGCGCCAGCGCCGTGCGCGGCACCTCGATGATCTCGCCGGGCTTGCCCAGTTCATAGACGCGGGCATTGGCGCCACGTGGTCCGACAAAGGCGACATCCGCCTTGCTGCCGTCCGGCCTGGTGAGCACAAACACGCTCAGTTGCCGCTGTCCGTCCCGCACCGGCGTTGTCACCTGCTCATAGGGCAGCAGGCGCGGGTCGTTCTCGACCAGCGCGCGCGGCGACTTGATCGAGGACATGAACATCCAGAAGATCGGCAGGAGCACCAGCATCACCCCGATGGCGAGATAGCAGTAGGACAGCCAGTCGGTCCAGTGCAACCCGCCGCGGCCGCGCCTTGCGCCCAGAAAGCCTGTGATGTCGGTGGTCGTGATCATCCGCCCGCCTTCTTTCTGGTCGCCGCCAACTGGCCAAGCGTGAGGATCAGCAGCAGTCCTGCCACCAGCACCGACGACGCAGCCGCGATGCCGTAGCGCTTGGCGTCACCGATGAAGGCGCTCTCGTAAACATGTTGGATGATCATCTTGGTCGCCTGTCCCGGCCCGCCGCCGGTCAGGACGTAGACCTCGTCAAAAACCTGGAAGGCGCGGATCAGGCTGAGCACGAGCACGACGATCATGGTGGGCATGAGAAGCGGCAGCGTGATCCGCCAGAAGGCACGGGACTTGGAGGTTCCGTCCATCTCCGCCGCCTCATAGAGATCCTTGGGGATGGCCTGCAACCCGGCCAGCAGGATCAGCATGTAAAAGCCCAGATGCCCCCAGGTGTAGACGAAGATCACCCAGAACATCGGCCAGCCGGAGCGCGTGTCGATCAGCCAGTTGATCGGGCGGTAGTCGGCAAGCGTCAGCGACGCGCGAAATCCCGGGGAAAGCACAAGCAGGATTGCCAACGCCGCAGCAATACCCACGCCGGCGATCTGAGCGGAGGTCACTTTGAGACCCGCGGCCTTCAGTCCGCGCACGGCGATCGCGTGAAGCAGTGCGCCGATGACGAACCCGCCGACGAACGGAAACCAATTGCCCCCGACGAACGCGTTCCAGGCGGTCGTGCCATCATCGAGCAGCGCGTTGAGAATGCCGCGCCGCTTCAGGATCCAGTCCCAGATCACGGCGATCACGACCGGCGACAGCATCACCGGGTAGAAGAACACGGCCCGCCAGAAGCCGCGCGCGCGGATGTCGCGGTTGAGCACCACCGCCGTCACCAGCGCCACCACGATCATGATCGGGACCTGCACCACGGCGAAGAACAGGGTGTTCCAAAGCCCGGTCCAGAACGAGAAGCCAGCCACCGGGCAGGTGCGCGGATCGAGATAGCTCGGACAGTCCAGCAGTTCGCGGAAATTGCTCAGGCCGACGAAGGGCCTCTCGGCCAGCAGCACCGATTGACCGCCTGTGAAGGCGATGTAGAAATTCAGGATCATCGGCCAGAAGGAGAACAGGCTGAACACCAGCAGGTTCGGAACCAGGAAGATATAGGCCATCCGGTTCGCTCCGATATGGCCCTGCAGGGCGCGGAATGGCCCGTCGAGCACATCGCCCAGCGCCTTCCAGCCCCAGGAAACCGGGTTGAGGGCAGGGGCTGACGCTGTCTTGGGCGCAGGAGACGGAGCCGTCATGAACCTGTCATACCACTGGGTGGTGCTGTGAAATCGGCGGATCCTTGTTGCAGGACAGGTCTTGTCGCGGCGATCGCCGCCCAATGCAGGCGGATGGCGGACCGGCACCATGGCCGCCATCAACTGGCGGCCAAGTCTGGGAGGCGAGCAAGGTTAGGGCGACCGACCCGTCGTCACTTCTTGACGGCGTTGTCGATCTCCTCCTGAACCTTCGCGTAGGACTGCGCCGTGGTCAGCGTGCCGGTGATTGCCTGCGCCACGTAGTTCACGGTGGCGTTGAAGATCGCCACGTTGCGCTGATAGGCCTGAAGCTGGTGCGCGATCGGCGAGATCTTCTCGAAGTCTGCGGTGAATTGCTTCAGAGCCGCCTGCGTCGCTGGGCCGACATCCTTGCCATAGTTCAGGCCCTTGGCGGCAATGCCCTTGTGCGCCGGGATCTGGACCGTCTTCTCATAATATTCGGTCAGGATCGGCTCGGAGACCATGAACTCCATGACCTTGGCCACTTCGGCCGGGTGTTTGGTGGATTTGAAGGCCACCATGGCCGCACCGCCGGGCATTGCCGAGCAGCCGGCAGGGCCGCAGGGCTGGGCCGGCACAATCCACTCGAATTTGTCGCCGATGTCGGACTGGAACTTTTGGATCATCCAGGACCCGGCGATATGCATCACCACGTCGCCATTGATGAACATGTCGCCGGCGTTCTTCCACTTGGCGCCAGCAGCACCGGGCCACAGGTCCTGCGGCATAAGCCCATCCTTGTGCCAGGTTATCATGCGCTCGGTCATGGCCTTGAATCCGTCATCGACCACTGCGCTTGGGTTGCCTGAGGCGTCGAAATACCTAGCGCCATAGGAAATGGCCGGCCCGGCAAAGCGGTGGCCGGTGCGGTCCATGACCATGCCGGCATAGACCTTCAGCTTCTTCTGGACGTCCCCGGTGGCCTTGGCCCAGTCATCCCAGGTCGCTCCTGGCGCCGGCATCTTGACGCCGGCCTGATCGAACATGGTCTTGTTGACGAAGGGGCCGGTCACGGTGAGCTGCGTCATCCAGCCGTAAATGCCCTTGTCATCCGGCCCGACCCGCATCCAGGGCAGCGTCGAGGCAAAGTTGGCTTCCCAGTTGGCAGCGTTGATGTAGGGCCGCAGGTCGAGATAATACCTGTTGAGGCCGCCCAGATTGGTGACGCGGGCCATGTCCGGCGCCTCGCCGCCCTGAAGGCGGGTTTCGAGCTGTTCGCGGATCACGGCGAAGCCGACCTTGTCGATGGTGACCTTGATGGTGGGATTGGCCTTCTCGAAGCGATCCAGCAACTCGCGCGTCACATCGCATTCATTGGCGTCCGCATAGCACAGATAGCGCAGGTTCACGGTCTGCGCGCTGACGGATGTCGCATAGACGGCTGCGGAAGCGGTGAGCGCAAACGCAAACACGCCTGCCTTGTGAAGCATGTTGGTCATGATGGACTTCTCCCTGATGGCGCCGATAGGCCCATTCTTGATTCACTGCAGCTTCCGAAGACGAACCAAGGCGCGGGCTCGGAAACCAGCCTTGACCAATGGTCGCAAAGGCCGCTCCCTTATGTCAAGCAAGACACCGGCTTTCCCGGCGGGTTGTGCGGTCTCCTGAGACAGGACGCGTCAGACATGGTGCATTTTCGAGCATGATCGACGAATCCACGCAGCATCGCGCCGCGTTGCGTGTCCTCCTGGGCGGTTTTGCCGACACGGAGTTCAGCATCGCAAGCCAGACCCCGACGGCATTGGCGCAAGCCTGCATGCGTGCCGTCGCGCTTGATCTGCGCGCCGGCGACGGCAGCCCCGTGCGGGGATTGCTGACCGGGCCTGCCGGCCAATGGCAGGGCCTGCCGGCCGTGCTGTATTGCCACGCCCACGGCAATCGCCATGCAATCGGTGCATCCGAACTTCTGGATGGCCGGCCGGCCATCCTCGACCCGCCCTATGGCGAGGCGCTGGCCGCGCACGGGCTCATTGCGCTGTGCATCGACATGCCGACCTTCGGCGGCCGGGCTGGCGAGTTGGAATCAAGTCTCGCCAAGCGGCGGTTGTGGGAAGGGCGGACACTCTTCGGCCAGATGCTCGCCGATCTTGGCGGCGCGCTGGCGCTGCTCAGGACGCTGTCCGGCGTCGATCCGGCCCGCATCGGCGTCATGGGCCTGTCGATGGGGGCGACCCACGCCTTCTGGCTCGGTGCACTGCACCCCGAGGTGAAGGCCATCGCGCACCTGTGCTGTTTCGCCGATCTTGCAACCCTGCTGGAGACCGGCGCACACGACCTGCACGGCCCGTACATGACCGTGCCGGGCCTCCTGCCACGTTTTTCGACCGGCCGGATCGCAGGCCTTGCGGCGCCAACGCCACAACTCGCCATGATGGGCCGCCTCGACCCGCTCACGCCGCCGGCGGCCATCGACCGCGCGGTGTCCGAGGCACGCGCCGCCTATGCCGCCGCAGGCGCCGGAGAGGCTTTCGCAGTGCTTGTCAGCGACGACACCGGCCATGTCGAGACGCCCGCCATGCGCGCCGCGACACTGGCCTTCATCAGCCGGACGCTCAGCCCTGCTCGGCCGGGGTGAAGTTCAGCGCCACCCCGTTGATGCAGTAGCGCAGCCCGGTCGGGGGCGGTCCGTCCGGAAACACATGGCCAAGGTGACCGCCGCAATTGGCGCAATGCACCTCCGTGCGGATCATGCCCCAGCTCCGATCCATGGTTGTCTCGACGGCGCCGTCCAGCGGATCATTGAAACTGGGCCAGCCGGTGCCGCTCTCGAACTTCCGCGTCGCGATGAACAGTGGCTGATCGCAGCCCACACACGAGAAGGTGCCGGCCCGCTTCTCGAAGTTCAGCGCGCAACTTCCGGCGCGCTCGGTGCCGTGGCCGCGCAGGATGTCATATTGCTCGGGCGTCAGCTTCTGGCGCCATTCAGAATCGCTGAGCGCGAACGGGAAGGTCTTGGCGGGCGTCTTGGCACCGAAGATGGACATGGGCAGATCTCCTTGAACTTACGGTCGATTGAGGATCGGTGGGGTGGCAAGCGCGTCATCGCCGTGCGGCAGGGTTGGCGGGGCGGCGGGCAAGCTGGACCAGGGCCAGCGCGAGACCCGCCCAGAGCACCCACCAGGCCGGGCGGATGACGAAGCTGAAATCAAGATTGGCCGCGAGCACGCGCGAGGCCTTAACGCCCGTCATCGACGCGTACCATGCGACCTCGATCAGTGCCGTCGCCAATCCGGCCGTGAGCGCCAGCGCGCTCAACGACAGAAGGTTGATGGCGACATCGCGCTTGCGCAGCAGCCGGTAGCCCATCAGCCAGACGAAAAAGCCGCTCATCAGCACGGGCTGGGTCACATCCAGCCGCGACTGGATGAAGAAGTGCACGAGGGAGAGCACGGCGAGGCCGTAGACGATGGCGTGCAGCCGGTTCCAGCGCACGGTGCCAAGGCGCTTGATGGCGGCATCGGTCGAGGTGCCGCCAAGCACAGCGAGGCCTATGAGTGCCGCAAAGCCGATGGTCAGGTAGAAACGCAGCGCGATCTCGCTGGCGACCTTGATCAGATCATAGCGCTGGTCGACGACATAAAGGACGAAATGGATCAGCACATAGGCCAGTGCCGTGAGCCCCAGCATGCGCCGCACCATGATCAGTTTCGGCCAGGCGGCAATGGTCCGCATCGGCGTCACCAGCAGCGACAGCAGCAGGAAACGCACCGCCCAGTCGCCGGTGTCATGGATGGCGTAGGTCAGCGGCTTCGAGCCCAGCATGCCGCCAAGGGCCTTTGCCAGCAGCGATGCGCCTGGCGCGAGGCAGGCCAGCAGCACAGCGGATTTCAGCGCCGAGAAGGTCCCGGCTCGGTCAGTCCATGGATACAAGGCTTGAGGCTCCCAATGATGCTCCTATAGATGGAGTCGCGGTGGCTCGCTGCACAGGACCGTTCACGTCACGGTGAAAAGGGAGCCCCGATGGAGGCCTATTGCGTGCGATCAGCCCTTTCGTTCCATCCTGCCCATGACCAGGCCATCCAGGCACGGCCCGGAAACGGTGCGGCATGATCATCGGCATTGGCTCCGACCTCTGCGACATCCGGCGAATCGAGCGATCCCTCGGGCGGTTCGGCGATCGCTTCCGGCAGCGCGTCTTCACCGAAGGCGAACAACGCCGGTCGGATGGCAAGGCAACCATGGCGGCGTCCTACGCCAAGCGCTTCGCCGCCAAGGAGGCCTGTTCGAAGGCGCTGGGCACTGGCATGCGGCAGGGGGTCTTCTGGCGCGACCTGGAGGTCGTCAACCTGCACTCCGGCCAGCCCACCATGCGCCTGGCGGGAGGCGCGCTGAGGCGGCTGCAGATGCTTCTTCCCGAGGGCCACGACGCCGTCATCCATGTCTCGCTGACCGATGACATGCCCCTTGCCCAGGCCTTTGTGGTGATCGAGGCGAGGCCGCGCCTGACCTGATCACGGATCGGCGAAACGGCCCATGCGCATTTATCCGCCCTTGCAAAGCACCAGGGTCCCGCTGTAATTTTGCAGTCCTATTCGCCCCCAGAACAGGCGTGACAGACCAGCGCCATGAGGCAGATGTGACTCGTCCAATACGGGAAGCGCCGCAGTTCTATCTGACTGCGCCGTCGCCTTGCCCCTATCTGCCGGGCCGCGAGGAGCGCAAGGTGTTCACGCATCTGGTCGGCGGACGGGCGCGCGAGCTGAACGACCTGTTGACCCATGGCGGTTTCCGACGCTCGCAGACGATCGCCTACCGCCCGGCCTGCGAGACCTGCCGCGCCTGCATTTCGGTGCGCGTGCTCGTCGACGACTTCCGGCCCGGCCGGACGCGCCGCCGCACGATGGACCTCAACAGCGATCTGGTTGGCGGAACCGGCCCGAACAAGCCCAGCTCCGAGCAGTACTCGCTGTTCCGCCGCTATCTCGACCATCGCCACCCCGAGGGCGGCATGGCGGAGATGACGGTGCTCGACTACGCGATGATGGTCGAGGACAGCCATGTCGAGAGCAACGTCATCGAATACCGCAAGCGCGGCCCCGACAGCTTCGCCACGGGCCGCGGCAGGGGCGACCTGATCGCGCTGGCGCTGACCGACCGCATGGCGGACGGGCTGTCGATGGTTTACTCATTCTATGATCCGGCGCTGGCCCACCGCTCGCTCGGCACCTTCATGATTCTCGACCATATCGAGCGGGCCAGAAAGCTGGGGCTGCCTTACCTCTATCTTGGCTATTGGGTGCAGGGCTCGCTGAAGATGGACTACAAGTCGCGCTACCTCCCGCAGGAGCGCCTGATGGGTCGTGGCTGGGAACGCGTCGATCCCTGACGCTTGCGACGCCTTGATCTGCCGGCGGCCAATGGTTTTCATCGCCTTTGGTTTTCATCGCCACTCGCAAAATGCCACAATCCGGGTTATGCTGATTTAAATGATCAGTCGTCCCATCCTGTTCGTTGCCGCCTTGGCCGCGGCGACACCCGCCTTCGCCATCCAGGAAGTGGTGCTCGGCGCGCGCGCGCCAACCTTCGCCGCCGGGCCGGTCGCCAGCCTTCGCTGGCAGGACCTGCCGATGCCTGGCTCGCCGATGAGCTTCAGCGCCGGCGCAGCCGAACGTGATCCGCGCCAGTGGGCGTTCAGCAGCGGCGAAACCGTGAAGATGGGGGCGCTGCTGTTCAACATGACGGCGGGGCCGGCCTGGGCGATGAACGGCCCGCTTGGCGTCGATTCGGGCTTTGCCTCGCCCCTGTTCAGTGCGCGCGGTTTCGGCGACATGGGCTTCACCAGCCGGGCGACCACCGCGATCATGGCCTCCGAGACCCTGATGTTCTACACCTCGGTTGGTCAGACGACTTACAACACCAGCGCCTCCATCATTCCGACCCCGCCGGGACTGGCGCTGATCGAAGCACCATCTGCTCGCAGCGACGTGCGCGCCGGATTCAGGATGGAGCTGATGCCGGGCCTCACCTTCGGCGCCGAAGCCTCGTTCAGCCAGTCTGTGCGCTGAATGACGCCTCAGCCCACGAAACGGTTGTTTTTCGGAAATCCCTTGGGGGGCAGGCGTCCGGCTTCGGCGCGTGAGCCCAGCCATTCGTCGAGTTCCGGCTTCGCCACGGTGTAAGTGCGGCCGTCGCTCGAGAGCCAGGTCAGGCCCTCCGCCAGCGTGAAGGACTTGGCGTCGGCGATGCCGCCATCCTTGTACTTCTGCAGGCGAACACCCTTGCCGCGGCCCATCTCCGGAACCTCCGAAAGCGGGAAGCAGATCAGCTTGCGATTCTCGCCGATCACCGCCAGATGGTCTCCGCAGACGGGCAGGGCGAAGACGCATTTCAGACGGTCATCCAGGTTCATCACCTGCTTGCCCTTGCGCGTGTTGGCGATGATGTCGTCGGTGGAGGCAACGAAGCCGCGCCCGTCATTCGATGCGAACAGCAGCTTGACCCCTGCCTTGTAGGGGAAGGCGGCGATGAAGTCGGCGCTTTCCTCCAGATCGATCGAGAGCCGGATCGGGTCGCCGAAGCCGCGCCCGCCCGGCAGCTTGGAGGCGTCGAGCGTGAACACCTTGCCATTGTCGCAGATCACGAGGAGCTTCGCAGTCGTCTCGGTGAAGAACGAAACCTTGAGGGTGTCGTCGCCCTTCCAGGTGAGGGAGCCGAGGTCCTGGACATGGCCCTTGAGCGCCCGGATCCAGCCCTTCTTCGAGACGACGACCGTCACCGGCTCGCGTTCGATCATCGCTTCGTTCATGTCGAACTCGGTGGTCTCCGGCGCGTCTGCGAACTGGGTGCGGCGCTTGCCGATGGCGGTTTCCGGGCCGAACGTCTTGCGCACCTGCCGGATGTCCCAGGCCACGGTCTTCCACTGCTTGTCTTCGGAGCCGAGAAGGCCCTCGATCTGCTCCTTTTCCGCCGTCAGGTTGTCGAGCTCGCGCTTGAGTTCCATCTCCTCGAGCTTCCGCAGCGAGCGCAGCCGCGTGTCGAGGATGGCGTTGGCCTGGACCTCGGTGAGCTCGAACACCCGCATCAGCTCGGCCTTGGGCTCATCCTCCTCGCGGATGATCCTGATGACGCGGTCAAGGTCGAGATAGATGATCAACAGGCCGCGCAGGATTTCGAGACGTTTCTCGATCTGGGCCAGGCGGTAGCGCGAACGGCGCAGCAGCACGTCACGCCGATGGTGGAGCCATTCGCGCAGCACTTCGGCGAGGTCCAGCACGCGCGGTGCGATGCCGCCCGTCAGCACATTGAGGTTGAGCGAGATCCGGCTTTCCAGCGCCGTAAGCTTGAACAGCGTCTCCATCATCAGGCCCGGATCTATCGACCGGTTGCGCGGTTCGAAAACGATGCGGATATCCTCGGCGGACTCGTCGCGGACATCCGCCACGAGGGGCAACTTCTTGTCCTGCAGCAACTCGGCGATCTTTTCGATCAGTACGCCCTTGGTGACGAGGTAGGGGATCTCGGTCACGACGACGACCCAGGTACCGCGCCCGGTGTCCTCCTTCTGCCATTTCGCCCGCGTGCGAAACGAGCCGCGTCCTGTGCGGTAGGCTTCGGCGATCGAGGTGCGCGGCTCGACGATGACGCCGCCAGTGGGGAAGTCCGGACCCGGAACGAAGGTCAGCAACTGGTCCGGTGTCGCCTGCGGGTTCTGGATCAGATACAGGGCTGCGTCGCACAGTTCGGCAGCGTTGTGCGGCGGAATCGATGTCGCCATGCCAACCGCAATGCCCTGTGAGCCGTTGGCCAGCAGATTGGGGAAGGCGGCCGGCAGCACCGAAGGCTCGCTGTCATTGCCATCATAATTGGGCCGGAAATCGACAGCGTCCTCGTCGATCCCGTCGAGCAGCAACTGCGCGACGCTGGTCATTCGTGCTTCGGTGTAGCGGTAGGCCGCCGCGTTGTCGCCGTCGATGTTGCCGAAATTGCCCTGCCCGTCGACGAGCGGATAGCGCTGCGCGAAGTCCTGTGCGAGGCGCACCAGCGCGTCATAGATCGCCTGGTCGCCATGCGGATGGAAGCTGCCCATCACGTCGCCGACAATCTTCGCGCATTTCTTGAAGGCTGCCGTCGGGTCGAGCCGCAGGAGCCGCATGCCGTACAGGATGCGCCTGTGCACCGGCTTCAGGCCATCGCGCGCATCAGGCAGGGCGCGGTGCATGATGGTCGACAGCGCATAGGCCAGGTAGCGCTCTTCCAGCGCTGATTTGAGGTCGACGCTTTCCACCCCTTCCGGGCCGGGAGGATCAACAGGTTTTCCCATCGCAACGCGAACTCCGGACGTCGGGGCAGGGCGCCCCGGTGATTCTTCGCTTGCATCTTACAGTGATTTTTAACGATCAGGGCCAGTCGACGAAATTGACCGTTGGTCATGTTTTGTGAGGGAAAACAACAGGTTGAATCATGGAAGGGCAGACCACGTCCGCCATAATCTTGCCACACGTTAAGGACTTTTAACAAAGATGGTTGTGGTCGGCGCGGAGATTGGCTATGGCCGATCCATCCGCTGCACGTCATCCGGCTGCAGTGTGGCGAAGGCGGTTTGTGAAAAAGGTCCGGATGCGTCCCTTCGAATTCAAACGGTTTGGTCTTGCTGCGATGGCGCTTGCATGCACGTCGTCGGGGACCCTTGCGTTTGAGGCGACGACAGCTGTGTGGGACCGTTTCACGCTGGATTTCGGACAGACGTCGGGCATCAGCCTGCGTGGCTACCGCCTGCCACAGTTCGCGCCGACCCTGACCCCGATGGTCGGGCTCAACTATGAGAACGCGCAGACCGCGAGCGCGGTGCGCGGTGCCTGGATCGAAGTGGCCCGTTACGGGGCCTTTTCGGCGGGCCCCGTTGTTTCGGTTGACCGGGCGCTGTCTCTTGCCACCCGCACAATGCCGTCAGCCATGGATCAGGCCGACGCCATTCGGTATGGCGGCTTTCTCGCCTACACCGACGGCCGGCAGGAACTCGGACGCCTGTCGCTCGCCACCGGCCGGTCGGGCGGCATCGACATCCGCGCCTCGCGCGCATTCAAGCTGAACGACAACGTGACGCTCGACATTGGTCCGACCTTCTCGCTCGGCACCTTCGAGCGCTTCGGCTATGACCAGATCGCCCGCACCATCGGCAATCCGACCAGCCGCATCACCCCCGACCGCGCCCAGCTCGGCGCCTTCGGCCTCGCGACCGCGATCGAAACCCGCATCAACGACCGGACCGTGGCGCGCATGTTCGCCGATTACGCCAGGATCGAGGCCCAGCGCGGACAGAGCGGGCTCGGGCAGCTTCAGGCCCGTGACCGAGTCGATTTCGGCTTCTCGCTGACGACACAGATTGGGCGCTGAGGCGGCCTTATTCGGTGGACCATAACGTCCTTGAGGATGCGGATTTCAGTTAAATAAAAAAGATCCTGATTTCAAAAAATCGGCGAATTTGGAAACTATACTGCTTCTAAATCAAATCATATGGCTTCAATGGGGTCGCCTGGATTTGGTATATTGGCAAGAAAACTGTTCGGACATCGTCGATTATCGTCACGTTGTTGCACGGCGGACCTCGACCGGCACACCTCTTGTCTTGGTTCGCGCAGCAGCAGGACTTGCGACAGTTGGCGTCAATTGCCGGTTTTGAAACTGGCCGTGATGAAGCGCGCGCGCTCCGGTGGCGTTTCGATCCCGCGCGGTCCGTAGACATGCCGCGCCAGAAAGTGCCCGGTCAGTGTGAATCCCTGTTCCAGTTGCGCGGGGGTGATGCTGTCACCGAGAAAGCCGTCGCGCGCGAAGGCCGGCAGCGGCAGCAGGCGATCGGCATAGTCCGCCCCCGCCCGGGCCGAGACCGCGCGGCCTGATCTGGGCGAGACATAGACCAGTTCCTGCGTCGCGCCCGTCACGGCGCAGGCGCTGAGATCGATCCCGAAACCCAGTTCAGCGAGCAGCGCAAGCTCGAAGCGCACGATCAGCGGCGCTGCAATGCGCGGGGCGTCGAGATGCTCGATCACCACCTGCAGGGCGTCGTAAAGCCGCTCATACGGGTCACGCTCGGGCAACAGCCGGATCAGCCCGGCCAGATGCGACAGCCCGTAGAGGGAGGCCGCCGCGTCGATGAGATGGCCGGCGCGCAGATGTGTCGCCTCCACGCGGAACTGGCCGAGATGCTCGTCAAGCCGCGCCCGCCAGGTCACCACCGCGCCGTTGCCGGGCTGGAGCACGGAACTCAAGCGCGCCGAGCGGCCGCCCAGCACCAGGCCGAGGTGCCGGCCATGCTGGCGGGTCAGCACTTCGAGGATGACCGAGTTCTCGCCATGGCGCTTGCCGCCCAGAATGATGCCATCATCCGTCCATTCCATCGCGATGTTGTGGGGTGTTCGTGCCGTCAGCGCAAGCCGCGCTCGGTTGTTTGCATTGCCCCTGTGCCGACGATCGGTTAGACCCGCCAGACCATCTTCCTCCGATCATCGAGGCACGCGTGAGCGACGACGCCAAACTTCAAGGCAAGAAAAAGGACGAAGGCGGCCTGATGGAGACCGTCAAGGTCGTCATCCAGGCGCTCCTGATCGCGCTTGTCATCCGCACCTTCCTGTTCCAGCCCTTCAACATCCCCTCCGGTTCTCTGGTGCCGACGCTGCTCGTCGGTGACTATCTGTTCGTCTCCAAGTACAGCTATGGCTATTCGAAGCATTCGGCGCCGTTCAGCCCGAACCTGTTTCAGGGCCGCATCTGGGCGTCAGCGCCGAAGCGCGGCGACATCGCCGTGTTCAAGCTGCCAAAGGACAATTCCACCGACTACATAAAGCGCGTGATCGGACTGCCGGGCGACCGGATCCAGATGATCGACGGGCTGCTTCATATCAACAACACGCCGGTCGAGCGCCAGCGCATCGCGGACTATCAGGCGCCCGACGCATGGGGTCGTCCGCAGAAAGTCGCGCAGTATCGCGAGACCCTGCCGGGCGGCGTCAGCCATGTGATCATCGAACGGGACGGCGACCGCGGTTACTGGGACAATACGAGCCTCTATACCGTCCCGCCGGGCCACTATTTCATGATGGGCGACAACCGTGACAACTCGACCGACAGCCGCGACGAGCAGTCCGTAGGTCCGGTGCCGTTCGAAAATTTCGTTGGGCGTGCCGAGATCATCTTCTTCTCGATCGAGGAGGGGGAAAGCGCCTGGCAGATCTGGCGCTGGCCGGTCAGCGTGCGGTGGAGCCGCCTGTTTCAGGGGATCAAGTAAACGGGCAGATGACGCAGCGCTCCAAACCTGATCTGGCTGAACTCGAAACCAAGCTCGGCCACACCTTCCATGACCGGCGGCTTCTCGAGCACGCGCTCACGCACATGAGCGCGGCGCCTGCGGAATCCAAACGCACCGGCAGCTACCAGCGGCTCGAGTTCCTCGGCGACCGGGTGCTGGGGATGGCTGTGGCGGCGCTGCTGTTCAAGACCTATCCGGACGCGGAGGAGGGAGAGCTTTCGCGCCGTCTGGCCGACCTCGTGCGCAAGGAAACCTGCGCCGACATGGCGCTGCAATGGGCCATCGGTCCTTATCTGCGCCTCGGCGATGGCGAGGCCTCGTCCGGCGCCCGCAAGAACCGGGCGATCCTCGCTGACGCTTGCGAATCGATCGTCGGAGCCGTCTTTCTGGACGGCGGCTATCGCGCAGCGCTTGCGTTGATCGAGGCTTCGCTGGGCAACCGGCTGCGCCAAACGGCCAGGCCCTCGCGCGATGCCAAGACCGCGCTGCAGGAATGGGCGCAAGGCCAGGGACTCGCCACGCCGGGTTATGTCGAGATCGGTCGTTCCGGTCCTGACCACGCCCCAGTCTTCAGGGTGGCGGCACAGGTCCAGGGGCTCACGGACGGAATCGGAGAGGGCCGCTCGAAGCGGCTGGCTGAACAGGCAGCGGCGGAGAACTTCCTGCGCCGCGAAGGCCTCTGGCGCGAAGGAGACCTCGCCGTTGACTGAGAACGAGGGAATTGGCGGCCCCGCGAGGCAGGCCACGCGCGCAGGCTTCGTGGCGCTGATCGGCGCGCCGAACGCCGGCAAGTCGACCTTGCTCAACCAGCTTGTCGGCGCCAAGGTCTCGATCGTCTCGCGTAAGGTCCAGACCACGCGCACCCAGGTTCGTGGCATCGCCATGGCCGGCCAGTCGCAGATCGTGTTCGTCGACACGCCGGGCATCTTCCGGCCCAAGCGGCGGCTCGACCGCGCCATGGTCACCTCCGCCTGGGGCGGTGCGACCGACGCGGACATCGTCGGGTTGCTGATCGACGTCGCGATGCACAATGCACCGGAAACCACCGAACTCCTCGCCCGCATGTCCGAAATCCGGCAGCCGAAATTCCTCGTGCTCAACAAGGTTGACACGCTGAAGGACAAGTCCGCGCTGTTCAGCATCTCGACCCATCTCAACGAGAAAGCGTCGTTCGAGACGACGTTCATGATTTCCGCGCTCTCCGGTTCCGGCGTGAAGGCCATGCTCGACTGGCTGGCGGGCCGGGTTGCCCCCGGGCCATGGCTCTATCCGGAAGATCAGGTGTCCGACGCGCCACTCAGGTTTCTGGCCGCAGAGATCACGCGCGAGAAGATGTATGAACGGCTGCATGACGAATTGCCCTACCGCTCGACCGTGGAGACCGAAAGCTGGCAGCAGAAGCCCGATGGCTCGGTCCGCATCGAGCAGACGATCTTTGTCGAGCGCGAGAGCCAGCGCAAGATCGTGCTCGGCAAGGGCGGCGCGACGATCAAGGCCATCGGCCAGTCGGCCCGCAAGGATATTGCCGAGGCCGCCGAAGCGCCTGTGCACCTGTTTCTGTTCGTCAAGGTTCGGGAAGATTGGGGCAACGACCCCGCCCGCTACAAGGAAATGGGCCTCGAATTCCCGCAAGGGTGAGGCTCCGGTCCGCGCCGCGGATCAAGGGCTCCTGAGGAACTCTTGAAGGAGCCGAACGTCCCGGGCCGGGCGGCGGGCCTCAATGCGGTGCCTCATGCTGAAGCGTGGCCTTGAAGGCCTCGGCCACCCGACGGACTGCCCGGCGTAGCCGTCGTCCCTCGAGGTCGCCGCTGCGCCAGACAAGCCAGGGCGTACGTGGTGGCACCGTTGCGGCGATCGGTTCTTGAACAAGGTCCGAATGCCCACATCTCATGACCTTTGGCAGGGTGGCGATCCCGGCGCCGGCGGCGTAGGCATTGACCAGGCCACGGGTGCTTGAGGTCGACCTTGTCCGGGACCCGGACAGTCCCAGCTCACGGATCCAGCGTACCTCGGCAACATCGCCACAGGAATCGTCGCAGCCAAGCCATCGCTCCTTGGCCAAATCTGCGAAACCGGCGCTGATGGGCGGCGTGACGCCGCTGGCTGTGCCGGAGGCGCCGCTCTGCGCGCCTGTGGTTGTGGCGCGCGGGACACCATTCGCGCGCAAGCTGCCGGCGGCCCCCCCCCTCGCAAGTCAGCTGTCGGCTCCAACTGCGTGGTGGAGATCAGGCTTGGTAACGGCCGGGTGCTGAAGGTCAATGAAGAGATCTCTCCGTCAGCAAATCTGCGCCACTTCAGGTGACGCTACCCCGTGGGTTTGGGATTTTGACAAGCGGATCCCGACGCGGCCAGCCTCCGGCCCTTATCCACGGTGCTCGGTGCTCGCTGGGGTTGGGGAGCGGAACCATCACCAACTTCGCCTTCATCAAGACGCACCCCTCGATTTCGATTGGACACGCAACACCGGAACGCACGACGACGTTGACGTGACAGGCTGCGGCCTCAGTTCAGCGATCATTTGAAGAAGCTTGAATCAGGGCATGAAGTCCATGATGCAGCCCTTGATGCCGTTTGGGCCGTTGTTCAACAGTGCGCTGCAAGCCCTTGAGGCGAATCCTCAATCACGGACGACGATCAGGCCTGTCAGCAGGTCGTGCCCCATGCGGCTGTCCGAGCGGCCCATGCCGATCAGGATGGTGAGGATCAGCAGGCCCGCGGTGAACGTGGCCACATAGAACAACAGGCAGTGCGCCGCTGCCGTGATCCCGTCTGGCGGGTCGCCGTTGCTGCGTTCGACCTTCAACCCCGAAACCCGCATCCCGATCGTGGCCTGTGCTGGGCCGCCGATGGTGATGGCCGCATAGGCCATGGCCGTGCAGATGCCCACCACAGGAAACAGCATCCAGCCGATGCCAAAGGTGATCAGACCGAGAAAGCTCACACTCATCGACACAACCAGCCCGATCAGGGCGACGATGAACAGATCGACCAAGTACGCGACGAGCCGTCCGCCAAGCACGCCGCTGGTCTCGCCGGAACCGGCTGGCTGGCGGTCGGGGATGGAAGGGTTTGTGGTCGGAATCTGTGATGACATCTGAATGCTCCCTTATGCCACGCCGCGCGGATCGCGCCGCTGCGGCTCAAGTCCGTCGGCGCGCAGCGCGGCCATGATCTGCTCGGCATGGACGCCGCCGCGCGTCTCGACCGTGATATCGATGCTCACGCCTTTGGCGGGAACGTCAAGCAGCAGTCGGCCATGCGAGACCTCGAGGATGTTGGCCTTGAACTGACCGAGCCGGCTGGCGATCTGGCCGAGGATGCCGGGCCGATCCGCCGTGGTGATCCTCAGCGACAGGATACGGTCATCGCGCTCGAGTTCGCGCACCATGATCGCCGCCAGCAGCCGCGCGTCGATGTTGCCGCCGCACAGCACGAGCCCGACCGTGCGTCCACGAAAGCGCTCAGGCTCGGCCAGCATCGCCGCGAGGCCTGCGGCGCCTGCGCCTTCCGCCATTGTGTGCTGCAGGGTCGCAAAGGCATTCACGGCACGTTCGAGGATCGCTTCCGACAGCAGCACCGGGCCCTCGACGAGCGCGCGCACGATCGGCAAGGTCAACGTGCCGACATTCTTGACCGCGATGCCTTCGGCCAGTGTTGGCCCGCCGATCGGCAGATTGGTCCCATGCAGCGCGTTGTGAAACGATGGATAGAGCGCGGCCTCCGCGCCGATAACCCTAAGCGCAGGCTTCAGCGCCTTTGCTGCGACGGCCATCCCCGAGATCAGCCCGCCGCCGCCCATCGGCACGATCAGCGTATCGATGGAGGGCTCATCAGCCAGCATTTCGAGCGCGATCGTGCCCTGGCCGGCCATCACGGCGGCGTCGTCATAGGGGTGCACCAGCAAAAGCCCTTCGCTGGCGATGATGTCCGCCACCTTGTCCTGCGATTCAGCCAGCGTCTCTCCATGCAGCACCACGCGCGCGCCATGCGCCCTGGTGCTCTCAACTTTCACGCCGGGCGTTGGTTCCGGCATCACGATGGTCGCCGGAATGCTCATGCGCCGGGCGTGATAGGCCAGAGCCTGCGCGTGGTTGCCTGCCGACATGGCGATCACGCCGCGCACCCGCTCGTGCAGCGCCAGCCTAGACAGCCGGTTCACGGCACCGCGCTCCTTGAAGGAGGCCGTGGCCTGCATGTTTTCGTACTTGACAAAGATTTCGGCGCCCGTCAGCTCGGAAAGGCGTTGCGCCCGCACGAGCGGAGTGCGGATGACATGGCCCGCCAAGACGGCCTGCGCCGCCTCGATGTCAGCGATGGTGATTGCGAAAGCGCCCATGCCAGCCTCTATACGCGCCTTGGTCCGAGATCGGCAAAGCCGAAGAAGCCGCCTGGCTTGAGGATCAGCACATGCTGGCCCGGCGCGCATGCCAGGCGATTGAGCGCGGTGCGTGACAGCGCAAGCCCGTGCAGTCCGGCAGCAGGCACGCCGATCGCCAGCGCGACCAGAACGCCCGTCATCGCCGTTTCCGCGCCGATGGAGGACACGACACTGAGCCCGACCACGCCGGCAAGGCTGGCCAGCGCGGCAAACTCGCCGAACACCAGAACGATCCGCCCGACCAGCCCGTAGATCAGCGCATAGGCCGCCGCAGTGGGCAGGGCGATGATCACTTGCTGCGCTGCATAGGCTGCCCAGAACGGCGCTTCCGGCACGCGGGAGCGTGCTTTGGCCTGCAATGCGGTCATTGCGGCCTTGTCGGGCACTTCGAGGTAGAACCGCTTGAGGAAGTAGAAGGACGCATCAGCCATTGGCCCCGTCTCGGTGGCGATCCCGGCCAGATCATGCAGCCCTCGCGCATCGCGGGTCGGGGAGAAACGGCAGATCGCGACCCGCATACGGCCTTGCTGCTCGGGCGAGACCGCGCGGTAGTCGATTCTCACCGAAAACGGATACGGACCCGGCGCCGTGCGCTCGATGCTGAGCCGCGCTCCCTCCTGATTGAGGGCCGGAAGCGCCAGACGGCACAGCCGCGCCTCTTCGGCGCCGACAATCTCGGCGCAGGCAGCCAGAAGCAGGAACAGAATCGCGGTCGAAAGGCGCAGCATGCGGCATGCTAGCCGCTGACGCGGCCAAGCGCATGCGATCGTTGGGATGCGCCGCCTGAAGTGATCTTGCGGCCTTTTGCAGTGGTTGCCGAAAGCAGCACTCTTGCGGCGGCCCTGCGCGACGGCTTAAGTGTCGAGGATTGGAAGCGCCTCGTTCAAGCGCAAGCATGCCCCAAAACCGTCGGCGATCCTGGATGTTTGACAGCTACAATCTCCTGAAAATGCTTCACATCCTCGGCGTGATCCTCCTTGTGGGCAATGTGACCATCACCGCCTCATGGAAGGTCTATGCCGATCTTAGCTGCGACGCGCGCATCATCGCCCATGCCCAGCGCAGCGTCGCCTGGGCTGACTGGCTGTGGACCTTGATGGGCATCACCTTCGTGTCGGTCGGCGGCTACGGCGCCGCGCTGGTGCAGGGCATCCCGCTCTTCGCCGATTTCTGGATGATCGCCGGCCAGGGCCTGTTCCTGATCTCCGGCCTGATCTGGCTTGGCCTCATCGTGCCGATTCAGGCGAGGCAGGGCCGGGCGGCGCGTGAATTTGCGGTCAGCGGCGTCATTCCGGCAGAGTACTGGCGGCTGTCGAACTGGTGGATGGTCTGGGGTGTCGCCGCAACCATTCCGCTCATCGCCGCCATCTGGGTGATGGTGGCGAAGCCAGTCTGGTGACGCCGGTCGTTCACCCTCGCTTGAGCCACTCCGCCACGCGCGGCGCGAAATAGGTCAAGACGCCATCGGCACCGGCGCGCTTGAACGACAGCAGGCTCTCCATGATGGCGCGCTCCTCGGCCAGCCAGCCGTTCTGCACGGCTGCCATGATCATCGCGTACTCGCCTGACACCTGATACGCGAAGGTCGGGATGCTGAAGGTATCCTTCACCCGCGTGATGATATCGAGATACGGCATGCCCGGCTTGACCATGACCATGTCGGCGCCTTCCTCGATGTCGAGCCCGACCTCGTGCAGCGCTTCTGATGCATTGGACGGGTCCATCTGATAGGTACGCTTGTCGCCAGTCAGAGTGGCATTGGTGCCGAGCGCATCGCGGAACGGGCCATAGAAGGCCGACGCGTACTTGGCGGCATAGGACAGGATCTGGACATCGATGTGCCCAGCGGTGTCCAGCGCGGACCTGATCGCGCCAATGCGCCCATCCATCATGTCGGACGGGGAAATCGTGTCCGCACCGGCGTCCGCCAACGCCAGCGACTGGCGCACGATGATGGCCACGCTCTCGTCATTGAGAATACGTCCATCCTCGAGCACCCCGTCGTGCCCGTGGCTCGTGTACGGATCGAGCGCCGCATCCGTGATGATGCCGATCTCAGGCACCGCAGCCTTGATCGCGCGCACAGCCCGGCACATCATGTTTGTGCCGCGGGTCGCTTCGCTGCCGGTCAGGTCCCTGAGCTCATTCTCGACATAGGGAAACGGCGCGATCGCGGGAATGCCCAGCCTGGCCGCACGTTCGGCCTCGCGCACGGCCTCGTCGATGTTGACGCGGTCCACGCCCGGCATGTGCGCCACCGGCCAGCGGCTGTCACGGCGGTCCATCAGAAAGATCGGCCAGACCAGATCATTGACGGTGACCTGGTTCTCGCGCACCAGACGGCGTGACCAGTCGCTCTTGCGGTTTCTGCGCATGCGGCGCGGCAGATCAAGCCGGGGCGCGGACTGCAGGGACTGTTCGGATTCTGTTTCGCGGCGCGCGGCCGGGGCCTGGAAAGGCCGAATGGTGCGTGTTGACATGAACAACCCCGTGTTGGTTAAAGGCTAGCACATTGGAAAGGCTCCAACCAAGTCGGTAGATTGACGGGTGTCGCGACCGCCGGTGCCGTCCCGCCATTGACTATCGGGCTGCGAGGCACGACACGATGAACCTGATCCTTCCACGCCAGATGGGGCCTGCGTGAGCGACCTCGAACCCGAACTCATCTGCGAGAGGCGCGGCCACGCCGGCGTCATCGTGCTGAACCGTCCCCGTGCGCTCAATGCGCTGACCCACGGCATGGTGCGCGGCCTCGACAAGGCGCTCGACGATTTTGAGGCCGACCCCCTTGTTCGCCACGTGGTGGTGACAGGGGCGGGTGAGAAGGCCTTCTGCGCCGGCGGCGATATTCGCCAGCTTTACGATCTCGGGCGTGCCGGGCTGATCGAGGAGGCGCGCGGCTTCTGGCGCGAGGAGTATCTCCTCAATCAGCGGATCAAGGCCTATCCCAAGCCATACATTGCCGTGATCGACGGCATCGTTATGGGCGGCGGGGTTGGGGTCTCCCTGCATGGCAGCCACCGCGTTGCAGGCGAGAAATACCAGTTCGCCATGCCGGAGGTCGGCATCGGCTTCTTTCCGGATGTCGGCGCAACCTGGGCGCTGCCGCGCCTGCCTGGTGCTGCCGGAACCTGGCTTGCAGTCACCGGGGAGCGGGTCGGACAGGCAGACGCGCTGGCGCTCGGGCTTGCAACCCATGCGGTGGCCACCGCCGGAATTCCGGACCTGATCGCTGCCCTTGAGGCCGGCCTCAACGTGGATGACATCCTGGCCGAGATGGCCTTCGATGCAGTTCAAGCACCCATAACCCAGCATCTTGCCCTGATCGACCATGTCTTTTCGGCGTCAAGCGTCGAGGTGATCATGGACCGGCTGCGCGCGGCCACGGACGACCCCTTTGCGGCGAAGCTGCTGGCGGCGATGGCGCGGAAGTCGCCAACCAGCATGAAGCTGGCGCTGGCCCAGATGCGTTCCGGCGCTGCTCTGGACTTTGGACAGGCCATGCAGCTTGAGTTCCGGATTGTCAGCCGCATCGTGCACGGTGGGGATTTCTACGAGGGCGTGCGGGCCGTGATCATCGACAAGGACAACGCGCCACGCTGGCAACCGGCGACGCTGGCGGATGTCAGCGATCAACAGGTGGCGCATTACCTATCGCCCTTGCCTGACGATCTCGCGGTCTAGTCGGCGCCATGGCGAACCGCTCGCGCGACCCCGGACTGATCAATGCCGCCAGGCCCGCGGCTGCTGTCGGGGTCAACTGGTCCCGGATCAACATCTGGTTTCATCGGCTGCTGGCGCTTGGCTGGATGGCGCAGGGGCTGACCTACTGGGCGACGATCCTCGATGCGGGTTCTACCGCAAGCCGTGCCTTCGAGGCGCGGACGCTCAGCTTCCAGGCCGTGACGATCTATTTCGCCGTGGTCGACATCCTGTCGGCAGTCGGGTTATGGCTGCTCGCGCCATGGGGCAGCGTTGTCTGGCTGATCGCCGCGGTGAGCCGTCTCGTGCTTGCGTCAGTCTTTCCGCTCACCGTGCCGCTGGGCCTGATCGCAGCCGCCGCCGTGATCGGCTGCGTCGTCATCTATGGGGCCCTGGCCCTGATGCTGGCGCGCTCCCAGCGCTAGGGCCGAACACTCTTCGGGTTACGATTGCTTTAGATTACTGATCCGTCAATTCAGATTCCGTTCATGAAGAACTGTAAATATCTGATTCAGCGTGATATTTAAACTGACCTTCATGGGATCTGTGTACGGTAACCCACACTAACAGACCGGCACAAGAACAGCTGGCTGGCGTCAAACAGTGTGGGGTTACAATGTCGAACAAGCCAATGACTGACATCGTGTATAGTCAATCTTCAGAGCAGTCTAATGTTGCTCCGCTCTATATTGAATCGTTGAACCTGATTGAACGTCTTCATCGACGTCTGCTTGACGTGATCAAGGATGAGTTCGACCGGCAGGGCCGCGACGACGTCAACAGCGTTCAGGCCTTGCTGCTGCACAACATCGGCGACAAGGAACTGACGGCCAGCGAGCTGCGCACGCGCGGCTACTATCTTGGCTCGAACGTGTCCTACAACGTCAAGAAGCTCGTCGAGATGGGCTACCTGCACCATGCGCGCTCGCGGGTTGACCGCCGCTCGGTCCGGATCAGCCTGACGCCCAAGGGCCGCGAGGTCCACGAGATCATCAGGAGCGTCTACGTCAAGCACATCAACACGGTCGAGAAGATCGGCGGCGTGAGCAGCTCTGAGTTCGAGCGTCTCAACAATGCGCTCGGACGGCTTGAGCGCTTCTGGACCGACCAGATCCGCTTCCGCCTCTGAGCAGAGGCAGAAGCGCTCTGCGCACAATGATGCGCAAGTCGGGAGCACCCGGCTTGCGTGCGCTTGCAAGGAGGTTTGTCATGAACCTGTGCATCTCACTGATCGTGGCGCCGCTCGCCATCTGGCTCTTCGTCACCCTTTGGGGCGTTGCGACGGGCGATGGCGGCGACCTGTCATCTGATGACGGTGACGGGGCAGGGGACGGCGGCGGCGATTGACGCCGTCTCAGCCTCGCTTCGGCGGCCACGGAAAGAAAGCGCTGGTCCGCTGCTCATAGGCTTCAAACTCGGGCCGCGTGCGCCGCAAGTGCGCTTCCAGCAGCGGAATGCCTGAGACTTTCAGGATCAGGCCGATCAGCGCCAGGGGGCCGAACATGGCCATCCACTGGCCTGAGGCGTCCCAGGCCATCAACCCGATTCCAATCCAGAGCGCGCATTCTCCGAAATAGTTCGGATGACGGCTCCAGGCAAAGACGCCGGAGGTCAGCAGCTTTCCGCGGCTGGCGGGATCGCGACGGAATGCGAGCAGCGCCCGGTCAGCCGCTGATTCAAGCAGAAACCCGCCCGCGAACAGGGCAAGTCCAAGATAGGTTAGCCCGCCGGGCAGGGCCGAGCTGCCAACGCTCATCGCCAGGTGGATCGGCAAGGCGAGGGCGAACAGGATGGCCGCCTGCAGGCCGAAGACCGTGACCAGACTTCGCCACCAGAAGCGCTGCGGATCAGCGGCCCGCATGGCCGCATAGCGCGCATCCTCATGCTCCGACAGGCGGTGACGCTGGTACAGGTGCAGGCCCAGCCGCGCGCCCCAGGCGGTCACGGCGGTCAGCACCATCAGGGCGGCCAGATGCCTGGGCTGGAGCCTAAGCCACTCGACCCAGGCGATCAGGACAAAGCCGGGCCCCCAGATGATGTCGATCGCGCCTGCATCCCGCGTCCGCACGCTGAGCAGCCACATCACGGCGAACAGGCCCAGCAGTAGCGTGAACGCCAGGACATAGGTGGCCCATGGCTCGCCGGGCGCGCTCAGCATGCCGCACTCCGGGGCATGGCGCGGGGGCAGATGGTGACTGACGATAACGTCTTTGTCAGACGCAAAAACGTGCACATTGCGGTCACTTGCCCTAAAAAGGCCCTGTTAATCACTGTTGGTTAACGCAACGATATCATACCAGTTCCGGAAGCTGCTGCGCGCAGCCTCACACAACAACATGGATCCCGGCCATCCGCCAGCCCGCGCAGCAGACGCGGAGCCGGCAGGCCAGGGCTGGGTTCCAAGAACGAGACGAGACCAGCATGTCCTTTGCATTGTCCCGCCGCGAGACCCTTTTCGCGCTTGTGTCCAGCGTCGCAAGCGCAGCCATGATGCCGTCCGCCTTCGCTGAAACGATCGGTGGTTCTGCCGAGTGGCGTCAGTCCTATGACGCCGTGCAGTCGCGCAGCCGCATCGTGCGATCGTCAACTCCGATGGTTTCGCCGACGGCCATGGCGGCGACAGAGCAGGCCTTGCAGCGCTACCGCGATCTTGCGGCGCAGGGCGGCTGGACGGTCATCGGTCCCGAGAAGCTCCGCATCGGCTCGCGGGGCCAGGCCGTCGCCGCGTTGCGCAACCGCCTGATCATCGCGGGGGACCTTGATCCGTCCGCAGCGGGCTCGTCAACCTACGATTCCTTCGTCGAGCAGGCCGTGCGCCGCTTCCAGAACCGCCATGGCCTGACCTCGACCGGTGCGCTCAACCCCGGAACAATCACGGCCCTGAATGTGCCGATCGAGACACGCATCCGCCAGCTTGAGCTGAACATCGTTCGATTGCGGGCCTTCTCGGGCAATCTCGGCCATCGCTATGTGGTCGTGAACATCCCCGCGGCCATGGTCGAAACCGTCGAGGGCGGCGTCGTGGCGACCCGGCATGCAGCCGGGGTCGGCAAGATCGACCGGCAGTCGCCGATCCTGCAGACCCGCATTCCTGAGGTCAACTTCAACCCGACCTGGACGGTCCCGGCTTCGATCATCCGCAAGGACCTGATCCCGAAGATGCGCCGCGAGCCGGGCTATCTCACGGAAAACCGGATCCGCATCATCGGCCCCAACGGCCAGCAGATCGCGCCCGAAGCCGTCAACTGGAATTCGGACGAAGCAACCCGCTACACATTTCGGCAGGACCCGGGCGGCGATTTCAACTCGCTGGGCTTCGTGCGCATCAACATCCCCAGCCCGCACGGCGTCTACATGCATGACACGCCGGCCAAGGGCATTTTCGGCGACGACTACCGCTTCGTGTCGTCGGGCTGTGTGCGTGTGCAGAATGTGCGCGACTACATCCAGTGGCTCCTGAAGGATACGCCTGGTTGGGACCGCGCCCGCATCAACCAGGTCTTCGAATCGGGTGAGCGCATCAATGCCCCGATCCCCGGCGGCGTGCCGGTATACTGGGTCTACGTGACGGCCTGGGCGACCGCGGAGGGCGATGTCAACTTTCGCGACGACATCTACCAGAAGGACGGCCTTGGCGCCGTTCCTGTCACGAAGATGTCCGGTGCGCCCGACGCTGAGGACGCAGAAGAGCAGATCCCCCGTCCGCGTCGCTGAGGCTCCTTGCCTGATTGATGTCAGGGCAGCGAAGTCGGCTCAGACGGCGCGCGGACGCCGCCTCGCCAGGGTGGCAATGCCCAGATTCCAGGCAACGCAAATGCCCAGCCCCAGCGACAGCGCGCCCCATTTGCCCATTGGGACAGCGGTGAGGTGGACGACGCCGAGGGCGAAGCCAAACCCCATCAGTCCCAGAATGCCACTGCCCAGGATCGCGGCCGTCGCAGGCCCGCCGATGCGCGGATGCAGGAACATGATCAGCGAGGACAGAACCACCGGAAAGGTCGCAAAGAAGCCTGACCAGCGCGGTCCGATCTGGAGGCTGAGACTCGTGACGGTGCCGACCAGCGTGGCGACGAACGCGGCGCGCACCGGGATTGCATACCAGGCCAGGCGTGGCGGCCGCAGCGGGCGAGCGGCGAGGTGGCGCTTCAGCCAGATGTGCAGAAGCGGCAGCGCTCCGAGCGTGAGCCCCATCAACACAACGAAGGGCAGATTGGCGAACCTGAGCCCGAACAGGATCGGAGCCCAGGCGAAGAAGGCCAGCCCCAGCGCCGGCAAGGCGCCCCAGCGCTGGGCCGCGAGCACATAGGCGACCGAAAACCCGGTGGTGGCGAGGTTGGAGCCAATGCTGCCGAGAGCGGCGTCGCTGATGAAGCTGTCCGGATGCTCCATCGCCAGGAAGAAGTAGATCGGCCCGGCCGAGACCGGCAGGGTCGCGACGAGAGCCGCAGCCAGCGGTCCCGCCTTTTCCGCGAAAAGCGATGCCGCCACGACGAAGCCCGCAGTGGTCAGCATCTTGACAATCAGGAACGTCGTTTCGGGATCAAGCAGCGTCATGCGGCACGCATAGCCCTGGCAGTGGCCAAGAAAAACCCCGCGGCTCGCGCCGCGGGGCAGAGGGATGTCAGATCAGGTCAGACCCTCACGAATGCGCAAGGATGGCCAGCAGCAACAGCGCGATGATGTTGGTGATCTTGATGGCAGGGTTCACGGCCGGGCCTGCGGTATCCTTGTAGGGGTCGCCAACGGTATCGCCGGTGACAGAGGCCTTGTGGGCTTCCGAGCCCTTGAAGTGCTTGACGCCATCCTTGTCGACGAAGCCGTCCTCAAAGGACTTCTTGGCGTTGTCCCACGCGCCGCCGCCCGAGGTCATCGAGATCGCCACGAAGATGCCAGTAACGATCACGCCCATCAGCATGGCGCCAACGGCCGCGAAGGCCTGATTGCGGCCTGCAATGGCATTGATGACGAAGAAGGTCACGATGGGCGCAAGAACCGGCAGCAGTGACGGGATGACCATTTCCTTGATCGCGGACTTGGTCAGCATGTCAACGGCGCGGCCGTAGTCGGGACGCTCGGTGCCGTTCATGATGCCGGGCTTTTCGCGGAACTGGCGGCGGACTTCCTCCACCACCGAGCCGGCCGCCTTGCCGACGGCCGTCATGCCCATGCCGCCGAAGAGGAATGGGATGAGACCGCCAAGCAGCAGGCCGACCACCACGTAGGGGTTGGCCAGCGAGAAGTCGACGGTGACGCCCTTGAAGTACTGGTAGACCTTCGAATCGGCCTTGTTGGCCTCGGCAATGAAGTAATTCAGGTCCGAGGTGTAGGCAGCGAACAGCACCAGCGCGCCAAGACCGGCGGAGCCGATGGCATAACCCTTGGTGACAGCCTTGGTGGTGTTGCCAACCGCGTCAAGCGCGTCGGTGGCGTGGCGCACTTCCTTGGGCAGGCCCGCCATTTCCGCAATGCCACCGGCGTTGTCGGTGACTGGACCGAAGGCGTCTAGCGCCACGACCACTCCCGCCAGCGCCAGCATGGCGGTGGTGGCGATCGCCACGCCGAACAGGCCGGCGAGCGAGTAGGTCGAGATGATGCCGGCGATGATCACGATGGTCGGCATGGCGGTTGATTCGAGACTGACCGCGAGGCCCTGGATGACGTTGGTGCCGTGGCCGGTGACCGAAGCCTGTGCGATCGAGACGACAGGGCGCTTGCCCGTACCGGTGTAGTCCTCGGTGATCACGACGATCAGCGCCGTGACGGCGAGGCCAACCATGGCGCACCAGAACAGCGCGCCCGAGGTGAAGCTCACACCTGTCGAGGTCTTGATGACGGTCGAGAAGCCGCCCAGCATCCACATGTTCACCAGCGCGATCGCGGCGATCGACAGCACGCCGGCGGCGATGAAGCCCTTGTAGAGCGCGCCCATGATGTTGTTGTTCGGGCCGAGCTTGACGAAGAATGTGCCGGCGATCGAGGTCACGATACAGGCTGCAGCGATCGCCATCGGGTAGAGCATCATGGTCGAGAGCATGGCGCCCTGGCCAGCGAAGAAGATCGCGGACAGGACCATGGTCGCGACCAGCGTCACGGCATAGGTCTCGAACAGGTCGGCCGCCATGCCGGCACAGTCGCCCACGTTGTCGCCAACGTTGTCGGCGATCGTGGCGGGGTTGCGCGGGTCATCTTCCGGAATCCCGGCCTCGACCTTGCCGACGAGGTCGGCGCCGACGTCGGCACCCTTGGTGAAGATACCGCCGCCGAGACGGGCGAAGATGGAGATCAGCGAGGCGCCGAAGCCGAGCGCGACCAGTGCGTCAATGACGATGCGGCTGGAGGGCGAGTGGCCGAGGCCCGTCAGGATGCCGTAGTAGATCGCGACGCCGAGCAGGGCGAGGCCTGCCACCAGCATGCCGGTCACTGCGCCTGCCTTGAAGGCCACGTCGAGGCCGCCGGCGAGCGACTGGGTCGCGGCCTGGGCCGTGCGGACGTTGGCGCGCACGGAGACGTTCATGCCGATGAAGCCGGCAACGCCCGACAGCACTGCGCCGATCAGGAAGCCGAAGGCGACTTCCCTGCCCAGCAGGAACCAGAGACCGACGAGCAGCACGGCACCGACGCCGGCGATGGTGATATACTGGCGCTTGAGATAGGCCTGTGCGCCCTCCGCGATGGCGCCCGCGATTTCCTGCATGCGCTGGTTGCCAGCGTCACGCTTCATGACATCCAGATAGGCCCAGATGCCGTAGATCAGCGAGGTTGCCCCCAGCGCGATGATAATGAGCAATGGGCTCATGGTTGTATCCACCCTATGTCTTTGCTGCGGGAGGTGTTTGCGAAGCCAAACCGGGTCGAAGACACGAGTCGAACGACGCCTCCCAGATGAGTGCCGCGTATCTGCCAAATTTTGAACCAAATGTAAAACCCGCTGCGCAGCTTTTGCGCCGGTTGGCGTCGTTTCTGCTGCCGGTCGGGACCGGCTCATACCAAAGCATGAGCGCCGGCCGCTTTCGGACGCATCAATTGAACCAGAACGCGTAGCCCGCGAAGTGTCCGCCGAACATCACCCGGATGTCCCGCACGCGGTCCTGGCTCCGTACCTCGCCGTCCGTCATGGCCTTCAAGGTCGCCTCGGCCCGTGTCAGATCGGAGAGATAGGTCAGGTAGACCGCGCGCAGCTTGTCGTGGTCCAGCTTCTCCGGCCGGGGGGCAGGCACCGGCAGGCGCAGGAGCGGGATGAAGGACTGGCGCGGGGGCACCAGCCCATAGCGATGCAGGCCCTGGCCAAGCCTCTCGGTCGCTCTGGCCAACTGGAACATGCCCGGTGCCAGGCGCGCACCGGCGTCTTGCGGGATGCGCCCGGTGAGTTGCGCGACATCATGCTCGGGCCTCGGCATGGCGCCCGCTCTTCATATACTGCGCAAACCGGGACACCATCTCCTGCCCCCTGGCCTGCGCCGGGCACAGCAGGACTGCCGCAAGCACCATCAAACCGATCATCATCCGCTGCCTGGCCGCACCTTCTGGGTTGCGAGCCTCTCCGGCAGCACGCCCTCAAGCTGCCACGGATCGACCCGAGCGCGCCTGGATCACCACCATCACCAGCGCCAGCGCCACCGCCGGGAACACGACCCAGTTGACCACCTCCCAGCCGCCAAGATGCAGGAGCTTGCCCGATGACAGGGAGGCAATGGCGACCGAGCCGAAGACGAGAAAATCATTCGCAGCCTGCACCTTGTTGCGCTCCTCGGGCCGGTAGCAATCGGTGACCATGGCGGTCGCGCCGACGAAACCGAAGTTCCACCCAACGCCGAGCAGGATCAGCGCAATCCAGAAATGCGCCAGTGTCAGGCCGGACAACCCGATCACCGCGGCGACCGCGATCATCACCAGGCCAAGCGCCGTGATCCTGTCCTTGCCAAAGCGGCTGATCAGGTTGCCGGTGAAGAAGCTGGGTCCGAACATCGCCAGCACATGCCACTGGATGCCCAGCGCGGCCTCGCCGATGGTGTGCCCGCAGGCCACCATCGCCATCGGCGCGGCCGTCATCAGAAAGGCCATCAGGCCATAGCTGACGAGGCCCGCGATCACGGCGGTGACGAAGCGCGGCTGGAGCATGATCTCGCCAAGGGGCCGGCCGCCATGCGACGATTTCTTCGGTGCTGGGGCGTTGAGCAGCGACACCACCAGCATGGCCAGAAGCGCCAGCGACGAAAGGGCGAAGAAGGTGGCGGCAAACGGGAACTGGGGGGCGATGTCCCGCGTCCAGATCACCGTCTGCGGGCCGATGACTGCAGCAAAGAGCCCACCGACCATGACCATGGAAATCGCCTTCGCCTTGGCCGAATCCGGCGCGCTGTCGGCTGCAGCAAAGCGATAGCTCTGCACGAAGGCGATGTAGAACCCGGAAATGAATGTGCCGAGGCAGAACAGCCAGAAGGCGCTCTGGACCGAGCCCGCCGCCGCGATGATCCCGGAAAGGACCCCCGCCATGCAGCCGAAAATATAGCCGACCCGGCGGCCATAGACCCGCATCAGCCACGCTGCAGGGATCACCGAGGCGGCGACGCCGATGTTCAGCAGGCTGATCGGCAAGGTGGCGAGCGCCTTGTTCTCCGCCAGCTGCAGGCCGATGACCCCGCCCAGCGAGATGATGATCGGCGGCGTCGCGCCGCCGAGGGCCTGCGCCACCGTCAGCAGCGTCACATTGCGCCTGGCGACGGCGTCATCGGCGAAGGGTTTGCTCGGGATCGCTTGGCTGGCCATGCACCGCCATTAGCTGAAAAATCAGACAGGCGCATCCGCACAAACCGCAATGCGGCCCGCTGATCAGCGCTGCCATTCATGCTCGAACTTGAGCTGTCCGAACCGGGCAGGAGACCCGTCAAGGGCGGTGAAGACCGGCGTCTGCCCGCCACCGAGATCACCGATCCGGGTCACAGCACAGCCCAGTGCCGCGCAGGCCAAGGTGAGCCCCGCCAGCCTGTCGGGCGCAACCGCCATCAACACCTCGTAGTCGTCCCCGCCCGTCGCGATCGTGTCGATCAGGGCAGGTTCCAGCGACAATGCCTCGCGCGCTGCGGCCGAGAGCGGGATCGCGCCAAGGTCGATCCGCGGCGCAATGGCGATACCGAATCTGATGGCAGAGGCGGCAAGCTTGACGGCATCGCCCAGCAGTCCGTCGGACACATCCATGGCGGCGCCGGCATGCGCGCGGATGGCGAGGGCCAGCGCGTTGCGCGGCCTTGGATGGAGATAGCGGTCGGCGAGCACGCGCCGCGACTTGTCTGACAACATGCGCGCCCAGGCCGCATCAGGGTTAAGACGCAGCTGCAGCCCCAGCGCCGCGTCGCCGATCGTGCCGGTGACGGCGAGCACATGGCCAGGCTGGCCGGTCGTTCGCAGTACCATGCAGCCAGTCGGGCAGTAGCCGAGCGCGGTGATCGACAGGGTCAGGCCGCCTGCCGCCCGGACAGTGTCCCCGCCCAGCAGCGGGCAACCATAGGCCCGCGCGTCTTCGCCAAGTGCGGCCGCGAATGGCGCGATCCAGGCCTCGTCGATGCCCTTCGGCAAGGCCAACGCCAGCAGGAAGCCGGCGGGGACGGCGCCCTTGGCCGCGAGGTCCGACAGGTTGACCCTGAGCGCCTTGCGCGCGATCGAGGCTGGCGGATCGTCGGCGAAAAAGTGCACACCTGCGACCAGTGCGTCCTTCGTCAGAACCAGGTCATGTCCAGCTGGAGGAGACAGGACGGCTGCGTCGTCGAGCAGCCCGAGCGCACCAGCCCCGGCGATGGGAGCGAGATAGCGGGCGATGAGCGTGTCCTCGGAAAGCATCGCGCGGCCGTCACGCCAGCTCTCCGGCGCGCGCCGTCCGCGCGATCCGGTCAAGGACGCCGTTGGTCATGCCCGGCTCGTCGCCTTCGTAAAAGCTGCTTGCGACGGTCACGTATTCATTGATCACGGCCTTGGCCGGGACATCCTTGCGGAACATCAGTTCGTAAGTGCCGGCCCGCAGGATCGAGCGCAGGACCGTCTCGATGCGCTTCAGCGGCCAGCCATCGGCCAGCGCGTCATCCACCGCCCGATCGATCGACCGCTGCTCGCGCACCACCCCTGACAGGACGTCGCGGAAGAAATTGGCTTCGGCGGCGGGCAGGGACACACCATCGACTTCCTGGCCCATCCAGAAGGTTTCGAACTCGCCCATGGCCTCGATCAGCCCCTTTCCGGCGAGGTCCATCTGGTAGAGCGCCTGCACGGCCGCCAGCCGGGCAGCCCTGCGCTTTTCCATGCGCTGCTCCTGGCGTGTGCTCACGATGCGGCCTCGAAACGCCGCTTCAGCCGCACCATGGCCATGGCGGCCTCTGCCGCGCCGCCGCCCTTGTCCATCTCGGACATGCTGGCCCGCGCCCAAGCCTGCGCCTCGTTCTCGACGGTGAGAATGCCGTTGCCGATGGCGAATTTGCGCTGGATGGTCAGGTCCATCAGGGCGCGGCCGCTCTCGCCCGCGACGATCTCGTAATGGGTGGTTTCGCCGCGAATGACAGTACCGAGCGCAACTGCAGCATCGAACGGCCTGCCCATTGCGTCGGCGCCATCGAGCGCAATGGCGATCGCACCGGGGACCTCGAGCGCGCCGGGAACGGTGATCACCTCGCTGGTGGCACCAGCCCTTGCGATGGCGGCTTTGGCCCCTTCCAGCAGTGCATCGGCGATGTCCTCATAGAACCTGGCCTCGACGATCAGGATTCGTGCGCCGTTCAGGGGCGCAGGATCGTGTTTGGCCTTGCTGGCACCAGCCATCATGAAACTCTTCGGGTCAAGGGATTGATGCGCGTCAGTAGCCCTGTGCGCGCGCCTCGGCAAGCCTCGCGGCATAGCGGGCCATCAGGTCGACCTCGATGTGCAGACGATCGCCCGGCTTTCGCTCCCGCCATGTCGTCACCGACAGGGAATGCGGGATCAGCAGCACGGAAAACAGGTCGCCTGTCACGGTATTGACGGTCAGCGAGGTACCATCCAGGCCGACCGAGCCCTTCGGCGCGATGAAACCGGCCAGCGACTTGGGTGCCCGGATGTGAAAACGCGCCGTCGCGCCCCAAGGATCGGACGGGTCGGGCGCGATCGGCTCGACGCGGATGATTTCGGCCAGCCCATCGACATGCCCGGTCACCAGATGGCCGCCAAGCTCGTCTCCGACCTTGAGCGAGCGCTCGAGATTGATCTGCGTGCCGACGTCCCAACCGCCCACGCAGGTCTTGGCAAGGGTTTCGGCCGCCGCCTCGACGCGGAAGACACAGCCGGCTTCGCCATCGTTGCGTGGCTCAAGCGCCGTCACGGTCAGGCACACGCCAGCGCAGGCAATGGAAGCCCCGATATCGATCCCAGCCGCGTCATAGGGACAAGCGATGGCAAGGCGGCGCAGCGTCGGCCCGCTCTGCCGGGCGTCCGTGACGGTGCCGATTGCCGTGACAATGCCTGTGAACATCAGCCGATCCTTTCGTGAAACCTGAAGGCATCGATGCCGATCTGCTCAGCGCGCGCAAGCTGCCAGCGGCTGGCATCGGCCAGTAGGGCCGCCAGCCCAGGTCGGACAGCGATGACGCCCTCGGCATCAAGCCGCTTGGGTGAGGTCGACACGATGACCTCGTCGGCGAGGCCAAGCAAGGCCAGTTGTTCACCAACGGTAGGGCCACCTTCCGAGAAAACCCGCGTGATGCCGCGGCTTGCGATGAGCGACAGTGCCTCCCTCAGATCAAGGTGGCCATCGGGGCCGCGCCCAACCCTCAGTACGTCGACGCCGGCCTCGACCAGCGCCCTCTCGGGCTGGATGGCCGCATCTTCGGCGGCAATCACCCAGGTCGGGATCGTCCGGCAGGTCTCAACCAGCTTCAGACCGGCATGGATGCGCAGCCGTGTGTCGAGGATCACGCGCACTGGCGAGCGGTGCTCAAGGCCCGGCAGGCGCACATTGAGGAGGGGGTCATCGGCCAGCACTGAGTCGATGCCCAGCATGATCGCATCATAATGCGCACGCTGCTGATGCACCCAGGTGGTGGCCTCGGGGCATGAAATCGCCACCCGTGCGCCGCCAGCCCCCCCCGCATAGCCATCTGCCGTGCGGGCGACCTTGAAGGTCACGGTCGGCAGGCCTTCGCGCACGCGACGGAAATGGCCGCGATGCACCCGGGCCGCGTCCGCTTCCAGCACGCCTGTCGTCACCTTGACCCCGGCCGTGCGCAGCAGCGCGTGGCCAAGCCCCGCGATCCGTGGATTGGGGTCGGCAATGGACGACACCACGCGCCGCACCCCTGCCTTGAGCGTGCGTTCCACGCACGGAACGCCGCCGCGCAAGGAGGAATAGCAGCATGGCTCAAGCGCCACGTAAAGCGTCGCGCCGGCAGCATCGTCGCCGGCTTCATCGATGGCCATCACCTCGCCATGCGGGCGCCCGCCGGGCTGGGTCACGCCCTGGCCGACGATCCGTGGCGCGCCACCAGTCATGCGGACGAGAACTGCGCCCACCGCGGGGTTTGGCCACGTGCTGCCCAGGGCCTCTCGGCTGAGTGCCAATGCAGTCTGCATGAACGCCTCGTCCTGTTCCGGTGCTTGGGTCACGAGGGCTGCGTCACTCGTCCAGAGCGTGTTGGGATGGCAGAACATCCGCCTCGTCGCCGGCGAGTTCGCCGAGAATGTCCTCGAAGTCCTTCGCCTCGCGGAAATCCTTGTAGACCGAGGCGAAACGCACATAGGCCACGCCGTCGAGGTTCTTAAGCCCTGCCATGATCAGCGCACCGATGGCGGATGACGGAACCTCGGTGTCGCCAGAGCTCTCGAGTTGCCGCACGATGCCGCTGACCAGCCTTTCGATGCGCTCGGGCTCGACGGGTCGTTTGCGCAGCGCGATTTCGACGGAACGCTGCAGCTTGTCGCGGTCGAACGGCGAGCGCTTGCCCGAGCGCTTGACGACGGTCAGGTCGCGCAACTGCACGCGCTCGAAGGTGGTGAAACGCCCGCCGCAATCGTTGCAGACGCGACGGCGACGGATGGACGAATGGTCATCGGACGGCCGCGAGTCCTTCACCTGCGTGTCGAGAGATCCGCAATAGGGGCAGCGCATGAAAAGCCTCGGAACTGGTCAGGTCAGGGTCCGCCCTCGTCATGCCAGTGAAACCGGTTTGCGGTCCAGTCAAAGATTCCCTCACCGGTGGCGCATCCGATGGCCGCCCTGCCGTCTACTCCTTCAAACGGGCGCAAGCCCATCAGAACGCCAACGTCCACAACGCTTGCCATGGCGGCCTTTCCGGCCGCGGCCCTGCCTCAACGTGTGCGGCCCTGCGGCGCCATCTCTGTCGCAGGGCGCGCGACCGGCCTTCGCGCGCAGGGCAAACCATCAACCTGGCCGCTTCTGCCCGAAACCGTCGAGACCGGCACAGGCGGCTGGATGATCACCGAGGACCGTCCGGTGGTCGAAAGCGCCTCTGCAGGACCAGTGTCGTCACCGTGCCGCTGGACGGAAAGGACACGTTCGCCAACACCGTCAAATGGATGGTGTTGCCCCACATGGCGGTGTCTTATGCGCCCACCGCAAGAGGCGCGCGAGGGACCGCAGCGTGTCCGGAACGAGACCGCTTCAGGTTTTCATCAAGGATGGGGTGGTGCGCCGGGCGCCGTGAACCCGACAGATTGAGCGTCTGTCTTGGCCGTCACCTGAGCCTCGCCTGCCGCTCCTCCGGCCATGCCGAAGCCGCGCAACCTTGTGGGCAGCATGATGCTGAACGCCATGAGGCCCGGCAGGCCGCTGATGACAGCATCGAGGGCGCCAGGCAGAGGCAGACGGCGGTGTGCCCCTCGATCTGTCGTGCTGGCCGTCCGCCAGCCGGTAAGCGCCAGCAATGCGGTTCAGACTTTCGGTCAGCCGCCTCGCCCCGCCGCGCATCATTGCCGCCCGACTGAAGGGTCAGCACGCGGGTGTCCTGGCCGATCGCCTCCGGCATCCCGCGCAGCATGCCCCCGGGGTGTCGCCCGCAATACGGGTCTTCGCTACCTTGGCCCTGCAGCCCTGCGTAGCCAGCACTTGCTGGAACTGCGGCAGAAACGCCTGCGAACGTGGCCGCCATCTGCCGTTGCTCCGCGCCCCTGGCCTTTGGTCTTGCCGGTGCCAAGCGCCACAACCTTGGCGGCAGTTGCGCCAAACGTCACACATGCGCAAGGCAAGGCCAGAGCAGCAGCGCGGCCCGTGATCGACGTCCTTATGCGTAGATGGGGAACCGCCTGCAAAGCTCGGTCGCCTTGACCTTCACCGCGGACTCGACCGCCGCATTGCCGGGCTCGCCGTTCGCGGCCAGCCCGTCGAGCACTTCGGCAATCAACTCACCGACGCGCTTGAATTCGGCCACGCCAAACCCGCGCGAGGTGGCGGCGGGCGTGCCAAGCCTGATGCCGGACGTGATCGTCGGCTTTTCGGTATCGAAGGGCACGCCATTCTTGTTGCAGGTGATGTGGGCACGGCCCAGCGCCGCTTCCGCGATCTTGCCGTTGAGCTTCTTGCCGCGCAGGTCGACCAGCATGAGATGGTTGTCGGTGCCGCCGGTCGTGAGGTCGAACCCCTTGCTCGTCAGCGTCTCGGCCAGCGCCTTCGCGTTCTCGACCACCGCGCGGGCGTAAAGCTTGAACTCCGGTTGCAGCGCCTCGTGGAAGGCGACGGCCTTGGCCGCGATGACGTGCATCAGCGGCCCGCCCTGCAAGCCCGGGAAGATCGCCGAGTTGAACGTCTTGGCCAGCGCCTCGTCATTGGTCAGAATCATGCCGCCGCGCGGCCCGCGCAGCGTCTTGTGGGTGGTCGTGGTCGCGACATGGGCATGGGGGAAGGGTGAGGGATGGACGCCGCCGGCCACCAGCCCCGCGAAATGCGCCATGTCGACCAACAGGATAGCCCCCACCTTGTCGGCGATCTCGCGGAAGCGGGCAAAGTCCCAGTGCCGTGGATAGGCCGAGCCGCCCGCGATGATCACCTTTGGCCGGCTTTCCTCTGCCAGCCGCTCGACCGCGTCCATGTCAATGCGCTGATCGACGACGCAGACGCCGTAGTGGACAGGCTTGAACCACTTGCCGCTCATATTGGGCGGCGCGCCGTGCGTCAGGTGGCCGCCGGCGGCGAGATCCAGCCCCATGAAGGTGTCGCCGGGCCGCATCAGCGCCATGAACACGGCCTGATTAGCCTGGCTGCCCGAATTCGGCTGGACATTGGCGAAACCGCAATCGAACAGGCGGCAGGCACGATCGATCGCAAGCTTCTCGGCGATGTCGACATACTGGCAGCCGCCATAATAGCGCTTGCCGGCATAGCCCTCGGCATATTTGTTCGTCATCACCGAGCCCTGCGCTTCAAGCACGGCGCGGGAGACGATGTTCTCGGAGGCGATCAGCTCGATTTCATCACGCTGACGACCGAGCTCGAGGTCGATGGCGCGCGCCAGCTCCGGATCCTGCGCGCTGAGTGGCGCAGAAAAGAAGGAATTGGACAATTGTCCGGCGGCTGCTTCGCGGCTCATGTCGACATCTCCAGTGGCAGGCCCGGGGCGATCTGCCTTGATCCGAACCTGATGCCGACGCGCCATAGCATGCAGTGCAGCATGGAGTCACGGCTGGGACAAGCGCGAATGGCCGCATCCTGCCCAGGCCAGCGGCGCTTCGGCCACGATCCGGCTGTCGAGGACCAGGTCGTCCCGCGATCCGATCAGCCAGAGCCGGTCCAGCGTGATGTCCGCAAACGTAGTCTGCCAGCGGGCGGCGATCAGCCCGGCCAGCCAGGCGGTTTCGCCCGCATCGAGATGATCGGTCAGGTTGAAATGCCAGCGAGGAAGAGCCGCGTTGGCGGCCTCCCGAAAGCGCGCTGCACGGCATCGAAAGCCGGTCCATCGGCACGTTCCTCGGGGTAGAGGCGCACAGAGGGCCGGCCAAGGTTGATGTTGCCGGAGAACAGTCCTCGGGCCGCAACCCGGATCGGACCGATGCCGCGGCAGGCGGCCCTGGATGCCGGCGTGATCGCATCCGCATCGAGCAAGCCGCACAGGGTTGCGTGCAGCATCGCCCGTCGTTTGGGCAGGATGTCCCACGCGATCTTGCCTTTGAGAGGACCATTCCGGAGGTCATCCAGCCGGCGCGTCCATGCGGCCGACGCCTCCAGCGCCTCGGCGTCCAGCGGCGCGGCTAAGGAGAACGGCTCGGGCGGTGTCCCATTTCGTCGTCCCGCCCCGGCGGGCGGGCGATCACATCCGGGTGGGCGGGGGCGACGAGCGGCCGATGCGCCAGCCGACAGGCCTCGTCGAGCCGCAAGCGGCGGCCGGCAACGAAGGGCGTCGCCGCTCTGCGATAGCCAAGCACGGCATCGCTGGCGAAGCGGGTCACCGCTTGCGCCGCCCGTCTCGCCGTGGCCCTGCCATGGGCTGCGCGCCTTGCCGGTCAGGTCGAGAGCGGATTGAAGCGGGTCACGCCGCGGAAGAGGTTGCGCAGGAAGCTCTGCTCCTCGCCGCCGGTCGGGGTCACGCGGTTTATGAAGTCGAAAATCACGCCGTCCTTCAGGCCCCAGTTGGCGATCGTCTCCACCTTGAAGCCCGTGTTGAACGACACAGCGATGACGTTCTGATCCACGATCTGCGGGGACTGGAACTGGAACGTCCGCCTTGTCTTCTGGCTCACATAGTAGAATGTCCTGTTGCCCACCGTCGACGTGGTCGAGGGTGTGCCCAACGTCTGCAATACCTGCTGGACATCCATGCCGGGCTTGATCTTCGCGATCGCCTCCTGGTCCATCACGAAGCCGCGATGGATTTCTTCATTGAGGCCCGCCGAAGTCGGCAGGGTGAAACCGAAATTGTCGGCTCCTCCGGAACCGCAACCTGCAAGCATCAGGGGGATTGTCACGCTGGCGAGGAAAAGGCGATACGAACGGGCCAAATTGGGCATCGGAATTTCCGGTCCATCCAGTTGGGCAGCGGCACAAGTGTCGCGTTGCCGTGAGATCGGTTTTTGGCGTAACGCCAGCTTCAGGCATTTGCAAGGCAGACCGAAAGGCCTTTGATCCGATATGATTTTTGGGTTGTTCAGGAAAGACCCGCGCCGGGAGGTGGTTCAGGCGCTCTATGCCCGGTCAGCCGAGGCCTCGCGCGCGCCGTGGCTCTACACCGTCGCTGCCATCCCCGACACGGTCGAGGGCCGGATTGAGGCGCTCACCTTGCACGCGCTTTTGGTGATGCGGCGGCTGAAGGAGCTGCCGTCGCCCGGCCCCGAGGTCGCCCAGGATTATGTCGACGCCCTGTTTTTGCACATCGACCACGGTCTTCGTGAGCTTGGCGTCGGTGACACCACCATTCCCAAGCGCATGAAGAAGATCGCCCAAGGCTTTTATGGCCGCGTGCAGGCCTATGCCGCGCCGATCGACGCCTCGGATGCGGAAATGCTCTCGGCTGCCCTCGTCAGGAACATTCCAGCCGTTGCAGCGGAGCCGTTGGCGGCCTATGTGCTGGCTAGCGGTCGGCGCCTCTCTGGCTGGTCGCTGGATGATGTCCTGACCCGCCAGGATCTGTTCGTCGTACCGGTCTCGTGACGGCGGCGGCCAGAGGCAGGCGCCTGGAGGCCCGATGGCAGTCGCAACCGACTTTCCGATCAGCCACGCCGTGGTGGTCGAATCGATCCCCGCCAAGGGCCGCACGGTTGTCATCGCGCCCGGCGCGGCGGAGCGCAGTGCGATCGCGCGGGCGCTGCGGATCATTGCCGTCGATGCCTTGTCTGCCGATTTCAGGCTCCAGCGTGAAGGCCATCGCGTGCGCATCAAGGGCACGCTCTCGGCGGAGGTGACGCAGGCCTGTGTCATCAGTCTTGAGCCAGTGGCCGAGTCCATTTCGGAAGACATCGAGGTGGTCTATGCGCCGAAGGAGGAAGCCGATGCGGCCATGCGGGCCGCCGGGCTGCCGCCGGATGGCGATGACGAGGCCATGCTCGAGATGGCCGGAATTGATCTGGCCATGCTGAATGACCCCGATGCGCTGCCGGACCCGATCGAGGGCGGGAGGATCGACCTTGGCGTCCTGACCTATGAAAGCCTGGCGGTTGCGCTCGATCCATACCCGCGCAAGCCGGGGGCTGTCTTTGAAGCGCCCGCCGAACCGGAGGGCTTCGGCTCTCCGTTTGCGGTGCTGAAGTCGCTCAAGGGGAAGGGGTGAATCCCGCCGCATGGCCGCGAACGCCGCGCCACGCGCCGGTGCGTTGCACAGGAATCGCCGCAGGCCGCCTTGCAGTACGCCAAACCGCGGCTATTGTGCCGCATCAATTGGGGTCAGCGCTTGGCGTCTTTGTCCGATGTGAAAGCTGACGGATCGGTCGAGGACATGTCCAAGCACGTTACGATTTCGCTTGATGCCATGGGCGGCGACCACGGCCCGAAAGTGGTCGTTCCGGGCGCGGCGATTGCGCTGGAACGGCGCCCTGACAGCCGCTTCGTGATGTTTGGTGACGAGGCGCTGGTGCGGCCGCTGCTTGACCAGCACCCGAAACTGAAGGCGGTCACCACCTTTCACCACACTGACGTTGCCGTGAAGATGGACGACAAGCCAAGCCAGGCCCTGCGGGCTGGCCGGTACAAGTCCTCGATGTGGAAGGCGATCGACGCCACCAAGACCGGCGAGGCCAGCGTGACGGTTTCGGCGGGCAACACGGGCGCGCTGATGGCGATGTCGAAGTTCTGCCTGAAGTCGATGGCGCATATCGAACGCCCGGCGATTGCTGCGATCTGGCCGACCGTGCGCGGCGAAAGTGTCGTGCTGGATGTTGGCGCGACAATCGGCGCGGATGCGGCCCATCTTTACGATCTGGCGATCATGGGCGCCGCCATGGCCCAGATCGTGTTTGACCTTAAGCGCCCGACCGTGGGCCTGCTCAATGTCGGCGTGGAGGAGATCAAGGGCCTCGACGCCGTGAAGGAAGCCGGTCGCATGCTGCGCGAGGCCAACCTGCCGCATCTGGACTACCGCGGCTTTGTCGAAGGCGACGACCTCGGCAAGGGCACGGTCGATGTGGTCGTGACCGAGGGCTTCACCGGCAACATCGCTCTCAAGACGGCGGAAGGCACCGCCAAGCAGATTGCCGAGTATCTGCGCGCGGCGATGGGTCGGTCGCTCATGTCGAGGATCGGCTACCTCTTCGCTAAAGGGGCCTTTGCCGCCCTCAAGGAGAAGATGGACCCGCGCAAGGTCAACGGCGGCGTGTTTCTGGGGCTTGACGGCGTCGTGATCAAGAGTCACGGCGGCACGGACGCGATCGGCTTTGCCAGCGCTGTCGAGCTTGGATATGAAATGGCGCGCTACGACCTGATGGCCAAGGTGCGTGAGATGATCGACGCAGCGCCTGCTCCCGCAGCCCCCGCTGCGAGCCCCGCTGAAACGGATTGACGGCAAGGACAACAGACCACGTGTCCACTTTGCGATCAGTTATACGCGGCAGCGGGATGGCACTGCCAGACCGCATCCTGACCAACGCCGAACTGGCGACGATGGTGGACACGTCGGATGACTGGATTCGCCAGCGCACGGGCATCGAGCAGCGGCATATCGCTGACGAGAGCGAGACGACCTCGGTGCTTGGCACGGCTGCCGCCCGCAGGGCCCTGGCCAGTGCGGGCATTGGCGCATCCGATGTCGACCTGATCATCTGCGCCACCTCGACGCCCGATCACACCTTTCCGGCGACCGCGACCGAGATCCAGCACGCGCTCGATATCCATCATGGCGTGGCCTTCGACGTGCAGGCGGTTTGTTCCGGCTTTGTCTTCGCGCTGGCCACGGCGGACAAGTTCCTGACCTCCGGCTCGCACAAGGTCGCGCTTGTCATCGGGGCCGAAACCTTCTCGCGTCTCCTTGACTGGAACGACCGCGGAACCTGCGTGCTGTTCGGCGATGGCGCCGGCGCGGTCGTGCTGGCTGCAGAGCAGGGTACAGGCACCATTGCGGACCGCGGCGTCCTGCACTCCCACATCCGTTCCGAAGGGCGTTATCGCGACAAGCTCTATGTCGACGGCGGCGCCGGCTCAAACGGCAAGGTCGGCCATCTGCGGATGGAGGGCCGCGAGGTTTTCAAGCACGCGGTCATTAATCTTGCCGACACGGTGGAAGCCACGCTTGCGGCAACCGGCCTGACAGGCGCCGACATCGACTGGTTCGTGCCGCACCAGGCCAACAAGCGCATCATCGACGCCACCGCCCACAAACTCGGCGTGCCTGGATCGCGCGTGGTCTACACCGTGCAGGACCACGGCAACACCTCGGCAGCCTCTATCCCGCTTGCCCTCGCCACCGCCGTTGGCGACGGGCGCATCCAGCGCGGGCAGCTGGTGCTGGTCGAGGCGATGGGCGGCGGCTTTACCTGGGGCTCCGCGCTGATCCGCTGGTGACGCGCCGGCCATGCGCCGCGCACAGGCAAAAAGCGCAATCGCATCAAGAGGATTGACCCTGCCGCCTCAACCACTTTAGGATTTGGTTGAATCAGTTTCTGAGCAGTCGCGGCTGTGAACGGTGCAGCACTGGAGTGGCCAAATGGCGGGCGAGACCATCACACGCGCCGATCTGAGTGAGGCAGTCTATCAGAAAATCGGGTTGTCCCGCGCCGAATCGGCGGCCCTTGTCGAAACGGTCCTATCCGAGATCAGTGACTGCATCCTGCGCGGCGAGAACGTCAAATTGTCGTCCTTCGGCTCGTTCATCGTGCGGAAAAAGGGCCTGCGGGTCGGGCGCAATCCCAAGACAGGGGTCGAGGTTCCGATCAAGCCAAGGCTGGTGATGGTGTTCAAGCCGTCCAATGTCATGAAAGCGCGCGTCAACGGTGAATCGATCGAGGGCCTTGTCGATTGACATTCGGGACGGCGATGGAAGCGGGTGAGCAGATGGCCGACAAGAGTCCGGACGCGTTTCGCACCATCAGCGAGGTCGCGGACGATCTTGACCTGCCCCAGCATGTGCTCCGCTTCTGGGAAACGCGCTTCACCCAGATCAAGCCCCTGAAGCGCGGCGGCGGCCGTCGCTACTATCGGCCCGATGATGTCGTGCTGATCACCGGCCTCAAGACGCTTCTGTACGGGCAGGGCTACACCATCAAGGGCGTGCAGCGCATCCTGAAGGAACAGGGCGTGCGCGCCGTGCAGGCCGTCGGACGTGGCGGCGCGTTGCCCGCCGCCGCAGGCGCTGTCACGCGGTCCGAACCGCCGCCGTTCCCTGGTGCGCTTGAGGTGGACCACGGGGAGGACCGCGCAACGCCGGGTCAGGGTGCGCCACTGGCGGCGACTTCCCCGCCGCGCCCCACTGCGGCAGCCCCCGGCGACAGCGCCGCAGACCTGCTCCGGGCCGCACTGACGGACATCTCGGCCGCACGCAGTGACCTGGCCCGCGTCCTCGGCAAGCGCTCGGCTTCTTGAGTGCAAGGCCGAGGCCGGCCCGCGCCTCCGATGCGACGCGGCGAACGGTGTCTTTTCGGCGGGTCGAACCCTGCACGACTTCCTTTGCCGAAGGCATGGCTCCGGCCTGCCGAAGAACAGATTTCGACCAAGTGACCACTCCGGACCGGTTGTATTTTCCGCCTTCGAAGCCGAGGAGGTTTCTTTCGTTCAGGTCGTATTGGCATATAATCTATTGAAATTAAATGATTTTGCCTTTCATCAGCGTGGCTCATGCGAGGTTTCAGCGATGGCGAAGACGGGGGCGAGACAGACGCCCATCACCTTCAGAAGCTTGCCGATGGTCCGCTCGTGATGGTTGATGCCGTAGCACTCGGTGATCACCCGCTGCAGGTCGATCCTGCGCCGGCCAGGCGTCTGGCCGATTACGGCAGCCGCCATCAAGGCGCTCGTCCCGGACGTCGCTGGCTTCACGTCCACCCACCACTTCGCGGCCTGGATCGGCCTTGCACCGAAGCCGCTCTCAAGCGGAGGCAGGGTGCGCAAGGGCGCGAGCGGACCGAAATGGCTGGTCGGGGTGCTGGCGAGGCGCCCGGCCAAGGTCGTGGCAGTGGCGCTGGCGAACACGATGGCGCTGATCATCATCGCGCTTCTGACCAAGAGCGTTGACCATCGAAAGCCCGAATCGACCACAGCCATCCAGCCGATCCGAGCCGCTTGAGACGACACAGGACCAACAGGCTTCCGGCGCAGTCAACCGCAGCGCGCCGAAAGGACCAAGGTGCACGATGATGGCGATGACCAAACGGGCCGAACCCTAGCCCGAGACAAGCTGATTCAACCAGCGCACCCTCAAGTGCGCGCCGTTCTTTGGCTCCCCGCGACGCGGGCTCAATCGAGGCCAGCGGCCACGGGTACCGTGTCGAAAGGCCGGATATATGGGCTCACCCCTCCCGAAGGACTAAGTCTCAGTTTCATCCTTGGTCCGAAGGGGTCGTTGCATAGATGGAGTAAATGCGGTTGCCTATGTCGGGAACAGGAAGGTCAGGCCGGCGCGTGCACCGAAGCCCTTAGGGCCGCCATTGGGACTGACTGCATAATAGCGCACGCCTGCGAAAAGACTGACAGGCTGATTGCCAATCTTCACCAGTTTGGCAACCGATACGTTGACCGGAACGGTCAGCTTCTTGGACTGCCAGTTATAGGTCGACTCTGTATTGACCGAGAAGGTCCACTTGTCAGCTGTCGTGTAGGAAATGAACGGCTGAACAAATGTCAGATTTACATTGGCAGAATTGGATCGTGTTTCGGCAAAAGACCACAGATGGTTGGCAAGGGCACCGACTGTCCAGCCACCGGTCTGCTTCAGGGCGACGATTGTAGGACCGGCGCTCCATTGGCTGGTCGATAACAGCTTATCGCTGCCGGTTGGTAGAATGAAGACGGGGCCGACGCCCCAGACAATGCCATTTGCACTCGGCTGCGAGGGCGAGAAGAAGAAGCTTTGGGTAATGTCGCCAACGCCCGACTGATCACCGGAGCCAGGGAATATCCGGGACTGGGAGACAAGCGGCAGAATGGTGCGTGAAATCAGATTCCATTCAGAATTCAGCTTTATTGGAACGACAGGCTGAATATTGAGAGTGAATTTCTGGCCTTTGTCGAGCACGCCAATACGCCCGTCATAATTGAACTGCAATGGCACGCTGATCAGGGCTGCAACGGGATTACTCAGTTTCTTGGCAAGTTCCGCGTCGTCGTCGGACTGTGCATGGGCTACGGTTGAGCTGATCACACAGAGGGAAAACAAAACAGCTGAATACTTGATAGCGCAAGAAAAATTTGGCATCGGCATGTAGTACCTCTTACCCAGAGCCGCCTCGGCTTCCTAAAAAAGTGTCCACGTGGCGCCGCTCGGCCATCATGTCTGCTGGGGACACGGGTGACCTGATCAGGGGCCCGCACCGTCATATCGACCAAGGTGCTGGAGCGCAACGGGGGGGGCTTCGTATGGACGGCTCCGGATCCGGGTTAACCCTCACGGATCGAGGATTTCGGTGAGGAACAGTGCGTGTGCTCGGTACGGTGGTCACTGCCGCACGCGAGACCATCACTGACATCCAAGCTCCAGGCCGCCAGTTGGGCCAGTAAGGCCACGCTGTGGTAGCAAGCGGAACCCTGCGCACTTGATCGACAGTCCGGTCAGACTTCAGTCGCAACGGCTCGATGCCTGATCGAGGCGGCCGAGCATACCACCACAAAGGCTGGCCTCCCGCACCATGCGATCCGATGACAGCGCGAAGACAAACTGCTTCACGAAGCTTGGCACGACGCCAAAGGCTTGCTTGGGGCCCAGCTCTTGGCAGAACGGGTCGGAGCGGCTGCCGAGGGCATGAATGCTCAATTCCGGTCAGTTCACCATGATCGATCCAGTTAGAAATGGCGGTTATGAGAAAAGGAAAGGCTATGCGCATCCGAAAACGCACTTCAAGGCGCACCATGCGCTTTTCAATTGCGATTGCCTCTGCCGTGGCCTGCCTGACTGAGGTTCAAGCGGCTGATCGGGCACCCCCCCACATCCCTGCTGGACATTTCAAGCGACGCCTTACAGCTGGCTACCGTGGCTATCAGGTAACTCGTCGACAGCTGTTTGCGGACTTAGCCGATCATGTGCGAGAAACCAGACAGACTGTTCATGGCGTAGACTGGCAGGCTTTGCCCTGAAGGACGTTCGGCCTGACCTATTGCGACGTTCCATCTGATGTTTGCGCGTGCCGCAACCGGATCAAGATATACTGTGCCTCGATAAGCGGAAAGAGTGATGGCAAATCAAGAAGACATGGTTTGGCTCCCGGGCGGTCAATTCCGCATGGGCTCGGATACCCATTACAGGGAAGAGGCTCCAGCACACGACGCGATGGTCCCAGGCTTTTGGATCGACCGCACGCCAGTAACAAATCGGCAGTACGCAGCGTTTGTGGAAGCCACAAACTATATGACGATCGCCGAATCGACCCCACGCGCTGAAGATTATCCCGGGGCGTTGCCAGAGATGTTGAAACCTGCATCGCTGGTTTTTGTGCCGACCTCCAGTCAGGTCCGACTGGATGACTGGTCGCAATGGTGGCAGTGGACCTTTGGTGCCGACTGGCGGCATCCGACTGGACCTGGAAGCAATCTTGACAATCTTTGGGATCACCCGGTGGTGCACGTGGCGCTAGCCGATGTGGAAGCCTACGCAGCGTGGGCCGGCAAGCAATTGCCGACCGAGAAGGAATGGGAGTATGCGGGCTGGGCGGGGAACTGGGCGCACGAGTTTGCCTGGGGCGACGAACTGGAGCCGGACGGGATGCATATGGCCAATGTCTGGCAGGGCAATTTCCCTTATGAGAACGCGTTGGCTGACGGATTTTTGAGGACGTCTCCGGTGGGCAGCTTCTCCCCCAACCGTTTCGGCCTTTACGACATGATTGGCAATGTCTGGGAATGGACAGCGGATTGGTATTCGAGGGGCCATGTCGCCGTTCCTGCGAAGTCTTGCTGCGGACCGGTTGATATGCGCGACATTGCAAGGCGAAGCAGCCAGGATCCAAATCTTCCCGCCATCCCGATTCCGCGCCGGGTGCTGAAGGGTGGCAGCCACTTGTGTGCTCCAAACTACTGCCGCCGTTATCGCCCCGCGGCACGTCATGCCCAGCCGATTGACTCTGCCGCCAGCCACATTGGGTTCCGTTGTGTGCGGCGCGTGCCCGGGCCAGCGGAATGACAATACCTATTCGTCCACGCTTTGCAGCGCCCGCAGCTTGTCGACGTCAACGATCCGGATGCTGCGATAGCTGACATCGATCAAGCCGAGCTGCTCCAAATGAGACAAATAGGCGCGGAAAGTGTTGCGCGTCATGTTGCAGATCGCTGCCAGTTCTGCTTGCGACAGATGCAATGTCAAATCCTCTTGGCACGAAGCAGAAACATGCCTGCAACCGCACAGCCGAAGTAGCGTTACTGCCACCCGGGAAAGGCCATTCTGGCGGGTGAGATCAACCGCCAACGCAAGTGCAATTTCAAAGGCCGTGTCGCTCAAATCGACGATGAACCGCCAGTACTCGGGCTGATCCCGCAACAGCTGCTCGACTGAATGCTTTGGCACCAGTACCCATAGCAACTCGGTTCGCGCGGTCAGCGTGATGTTTCGCAACTTGCCGATCAGCGGGCGATGCCCAGCCCAAAAGCCGGCAGTGGCCACATGCAAGAAGCGTGTGTCGGGATGGCTGGGATCAGCAGCAACCTCAACCGTCCCTTGCGCAATGCCGATCAGACCGCCCTGATCGCCAGTTCGGCTGACCTCCATACCAGGCTTGGCGATCTTCCAGATGGCAATGGAAAGCAGTCGCGCCTGAAAGTCGGGCGTGGTGCGAGAGAGCCACCCTTTCGATTGCAAGATTGAGGTCCCAAGCCCAATTCTTTTCTTCATGCGTCCAAACTCGATCAATTAGCCGATCTAGCAGGCAGATCAAGCTTCTGTAAAAATTTTCGTCGAAATTGCCCAAATTTGGATAGTTTTCGTACGATTTCTGCGGCGTAATGGTCAAGTTGTTGATTGTGCGTTCTGGCCCCTGGCTTTGCCTGCAAGCCGGACAATGCACCAGCTGTTTCAGGCTGAGGAGGACTCGCAATGCCTAAGGGTAAACCAAACATCTTGATCATGTGGGGCGACGACATTGGTCAGTCCAACCTGAGTTGTTTCACGAAGGGCATGATGGGCTATCGCACGCCCAACATTGACCGTATTGCCAACGAAGGGATGCTGTTTACGGACTATTACGCCGAGCAGAGCTGCACGGCCGGTCGCGCGAGTTTCATCACCGGTCAATGCGGCTTGCGCACGGGCCTCACCAAGGTCGGGTTGCCCGGCGCTGAAGCCGGCATGAGCGACAAGGACCCGACCATTGCGCGGATTCTGAAGGCCCAGGGCTATGCCACCGGCCAGTTCGGCAAGAACCACCTGGGCGACCGCGATGAGCATCTGCCGACCATGCACGGCTTCGACGAGTTTTTTGGCAACCTCTATCACCTGAACGCCGAGGAAGAGCCGGAATTGCGCGACTACCCTTCGGCCAAGGACTATCCAAACTTCATGAAGCGGTTCGGCCCGCGCGGCGTGCTGCATTGTAAGGCGGACGGGAAGGGAGGGCAGACCATCAACAATACCGGCCCGCTCACCAAAAAGCGCATGGAAACCATCGACGATGAGGTGCTTGCACTGACCGTCGATTTCATCAAGCGCCACAATGCGGCCGGCGTTCCATTTTTCGTATGGTTCAACACGACACATATGCACTTTCGCACGCACGCCAAAGCCGAAAGCCTAGGTCAGTCGGGCCGGTGGCAGTCGGAGTATCATGATGTCATGATCGACCACGACAAGGCGATCGGCGTGCTTCTCAACCTGCTCGACGAACTGGGGATCGCGGACGATACATTCTGCATGTACTCGACTGACAACGGTCCGCATTGCAACAGTTGGCCGGATGCCGGAACGACCCCGTTCCGCAGCGAGAAGAACACCAACTGGGAAGGTGCTTATCGCGTGCCGGCGCTGATCCGCTGGCCTGGCCATGTAGCGCCAGGCTCGGTCTCGAATGATATCGTCGCTCATCTCGACTGGATGCCGACGTTTGCTGCCATGGCGGGGGCCGGCGACATCGCGACAAGCCTGAAGGCCGGCGCCACCTTCGACGGGAAGACGTACACGGTTCATCTCGACGGCCATAACCTGGTCGATCACATCACCGGCAAGGCACCCAGCCCTCGCAAGGGTTTCCTTTATTTCACCGATGACGCGGAGCTTTCTGGCTTGCGGTTTGACAATTGGAAGTTCGTCTTCATGGAACAGCGCTGCCCCGGAACCTGCATGATCTGGGCCGAGCCACTCACCACGCTGCGGCTGCCAAAGATATTCAACCTGCGAACCGACCCTTACGAACATGCCGACATCACATCGAACAGTTACTGGGACTGGATGTTTGATCATGTGTATCTGCTGGTGCCAGCACAGATGCTGGTCGGACAATTCCTCGAAACGTTCAAGCAATTTCCGCCGCGCCAAAAAGCAGCGAGTTTCAACCTGCAGGGCGTGATGGAGAAGATGCACCAGGGCGCCACCGGCGGGGCCTGAAGCGCAAAGCAGCAGGGCGGCGTAAGCCGCCCTGCGTCACCGTTGGTCCGGGGGGGGCTCATGGATCCAGCATCGCTGCTGAAATTGGCCATCGTCGGAAGCATCGTTTTTATTGTGCTCTCGATAGGCTTGGCGGCACCTCCTGGTGCCATTCGCGCCGGCTTTGGCAAGCCCGTCACCATAGTCCGAGCCATGGTGGCGATGTTCCTGCTTTTCCCGATGTTCGCGTTAGCCGTGACCTGGATCATCCCGCTTGATCCTGCAGCTCGTATTGCTCTGCTGGCTCTGGCGGTATCGCCGATGCCGCCGATCTTGCCGATCAAGCAGCAGAAGCTTGGCGGTGGGCTCGATTATGCGCTGGCGATTCAGCTCGCAGCATCGTTGGTCGCACTGGCAGCGGCACCGCTCATGATCATGCTGGCTGGACAGTTTTTTGGCCGCGAGGCCAGTTTCGATGCGCTTGGTGTGGCGCGCACCATCATGGTGACGATCGTTGTTCCCCTCGGGGTTGGCATAGGGGTGGCCGCGATCGCGCCTGAAGCAGCCGCCCGCTTTTCGCGCCTTTTTCGAGCGCTGGGGATGACGCTGCTTGCGGCAGGCCTCCTCATCGTGATCTGGAAGGCATGGCCGGGCATTCAAGCCGCAGCGCTCAGCCTGACAATCGTGGCAGCTGCCCTCATGGGACTGTTCGGCCTTGCCGTCGGACATTGGCTGGGCGGGCCCCATGACGGAAACCGCCACGCACTGGCTGTTGCCACCATATCGCGCCACCCCGGCGTCGCCATTGGGCTCGCTGCCGCGGCGGACCTGGAGCCCAAGCAGCCGATCATCGCCGTCGTGTTGATGTATGTTCTGGTGATGGCGCTGCTCGGGGCTCTTTATCCTCGCTTGGCGAAAGCATGGGCGCGCGCATGAGGTTGCTTCAGTCAGGTTCCTTTTTGTGTCGTCCGAGGGCTTCAAGGTCACGCATCAGAAAGACATTCAGAAGTGTTCGGATGGCGGCAATTGCAGCCAGTTTGCCGATGGAGGCCCAGCTTGGTGCGATGATGCTGCGGACGATATCGGCCGCCAGCGTGAATTCCAGCGCCAGCGCGATGGCGGCTCCATACCTCAGCCAGACGTCCCGGCGGACCGCCAGGGTCGTTTCCCCAGCCACGACCATGCGCCCCAGCCTTGCCACTGCGACGATCGTTGCTATCGCCAGAACGAGCACGGCGACGGCTTCAATCGCAAATGCCACGAACCTGGCTATTTCGAGAAATTGTTCTTCCATCGTCTTCCCATCCGCTGTTGTAAAGCCAAATCCAAAGTTCCGTCGATGAGCAACCCCACCGACCCCTCGATAGCGACACTGCTGGCCCAAGAGCGCACCGCGCTCGCCTTCGAACGCACCCTGCTGGCCACCGACCGTACCCTGATGGCGACGCTGCGGACGTCGTTCTCCATGATCGGTTTTGGGTTCACCCTGTTCACCTTTTTTCGCACGCTGAAGAGGGACGGCTTGCTCGAAGATGCATTGCCGACCCGGTCACCGACCTGGTTCGGCCTGACCCTGGTGGTGCTGGGCATTCTGGTTCTGGCCCATGGGTTGTGGACGGAGCGCGCATATCGGGCGCGACTGACAAAACGTCGGGACGAGATGATGGCCGCCGGGCTGCTACTTCCGGACGAGTCGATGCCGCCTTCAACAATCCACTTCGCAGGTCTTCTGTTGCTGCTGATTGCGCTGCTTGCCGTTCTGGGCATCGCCGCCCGCATGGGCCCATTTGCCTGACGAGAGCTGACATCACGACGTCAGCCTCACAGTGCCCGTGGGATGACGGCAAGCGCCGCCAGCGAAAGCAATGTGAGCGCTCCGGCGAGACCAACAAGGCTGCTTCGTGCGACCTCTCGGCGCATCGCTGTCGCCATACCCGCCAGAACAGGGTGGTTGCCAACACGATCATCCCACGCGCGTCTTGCTTTGCGAGAAAACCCCTGCGCGCAGCTTTCTGGGCCTCCAGCTCGGCCTTGGCGAAGAGATGGTTCGCTGCACCGGCCAGAAGGCCCATAAAGCAAGGGCCTCCCACATCGCGAGGCGCTTTTTGAAGATCATCCGCCAGAGCCTTCCGCCAGCGCGCGGACCCGGCATCAAGGCGAGGCTTGAACTGCCGCTCGAAGAATGCCGCCTGCCGCTCTTGTCCTTTTCCAACGGCCGCCAGCCATGAAACGAACATGCCCGGATGCTTGATCTCGCGTTGGCAGCTGGAAATAGCAACTTCTGTGCTCCGGGCGAATGCGGCATTGGCCCGATGGACATTCTGGACTTCCCTATCGTTCCAGATTCCACTTTGATGGCTTGTCCATCCCGACGTAAGCCTGCAGTCGTCATGCTCACCACAGCCAAACTCACCACAGCCAAAAACTCAACAATTCCGTCTTGTCGGACATGGACGCTGGGCGACCTGTGCTCTTTATTCGCAATGCGATCCAAATTGCATGAAGGCAGAGGTGATTCTGCTCGGATTTGTGCAATGCGTTGGCCACAATCGTGAATTTTCGAAAGAGTAAACCACCATGGTTCCGAGTTTTCGGAAGCGCCATGGACCTCGTGCGAGCAAGATCCGTTGCGGCAATCTCCGTGACACGAAAGGTGGACTGAACCGATTTGATCACGCAAAGCAGATCGCAGTTCTTGCTGCGAATTTTCCTGACCTGAGACTGCGTTTTTTACTGAATGGGGAGTTGGAGCCCGCCCGTCAGCTCTGTCCCAGGGGCACCGCCGATTTTCCGGGATATGAGGATAACGGCTTGACTTGAGCAGCTCAGGAATCCCCCAGGCATCAATCGGGCAACGGCCAATGCGCCGGAACTTGCAATGATGCGACATATCCACGACCAGAAATGCGCAAGCCTCGCCTGGGCCAAGTCGACCGGCCGGAACCTATGGAAATACGCGATAAGATTGGTCGGGGCGGCGAGATTTGAACTCACGACCCCTAGTCTCCCAGACTAGTGCGCTAACCGGGCTGCGCTACGCCCCGACAGCGGTGCTTATAGAGGGCGCGTCTGGCCTGCGCAACGGTCGATCGGTCGGCATGCGGCAAAAGATGCGGATGGAATGCCGGCAGCAGGAAACGGACCGGGCAAGGCTCGGGCGCTTCCCCACTTTGCCGACTGCGCCCAGCATTTCCGCTTTCCTTACAGTGCATGGCCCTGTATCCAGCGCGGCCCTGCCGGAGCGCGATCCCGTGACAAGACCATCCCCCGACATCTCGATCGGCATCGACTTCGGAACCACGAACACCGTTCTGGCTGTGGCCGAGTGCGGCAAACCCGTGCGCAGCATCACCTGGCCCCACAGCGGTGACGTCGAGGATGTATACCGCTCGGTGCTGTGCTTCGAGCGTCATGACACCGACAGGGTCCTGACGGTCGAAACCACGGGCGGACCCTACGCCATCGAGCGCTATCTGGGTTCGGTCAGCGAGACGCGCTTCATCCAGTCCTTCAAGAGCCACATTGCCAGCGCTGTCTTCCGTGATACGCGCATTTTCTCGACTCGCTTCCTGTTTGAGGATCTGCTCTCGACCTTCTTCGGCCTTGTCCTGCGGGATTCGGGCGACCCGGTGCCGCTCGGCGCCGCGATCGTGGCCGGACGGCCCGTGGCCTTTGCAGGCGGCAATCCCGACGAGGCGCTCGCCCATCGTCGCTATGAGGCCGCCTTTGCCAAGGCGGGACTGGCGCGCCCAACCTATGTCTACGAGCCGGTTGGTGCAGCCTACTACTATGCACAGCGGCTGGAGACGGATGCGACGATCCTGGTCGGCGATTTCGGCGGCGGCACCAGCGACTTCTCGATCCTGCGCTTCGAACGCCGAAAGGGGGCGCTGCGGGCGATCCCGCTGGGCCATGCCGGCATCGGCATTGCCGGCGACAGCTTCGACTACCGCATTATCAACGCAGTCGTGTCTCCGCGTCTCGGCAAGGGCAGCCAGTACCACTCGATGGGGCAAACGATGGAGGTGCCGGCGCACTACTATGCCAACTTTGCCCGCTGGCATCAGCTTGCCCTGCTCAAGTCTGCCGAGAACCGGCGCGAGCTCGACAAGCTGATGAAGATCGCTCTGGAGCCGAAACTGATTGCACAACTGATCGAGGTCATTGAAAACGACTGGGGCTTCGCCGTCTACCGGGCCGTGTCCGCCGCCAAGATGGCGCTGTCGTCGCAGCCGAGGACGCTGTTCTCTTTCCGCAAGGGCGACATTGTCATCGAGCAGGAGATCACGACGGCCCAGTTCGAGGGCTGGATCGCCGATGATCTGGCACGGATCGACGCCACCGTGGATGACCTGTTCCAGCGCGAGGGCCTGACACCGAGCGCTATCGACCGCGTATTCCTGACCGGCGGCACATCCTACATTCCGGCGGTCCGGCGCCTGTTCGCACAGCGCTTCGGGGCGGACAAGCTTGATTCGGGCGGCCAGTTCGAGTCGATCGCCCATGGACTTGCCCTGATCGGCCTTGAGCCGGACCGCAGCGCATGGGAGGTCGCAGCTCCGCCGCCCGCGCGCTAACCATGCGGCTTCACTGTGGATGCTAACCACTTGGTAACGCTTTTCTTGCTTCTGCCGGCCGGTCGAGACCACATGGACCTTCACTGGTCCGGGAGCCTGACATGTCGGCCATCATCGCACGCAAAGTCACCGCGCCCCTGGGCGGCCGCAAGACAGTGGCCCCCGGCACATCGCTGACAGGCTTCTTCGAGGAAACTGCGCCTGACTGGCACTCGCAATGGGCCTGGGACCACTATGAAGCGACGATTGTCACGCTGGCGCGGCGCTATGGGCTTGCGGCGTTGTGCGAGATCGGCGGCGGCCGCGACCCGGGCTTCCTGCCCGGAAACCCGGCGCTCAACGGCCTGTCGCTGACCGTGAACGACATTGACCAGCTCGAACTCGACTTCGCGCCAAACGGCCTGAAGAAGGCCCGCTTCGACATTGCCGGCGATCTTTCCGAGCCGGACGCGAAACCCGGCAGTTTTGATCTGATGTTCTCGCGCATGGTGTTCGAGCATGTTGATGGCGTCGAGCGCGCCTGGGCGAACATTCACACCCTGCTGCGGCCTGGTGGCATCGCGCTCGCCTTCTTCCCGACGCTGTACGCGCCGGTGTTCACCCTCAATCACATGATCCCCGAAAGCCTCTCGCGCAGGATCGTGCATGCCCTGTTCCCGAACCGCCGTGACGGCGGAGATGACCCGAAGTTCCCGGCGCTCTACGACTGGTGCATCAGCAACGAACGCAAGGTCCTGCCCATGCTGCGCAGGGCCGGCTTTGCCGAGGCCCACATCCAGCCCTTCTGGGGCCACGGCTATCTCGAGCGCATGCCAGGCATCCGGCAGGTCGACCACGCCTTCAACCTGATGGCTGCGCGGCTCGACATCCGCCTGTTCAGCACCTACGTCTTTGTGGTGGTGCGCAAAGCGGTGAGGACCCTCTCTAACGCGCCGGCTCTGGTGCAATCGCCCTGAGGCCCCAGATCAGGCCGAGCATCAGGTAGACATGGCGCCAGTGGTCGATGTCGATCTGGGCGCCCTGCAGCAGCGTGATAAACAACACCGACCAGATGGCGACGGCATAGTGCTGGGTCTCGGTCCGGCGCAGCACAACGCTCCAGCCCACGATCATCGTGACGACGACCAGTGCAATGTAGGCGAACCCGCCAAGCCAGCCATATGACGCGAAGGCGTTGATGAAGGTGTTGTGCGGATCCTCCGGGAAGTACCAGCGGAAGCGCAGCGGGCCCATGCCATTGGGCATTTCCAGGAGCATTCCGAGGGAGCGAAACTGGTTGCCGAAGCGACCCTGCACGCCCAGGTCATAGGACTGGCTCAGGCTCGCGCGTTCGTTGAAGACCGCGCGGATTGGCTCGAAGGACAGCGCCACCATCAGCGCCGCGATGGCGGCCGCCATGATCAGCAGCGAAAAGCCGACGACCCTTGCCCGCTGCATGTCGCTGCGCGCGGTGACGAAGGTCAGCGCGAACAGCACGAGTGTGGCCCCGACGAGATTTCCCCAGGCCCCGCGCGAGAAGGACAGGAACAGCCCGAGCACCGGAATGCTGAGCAGGACAATGCCGCGCAGCAGTCCCATCCGCCCGGTCAGGACTGCCTGCATCAGGAAGATGATCGGCAGCACGAGGTAGGGGCCGAACACATTCGGATCCTTGAACGTGCCCGAGGCGCGTCCGTACAGCGTGAGATACGCGCCGACCCCGCCAATATCGAAATAGCCTGCGATGCCCGCGAGCGAGGCCAGCCAGGCCGAAGCGATCAGCGCATGCGCCATCGTTCGCAGCCGCCCGGCAGCATCATCCGACATCAGCGTGGCGAACAGGAACGCTGTGAACATCAGGTAGATGCCGACCACGATGAAGCGCACCGAATAGGGCTCGTCCATGAACGGGATCAGTGAAAAGATGCCGCCGATGTTGAAGATCAGCAGCAGCATGACCAGCGGCACGATCTTCACACTGGTGCGAAGCCCGGTGATGAGGAAGATGAATACGGTGACGAGGAACATCAGCTCATAGGGCGACGGCTCGATCAGCGCGAAGCAGCCACAGAACACAAACAGCCACAGGACCTTGCGCTGCAGGCCGGCGATCGACAGGCTATAGCGGCGCGTCGACGGGTTCGCAGAACCGCCTGCATGGCTGATCGCGCTCAATACGCATTCTCCGTCTTGAGCAACGATATCGGCGTCATCAGCAGGATGTAGGCGTCGAACAGGACCGACCAGTTCTCGATGTAGTACAGGTCATGCTCGACACGGCGCTGGATCTTCTCCTCGGTGTCCGTCTCTCCGCGCCAACCGTTGATTTGCGCCCAACCGGTGATGCCGGGCTTGACCTTGTGGCGCGCGAAATAGCCGTCGACGACCTGATCGTACAGCCGCTCTTCGGCTTTGGCATGGGCCGCATGCGGGCGCGGGCCGACAAGGCTGAGATTGCCGCTGAACACGACATTGAACAGTTGCGGCAACTCGTCGATCGAGGTCTTGCGGATGAACCGTCCGACGCGCGTTACACGCGGGTCGTCCTTGGTCACCAGCCGCGACGCCGTGGCGTCGGACATGTCAGTATACATCGAGCGGAACTTGAAGACCTCGATCATCTCGTTGTTGAAGCCGTAGCGCTTTTGCCGGAAGAACGCCGGCCCTTTCGAATCGAGTTTTACCGCGATCGCCGTTACCAGCATCAGCGGGAACAAGAAGACCAGCGCGAGTGCGCCGACGACGCGGTCGAAGACCATCTTCACGACCATGTCCCAGTCGGCGATGGGCTTGTCGAAGACATCGAGTACCGGCACGGCGCCGATATACGAATAGGAATGCGGCCTGAAGCGGAGCTTCGACATGTGCGCCGAGAGGCGGATGTCGATTGGCAACACCCACAGCTTGCGCAGCATGTGCAGCAATCGCTGCTCCGCCGAAATTGGCAACGTGAAGATGACCAGGTCAAGATGCGTGCGCCGGGCGAATTCGACGAGATCGTCGACGGTCCCGAGCTTGGGATAGCCGCCCACTGTGTCCGGCGAGCGGTCATCATTGCGGTCGTCGAAGACGCCGACGATGCGCACGCCTGCCTCATGCTGGGCCTCAAGGGCCTTTATCAGGCTGATGCCTGCCTCGCCGCCACCCACCACCGCCGTGCGCCGTTCGAGCCGCCCGTTGCGGGTGAGGGCGCGCAGCACAAAGGACAGTCCGATCCGGGACGAGAAGAGGACAATGAGCCCGCCGACATACCAGCTTGCCAGCCAGATGCGCGACACCGACTCGGCAACCTTGAGGAAAAAGAAAGCAGCAAGCGTTATCAGGAAGATGGCCGTCCAGCCCACCAGCAGGCGCAGGCTCTGGGGCGCGAACGATCGCATCGCGCCGACATGATAAAGGTGAAGGGCCTGGAAAATCGCCACCGTTCCAACGGAGACAGCCGGAATCGCAATCGCATAGGGCTGCGTGAAATCGACCACCGGGAAGACGTAGATGGCGAAGACAAGCGCCCCGATCAGCGCCACGGCGCCCATGTCGAACAGCCGAACCAGGCCCTCGACCATGATCGGGGAAATGCTCCTCTGGAACGGCAGGGTCGCAATGTGCTCCGCCAGCGGCGACAGCTTGCCGCCATCCAGCGCGGAGCTTGGCACGCCGCCTTCTCCGGGTCTGCCATTGCCGCTCGCCTTCATGATGTCACGCACATCAAACGTGGACATGGAGCCTACCTCGCCGCCAGGAAACGGACTGTTTGCACGTCTGCCGAAAGTGCCATGTGAAACCTCGCTGAAGACTTAAGACCGTACGGTGATCATGACACGCCGCGACGCGCTTCCAGAGCCGTGCGGTAGCCGTCGATCGCGCCGTTGATCATCTGGTCAAGATTGAAATGCCGCTTGACGAAGCCCGCCAGATCGATGGCTTCCGCCGTCCGGGCGTCAGCCGGCTTGCTGAGGGCCAGGCAGATCGCATCGAGCAGAGCCGCTGGATCATTTGGTGGAATCAGCCGGTGGCTGTGATCCGGCCCATAGATCTCGGGAATGCCGCCAACATTGGTGGAGACCAGCGGCTGCGCTGCCGCCGCCGCCTCCAGAATCACATAGGGCAGCGACTCCGCCCGTGACGGCACGACCATGACGCGGCCTCGGGCCAACGCCGTCCGGATCGGCCCAGGCGGCGACCAGGTGATCTGCGCGGCCACGCCGCAACGCGCCGCCATGTCCTTCAATTCCTGCTCGTCTGGACCTGAACCGACCATCAGAAGGCGTGGGGTCAGCCGGTCCCGCAGCTTCATGCGACTGAGCGCCTCGATCAGGGTGTCGATGCCTTTCGCGGAGCGAAGTTCGCCGAGATAGACGAGTTCGAAGCTGGCGTTTGCGTGATCGATCGGGATGAACTCGTCATCGGCCACGCCGTTGAGAACGACGCGATGATTGGTCTTCGGCGGACGGCCGATATAGGCCTCGAAGCGCCCCATGATGAAGCGGCTTTCGAAGGTGAACATGTCGGTCGCGGGTTCCAGAAATGCCTCGACGCCCATGTAGATCCGGTGCTCTATGCCGCCCGGCTTGTAGTTGAAGCTGCCGCCATGCGGGGTATAGGCGGTGACATAGCGTCTCCCGGTATCGAACCGGGCCGGAAGGCGGCCATAGAGCCCACCCTTTGAACCATGGGTGTGCACCACGTCGGGATTGGTCAGCCGGCGGTGTCGGGCGAAGGCCACCTGCGCCTTCAGATCGGTGAAGGTCGGGTAGCGCGACATCGGGACACGTGTCACCCCGAGCGCCAGGCGAGGGGCGAGTTCGCCGAGAACCGCGGTGGCGCGCTCGCCGCCGGTGCTGGAATCACAGAAGATGCCGACTTCATGCCCGAGCGCGATCTGTCCGCGGGTCAGATCAAGCACATTGCGGAACAGGCCGCCGAGCGGCGCCCGGAAGACATGCAGGATCCGCAGCTGCCGATCTGAAGCGCCCATGGGCTTCGTCTTTCCCGTGATCAGAACCAGCGTTCGCGGATCGTGATGGTGTCGCCCGGCAGGACCGGCTGGTTGAGGGAGACATTTCCGGTCATGACCTCGCCATTGACCTGACGGGTGATGGTCGCCACCTGCCGGTCGCCGCGCGGCGTGAAGCCGCCGGCAATGGCCACGGCGGTCTGCACCGTCATGCCGTTCACATAAGGGAACTGGCCCGATGTCGTGACTTCGCCGAGGATGAAGAACGGGCGGTAGGCGTCGACCTCGACCGAGACCTTAGGCTCGCGCAGGAACCCCCCGCGCAGCCGCGCCTCGATGCTGCGTTCGAGCTGTCCGGTCGTGCGGCCAACCGCCTCGACCGAGCCGATCAGCGGCATGGAGATGCGACCCTGGCTGTCGACCGCATAGACGTTTGACAGATTGTCCTGGCCGAACACGATCACGCGCAGCCGGTCGCCGCTGGCGAGCTGGTAGGGCGCATGCGTTGTGATCCCGCTGGCGAACTCGGCCGTGGTGTAGGTCTGGCTCGCGCAGCCGACCAGAACGGCGCCGGACAGGATCAGGGCGGTCATCAGCTTCAGCGACATGGAAAAGCACCGTGGGAGCGCAACACAACGTGCGCCCAAAGTAGTTTGTTAGGGTTAACAAAAGGTCTCCGCAGGCTCGCGAAGACGCCTGCCGGTCATCGCGGCAGGGTGTCCGCAGCGGAACTGCGGGCTGCTCTTAACCGGGCATCAACCTTAATGAGGTGTAATCGACCTCCGGTGACCTTTTGTGAGTGAGTGGTGGCGCCATGACAGCGGCTGATGCATTGGCAAATCGCAATGAGTACCGCCATTCCGGCGACGGCATGCTCGACCTCAGCGCGCTGTGGAGGGCTGTCGCGGCCCACAAGTTCTGGATCATCATTCCGACCCTGCTCGTGCTGGTTGGGGCGTTCGTTCTGGTCAACCTGATCACGCCGCAGTACACGGGCGAAGCGCGCATCCTGCTCGAAAGCCGCGACGGGTTCTACACGCGCCCAGCGGGCGACAGGGATGCTGGCGGGGACAGGATCGATTCCGAAACCGTGCTGAGCCAGGTCCAGGTTGTCATGTCGCGCGACCTCGCCCGCGAAGCGATCCGCCGTCTCAAGCTGGTGGGCAATCCCGAATTCGATTCCGGGGCTGGTCTTTTCGGCAGCCTCCAGAATCTCATGGTCCGTCTTGGGCTGTCGCGCAATCCGGCCGACCGGACCCCGGAAGACCGGGTGCTGGAAAAGTATTACGACAAGCTGCTGGTGTTCCCCGTGGCGCGTTCACGCGTCATGGCCATCGAGTTCCAGTCCGCTGACGCCGAACTGGCGGCCCGTGCCGCAAACACGATCGCCGCGGTCTATCTTGAATCACTCGAAGGAGCGAAGAAGGACAATGCCCGTGGCGCGTCCCAATGGCTGGGTGGCGCCATCACGCCGCTGCGCCAGCGCGTGCAGGAAGCCGAGGCGAAGGTCGAGGAGTTCCGCTCGCGCTCTGGCCTGCTGATCGGCGCCAACAACACCACGATCAGCCAGCAGCAGCTTGCGGACCTCTCCCAGCAGCTTTCGAGCGCCCGCGCTATCCAGTCCGATTCGCAGGCAAAGGCCCGCATCCTGCGCGAGGCGCTCAGGGCAGGGCGCATCTTCGACGTGCCCGATGTTGCCAACAATGAACTGGTGCGCCGTCTGGTGGAGCAGCGCGTTACACTCCGCGCCCAGATCGCGCTGGAGTCCCGGTCGCTGCTGCCCGAACATCCCCGTATCAAGGAGTTGACCGCTCAGATTACTGATCTTGAGGGCCAGATCCGCGCCGCCGCCGAACGCGCGGTCAGGACGCTGGAGAATGAAGCGCGCATTGCCGGCAGCCGTGTCGAGACCGTGGCTGCCACCATCGAGGCCCAGAAGCGCACGGTGACCGAGGCGAACGAAAGCGAGGTCCAGCTGCGCGCACTCGAGCGCGAGGCCAAGACCCAGCGCGACCAGCTCGAACAGTTTCTCGGCCGGCAGCGCGACGCGCTGGCGCGTGACGCTGACAACGCGACGCCGGCCGATGCCCGCGTCGTCTCGCGCGCCATCACGCCCCTGTCGCCCAGCTTCCCGAAGAAGGTCCCGACCGTGGCAGTCGCCACGCTGGCGGCCTTCATGGTTTCGCTGGCTACCGTCATTTCACGAGAACTGCTGTCTGGCCGCGCCGTCAGCCCCGCTCCGGCGCCCGGCCTCATGCCGCAGCCGCAGCCGGTCGCGCCGGGGACGGCCCGGTTCTCGTCGGTCTCCCGCCGCGCGCCGACAGCCGACGGCGCCGATGACGCGGTGACCGTACCGGATGATGAGCCCGTTGCCGTTGCTGCCGACACGGCGGCGCGCGACTCCCGGCGCGCCCGCGTGGCCGGCCTGATCAGCCATGCCGGACGGTTGACGCATCTGCATCTGATGCTGGACGACGCCGGCAACTGGGCCGAGCAGATTGCCTCCTGCATCGAGCCACGCGAAGAGTCCAAAGGCGTCAGGATGCTGGTTCTTGATGCCGGAACCCGGGCTGGCGGCTCACGGATCCTGGGCGGAGAGCTGGCCGATGATGCCCCGACGCTCCTCATCGACCTTGGGGCCGGGGAGCGCTCGCGCCAGCCGGGCATGTCCGAGCTTCTGTCGGGAGACGCCAGCTTCGCGGAGATCATCGAACGAGACCCGCAAAGTCGCCTGCACATCATTACGGCGGGCCGCGCCGGTCGCGAGGCCGTGATCGCGGCGGCCGATTTGCTCGATATGGCGCTAGATGCGCTCAGCGATGCCTATGCCCATGTCCTCGTCGAACTGTCCCCGCGTGACCTGCACCGCTTCCAAGGGCCCCTGATGCCCTTGGTAGATGGCGGTTTGGTCCTGGCCGACAATGTCTCGAACGGACATGCGGTCGAAACCGCCTACCGGCTGACCGAGGGCAACGAGATTCCGGTCGCGATCGGCGTCTTTCAGGACGCTGCCGAACCGCTCAGTCAGCCTCGCCAGAAGGCCGAGGCCTGACCGGTCCAAGCTTGCGCAGCCTCGCCACGAGGCCGGACGCCAGCGGTGAGGCCTTGATCGCCCGCTTGATGCTCTGGAGCTGTCGCGACGCCGACGCTGCAAGATGGCCCTTCGGCGTAATCGCGACAAAGCTGTCAACCAGCTCCTCGGTCTGATTGCAGATCGTTGCCTTGTATCGGGCCTCGCCCACGCCGAGGTCGAGCAGCTTCAAACCCTTGCGGCATTGTACGCGGATCAGTTCGATCAGCAGAATCTCGCCGGGGCTGAGCTTCATAATGGCAGGATCGGGCTCGAAGGATGTGGCCATGCCCGAAAAGCGACCCTGATGCACGGCTCCGATATAGGTCGCCACCAACCTATCATTGAGCTCCAGTGCCGCCAGTTCGACAGCGCCGTTGGCTGCGGCCTGCGTCAGGAAGCGCCTGACCGATGGATCGGAAAAAGGGTCAGCGATGTTCATCTGCGCAAGACGCACGGCCTTTTGCCGAAAGAACGCGTCGAGGATCTGTGCCTGCTCAGCTGCTGTCCCGGCCACTACCAGCCGCGAACGCCCAAGCTCCGCAAAGCGCGCCCGCTTGTTCCTGTGCTTCTTGCGGGCGTGCGAACTCATCGAGTTGGCGAGTGTGGCCTCGCAATCGGACAGCAGCGGCAGCCTGTACGCCTGGCTTGGGCTGGCCTGGGCGTTGATCCGCGCCAGCGGGTTCGTGATCCCGTTCCAGCCGACCGGCTGGCAGTGCAGAATGAACGCGTCCACACCGCCCATTGCCATTGCGGCGTCGCGCAGCATCTGCCGCGCAGCTGGCTCGTCAAGGCGCGCCGCAAAAACAGGATCGTAGACGCCCATGTGGAAGTTTGCGTGCTTGCCGCCGACAAACGAGGCGGTTGTCAGCCCATTCCTGCGCCGGATGGCAAGCGGCAGCATGGCAAGGGCACGTCCGCCGGTGGATCGCACGCGGACAATCTTCAGCGCCACTCCGTCTGCGGCCAGCGCATGCTGCGCATAGGCCTTGACCCAGTCGAACCGCTGATACGGTGTCGAAAGGCCATTTGCTTCGAGCGCCAGCCAAGTGTCCCTGACCTCATCGAGCGTGACAAGCTCCGCCCGCCAGTTCAAGCTGGCTTCGCCCGCCAGGGCGGGGACCTCGGCGATCTGATTCCGCTCCACGATGGCGCTCATGCTGTCGTCCGGACCCCGATGGTTTGATGCCATCTTTGACGAAACAGCCGAAGATGCTCAAAGGTCAAATGATTCCCTCGGTCACGCTGAACGCTTTGACAACACGAGTTTGCCGATGAACCTGCGCCACACGGCCTTCGCCGCAGCCTTCCGGGCGATCACGCTGACCGGCGCGGATCGTTGGGCGAGGGGGCTCGGACAGGGTGTTGGCGCGATCCTGATGTTGCATCATGTCCGGCCCTGGGCAGGGTTGCGCTTCGCGCCGAACCGCCTGCTGGAGGTCACGCCGGACTGGCTCGCGGACGCGCTGCAGCTTATCCGCGACGAGGGCTACGATCTGGTCGGCATGGACGAGATGGCGGCGCGGATCACAGGCCCGAAGCGGGACCGTTTCGCTGTGGCGTTGACCTTCGATGACGGCTACCGCGACAATGTCGAGTACGCCTTGCCCGTCCTGCAGCGTTTCGCCGCACCCTGGACCCTTTATGTCACGACCGGTTATGCCGACCATTCCGCCTCGCTGTGGTGGATCGAATTCGAGCACGCGATCCGGCTGCTCGATCAGGTCACCCTGATCATCGGCGGCCGCATCCACGACCATGACACGCGCAGCCCCGAGGGCAAGCAGGGGGCCTTTGATGACATCTATTGGGCCTTGCGGGCGCGGCCGGAGGCGGAATTGCGCGCCGCCGTCACCAGGCTGGCCGCGCAGGCCGGCCTTGAGGGTCCCGCGCTGACACGGGAGCTATGCTTGGGATGGGACGAACTCCGCGCCCTGAAACAAGAGCCGTCGCTGACTTTCGGTGCCCATACGATGACCCATCCGATGCTGGCGAAGCAGCCGGTTCATGTCGCGCAGCCGGAAATCGTCGAGGCGAAGTACCGTATCGAGTTCGAGCTTGGCGTCCGGGTCGACCACCTCGCTTACCCGGTTGGCGATGCGGGCTCGGCCGGCCCGCGCGAATTCGAACTGGCGCGTGCCGCCAGCTTCTCCACAGCCGTGACCACGCGGCCCGGCCATGTCTTTGCCGCCCATGCCGACCATCTGCAGGCCCTGCCACGCGTTTCGCTCAACGGCTTTCACCAGAACCGGGCCGCGCTGAGGGCCTTGCTCTGCGGTCTGCCGTTCCTGGCCCTCAACCGTGGCTGCAAGCTTGATGTCGGTTGACTATTTCGGCACCACCTGCGGCGGCTCCTCGCCCGGATCGGGGCGCTCCATCCACTTGATCAGCGGCATCAGCGGAACGACCCAGAACAGCCCGAGGAAGCAGTACCAGAGCGTCTTCCAGAAGGTGTTCATCTCTGTGACGCGCCCCTGCGCCAGCGTCATGGCCAGCATCGCATAGAAGCCGACAAACACGATCATCACGACCGCACCGATCAGCTTGCGGTGTCTCTTGCGCATGGAAAGCCTCGTTGACATTGCCCGTGATGCCTTTAGGCCCTTGCGGCTGGGACAACAAATGTCCGCGTTGACGCAGCAGCCCTGCAAACGACGGCCTGCGCCCAAACGCGCCTTGAGCTTGCCAATGGCCGGCGCTAAACCGCGCTCCATGACAACGGCAGCTTTTCATACGGCCCCGCAAGCGGGGTCCCGCTCTCATGCGATGGATCAGGTCCGGCTCTGGCTCGCCATCATGGCCACACTGGTTTTCATCATGGTGCTTGTCGGCGGCGCGACGCGGCTGACCGATTCCGGGCTCTCGATCACCGAGTGGCGACCGTTCATGGGAGCCATTCCGCCTTTCAGCGACGCCGCCTGGATCATCGAGTTCGAGAAGTATCGGCAGATCCCGCAGTATCAGTTGATGAACAAGGGCATGCACCTTGCCGAATTCAAGTTCATTTACTGGTGGGAATGGGGCCACCGCCAGTTCGGCCGCTTCATTGGCTTCGCCTGGTTCGTGCCGTTGTTGTGGTTCGCGGCAAAGGGCGTGGTGCGCGGCAAGCTGTTCTGGCAGCTCGCCTTCATCGGCGCGCTTGGCGGCCTTCAGGGCGCAGTCGGCTGGATCATGGTGCATTCCGGCCTGCAGGAGGGCATGGTCTCGGTCGCGCCGATCAAGCTCACGCTGCACCTGACGCTGGCCTGCATCATCTTCACCAGCATCATCTGGATGTGGTCGATGCTGGGCGGGCGCGGAGCGGCGGTGCAGGCGCGCGTCGGCCTCGGCGCAAGGCTGATGCTGGGTGGCCTGTTCGCGCAGATCGCGCTCGGCGGGCTGGTCGCGGGCGTGGATGCCGGACTGTCCTTCAACACCTGGCCTCTGATGGATGGCGGCCTCGCGCCATCGTTCTCGACCTTGTTCGTGCAAACCCCGTGGCTGCAGAACTTCGCTGCCAATGTGGCGCTGGTGCAGTTCAATCACCGCACGGGCGCCTATCTCCTGCTGGGGCTGGCGCTCTGGCATCTGCTGTCGACGCGGCGCAGCGTACCGGGCACCAATGCCGCGTTCCGCGCCCATCTTCTGGCCGGTTTGATCCTGTGCCAGGCCGCGCTGGGCGTGGTCACCCTGCTGCTCCAGGTGCCGCTCTGGGCCGGGCTGGCGCATCAGGGCTTTGCGGTCATCCTGCTCGGGGTGGCCGCCCGCCATGCGGAGCAGGCGAGGGGTCAGGCTGCCAGCGCCTGATCCCAGTCGGCGGTCAGGTCGGCAATGTCTTCAAGGCCGACCGAAATCCGGATGGTCCCACCTGAAATCCCGAAGGCCTGCCGTTCAGCTGTCGTCAGCGTCCTGTGCGTGGTCGAGGCCGGGTGCGACACCAGCGATCTTGTCTCGCCGATGTTCACGAGATGCGAAAACAGCTTGAGCTGCTTGAGCACGCTGCGCGCGGCCGCCTCGCCGCCCTTCAGCGTGATCATGAACACCGAGCCGATTCCATTTGGACAGACCGAGCGCGCAAGGGTGTGGTTGGGGTGGCCCTGAAGCGATGGCAGGGATACGGCCTCTATGGCCGGATGGTCCACCAGATGGGCCGCCAGGGCTTCGGCATTCTCGCAGTGTGTTGTCATGCGTAGCGGCAGTGTCTCGCAACCCATCAGGATGAGAAAAGCCGTCGTCGGTGCCATGCCTGGGCCGAATTCGCGCAGGCCGATCAGCCGGCAGGCGGTCATGAAGGCGGTCTTGGGATAGGCTTCAGGAATGACCAGATCATCGTACTCCGCCCAAGGTCCGCTGATCAGGTCGAAGCGGGCGTCACCGGCAAAGCTGAACCTGCCGGCATCCACGATCAGCCCGCCGATGGCCTGCCCCGACCCTGCCAGGAATTTCGAGGCCGAATGCCAGACAATGTCGGCGCCATGCTCGATTGGGCGTAAAAGCGCCGGCGTTGCCAGCGTGTTGTCGACCACAAGCGGGATGTTGTGGCGCTTTGCGATGGCGGCGATTCCCGGCAGGTCGACCACCTCGCCGGTTGGATTGATCACGCTCTCGATAAAGATGCCGCGGGTCTTGGGGTCAATGGCTGCTTCGATGGCCGCTGGTGTTGGGTCGGCCCAATCGACGCTGACGCCGAAGCGTTGGTCGAGGCGGCGAGACAGGGACAAAGAGCCGCCGAAGATGCGGTTGGCGCTGACATAGCGGTCACCTGCGGCGCACAGGGTCGCGATGATCAGCAACAGGGCGGACTGGCCCGAAGCCACCGCAATTGCACCCGTGCCGCCCTCCAGCGCCGCGATCCGCCGCTCGAGCGCCGCCGTGGTCGGGTTCGCGCCACGCGAATAGGAGAACCCGGCGCGCTTGAGGTTGAAGATATCTGCTCCGTGATCGAGATCCTCGAACACGAAGCCGTTGGTCTGGTAGATCGGTGTGATGCGCGCGCCCGTCGCCAGGCAGGGGCTTGCGCCCGCATGCACGGCGAGCGTGTTGAGGCCCCAACAGGAAGGGTCGACAGTCATGGAATTCTACCCGTCACCTTCAGGATCATGACCGGCCCTTCGCCGGTCATCTCGGCTCAGACATCACGCTTTTCGGCATGCAGATGGCCGCCACAGGGGGGCATGACACTGTGTGCGGATATCAAGAGTTCACGCTGCCAGGGCCTGATCGAGATCGCCGATGATGTCCGCGGCGTCCTCGATTCCGATCGACAGGCGCACGACCTCAGGCCCCGCGCCTGCAGCGGTCTTCTGCGCGTCGGTGAGTTGCTTGTGTGTCGTCGAGGCCGGGTGGATCACGAGCGAGCGCGTGTCGCCAATGTTCGCCAGATGGCTGAACAGTTTGAGGTTCGATACCAGTTTCACGCCCGCCGCATAGCCACCCTTCAGCCCGATGGTGAACACCGCGCCTGCGCCCTTCGGCGAATAGCGCTTGGCGAGGTTGTGGTAGCGGTCGCCGGGCAGGCCCGGATAGTTGACCCAGTCGATAGCGCTGTGCGTGCTGAGGTGCGTCGCGACCTGCAGGGCATTGTCGCAATGGCGCTGCATGCGCAGCGGCAGCGTCTCGATGCCGGTGAGCAGCAGGAAGGCGTTGAAAGGCGACAGGGCAGGGCCTAGATCGCGCAGGGACAGCACGCGTGCGGCGATGGCGAAGGCGAAGTTCCCGAAGGTCTCGCCCAGCACCATACCGTTGTACTCCGGCCTCGGAGCGGAGAGCATCGGATAGCGCTTGTCGCCCACCCAGTTGAACGATCCGCCATCGACCAGAAGCCCGCCGATGGAATTCCCGTGACCGCCGAGGAACTTGGTGGCCGAGTGGATGACGATATCGGCGCCAAACGCGAATGGCTTGATCAGGTACGGCGACGCCATCGTATTGTCGACGATCAGCGGTATGTTGGCCTTCTTGGCAATTTTCGCGATGGCCTCGATATCGACGATGACGCCGCCCGGATTGGCGATGGATTCGATGAAGATCGCCTTGGTCCGCTCGGTCAGCGCCGCTTCGAAGGAGGCAGGCTCATCGGAATCCGCCCACACCACATTCCAGCCGAAGTTCTTGTAGGCATTGTTGAATTGATTGATGGAGCCGCCATAGAGTTTCTTCGCCGCGATGAACTCGTCGCCGGGCTGCAGCAGGCAATGGAAGGTCAGGAACTCGGCCGCATGGCCGGACGCGACCGCAAGGGCCGCCGTGCCACCCTCAAGGGCTGCGACGCGTTCTTCCAGCACCGCATTGGTCGGGTTGCCGATCCTGGTGTAGATGTTGCCAAACGCCTGCAGTCCGAACAGTGACGCGGCGTGGTCGACATCATCGAACACGAAGGACGAGGTCTGGTAGATCGGCGTGGCCCGCGCGCCGGTGGCGGCATCCGGCGAAGCGCCGGCGTGGATGGCGAGGGTCGAGAAACCGGGATGCTTCGCAGACATGGAAAGGCTCCTGAACAAGCTTTGGCGAACAATTCGTTCTTTTTGCCGAACGAGCGTTGCGTGTCAATGGGAGTCGGTCCGCGGAGCAGGGCCCATCAAGCGCAACGCGCTGGAGCCCCTAGCGGGAAATGGTGAACTTTTGGAAGCCCTTGCCAGCCAGCGTCGGCTTCTTCGAGGACAGGATCCGCGAATTGATCCCCTGCCAGCCGATTTCGCCCGACATGCGCCCATACTCGATCTTGGGGCAGCGGTTCATCACGACCTTGACGCCGCGTGCCTCGGCGCGGGCAGCTGCCGCGTCATGGCGCACGGACAACTGCATCCAGATCACCTTCGGCAGCTCATCCAGCGCGAGCGCCTCATCGGTGATTGGTCCGGCCGCCTCGGAGTTGCGGAAGATTTCCACCATGTCAAGCGGCCCAGCGATGTCCCTGAGCGAGCCATAGACCGTTTGCCCCAGCAGCGTGTGACCGGCGAGTCCCGGATTGACCGGGATGATCTCGTAGCCGCGTTCGAGCAGATACTTGGTCACAATGAAGCTTGGACGGGACTCGTTGCTCGAAGCCCCGACAAGCGCGATCCGCTTTATGGTCTTGAGAATCTCGCGGATATAGCTGTCGTCGTAGGCATCATGATTCATGGCGGCGTCCGGCATTGCTTCGTGCTACATATGTGCTGCCGGCGTCAACGGCACAACCACCGCGCCAATGGCGTCCAGTTCGCGCCGGTCATGGCTGACATATACAATCGGCACGCCGCTTTCCTGACACAGCCGGCGCAGGAAGGGCAGCATCTCGTCCTTTCGTCCTTCGTCCAGTGAGGCGAGGGGCTCGTCGAGCAGCAGAAGTTGCGGGCCGGCGATCAGCGCTCGCCCGATCGCGACGCGTTGTTTCTCCCCCCCGGACAGGGTCAGCGGCCAGCGCTTCAGCAGATGACCGATGCCGAGCAGATCGATCACCGCGTCACGCTGGGTATCGTCGAGCGGGGTCGGCGAAAAACGACGGCCATAGTTCAGATTGCCCGCTACCGAAAAATGCGGGAACAGACGTCCCTCCTGGAAGACATAGCCGATGCGCCGGCGGTGGGCCGGCACAAAGACCTTCGTCGCAACATCGGTCAGGGTGCGTTTGCCAAGATACACATGGCCGGCGTCGGGCCTGAGCAGGCCGGCGATCACCTGAAGGGTTGTGGTTTTGCCGGCACCTGATGGTCCGTGAAGGCCAGCGACCGTCGCTTCGAGCGCAAACCTGACCGCGATCGGGTGTGCGCCGCGCCGGATCGTAATGTCGACGTCCAGTTTCATGGCAGTGCGTGACCACGCTTCGTGTAGTCGCGCAGCAATTGCGACGCCGCAATCGCGGCAAAGGCGATCACCACGGCGATCAGCGTCAGCCGCAGCGCCACGGCCTCGCCACCGGGGATCTGGGTCTGCGCATAGATCGCGAGCGGCAGTGTTTCGGTTTCCCCCGGAATACTGGCCACAAAGGTGATGGTCGCGCCAAACTCGCCCAGAGCCTTGGCGAAGCCGATGATCGTACCACCCAGGATGCCAGGCCAGGCCAGAGGCAGCGTGACGGTGATGAAACGCCAGAATGGACTTGCCCCCAGCGTCGCGCTCGCCTCCTCAAGCCGCAGATCGATGGCGTCGAAGGACAGTCGGATCGCGCGGACGAGCAGCGGGAAGGCCATCACGGCTGCGGCCAACGCCGCCCCGCTCCAGCGGAAGGCGAAGACAAGCCCGCAGCAGCTTTCGAGCGTCTGGCCAACCGCGCCTTTGCGGCCGAAGATCACCAGCAGAGCGTAGCCGGTGACGACCGGCGGGAGCACCAAGGGCAGATGAATCAGAGCGTCAACCAGCCAGAGCCCGGGAAAGCGCTTGCGCGACAGCAGGTAGGCCACGGCAATGCCAAACGGCAGGCTGGCGAGCGTCGCGACCAGCGCGACTTCAAGGCTCAACTGGATGATCGTCCATTCCGCTGCGGTCAGCGGTGCCAGCAGTCCGGACATTCAAGAACCATTCCTGCGCGGCGGAAGCGGCACGAACCCATTGGACAGGAAGATCACCTGCGCGGTCGGTTCCAACAGGGCTGCGATCAGATGTCCCGCGCTCGCATGGCGCGACCTGACGGTGACCGCAGCAGGATAGACAATCGGCGGGTGAAGGGCGGGGCTGAATGTCGCCAGCACCTGTGTGCGCGGTTCGGCATGATGATCGCTGGCATAGACAATCCCGAGTGGCGCCTCGCCGCGGGCGACCAGTTGCAGTGCGAGGCGGACATTCTCGGCCCGCGCCAGCCGCGGCTCGAGCGCTGCCCAGGCGCCCAGCTTTTCGAGCGCTGCTTGCGCGTATTTGCCGGCAGGCACCGCGCGCGGATCGGCCACGGCAAGCCGTCCGCCGCGGCCGAGCAAGGCCAGCCAATCGAGCCCTGGCGCGATGGCGACGGCGTTTGGCGAGACGGCCGGACCGATCAGCACCAACGCGTTGCCGATAACATCGCGGCGCGTTTCTGTCTTCAGGAGTTTTCGCTGCGCGGCATAGTTCATCCAGTCCTCGTCGGCTGAAAAGAATACGTCTGCAGGCGCCCCGTTCTCGATCTGCCGGGCGAGTGCCGACGTTGCGCCGTACGAGATCACGATCTGCTGACCGGTCTTCCTGGTAAAGTCAGAAGCGATGGCGTCCAGCGCATTCTTGAGGCTGGCAGCCGCAAATATGCGCAGCGGTTCCTCCGCCGCATGACCGGTCTGTCCGGAACAGAGCGTGAGACACAGCGCCAGCGCGGGCACCATGTGTCTGATGATGGAAAGCATGGCAAACCTGACAGGAAGCCGCTGGCTGGCGCGGCCGAACAAAACGGGCTCCCGCCGGAGCTAGGAAGCAGCCTGACGCCCAGCCAGCCTGCATGTGAAAGGTGAAGCCTTTGGCAAGCGCCGTCAAGCGGGCTCACAAGGAGCGATTGCCACCGGCTGTCGGGCCCGGTGGGATTAACCCTTCCAGCGCGGCTCGCGCTTGTCCATGAAAGCGCCGATGCCTTCTTCGGCGTCCCGCGCCAGCATATTCTCGGTCATCACGGCGCTGGCATGGCGATAGGCCTCGTCCAGCGTCATCTCGCGCTGCTCGTAGAAGGCGCGTTTGCCAATCGTGACCGTTGCGGGTGACTTCGAGGCGAGCGTCCGCGCCATGCTGCTAGCCGCAGCCAGGGCTTGTCCTGCCGGCGCGAGGCGGTTGACCAGGCCCATCCTCAGCGCCGTGGCGCCATCGAGCATCTCGCCGAGCAGCAGCATCTCCATGGCGTGCTTGCTGGACAGGTTGCGCGAGAGCGGCACCATCGGCGTCGAGCAGAAAAGGCCGATATGGACCCCCGGCGTGCAGAACTGCGCCTTCGCTCCAGCCACCGCGAGGTCGCAACTGGCCACGAGTTGGCAGCCTGCCGCCGTTGCCACGCCCTCGACCGCCGCGATCACCGGCTGCGGCAAGTGCACGATGGCCTGCATCATGGTGGCGCAACGACCCAGAACATCGGCAAAATAGGCGCGGCCGCGATCGGGGTCGCTGCGCCGGGCCGTCATTTCCTTGAGATCGTGGCCCGCCGAGAACACCGGCCCTTCCGCCGTGACGATGACGGCCTTCACGGTCCGGTCACCGGCAAGGGCCGACAACTCCGTGGTCAGCGCCGCCAGCATGCCCTCGGACAGCGGGTTGCGTTGCGCCGCACGGTTTAGCGTGAGTGTCGCGACGCCATCGGCGTCTGTCCGCAGTACGAAGGGCACGGTGGGCTGGACAGTCATGGCTCGGGACCCCTATTCATCAAGAGCATAGCGGCTTATCCCGGCCGCGTCATCGTCGGGCTTGACCGCACCGCACCCGTTGCGAGAGATCCCGGGATCTCTTCATTCCTCGAAACTGGCTGGGTGCCAATGACCAAGATGACTGCCGCAGAGGTCGACGCCTTTCTTGAGCGCGAGTTCCCGCAGATCCACCATGGCGGCAAGACCTATCATGTCGAGGCGGTGGGCCCGCTCAGCGCCCGGATGCGTTGCACTTATCACGAGAAGCTGATCCGTCCGGGCGGGACCATTTCCGGCCCGACCATGATGGCTTTGGCAGATCTGGCACTGTATGTCGCCATCCTCGCCCAGATCGGGCCCGTTGGCCTCGCCGTCACGACAAACCTGTCCTTCAATTTCCTGCGCAAGCCCGGCCAGACCGGGCTGATCGGCGACTGCCGGCTGATCAAGCTCGGCAAGCGGCTGGCTGTGGGGGAGGTGGCGATCTATTCGGAGGGCAGCCCCGCGATGGTCTGCCATGCCACGGGGACTTATTCCATTCCCGATCGATCCTGATCACCACTACGAGCGCAGCGAAGCAAAGAACTCCATCTCATCTGCAGCCACCTATCCTCAGATGTATTCCAGAGCCGCATCCGCTGAAGCTCCTGCTTCGACAGGCTCAGGATAGGATACTGGGATGTCAGTCTGGACTAATTCGCTGCGCTCGCAGCGAAGTCCGAAATACGGTAAAATAATACCGTAACACGAAAAACACTTGAATTCAGTATGTTGTGAGTGTTCTCCCTGACTTTCAATCGTTGACATGATCCTGTCATTCGCTCATAAGCCGCGCACGCCGCCGCTGTGTGCCTGAAAAGCCATGGGGGCATTCGTTTCCAACGTCCTCAAACGGGTAGGGGTCTGTCATGACAGCGCTCACCACGGCGACACGCTCGCTGAAACCCGCCGAAGTCGAGAAGAAGTGGGTTGTGATCGACGGTTCCGGCCTTGTGGTCGGTCGTCTGGCCTCGCTGGTCGCCATGCGCCTGCGTGGCAAGACCAAGGCCTCGTTCACCCCCCACGTCGATTGCGGCGACAACGTCATCGTCATCAACGCCGAGAAGGTGCTGCTGACCGGCCGCAAGAAGGACCAGAAGGTGTATTATCATCACACTGGCTTCATCGGCGGCATCAAGGAACGCTCGGCCAAGTTCATTCTGGAAAGCCGCTTCCCGGAGCGCATCGTCGAGAAGGCGGTGCAACGCATGCTGCCGCGTGGCCCGCTCGGTCGCGCCCAGTTCGGCAACCTGCGCGTCTACAAGGGTTCCGAGCATCCGCACGCCGCCCAGCAGCCTGAGGCTGTCGACGTGGCTGTCCTCAACCGCAAGAATGCGAGGGCTTGAGCATGGCCGAAATTCTCCAGTCCCTCGATCAGCTCAAGGGTTCGGCTGCAGCCGCGCCGGACACACCGAAGCACGTCCAGAAGCTTGACAAGCAGGGGCGAGCCTACGCCACAGGCAAGCGCAAGAATGCCGTTGCCCGCGTCTGGATCAAGCCGGGCAAGGGCAAGATCATGATCAACGGCCGCGACCTTCCGGTCTATTTCGCGCGTCCCGTGCTGCGCCTGATCCTCAACCAGGCCCTCCAGATCGCGAACCGCGAAGAGCAGTATGACGTCACCGTTTCGGTCAAGGGCGGTGGCCTATCCGGCCAGGCCGGTGCAGTGCGCCATGGCCTTTCCAAGGCGCTGACCTATTATGAGCCCGAGTTGCGCGGCGCTCTCAAGAAGGCCGGCTTCCTGACCCGCGACAGCCGTGTGGTCGAGCGCAAGAAGTACGGTCGCGCCAAGGCCCGTCGCAGCTTCCAGTTCTCGAAGCGCTGAACAGTCCTCTTGCCGATCATTCAAGGGGCGGCCTTCGGGGCGCCCCTTTTTTGTTTCGGCCAAAGCAGCGACGCCGGCAGCTCTCCGACATCCGGATGAATACTGTTGGGGCTTTTTGGCATGGCAATCCGGCGACCTTCCGTCGCATGAAGATGGCCTGATCGTTCGGGGGAGTGATCGGAAAGCGCGGAATGACCCTTCGTGGTATCATCCACCCCGGGGTTCGGATGTGCGCTGGCCGGTGGCGCCCTTGCCGCTGGCCAGGCCGTCCGCGCGCGGACGTCAAGCCAGCTTGAACGGCAGCGCGAGCGACTGCTGGTTTGGCTCGTTGCGCTGCAACGGCGCCATGGCTGCCGATGATGCGGACACCCACACGCCTTTCCAGCAACACCGGGAGCAGGTCCTCAGCCTCGAGATCGGCCCCCGGGTGTGCCGATGGCCCTGCTGGCGACGGTCCGGGACCGCAAAGCGGCCGGTATGCGCGTCACCATCAGCGCCATCGACCGATCCGGCGTTGGAACGGATCTGCGCGAATTCACGATCCATCCCTTTGTCAACAAGGCGGCTGTGCGGGTCGAGCCGCTCAGCCTGCCGCTGATGCACAACGTGGACAGCCGTAACGGGCAGCTTCCGGATGTCGATCGGCTCGAGTTGCATCTGACGATGACGCGCGCACGGCGTCAGGGCAGATGACCCCTTTCCTTTTGCTGCACCCACGCACACATGTTGGGCGGCGCGGGCGCGCGCATCACGGAAGAGGTCCGCAGACAGATGGGTCGCATCATTCTTGCCGTGGCGGCGGTGGCCATGATCGCCTTGCCCTCAATCCTGATCTGCCTGAAATGGCGGGTGTCGACGCCGCTCCGCCTGCTCCTCGCCGGCCTCGCCTTCATCGCGCCCCTTCTGCTGATCTGGGCCATCCATCTCGTGCCTGCCTTCAACGGCGAGGCGCCGACGAACCCGTCCTTCTGGCGCGGGATCGGCATCCTGCTGTCGACTGCGACCCTGATCATTCCTTGGCTGATCTACACGGCCGTTCGCGACAGGACGGAGGCCTGAGGCAAACCGTTGCCCGTAATCTTGACAGCATGGCTGTTTGCCCGCATCACACCGTCATGACGACGCTCCTGCTCCGACGTCACGCATCCCGCTCACCCGCACGGGTGCTATGGCGCTTGGCGACAGGCGCGTGATGCACGCCGCTCGCTCAGCGCGGGTTGTTGTGTCTTCTGCCCAGCCACATGACAGGCGCGATCCGGAGGGATCGGCCAGCCAAGATCGGGATCAAGACCATGACCAAGCCAGCACGAATTTTTATCGATGGCGAAGCCGGAACCACGGGTCTTGGCATCCGCGAACGTCTGGCCGGCCAGGCCGGCATCGAGATGGTCAGCATCGCCTCGGATAGGCGCAAGGACCCCGGCGCCAAGCGCGCGCTGATGGCCTCGGTCGATCTGGTCGTTCTGTGCCTGCCCGACGATGCGGCCAAGGAAACCGTTGCGTTGGCTGACAGCCTTCCCGGGGGCGGCCCGAAGATCGTCGACGCATCGACCGCCCATCGCATCGCGCCGGGTTGGACCTACGGGTTTCCCGAGTTGGCGTCGGAGCAGCGGCGGGCGATCGCGGCTTCGCGTCGCGTCGCCAATCCGGGCTGCTATCCCACCGGGGGCATCGCACTGATCCGCCCGATGGTCGAGACTGGCCTGATGGCGATCAACCACCCGGTGACGGTCAACGCTGTGTCCGGTTACTCCGGCGGCGGCAAATCGATGATCGAAGCCTATGAGGCGGGCACGGCACCGCCCTTCGAACTCTATGGCCTCGGACTCGAGCACAAGCACTTGCCAGAGCTGCAGCTGTATGCCGGTCTGACGCGGCGGCCGATTTTTGTGCCCTCGGTGGGCAACTTCCGGCAGGGGATGCTGGTCAGCGTTCCGCTGCATCTCGACACGCTGGCCGGCAAGCCGGGTGTGGCCGAGCTGCAGACCGCGCTGCAGCGCGCCTACGCCGGCAGCACCTGGGTTCGGGTCGCCAGTGCCGACGAGGCGATGGCGCTGGGCGGCAAGATCGAACCGCAGGCCCTGAACGATACCAACAAACTGGAGCTTTTCGTGTTCGGCAACCAGGCGCGCGGACAGGCCGTACTGGTGGCGCGGCTCGACAATCTCGGCAAGGGCGCATCAGGCGCGGCCGTTCAGAACATCAAGCTGATGCTAGGACTGTGAGGGCCGCCATGACCGCACGTGACGAGGATATCGCAGCCATTGCCGCCGCGACCCAGACCTATCTCGACGGCCTCCATGAGGGAAACGCCGACAAGCTCGCCAGCGTCTTCCTGCCGACCTCGGCCCTGACCCAGAGTTTTGAGGGCGAGGTGAAGGTCACACCCCGCGATGCGTGGCTGGATTCAGTGCGGAACCGCCCTGCGCCCAAGGCGGCCGGATTGGCCCGCCACGACCAGATTCTCACCATCGACTTGATCAGCGGCAATCTCGCCCATGTGAAGGTCAACTGCGCGATCCCGCCGCGCTTCTTCACCGACATCCTGTCCTTCGTGAAGATTGGCAACGCCTGGAAGATCGCCCAGAAGGTCTTCACGACAGACGTGCGGGGCTGATCGAGCATCAGTGTCATGACCAGGCCTGTCCCGGTCATCCCGCGCGCGTGACGCCCCATCTGGCTTGAGCCAAGCAAGATTGCCGGCCCATTCCCAGGAATGGAACCGACTGATCTGCTGCACATCGATCGACCGGACCGTCACCCTGGATAGGCGACGAACTTCTGCTTTTGCGCGCCGAGCCCTTCGATGCCGAGGCTGACAATCTCGCCGCCATGCAGATAGCGCTGCGGCTTCATGCCCATGCCGACGCCTGGAGGCGTACCGGTCGTGATGACGTCGCCCGGCATCAGCTTCATGAAGCGGCTCGTGTAGGAGACGATGGTCTTCACGTCGAAGATCATGGTCTTGGTCGAACCATCCTGCACGCGCTTGCCGTCGATATCGAGCCACATGTGCAGGTTCTGCACGTTCGGGACCTCATCGGTCGTCACCAGCCAGGGGCCGAGCGGGCCAAAGGTCGGGCAGCCCTTTCCCTTGGTCCATGTGCCGCCACGTTCGATCTGGAACTCGCGTTCCGATACGTCATTGCAGACCGCGTAGCCGGCCACGGCCGCAAGCGCGTCCTTCTCGTCGATGTAGGAGCCGCCCGCGCCGATGATGATCGCCAGTTCGACCTCCCAGTCGGTCTTCTTCGAACCGCGCGGAATGATCACATGGTCATTCGGGCCGCTGATGCAGTTCGGCGCCTTGTTGAAGATGATCGGTTCGGCTGGAATCGCGGCGCCCGTCTCGGCGGCATGATCGGCATAGTTCAGCCCGATGGCGATGAAGTTGCCGGGCTGCGGCACGCAGGAGCCGATGCGCGTGCGGGGCGAGACCTTGGGCAGCTTGGCGGGGTTGATTCTGGCCAGCTTCGCCAACCCCTTCGGCGTGAGTGCCGCGCCGGCAATGTCGTCGACGACCCCTGACAGGTCGCGAATCACGCCGTCCGCGTCCACCATTCCCGGCTTTTCCTTGCCCACCGCACCGAAACGAAGCAATTTCATGGAGTCCTCCCAGCCCTGTTGTTCAACGCATCAGGGCAAAATTGGGCGCGCACTGCAAGTCTTTGCAGCAAGCCGGGCAACCGCCATGCATCTTCGGCACGCCGAATGTTGCGATTTTGCAACGATGACCCTTAAACGTGCAGCGGATGGTCGCTTCGGGAGCAGTCACTTTCCGCTGCCTACCGCCGGGGACTCCCCGAAAACAGGCGATATTGGCAGGGAATTCCTTGCGCTTTCCGGCAGATGCCGCTTCTTTCGATCGATTTGGATGCTGTTGGCGGGGTCATCAGGCAGCTATCGTCCCAACTCCCGCGCTTCCGAAAGCCCTTGTGAATCGTAATCCGACTTGTCAGAACCGTGACACGAACAAGGCTCGTCGCCGTGCCTGTACAAGAAAAAAGGTGGGACACGATGATTGGTTCTTTCCGTTCCGTGCTGCGACTGTCCGCTTCGGCCGCCGCGCTCATGCTCGTCACCGCCACTGCCCAGGCGAGCTCGTTCGCTATTCGATCCGGCCAGTCGGCTGAGGGCCTCGGAATGGCCTATGCCGGCGCGGCATCCGGCGGCATCGGGCTTGGCGCGATGGCATGGAACCCGGCCGCGATCACAATGTTCCCGGGCCGCCAGAGCCATTGGAGTGCGACCTATCTCGGCGCGACGGCCAAATACAACAGCATCGTCGGCCCGAGCGCGCCGCTTGGTCCTTCGGATAATCTGGGCATCAACGGTGCCTTCATTCCAGCCTCTTTCAATGTCTGGCAGTTGACCGACCGCCTGTTTGTCGGCTTCGCCAACACGGCACCCTTTGGCCTGCGATCAAAGCCCGGCGGCTCCGACGGGATCTGGGCCGGTCAGACCTATGGCCGTTCCGCGACGATCCGCACATTCAACGTTGCACCGACGGTTGGCTACGCCATCAACGACTGGATTTCGGTCGGTGCGGCCCTTCAGGTCCAGTACGGTCAGGTCGATCTGAAGCAGGCAACATCTCTTGTTCCGGGCTCGAACGGCGTCCAGATCCGCGGCGACTCTTATGATCTTGGGTACCGCCTCGGCGTGACGCTGACCCCGTTCACAGGCACGAACATCGGCATCGCCTACCGCTCGGGCATCGACCAGACGGTCACCGGCCGTCTTGTGCGCTACGATCTCGGCGGCCTGACGTTCCCGGTCAAGGCCAATCTGAAACTGCCCGGCTCGGTTGTCTTCGGCCTCTCGCAGGTCATCAACGATCAGTGGCAGGCCCATGTTGGCGTCGAATGGACCAACTGGGCGCGCTTCGGAACGATCCCTGTCATCCGCCGCGCCGATGGCGTGACGCTCACCAATCTGCGCTTTGAGTACAAGGACAGCTGGTACTTCTCCGGTGGTCTTGAGTACAGGTATAACCGGAACCTGACCCTGCGCGCCGGCGTCGGCTATGAGCTGTCAGCCGTCGATGTCAGCAGCCGTTCGGTGTTTGTATCCGACAACGACCGCATCTGGCTCTCGGCCGGCATGAGCTACAAGTTTTCGGAGAAGGTGAACTTTGATCTCGGGTACACCTTCATCGCCGTTAACAAGGCCCGAATCGCCTACGGCCCCGGCACCGCACAAGGTGGCCCGCTACCGTTGACCGCCGTCGCCAACCCGACGATCCACATCATTGCGGCTGGCCTGACCTATCGCTGGGATGACCCGGCCGTGGCGCAGCCGATCGTCTCCAAGTCCGGTCCGATTTCGGTTCGCAACTGAGCCATCGAACCGCGGGATGCACTCTCGGAAAGCCGGCCTCAGGGTCGGCTCTTCTGTTTCGCGAGGGGCCACCGGGAGTTGAGATCGCCGGAAGCAAGCTGAGATGAAAAAACCTTTTCTCTTCCTGATCCGTCCCAGTTCGCGACCTGACCGGCCGGAGGGCTGGTATTGCCCGGATTGCGCGCTTGTCGAGGGCGTTCTGGCCTATTACCCGCAATTGCGCAGCGCGTTGCACATCGTGCATGTCGATTTTCCGCGTCCCCGTGAGGCGCTGGTCGCCATGGTGGGAGAGGGTGGTCAGGATTGCCCCTGCCTGCTGATAGACCCGGCGCTCGGGCCACAGGACGCGCCAGTGATCAACGACTGGCGCGTCATCACCGAGAATACGCGCTTGCTGCTCGACACCTTGCCCTCGCTGGCGCCCGGGGTGGGGCGGACCGGAACGGGATCGATCTTCTAAGTTCAGGCTTGCTGCGCCCGCAGCGCTCCTATGCCTTGATCTTCACATAGGTTCCGGGCGCGTCGCAGAGCGGCTTGTGCATCTTGCTGCCCAGTTTCGTGCGCGCCTTCACGGTCGACGGGGCTTGAGCCTTGATCCATTCGAGCCAGTAGGGCCACCACGATCCGGGCGTCTCGGCTGCTGCTGCAACCCAGTCCTCGAACCTGCCGACAGCTTTGCCGCCCGTCCAGTACTGGTATTTCGGCTTGCTCGGCGGGTTGACCACGCCGGCAATATGTCCCGAACCGGCCATGACATAGTCGACCGGGCCACCAAACAGGGAGCAGCCCCGGAAGACCGATTTCGCCGGCGCGATATGATCTTCCTTGGCCGCCAGGTTGAAGATTGGAATCATGACCTTGCCCATGTCGAGGCGCTCACCTGCCACCGTCATCTCGCCCTTCGACAAGGTGTTGTTGAGATAGCAGTTACGCAGGTAGAAGGAGTGGTTCTTCTCCGGCATCCGGGTTGAATCGGAATTCCAGTACAGCAGGTCGAACGGGTAGGGCGACTGGCCCTTGAGATAGACATTGACCACGTTGGCCCAGATCAGGTCGTTGGGCCTGAGCATGTTGAAGGCGCCGGCCATGCGGGCGCCGTCGAGATAGCCCCTCAGCTTCATCTGCTCTTCGGTGGACTTGATCTGGTCCTCGTCGACGAAGACCTTGAGTTCGCCCGGATCGGTGAAGTCCACCTGCGTTGTGAACAGGGTTGCGCTCGAAATCCGCTTGTCGCCCTGCGACGCCATGTAGGCGAGCGTCACCGCCATCATCGTTCCGCCCACGCAATAGCCGATCGCGGTCACATCGGGCTGGCCCGTGATCTCGCAGGCTGCTCCGACGGCCGCAAGAATGCCGTCGGTCATGTACTCATCGAAGCCCATGTTGCGGTGCCGCTCATCCGGATTGACCCAGGACACGCAGAACACCGTCAGCCCCTGGGCGACGCACCACTTGATGAAGGACTTCTCCGGGTTGAGATCGAGAATGTAGTACTTGTTGATCCAGGGCGGCACGATCACCAGGGGCCGCGCCAGCACCGTTTCGGTCGTCGGCGCGTACTGGATGAGCTCGATCAGCGCATTGCGGAACACCACCTTGCCCGGCGTGATCGCCATGTTGACGCCGACCTCGAAGCGCTCGCTGTCGGTCATGCGCACCTTGAGCTCGCCCTTGCCGGCATCGACATCCTCGGCCAGCATCTTCATGCCGCGCACCAGGTTGTCGCCGTTCTGGCGCAGCGTTTCGCGGATCAGCTCCGGGTTCGTCGCAATGAAGTTGGACGGGGAGAGCGCACTGGAAATCTGCTTCACATAGAAGCGGGCCTTGTCGCGCGTGTGTTCGTCCACGCCGTCCGCCTTGTCGACCACCATCTCAGCCCAGCGCGAGGTGATCAGGTAGGCCTGCTTGATGAAGTCGAACATCGGGTTGGCCTGCCATTCGGGATCGGCGAAGCGGGCGTCCTTCGGGTCCGGCTGCGCCACCGGCGTGGCAGCCTCGCCATTCATCTTCTTGAGCGTTTCCGCCCACAGGCTCATGAAGTTCGTGGCGATCGACGCCTGCGCCTCGATGGCCTTCTGCGGGTCAGAGAGCACCTTCTCAGCGACCTGTCCAAAAGTCTTCACGACATCACTGGCCTCGTCTGCCAGCCCGCCCTTCGCGTCCCCGCGCTCGATAGGCCGCATGAAGGCCGCGGTGACTTTCCCGGCCTCCTCAACAAGACGCCCGACATTGCGTGAAAGGGCGTCAAAGTCCGGCAGCTGGGGCCTGGGATTGTCGCCGTCCTGCGCCTCTTTGGAGCCATCACGCGGGGGGCTGGACATTGCGTTTGCATCTCCTCGGAACAGCATCTTCAGTGTTGCCACTGTGACACCGCAATTTCAGGTCTATTAACACCTTCACAAACATGTTTGACAGGGTTGAATCGGGCTTGAACATGAAAACTCATCTGGAATCGGTTCTTCGCGGCGCGGCATTGGCGGTCAGTCTGATGGCGCTATGCGGTTGCGGGGATACCAACCTCGTGCGCGACGCGGCGCAGGGTGTCGGTCTTGCCGGACGCCCGAGCGAGGTGACCGATTTCGTTCGCGACAGCCGCCAGGATGCGCCGAGCGGGTTCATGGCTGTCGGCGTCAGCGCGCCAGCGCGTCCTGCGCCGCGCAAGAGCGCAGCCGAGTTCCGGGCGATGGAGGCCGCACTTGACGCCGATCGCGCCCGGCTGGAGGCGGAAGGGGCTGCGGCGCGGGCTGCGGGCGCAACTCCCACCGCCAAGCCGCCGCCAATCACACAATAAGAGCGGAATTCGATAGATTTTTCAGATATAATTGCGTTCATTAAGATATTTTCAAATGCTAAAGCAATTTTATGTAGATTCATTCCGTCGTCGCTCGTGCACAGCCGGCGACCTGGCCCTGGAGACATGTTGATGGCTGATTTTCATCGCATCAAGCGCTTGCCGCCCTATGTGTTCGAGCAGGTCAACAGGATCAAGGCCGCCGAACGGGCCAAGGGAGTCGATATCATCGATCTCGGCATGGGCAATCCGGACCTTCCGGCGCCCAAGCATGTGATCGAAAAGCTCGTCGAAACAGCCGGCAAGCCGCGCACCGACCGCTATTCGTCATCCAAGGGCATTGCCGGCCTGCGCCGCGCCCAGGCCCACTATTACGAGCGCCGGTTCGGTGTGAAGCTCAACCCGGACACGCAGGTCGTGGCCACCCTCGGGTCGAAAGAAGGCTTCGCCAACATGGCGCAAGCCATCACCGGTCCAGGCGATGTGGTTCTGGTGCCGAACCCGAGCTATCCGATCCATGCCTTCGGCTTCCTGATGGCAGGCGGTGTGATCCGTTCGGTGCCAGCCGAACCGACGCCGGCCTTCTTCCCCGCCGCCGAACGCGCGATCATGCACTCGGTGCCAAAGCCGATCGCGCTCGTGGTCTGCTATCCGTCAAACCCGACGGCCTATGTCGCAAGCCTTGAATTCTACCGTGATCTGGTCGCGTTCGCGACAAAGCACGACATCATCTTGCTCTCGGATCTCGCTTACGCCGAAGTCTATTTCGACGACAAAGACCCTCCTCCGTCGATGCTGCAGGTGCCTGGCGCGATCGATGTCACGGTCGAGTTCACCTCGATGTCGAAGACGTTCTCAATGGCAGGCTGGCGCATGGGCTTCGCCGTTGGCAATGAACGGCTTCTGGCGGCGCTGACCCGGGTCAAGTCCTATCTCGACTATGGAGCTTATACGCCCATCCAGGTCGCGGCGGCAGCAGCCCTTAACGGGCCGGACGATTGCATCAAGGAGATGCGCTCTATCTACAGGACGCGCCGTGACGCGCTGGTCGAGAGCTTCGGCAAGGCCGGTTTCCAGATTCCGGTGCCGCAGGCCTCGATGTTCGCCTGGGTACCGATCCCTGAGAAGTTCCGACATCTCGGCAGCCTGGAATTCTCCAAGCTGCTGATCGAGAAGGCCGAGGTGGCAGTCGCCCCCGGCATCGGCTTCGGAGAACATGGCGACGACTATGTGCGCATTGCCATCGTCGAGAACGAGCAGCGCATCCGGCAGGCGGCACGGAACATCGGCAAGTTCCTGAAAACCGCCGACGCCACGCTGCACAATGTGATCGACATCAAGAAGGCGGGGTAGTTCACGACCGCCCGAGATAGTCGCCCTTGCCGAGCGGCACGCCATTGTGCCGCAGCAGTGCATAGGCGGTGGTGACGTGGAAATAGAAGTTCGGGAAGACCCAGCGGATCAGATAGTCGGAGCCCTTGAAGCTCATTTCCTGCCCGGCGACCTTGATCACGACCGTACGGTCCTCGCCACCATCAATCGCAGAGGCGGGGATCGAGGTCAGCAGGTCGATGACCTTCTGGACGCGGGCCTGAAGTTCCTGAAAGCTGGCTTCCGTGTCCGGATGGCTCGGAATTTCCATCTGCGCCAGACGACAGGCGCCGCCCTTGGCCATGTCGCAGGCAATCTGCACCTGCCGCGCCATTGGAAACATGTCCGGGAATAACCGCGCTTGCAGCAGTGCATTGGGTTCGATGCGCAGGGCGGTGGCATGTGCCTCGGCCTTCGCCAGAACGGCAGCCAGCGCCTTGAGCGAGTGGATCAGGGCGGGAACAGAAGCTGTATGGAGGGACATCGACATCGCAGATCCTAGGGTCGGCGCATTGGTGCGCGAGGGCCTCCCCATCAATGTTATTGGCGCGCGCAGGTCAAGCCCGGAGGACGGCAGGCGCGGGCTTGACCGCGCCTGTGCCCCGTGCGACCGGCAATCATGGCCAACACCGATCCAACTTCCCTTCGCCGTGTCCTCGTGCCGCGCATGGTCGCCGCTGCCTTCCTCGGAACGATTGCCGTCCTCGCCATCGCCTCATGGGACGTCGCGCGGGGCAGGGTTCCGGAAACCGAATCGCCACTGCTGCTCGATGTCCTCAACAGCAAGGAGGACCGGACCTGCACCCGCGATCTTCCTGATCTGGCGGCCAAGCACTTTCCGAAGGGGATGGCCGAAGCCGAGGCGCGCACGCTCCTGGGGACGGCCCGCGTGACGCCGCCGGCACCCTGGTTCTGGAGGCCAAAGGCGGAGGACCAGATATCGCCCGCCGGTTCGCCCGGAGACCTCAGCTTCGTGCGCACCTTGCGCTACACGCCGTTCGGCAATCACCACGTCAATGGCGCGTTGACGCTCGCGGACGGCAAGGTCACGGGCGCCAGGCTGCGGGTAGTCTGCGCGCTGGGTTAGCTGCCGCCGCCCGGCGGCGCTTGCCACAGGTTGACTCAAGGCCGCCCGCCATGCGACCCGGCTGACCATGAGTACACCCTTACGTCTGGGCGTGGCGGGGCTGGGCACCGTCGGCGCATCCGTCATCGAGATCCTCAAGCGGCAGGAAAATGCCCTTGCGGCGCGCTGCGGCCGGGCCGTGCACGTGGTGGCCGTCTGCGCCCGCGACCGCAAGCGCGACCGCGGCATCGACATGTCGGCCTATCGCTGGTTCGATGATCCTGTGGCCATGGCCATGGACGCCGAGGTTGATTGCCTCGTGGAGTTGATGGGCGGCGCCGATGGTCCGGCAAAGGCCGCGGTCGATGCGGCCCTCGCAGCCGGCAAGCATGTCGTGACAGCAAACAAGGCCATGCTCGCCAGCCACGGCATGGGGCAGGCGCGCGCCGCGGAAGACGCCGGCGTGGCCCTGGCCTTCGAGGCGTCGTCGGCCGGCGGCATTCCCGTGGTCAAGACCTTGCGCGAGGCGCTGGCGGGCAACACCGTCACCCAGATCGCCGGTATCCTCAACGGCACCTGCAATTACATTCTCACACGGATGGAACTCGAGGGGCTGACCTTCGCCGATTGCCTCAAGGACGCGCAGGCGCTCGGCTACGCCGAAGCCGATCCGACCTTCGATGTCGAGGGCTTCGACACGGCGCACAAGCTCGCCTTGCTGACAGCGCTCGCCTTCGGCACCGAGATCGACGCCGACGCCATCCATGTCGAGGGCATCTCCAAGATCACGCCGCTCGATCTGAAGATGGCCGACGAACTGGGATACCGCATCAAGCTCCTGGGTGTGGCCGAGCGTACGGCGGGTGGCATCGAGCAGCGCGTCAGCCCGACCATGGTGCCGAAATTCTCGGCTATCGCGCAGGTTATGGGCGTTACCAACGCGGTGAGTATCGATGCGGATGCCGTGCGCCAGCTCACGCTGGTCGGCCCCGGCGCCGGCGGTGGCCCCACCGCGTCAGCAGTCGTCTCCGACATCGCCGACGTTGCCCGCGGCAGCACAGGCGCACCGTTCGGCCTGCCGGTCAACCGGCTGGCGAAGCCGACACGGGCCCCGATGCAGCGCCACGAAGGCGGCTACTACATCCGCCTCGCGGTTCTCGACAGGCCCGGTGCTGCGGCCGGCATCGCCACCCGCATGGCGGAAAGCGACATCAGCCTCGAAAGCATCGTCCAGAAGCGCTCGGAATTTGCGGCCCGCCAGGACCCGAAGGGCCGCTCAGGCCAGCCGGTGCCGGTGGTGCTCATTACCTACGCCACCACCGAGGGGGCAATCCGGTCGGCTATCGACAAGATCATAGCGGATGGCCACATCGCCGAGGTTCCGCAGGTGATCAGGATCGAGCGGGATTGAATTGTTGGGCAATTGTCGGGGTCGAGTCGCTATCGTCCAAGCCTTCGACTACGACTTGCTATTGCCGACTGCCGACAGCGTCTTTATTGCGCTTCGCATCAATCATGCGCCGAGGAACGCTTCATGACCGATCTAACCATCCAATCCGGACAAGTCATCGAGCGCGTTCTGTCGATGGAGTTGGTGCGCGTCACCGAGCGCGCAGCCGTGGCGTCCGCCATGCTTCGCGGTCACGGCAACGAGAAGGCGGCCGACCAGGCTGCCGTTGACGCAATGCGGCGCGAACTCAACAAGCTGCCGATCGACGGCGAGATCGTCATCGGCGAGGGCGAGCGCGATGAGGCACCGATGCTGTTCATCGGCGAGAAGGTCGGCAACAAGCGCGGCCCGAAGGTGGATATCGCGGTAGACCCTCTGGAAGGGACCACGCTGTGCGCCAAGGATATGCCAGGCGCGATCGCGGTGATGGCCATGGCCAATGCCGGCACGCTCCTGTATGCGCCCGACGTCTACATGAACAAGATCGCCATCGGCCCTGGCTATTCTCAGGGGGTCGTCGATCTTGACGCGTCGCCCGAGGACAACATCCACGCCATCGCCCGCGCCAAGGGCTGCAAGCCGCATGAAGTCACGGCCCTCATCATGGACCGCCCGCGCCACGAGGCGCTGATTGCCGCCGTGCGCAAGACCGGCGCAGCCATCCGCCTGATCACCGATGGCGATGTGGCCGGCGTTATATTCACCACCATGCCGGAAAAGACCGGCATCGACATCTACCTTGGCATCGGTGGCGCGCCGGAGGGCGTGCTCGCAGCTGCGGCCCTGCGCTGCGTCGGCGGGCAGATGCAGGGGCGGCTCATACTCGACAGCGAAGCCAAGCGCGAGCGCGCCTTCAAGATGGGCGTCAAGGACCCGGTCAAGAAGTATGACATGTCCGAAATGGCCTCCGGCGACGTGATCGTGTCGGCGACCGGCGTGACGGACGGGGCCCTGCTGTCGGGCGTCCGGCTAGGCAAGGACGTGATCGAGACCGAAACCATTGTCTACCGCTCGATCACTGGTACGGTCCGGAAGATCCATGGCGAGCACCGTCAGTTCGAGAAGTTCAAATTCGACTGACGACCGGCTTGCCGCGCAGGCGCGCGTGCCTGCTGTGAAAGGCTGGGCGGCTCTGAGGGCCGTAGCACAGGTTGGCCTGACCTCGACGGGCAAGCTTTCGTGGAGCGAAAGCCGATGGCGATGGAGACCATCGTTGTGCCCGTCCAACCACCAATCGCCGTAGGCCCGGCAGAGGAGCGCCGGTACCCCGTCAGTGGCGCAGACGTGCAGTTTTTACTCAATTTCGGCCGGCGCCTGCGCGGTGGCGAGCTTCGAACCGGTCAGGAAGCCGAACCATGCGTCGACGCCGAACAGGCCCGCGCGGAGGAAGGCGTTCTGGCCGTGCCCGATGTTGATGATCACAGCCGGGAAAGCGAACAGGGGCAGGGCGCCCAGCCGGCTGCCGCCGAACTGCCGCGCCACGCGGCAGTCGAACATAAGCGTACCGGCCTGCCAGAGTGCGAGCGACATCAGGGACGGCACGAGCCCGAGTGGCAGGCATAGCAGCAGGCAGATGGGCGGATGGAAAAAAGTGGCGTAGCCGATGTCGCGTCCGAAGATCACCGTCTGCGCCGCGCCATGGGCCGCCTTCCCATAGACATCAAGCGCCTGGCCTGTCAGGGCCAGACAGGGTGCCGCATACACGCGGGTGACGTCGGTTCCGACCGCCTTTCCGGACGGGTTCCCGCCGCTCTGCGACAGCACGACCCAGCAACGCAAGGCCGCGCCGCGGATGACTGCGGGAAATCGAATTTGACCGGTCACACGGTCGCTGTCGAGCCAGTCGGCCGTGCCGTAGGAGGGCAGGAAAGTCAGAACGCGGGCGCCGGGAGATGGGCATCGGCGGCCAACCTTCGGGCTAGATGCGGGGCAGTGGTCTTGCGCGGTGCGCAGCGATCAACCATGCAACCGCTTATCGAATGCGTGCAGGCCATGCGGGCTTGCTGACGTGCGGCAGTCCGGTCAAGCTGCGCCGCATTTGTCTGCGTCACTTCACGTCAAAGGGGGAGAACCGTGATCAGATTGACAGCCGGGCGGCTCGCGGCGCTCATGCTCGCAGCGCTTCCGGCATTCGGGGGAGCGCAGGCGCAGAGCGGCCTTGTGCCGACTTTGCCGTCGACGACGCCCGGCATTCAGGGGCAGCCGATCACGCCGATTCCGCCGCCGATCCAGTCGCCCGTGCCGCCGTTCCAGCCCCTGCCGGGGCCGTCGCAACGCTATGTTCCGCCGATCTGCCAGATTCCGGTCCAGTCGCGCTCGCCCGATCTGCGCGCCTATTGTGCGGCGAACGGGCAGTAGCCGGACGCTCAGCCCGTCATCATCGGAAATGTCGCGCCGATCGCCAGGGCGAAGGCGATGGCGTTCGCGATGGCGCCCGCGAAGGGGTGGCCGGTCCGCCGGTAGACCCAGGCGCCAAACAACCCGGCAATGGCCAGGAATGGCACGATTACCGGCACGATGATGGCGAGAAAGAACAACCTCTTGAGGTCGAGCGCCACAGCGAGGGCCAGCGACAGGAGGAAGGCGAGCGGCACCACCACCGCCGCTCCGCGCGCCGCCCGGGGTCCGCGCATGACCCATTCGGTGGCCAGGAAGAAGCTGAGCGTTCCCGCTAGCAGCACCATGACCAGCACAAGACGCTCGGGGATCGGGGCTACAGCGGTGACGACGCTGTCGATGGCGGGCAGCAGGCCACCGAACGTGACCAGCAGTGCCCCGCCCGCGGCGAGGGCCAGCCCAGGTGGAGTGATGGCGACGGGCTTGCCCGTCGGCGCTCGGACAAGCCGCCAGACAAGGACAGTGAGCAGCCCATAGACCGCAAAATGAACCGCGAGATAGTCCGCCACGAGAATCGGCAGGAAATGCGTCGGCGTCACCCGGAGCGCCAGCGGCGTGACGAGTGCCGGGACCAGCGCGACCAGCCAGAACCGGCGCCACCCCATGCCGCCACCGATGGGCGGCGCGGAGACAACCGGCAGCAGCCGCGAAAGCGGGCGCACGGCGAGGATCAGGCCGAGCAAAAGCAGCGCGATCCACAGGCCGTTACGGACAGGCACGGGCGTATCAGGCAGGCCGAATGCCTCAGTCAGCCAGGTCTTTGCCTCGGCGAGGCTGACGGCGCTGTAGAGCACGCTGACATGCTCGACATGCGGTGCGCTGGCGAACCGGCGCGCGGAGCCATCCGCAAAGCGGCCATAGGTCACGCTGGCCTGCGGCGGAGCGCTTCCGGCGGCCTGCCCGACGAGTTTCAGGGCCTCGGCGCTGAGATAGCCCTCCCACTCGCCCGCGATCAGCAGAAGGTTGCGCGGACTGTGCGCCGTCACCACCTGCGAGAAGGCCGAAATCGCGACCGTCGCGGCAATATCCGGCTCCGCCTGCGCCGCCCGGATGATGATGTCTGACGCCATCGAATGCCCAAGCAGGGCCACGCGGCCATCGCCAGCGCTTCGGGCATAGGCGATCATCTGCGCCGTCTGCCCGACGAGCGCGCGCGTCGCGCCATTGATCTGGTTGACGTCGCCGCGGAGCGGGGTGGTGTTGCGGCCATGGCCGAGGAAATCGTAGGTCACGGCAATCATGCCACTGCGGGCGGCTGTCAGCGCAAAGGCCTGCATCAGTTGCTGGGAGCCCGCGAACCCGTGCGCGATCAGCACAACCGGGGCAGGCGCGTCCGCCGCGCGGAACACGGTGGCGGGCGTGCCATCGATGACGACGCGTTTGGAGATGACGCCAATCCGGTCGCGCGCTAGCCCGGACAGCGCCACGCTGATCAGGGCAGCCGCGAGCACGACCCAGACGACACTTGCCAACCGCGCAAAGCGACGAAAGCCTTCGGGTCCGCTCATGCGCCTGTCACGGTTCCCGCTGGCGCATTTGCGGTCTCCTTCGCCGGTGGGGCAGGTTGGCGCTCCAGCCCGTAATCCTTCACCAGCGCCCAGACATGGGCCGGAATCATGCTTTTCGCCCGCGCGGGTTCTTCCCGTTCGAGGTGGAGCACCGTCTCGACAGCCTTCATCTCGACACGCGCACGGGCGAATTCGAGGCCGCGCGGGCCGATGCGTGGCATCAGCCAGCCGGCGATCGGGCGCAGCCAGTCCGGCATGCTGCGCAGGGGCAGTCCGCCCGCCGCCAGCCTGACATTGGCGAGGAAGCCTTTCACCGGACCGTGCCGCTTGCCCTTGCTTCCCGGTGTTGACAGCATCACCTCGTCGCCGATGAGGTCGATGAGTTCCTGCCCGCGTTCGTTCCGCACGAGCAGCCATTGCTGACCCTCGCCGCCCATGTAGCCCACCGTGATGTCGGCCAGCACATTGGTGTAGTCCACGCAGGTGCGGCAGGTGAGGGGAAAGAAGTCGCGCGGCAGCTTCGAGATCGGCAGTTGCAGGAATGGAATCTCCCGTTTGCGGCCATCCGAGAAGCGCAGTTCGACATGATAATCGGCCCGGAATTCCAGATATGAGATCGTTTCCGGCTTCTCGGACAAAAGGTCCAGAAAGCTGTGGAAATTGGCCGTGGTGGTGTTGTCCGAGCAGGGCGTACCGATGACGTACAGCCGCTCGAAGCCGAGTTCAGCCTCCAGCGCCCGCAGCGCATAGACCTGGCAGGGTATGCCGATGATGGCGAGGCGCGTGAAGCCGCGCGCCCTGGCCGGTTCGAGCAGCGCCAGCAGCGGTGCGTAGCCCATTCGCATGCCGCGGCATTTTGCGAGTTCACGCGGGTTCGTGACGAGCACAGGGACGGGCTTCCACATGTCATCGGCATCGGGCGCCATGGTCAGCACGGCCTCGACCGCCCCCGTTTCCAGAAGCCGTTCGGCGATGCGCGTGGTGATGCCGGTCCATTGCGCGCCCGCGGAAGGCTGCTTCAGCGCTGCCCGGTGCATGGCGCGGAATGGGCCGAAATGCAGTTCGTCAGGCCTTGAGGGGTCACGCGCCCGGCCGTGGACCTTGCTTTCCAGCGCCGGATAGTCCGGCTTGATGAACTGGCAGGCCTTGCCGCAGGCTTTCGGGTTCTCCATGCGCGAGACGCCACAATCGGTGCACAGGCTTCGCGGTTCCGGAGCGGAGAAAGCCGGTGTCCACAGAGCCGGCAGGCCGGTCGCGGCGGTCCTCATGGTTCACGGTTCTCCCGCGCCTGTCGCGTCATGGCAGGCAACCTATCGGCAAGAATCGCTTAAGACAAACGGATGCCCGTGCAAAAACCTTTCTTTCTCGGCGTCGCGCGCTCTGCGCTCGGCCAGCCCTGGCGCCAAAGGCTGGACGGTCCGGGCCTTGCCCTGGCGGAGCAGCTTGTCCAGGTCGAGGGGCTCAACGACACCCTCGCCCGCGTGCTGGCTGCTCGTGGCGTCACGGGCCCGCAGTTGCAGGGCTTTCTGGAGCCGCGCCTGCGCGATCTGATGCCCGACCCGTCGACACTAGTCGACCTTGACCTGTGCGTGGCGCGGCTGACCCATGCGGTGACGACCGGCGAGAGCGTGGCGATCTTCGGCGACTACGACGTGGACGGTGCCTGCTCCAGCGCTTTGCTGGCCCGATATCTCGCAGCAGCCGGTGCGCGAGCCCGCATCCACATCCCCGATCGCCTGATCGAGGGTTATGGCCCCAACATCGACGCCATCCGCATGCTGGCAGGCGAGGGTGCCACCCTGCTCGTCACGGTCGATTGCGGCACCACCAGTCATGAGGTCTTCGCCGCGGCGAAGCGGCTGGGCCTGGAAGTGCTGGTGCTCGATCACCATCAGGCGCCCGTCGATCTTCCGGAGGTGATCGCGCTGGTCAATCCGAACCGCCAGGACGATCTGTCCGGCCTGGGGCATCTGTGTGCGGCGGGCGTGGTCTTTATGGCGCTGGTTGGCCTGAACAGGGCCTTGCGCGCCATCGGAAAGGCGCAGCCGCTCGACCTCATGGGCGAGCTTGATCTCGTCGCGCTGGCCACGGTGGCCGACGTGGCCCAGCTGACCGGGCTGAACCGTGCCTTCGTGCGGCAGGGTCTTGCCGTCGCCCGCACACGCTCCCGCCCCGGCCTCGCGGCCCTGATCGATGTCGCCGGGCTCAACGGCCCGCTGGAAGCTTGGCACTTCGGTTTCCTGATCGGCCCGCGCATCAACGCCGGCGGACGCATCGGCGACGCGTTGCTCGGGGTGAAGCTCCTGATGGAGCGTGACGAGATCAGCGCACGCGAGATCGCCCTGCAGCTCAACGATCTCAATCGTGACAGGCAGGAGATCGAGCACGTTGCGGTCGAGCAAGCCGTCGCTCAGGCGGATCAGTCCCTGCAGGTGGCGGACGGGCCGGTCATCGTCGCGGCATCCGCCGATTGGCATCCGGGCATCGTCGGGCTGGTGGCATCGCGTCTGAAGGAACGGTTCCGCAGACCCGCCTTTGCCTTCTCGCTGGCTCCCGATGGGTCCGGAACCGGTTCGGGCCGGTCAGTCGCGGGCGTCGATCTCGGCCGGGCGGTGCGCGCGGCGGCCGAGAGCGGCGTCATCGTCAAGGGCGGGGGCCACGCGATGGCCGCCGGCGCGACCCTCCGGCCCGGCGGCCTCGCCGCCTTCTCGGTGTTTATCACGGAGGCGTTGCAGTCCGCCGTTGATGATGCGTGGGCCGTCGACGGCCTTCTCATCGACGCGGGGCTCACGGCCGCAAGCGCGACGCCGCGTCTCATTGCTGAACTCGGCGCCGCCGGCCCTTTTGGTGCAGGTTCGCCCGAGCCAACCTTTGTCTTCGGCCAGCACCGCCTCGTCGACGCCCAGGTTGTCGGCGGCGGCGGCCATGTCCGGGTCAAGCTGCGGTCTGGCGACGGCGCCCAGGCGACCGGCGTCGCCTTCCGCGCGGCAGACCAGCCTCTGGGCCAGGCACTGCAGGCGCGGCGCGGGGAGCCGGTCCATGTCGCGGCAACCCTCGTGGCGGACCGTTGGGGCGGGGGCGAGCGCGCCGAACTGCGCATCCTGGACGTCGCCACGCCGCAACCGGCGCAGCGCTGAGCGCGGACGATGCGCCACATGAAAAAACCGCTTCGCCACACGGTTTTCGCACTTGCCCCAATCCTGAGCCACCACTATACCCACGCTGCTTCGCTTGGGTGCTATTCCTCGCAAAAGCCCGCGCCCATCGTCTAGCGGTCAGGACACGTCCCTTTCACGGATGAGACCGGGGTTCGATTCCCCGTGGGCGCGCCATTGCTGGCCTTGCCAATGGTAACCAAAAGGGTCGTGCGCGCTTCGGGCGTCTCTCGCGCATGTTGTTCGATCCGCCCAGTTTCGGCACAAGTTGCGCGAGCCCTCTGGATTGCGGGCCGCTATCATACTCGTTTTCCTGATGTCATCGACCGCCTATGTGTCGGCCGCGCTCCTGGGCGGCAAGAGGGTCTGGACCACCGGCATGCTGGTCTGGCAGGAGGCTGTGCAGAACCTCAACGGCCCCCTGGCCTCGGCGCTTGCGCTCTTGATGCCCATTGCCGGCATCGCCTAATCGGTGGCGGTCTATGCGCCCGCCCGGCGCCGGATGCCATGGCCGGGCGGGGTTCCCCGATGGTCGGCCGGGATGCCTGCCTGGCTCGCCCGTTGCCGGACCTTGCCGCACGCGTCCTTGGCAAGCTGCTGCTGGCTTGCGCCTTGGTGATGCTGCTCTTGCCGCTGGCGCTGGTCTGAATCCAGAGCTTCAATGATGTGCTGCAGGCGACCGTTGCCGGCTTCAGGTCGTTCACGCCGAAATGGCATGAGCAGGTGCCGTTCGGCGGCGCTTACGCCAACGCTTTCTGGATCTTGATGCAACCGGCGACAACCACCGCGCTCGCCGCGATGCTGCTGGCATTGCCGCCTGTGGCCATCGGCGTCGGTATGCCGAGGGTCCTGCAGATCTACACGGCGCTGCCGCCTTTCGCAGGGCCCGTCGCGGTTCATGTCGTTCTGGGGCTGCCCTTCAGCATCGCCTTGCCGCCTGCATCGTTCCAAAAAAGTCCACAAGGCCCAGGAGGATGGCGCGGCCAATCTCGGGACAGGGGCCTTGCGCCGCTGTGTCTTCGTCGTGCTGCCTGCCCTCGTGCCCGGCCTGGCAGCGGCCGGGATCATGAATGTCCTGCTGTCCTTCGGCGAGGTCACCGTCACCAGCGTCCTCAGAACGGCACGGCTGACAACCTTGCCGGTGCGGATCTACGCTGAAGCCAGTTTCAGCCTCGAGCCAACGGTGGATGCTGTTGCCACAATGGTGATCCTGGCGACAGTGCTGTGTCTGGTTGTCCTGGGCCGTCTCGTGCGGCTCGATCCCCTGCACGCGCGCTGAAGTCAGATGATGCTCACATGGGCCACCACGACCCGCCAGCCCTCATCGGTGCGGACCCAACTCTGGCTCTGACGGCCGATCCGGTCGCCGAGCGTGTCGCGCCGGAATAGGGTCGAGGCAGTGGCAAAATCTTGCCCGTAGGTGGTGATCACGGTGCCTTCGAGGGCCCGCGCCAGCCCCGCCGGCGACCGCGCCGACCGGAAGGCTGCGATCGCGGCATGGCCATAGAGGTTCTCGCCCGCCCCGTAGCGGATCGTGCGCGGGTCGGCATGGAAGAGCCTGTCGAGGGTTTCAACATCATTGCCCACCAGCGCGCGCTCGTAGGCTGCGAAGGCCGCTTCGACTTCGGCTTTCACGGCGGGTATGTCGATTTCGATCATGGCGATGGTCCGCTGGATTAGGTTTGGGCTTGGCCTTGCACTGTCCATCTCATCGATTCACGGCTCCGGGCGCAAGCCCGCGCAAACCCCCGCGCAAACCTCCGCATGTCGCCGCCGCTTCCTGAGGGTAGATCATGACCGCCCATCATCTGACCTCCACCCCGCAAACCTTCATATCGGCTTTTTCCACGCCCCCCGGGCGGCACAGGCCACGATCGCGAGCGGCGACATCGTCACCATCGACACCCTGACGGGCACTGTGCCGATTGTGACCGCTGTTCTGAAATTGGACTCTTTGCGCAAAGTTGAAATCGGATTCTGATTGCGCTTGGTTGCAGGCGAGGCGCGGTGACCCCGGGTTCAGGAATTTCTTGCGGGCTCATCCGGATTTGAACATGTGGCGGTCGGACTGGCCGTTCCGGCGCGGCGCTGACCGGCACTTTCCAGCTCATCGTCCGCAAGGATCTGAAATTTGTGACGCCTCGCGCCGAAACCGTGACCCACCTGATCTCCATGGCCTTCGATCCCTCTTTGGACCGTGCCATGGAGACGGCCTTGCGCCACATGATCGCCTGGCTCGGCAAGCGCAACGGTCTGTCGCCCGAGGACGACTATTCCCTGTGCAGCCTGATCGCCGACTTCCGCGTCACCCAGACGGTGAATGGGTCCAAGGGCGTTCACGCCCTGCTGGCCACGGCGATTGTCGACCCCCGGCCTTGACAGGGGCCGGCATCGCCTCATGCGTTGAAGACAGGTTGCCCGGTAGCGAAAAGGCATGTCACATTGCCATCATGGCACGGAGAGGGGACCGTGCCGGACGAGGGGAGTAAAGTGGATGATGTGGCCAAAAGCCGACACGATCCTGACCGGGGGCAAGGTCTTCGTTGGCGCCGCGGAGGGTGTCGCCGAGGCCGTGGCCCTTTGGAACGGGCAGGTCCTGGCGACCGGCGCCGCTGCAGCGATTGACGGGCTGAGGGGGCCGTCGACCCAGGTGATCGACCTGCGCGGTCGCCTCGCAACACCGGGCCTGTTTGAGGCGCACATGCATCTTCTGCCGCTCGGTCTTATGATGGCGGATGTCGACGTGAGACCGCGCTTCGCGCGTACGCTGGATGATCTGCTCAAGGCGATCAAGGCCAAGGCCGACATGCTCAAACCCGGCGAATGGGTGATGGCGCGCGGCTACGACCAGTTCGAACTCGATGTTAAGCGGCACCCGCATCTGTCGGAACTGGATGCGGTCGCGCCCAACAACCCGGTCTATCTTGTGCGGGCCTGCGGCCATCTCTCGGTCGTGAATTCCAAGGCATTCGAACTGGCAGGCGTCACCACCGACACGCCCGTACCGCAGGGCGGGGCGATCGAACAGGTGCAGGGCAGGCTGACCGGACTGCTCGCCGAGACCGGCCGCGACCCGATCAAGAAGGTGCTGCCCGAGCCGACGCCCGATATGCTGGTCGCGGCAATCGAGCGCGCGGCGCGCTACTGCAACCAGTTTGGATTTACAAGCTGCATGGATGCGGCAGTGGGAATGCGCGCCGGCTACGGCGAGGTCATTGCCTACCGGCAGGCGGTTCAGAGCGGCCGGATGCCGATCCGCACCAATCAATGCCTGCTGGGCGGTCCCGGCGGCATCGCCGAACGCTGCTTCGAAGAGGGGCTCGTCACCGGTTTCGGCGATCACACCCTCAGCGTCGGGCCAGTCAAGATCTTCACCGACGGATCCGCTGGCGGCCGCACGGCGGCGATGTCGCGCAACTACCTCGGTGAGCCTGAAACGAGGGGCCTGTCCTTGCTCAAGGACCATGAGATGGATGAGTGGACCGAGCACTATCACGCCAGGGGCTACCAGCTCGCCATCCATGCCATCGGCGATGCGGCCATTGAGCAGACCTTGCGGGCGATGGAGAAGGCGCTTGCGAAATACCCCGATCCGGCGCGTCGGCACCGCATTGAGCACTGCGGCTTCAACACCGATGACCAGATGACGCGGATGCGAAAAGCCGGGATCGAGCCTGCGCCGCAGCCCCTGTTCATCCATGATTTCGGCGACCTCTACGTCTCGGTTGTCGGCGAGAAGCGTGCCCATGAAAGCTATCCGATGCGGACATGGATCAAGCGTGGCTTCAAGCCCTCCGCCTCGTCGGACGCTCCGGTCTGCGACGCCAACCCCTTCCCGAACTTCTACAGCATGCTCACGCGGAAGACCTCGCGCGGCACGGTGATCGGGCCGGGGGAAACGCTGACATTTGCCGAAGCCTTGCAGGCTTATACCGAGTTCGGCGCCTACGCGAACAAGGCCGAACAGCATCGCGGCAGGCTCCTGTCAGGCATGGCGGCAGACATCGCCGTGTTCTCGCGCGACATGACCTGTGCGAGCCCGGAGCAGATCCGCGACGAGACGAACTGCGACTTGACCTTGCTTGGCGGGCAGCCCGTGCACGACCCGCACGGCGAGTGGAGGCACTGACCCAGCATGGGCAAGCACCTGGCCACACGCATGCTGATGTCGGTGCCGGTGCTTCTCGGTGTGCTGCTGCTCGGGTTCCTGCTGCTGCAACTGGTGCCGGGTGATGTCGCCCGGGTGATTGCCGGGCCGACTGCGACGCAGGAGATTGTCGAGCAGATCAGGGGTGACCTTGGCCTCGACCGGCCGCTGGTGGTGCAGTTCGGGCTTTATCTGCTTCGCGTGCTTCAAGGCGATCTCGGCTATTCGATGATCAACAACACCCCGGTGGCGTCGGAGTTGGCCGAGGCCCTGTGGCCGACCGCCGAACTCGTCATCGCCTGCCTGATCTGGGCCGTGCCAGCCGGCATCGCGCTTGGCACGATCGCGGCGATGAACCGGGGGCGCTGGATCGACCGCGCGGTGATTGCGATTTCCGTGATCGGGGTCTCGACGCCGGTGTTTTTCTTCGCCCTCGTGCTGATGATCTGGCTCGGTTACCACTGGCAGCTTTTTCCGTTTCTGGGCCGCGCCGGGCCGATCTGGACGTTTGAAGGGCTCTACGGCATCGTCCTGCCTGCGCTGACCCTTGGGCTCAGCTTCATCGGCCCGGTGGCGCGCATGACGCGGACCTCGGCGCTTGAGGTGATGAGCGCCGATCATGTCCGGACCGCCCGTGCCAAGGGGCTGAAAGAGCGCACCGTTGTGATCAGGCACGTGCTGCGCAATGCGCTCATTCCGGTGATCACGCTGATTGGCCTGCAGGCCGGGTTTCTGCTGGGCGGCGCGGTCGTCACCGAGACGATCTTTTCGTGGCCGGGCGTCGGACGCATGGCCGTTGGCGCGATCCTGGCACGCGACCTGCCACTGGCGCAGGGGGCCATCCTCGTGCTGGCGCTCTGCTTCATCGTGATCAACCTGATCGTCGATCTGACCTATGCGGCGCTTGACCCCAGGGTGAAGGCGTCATGAGCGACGTTGTCGCCGCCCCGGCCGCCATCCCGGTCCGCAAGCCGCGGCCGGGCATGGTGCGCCGGCTTGTGAGGGACAGGCTTGCGCTGGCCGCGGGCGTCATCTTGCTCGCCATTATGGTCGCGGCGTTGCTGGCGCCCTGGATCGCGCCGCATGATCCTTATCTCACCACGCGCCGCCGCATGCTGCCACCGGTCTGGGAAGCGCGTGGAACCTGGACCTATCTGCTCGGCACCGACAGCCTCGGCCGCTGTATGCTGTCGCGGCTGCTCTACGGCACGCGCGCCACGCTGATGGTCGGCATTGTCGCCACCGCGATCGGCGGGGCCATCGGCATGGCGATCGGCTTCATCGCCGCGTTTTACCGAAGGCTCGACGGCGTGCTGATGCGCATCAACGATGTGCTGCTCTCCATCCCCGCGATCCTGCTCGGGCTGGCGCTTGCGGCCGTGATCGGCTCGGGCCTGAACGCCATCATCGCGGCGCTCGTCGTCGCCCGCGATCCTGCTCGGGCTGGCGCTTGCGGCCGTGATCGGCTCGGGCCTGAACGCCATCATCGCGGCGCTCGTCGTCGCGACCATCCCGACCGTGGCGCGGGTCACGCGCGGCGCGGCGCTGGTGGTCATGGCGCAGGACTTCATGGAGGCCGGACGCTCCATCGGGTTGCCGGATTTTACCCTGATGTGGCGCTATCTGGCGCTCAACTGCATCTCGTCCGTCTTTGTCTATCTGACGCTGCGCTTTGCCCAGTCGATCCTGCTCGGGGCTGTCCTGTCCTTTCTTGGACTAGGCGCGCAGCCTCCGGCGGCGGAACTCGGCATGATGGCGTCCTCGGGGCGCAATGAACTGTTCATCGCGCCGCACATCGCCACGCTGCCAAGCCTGATGATTGTGATCATCGTGTTGTGTGCGAATATCCTCGGCGACGCCCTGCGCGATCTGCTCGATCCGCGCTTGCGCAAGCTGTAAGGCGGTACGACACTTGCGAGACTGACTGACCAACGATGCCACAAGGGAGTGTGATCAGATGATGACAACGGGATGGACCACACGATTGGCCGCATTGGCCGCGCTCGGAGCCGCAACGGCTCTATCGCCCATGACGGCCGGGGCGCAGACCCCGAGCAGCGTGACCATCGTGCGCGAGGTTGACTCCGACCGCTATGATCCGCACCGCTCGACCGCGCGGGCCGGCACGGAAATCCTGTTCATGCTCGGCGACACGCTGGTCTCGCTCGATTTCGACATGCAGGGCATCAAGCCG